>NZ_DATMFG010000016.1:0-78372 GCF_035556355.1 Microbacterium sp.
TACAACAGCGAATCAGCCCGCCGCGCAGCCCTGCCCGCCTGGCTGCACTTCTACAATCACCACAGGCCCCACACTGCGATCGGGAAGCTCCCGCCCATCAGCCGGATCTCAAACAACCTGCCTGGGCAGTACAGCTAGCGCTCGTGCAGAGACCTGGTTGGGTGCCGCTCAGAAGCGGCGACGTGCTGCGCATGGGCGGCTTTGCGTCGACACTTCCGGCGAATCAAACCCCACACACGATCCAGTTTGCGCGTTAAGTCGACACTTTGGCTAGAGTAGGTCGCGGGTGATCGCTTTTGGCACCCGGTGTCACTCGAGGAGGAGTCGCAGATGAGGTTGAACAACGAAGTCGCTCTGATCACCGGAGGCGGATCAGGTATGGGACGCGCCGGCGCAATCCGCTTCGCCGCGGAAGGCGCGCGTGTTGTCGTCGTGGACATCAATCAGCAGGCGGCTGAGGAGACGCGCGACCTCATCGCGCAGGCAGGCGGTGAGGCCATCGCGGTGCGCGCGGACGCCGCGTCTGCGGCCGACAACGAGGCCGCGGTCGCAGCAGCCATCGAGCGTTTCGGCAAGCTGACCATCGTCTGGGCGAACGCGGGCATCCCCGCTCCGGCGACTCCCATCGAGGAGACGGCACCCGAGACCTTCGACCGCCTCTTCGCGGTCAACTCGCGTGGCCCGTGGCTCGCCGCTCGGGCCGCCGCGCCGGCGCTTCGCGAGGCAGGAGGCGGATCCATCGTCATCACCGCGTCACTCTCGGGGCTGAAAGGCCGTCCGGGTAACAGCGCCTACGCGTCCTCCAAGGGCGCCGCGGCCATGCTGACCAAGGCGCTGGCCGTGGAGTTCGCCCCCGATATCCGAGTGAACTCAGTGTGCCCCGTCGCCACGGACACGCCCATGCTCCCCGAGTTCACCAAGACGGCGCCGGACCCCGATGCCGCGCGTGACAAGGTGGTCTCCGGTATCCCGATGAAGCGTCTCGCGACAGCGGATGACATCGCCAACGCGGCGCTCTTCCTCGCCTCGTCGGAGGCCGCAATGATCACGGGCCACAACCTGCCCGTCGACGGAGGCTCGCTCGCATGAGTGGCGTGGAGCTGCTCGAGGCCTACGGGTCCGTCGTCGACGGCGAGCATCGCGTTGGAGGCGACTCCTGGTTCACCACCTACGATCCCGGCACAGGAGAGGCGCTCGCGCGCGTGCACCGCGGTGGCGAGCGCGAGGTGGACATGGCGGTGCGCTCGGCGTACGCCGCATGGCACGCCTGGAAGACTATGCCTGGCGTCGAACGCGGCCGCATCATGCTCAAGGTGTCGGCTGCGCTCCTCGAGAACGCGGAGGGTCTGGCTCGCATAGAGTCCCTCGATAACGGCAAGCCTCTGCGGGGCGCGATGCAGGACATCGCGGTCGCCGCACGCTACTTCGAGTACTACGCAGGCCTCGCCGACAAGCTCCAGGGCGAGACCATCCCGATCGGTGATCAGCACCACTCCTACACGCGGCTCGAGCCGTATGGAGTGACCGGACATGTCGTTCCCTGGAACGCTGCGATGCAGCAGGCGGCGAGGAGTGTCGCTCCCGCGCTCGCGGCCGGCAACACCGCGGTCATCAAGCCCGCCGAGGACACCTCGCTCGCGTGCGTCCATTTCGCTCTGATCGCGGTCGAGGCGGGCCTTCCGGCCGGAGTGATGAACGTTGTGACCGGTCTTGGCGCCGAGGCGGGTGCTGCGCTCGTGCGGCACCGTGACGTCCGCCGCATCACCTTCACCGGCTCGGTCCCGACCGGCCAGGAGGTCATGCGTCAGGCCGCGGCGAACCTCAGCCCGGTCACCCTCGAACTCGGAGGGAAGTCGCCGAACATCGTGTTCGAGGACGCCGACCTCGACGTAGCTGCTGCCGGCTCCGCGATGGCCATCAACGTGAATGCGGGCCAGGTCTGCGCTGCGGGAAGCCGCCTGCTCGCTCACCGCAGCATCCACGACGAGTTGGTGGAGCGCCTCGTGGAGATCGACCGCAAGGTGCGTTTGGGGCACGGGATCGAGGACCCCGACATGGGCCCGATCACGACCGCCGCACAGTTCGCCAAGGTCAAGGACTACCTCGAGCTCGGCGTCTCAGAGGGTGCGCGGGTGGCCGTCGGCGGGGACGTGCCGTCCGATCCGGACCTTCGAGCCGGGCAGTTCATCCTGCCCACGATCTTCACGGGCGTCGACAACGGCATGCGTATCGCACAGGAAGAGATCTTCGGTCCCGTCCTGTGCGTGATCCCCTTCGACACCGAGGAAGAGGCGGTCCGCATAGCCAACGACACCAAGTACGGGCTGACTGCAGGAATCTGGACGAACGACCTCGGGCGTGCACACCGGGTCGCGGCGAGACTCGACGCGGGCCAGGTATCGGTCAACGACTACTTCGCGGGCGGTATCCAGGCTCCCTTCGGCGGGTTCAAGGAAAGCGGATTCGGGCGTGAAAAGGGAGTTGAGGCGATCTATCACTACGTGCAGACCAAGACGGTCAGCATGAAGATCGGGTGACGCGGTGTCTGAGTGGACCGACGGGGCGCTCGACAGCGCACGGCGGCGAGCCCGCTCCTTCGAACGGGGGGCGCTCCCCGCGGACGCCGAACGCGTCGCGAGGCATTGCGTTCTCGACTGGTTCGGGTGTGCGGTGGCCGGGGCGCGCACGGACGCCGCGCGCATCGTGCGGAACGTCACGCCGGCCCACGTCGGCGATGACGCGGCCGGCCTGGTGGGGGTGCGCGGGAGTCGCTCGCTCGCCGACGCCGCCCTCGTGAACGGTGTGGCATCGCACGCCTTGGACTTCGACGACCTCCATCCAGGTATGTCCGCACATGCGGGCGTGGCCATCCTTCCGGCGCTTCTCGCCGTCGGGACTGCCCGCTCGGCGGACCTGGAGGCGGTGCTCGCCGCGCTTGTCGCGGGAGTGGAGTTCGGTGCCGAGGTGGGAAGACTCGTCGGCCAGCGGCATTACGCAGAGGGATGGCATACGACCGGCGCGGTGGGGGCAATCGCGGCGGCCGCGGCGGTCGCACACCTCCTGCGCCTCGATGACGACGGCTGGGGAGCCGCGACAGCGCTCGCGTCGACCATGTCCGGGGGGCTGCGTGCGATGTTCGGCTCGATGGCGAAGCCATTGCACGCCGGTCGTGCGGCCAGCGCCGGTGTTCTCGCCGCACAGCTCGCCGCCGACGGCTTCACAGCTGCCCGCACGGGCCTGACCGGGCCGCTGGGCTTCGTGACCATGTTCGCGTCGGCCCATGCCCTACCGCCGTCCGCCACGACCCCTGCTATCGCACAGACCGTGTTCAAGCTCATGGCGGCCTGCACAGGGACGCACGCCTCGGCGCACAACGCTCGTGAAGCGCTTGCGCGACTGGGTGCCGGGCCTGATGCCGTCTCCCACGTGGAGGTCTTCGTGAGCGCCGAGAACCAGTCGGTGTGCGGCATCGTCGATCCCCGCTCAGGAACCGAGGCGAAGTTCAGTATCCGCACGACGACGGCGCTGGCGTTCCTCGGCTGGGACCTCGCGGACGAATCGACCTATGACCGAAGCGTGAGGGCGGCGGAGGTGAGGGACTACGCGGAACGCATCCACGTCCGGTATACGCCGGAGCTCGAGGGCCGTCCCTTCTTCGCGCGAACGCGGGTGCTCACGGCGAGTGGGGACGAGCTCGTGGTCGAATCCGATGCGAGCCGTCCGAATCCCGACGCGGACGAGCGCGAGGCGGGGCTGCGCCACAAGTTCCACACGCTGGTCGATCCGCTGATCGGATCCGTCGTCGCGGATCGGCTGGACGAGGCGATCTTGACGGGGCGCAACGTCCCTGTTCATGACCTTGTCGCCATGACACGTCCAGAAACGCGCGATAGGACATAGCATCGCTCGCGCAGTTCCTATAGTGTCGACACTATGAGTTGGGGTCGCGGGACGATGCGAAGTGAGAAACGCATCATCACGCGGAAACTCGGGGAAGCGGAGTTGGTCGATAAGGCGGCCTAACTCCTATCTGTACACACAACGCAGGAAGGCTCAATGATGAGAACGCCCAAAATGCTGGCCGCAGGCGCCACGATCCTGGCGATGCTGGCGCTGGCCGGCTGTTCCGGCTCCGCTCAGGCAGGCGGAGCCGAAGAGACTGACGAACCGATCGTCATCGGCGGGGCCATCGGCCTCACTGGTCTCCTCCAGCCCTTCGACGGTCCCACCTGGAACGGCGTGAAGCTCTTCGTCGACCGTCAGAACGAGAAGGGCGGGATCGACGGCCGACTCCTCGAGATCGTCGAGGCCGACACGACCTCCGACCCACAGGGCAGTCGTACGGCGACGCTGGAGGTGCTCGAGAAGGGCGCCGACATCACCTTCCAGAACTGCAACTACGACTTCGGTGCCGCCGGCGGTCAGGCGGCGGTGTCTCAGGGTGTGATCGCGTGGTCGCTCTGCGCCGGCAGCCCGCTGTGGGGTGTGCAGGGTGTCGGCCAGATGGCGTACACCCGCGGACCGCTGACGTACGCCGAGGGCAATGTCGATGCGCGCTTCGCCTCCGAGAACTTCGGGCCCAACGCCTATGTCGTCTGCGACACCTGGCTGGACTACAACATCCAGGTCTGCGAGGGCTTCAAGGACGCGGCCGAGGAATACGGGATCAACATCATCGCGACCTCCGACATCAACACGATGCAGGACGAGAACGTGGCTCCGCTGATCACCGACATCCGGAACACCGCGAACCTCGACTTCGTGCTTCTGGCTGGCGGCCCGCCCTCCTCGGCCGCTGTTGTCCGACAGATCCGGGGCGCCGGCGTTGACGTACCGCTGCTCCTTCCGAGCGCGAACTACGGCCGCTTCTGGTCGGAGAGCCTTCCCGGCATCAACGACGTCTACGTCAGCGCATCCGCTCACACATGGGGGAACGCGGAGGGAGAGGAGTTCGGCGGTGACCCGCGCGACGAAGTGAACGAGCTCGTGCAGCAGTACATCGAGACCTTCGGCTCCAACCCCGACAGCACCAACTTCCTCGAGGGCTACGTCGGCATGGAGATCCTCGCTCAGGCCATCGAGGCGACCGGCGGCACCGACGGTGCGGCGCTCTCCGCCTGGATCGACGAGCAGGGCACGTTCGAGACGGCGTTGGGCACTGTGACGTTCTCGCCCGAGCTGCATTCGGACCCATACCGGGAGTTCGTGTTCATCCAGTACGTCGACGCGTGGCCGACGTTCGTCTCGCTTCTCGCTCCGGCGGGCGAGGTCGACCTCCACCTCGAGGGCTGATTCCCGATGACGAAGCCGTCTTCCTCCACCGGGTATGTCCTTGAGACGCGCGGCGTCAGCGTCGCCTATGCCGGCGTCGCCGCGTTGTCCGATGTCGACCTGGTCCTCGCCCCCGCCGAGATCCTCGGCCTCATCGGGGCGAATGGTGCCGGGAAGACAACCTTCGTCAATGTGATCAGCGGCTTCACCCGGGTGACGTCCGGATCCGTCCTGTTGGACGGGGAGGACGTCACCCGGGCCACCCCGGACAAGCGCGTGCGCAAGGGAATCACGCGCACGTTCCAAGCGGGACGGCTGTTCACCAAGATGACCGTCCGCGAGAACATCGAGGTGGCGGCCCTGGGGGCCGGGTTGCGGTCCGGTGCGGCGCGCGCGAAGGCGCAGGAGCTGATCGCGCTGAGCGGCCTCGCCTCCGTCGCCGACATCCGTGCCGACGTGCTGCCCTACGGATTCGAGCGCAAAGCCGCACTGGCCCGCTCTCTTGCGACGTCGCCCAAGGTGCTGGCCGTCGACGAGCCGGCGGCGGGCCTCAACGAGTCCGAGAGCCAGGAACTCGTCGCCTTCCTGGCGGAGATGCGGGACGCGACTGGCGTCGCCGTCATCATCATCGAGCACGATGTGGGCCTCGTGATGCGCCTCTGCGACCGCGTCCACGTGCTGGCAGAGGGCCGCACCATCTGCGTCGGTGCGCCGGCCGAGGTTCAACAGAGTCCGGAAGTCATCCAGGCCTATCTGGGTACCAGGAGTGTGACTGTCGATGCTTGAGGTGGAAGACCTGACCGTGTCCTATGGCCCGGTCAATGCGGTCCGCGGCGTGAGCTTCACGTTGCAGCCCGGTGAGATCCTCGCCCTGGTCGGACCCAACGGAGCCGGCAAGTCGACGACGCTCATGACCATCGCCGGGGAGAAGCGTGCCGCCGTCCGCCGTGGAAAGGTCCGAGTCGGCGGCCGGGTGCGACTGGACGGGAAGGACATCCTCGATCAGCGCCCCGACCAGATCGTGCGGAGCGGCCTCGCACTGGTGCCCGAACAGCGGCGGATCTTCGGAAGCCTGACCGTCGCCGACAACCTCCTCGTCGCGAGCGCGGTGCGCCGCGACAAGACGGCCGCGCGGCAGGAGACGGACGCCGTGTTCGCGCAATTCCCGGTGCTGGCTCGGGCACGCGACCGGCGCGCGGGACTGCTCTCCGGGGGTCAGCAGCAGCAGCTCGCGATAGCCCGTTCCCTGCTCACGGGCGCGAGAGTCCTCCTGCTCGACGAACCCTCTCTCGGGCTTGCGCCCATCGTGGTGGAAGAGCTGATGGAACTGATCGCGTCGCTCACAGACAACGAGCGAGCTGTGCTCCTCGTCGAGCAGAGCGCGCTGCAGGCACTCGACATCTCATCGCGCGCCCTCCTCCTGCGCAATGGCGAGATCTCGGAAATCGACAACACCCGTGACGGGCAGCAGATGCTCGCCGCCTATTTCGGCATCGACGTCGTCGTTGGCGACGCACCCGCGGATCGGAGCTGATATGGGAGTCCAATACATCATCGACGCCTTGACGGTCGGCGGTCTCTACGCGCTGCTCGCCGTCGGCCTCGCGATGACGTTCGGCGTCGCCCGCCTCATAAACCTGGCCCAGGGCGAGCTCATCATGGTGTCGGCGTACACCATCTACTTGTTCGCTCCGGAGCTGTGGTACCTCGCGATCCCCGCTGCGGTCTGTGTTTCTGTGCTGTTCGCCTTGCTGATGTCGTGGATGCCGTTCAGCTTCCTCCGCGGCGCCGACGAGACGACCTTGCTGGTCGCGTCGTTCGGGGTGTCGCTCGCGCTCCAGGGCGTTGCTGTCGCCATCTTCGGGTCGCGCCCCAAAGGCACCGGATTCGGCAGTGACGTCAGCTCGAGCGTCGAGATACTCGGCCTGTCAGTCTCGCTCCTCGCCCTGATCACTTTCGGGGTCGTCTTGCTCATGCTGCTGCTGCTGACCTTCTTCCTCCGCAACACGGCGGCCGGCGTGTGGATCCGGGCTTCCGCGGAGGACTACGTCATGGCCCAGATGCTGGGGGTCCGCGCGCAGCGGGTGGTCACCATGTCGTTCGTCATCAGCGGCGTCATCGCCGCGCTGACCGGCATCCTGCTTACCGCGCGCAGCGGATCCGTGATGCCCGAGATGGGCGTGCAGCCGCTCCTGCTCGGTCTTGTCGCGGTGGTGCTCGGCGGGCTTCGGAGCCTCCCCGGCGCAGCGGCCGGCGGTTTCCTCCTCGGCGGCCTGACCGTGGCCCTGACCGTTCTGCTTCCGCCTGGCATCGCCGTCTACCGGGACGCGATCCTCTTCACGATCGTCATCCTGGTGCTCCTCGTGAGGCCAGGGGGGATCTTCGTCCGGTCGAGTGCATTGGAGCGAGTGTGATGTCGATCAACATCTCTGCGCGCCTACGGGCTGTTCTTGTCGCGGCCTGGACGCCAGGCGTCCTCCTTGTCGGGGTGGCACTCGCGGCGCTGCTGCTCTCACTGGTTCCGAAGCTCGCCGGCGACGTCGTGCAGGGGTTGATCATGGTCACGCTCGTGGTCGCCATCTACATCTTCGTGGGGAACTCCGGCGTGATCTCCTTCGGGCACGCGGCGTTCATCGCGGTGGGAGCGTACCTCGGCGGAATCCTCGCCATCCCACCGATGCAGCGCGCATTCCTCGTGCCGGGCCTGCCCGACTGGTTGAAGTCGTTCGCCCCCGGGCTGTGGCCGACAGTCATGATTGCCGCGATCGTCGCCGCGGTCGTCGGATACATCGTGGCCCTGCCGCTGGCCAGGCTCGGCGGCATGGCGGCAGCGGTGGCGACGCTCGCGCTGCTGATGATCTCGCAGGTCGTGCTCGTTCACTGGGATGTGCTGTCCAAGGGCGGCGGCACGATCTCGGGCATTCCCGTCGACGTGACGGTGCCGATCGCGCTGGTCGGGGCGGCCGCCGTGATCGTCGCGGCGTGGCTCTTCCAGCGCTCGCCGACCGGCGTGCGCCTCCGTGCCAGCCGGGACGACCAGGTGGCGGCCCGCTCCGTGGGTGTGAAGGTCAGCCGCGAGCGGCGACGGGCGTTCGCGCTCAGCGCGGCGGCCAGCGCCGTCGGCGGGGCCCTCTACGTGCACACGGTGGGAGTCCTGACACCTTCGGACTACTACCTTTCTCTCGGCTTCATCATCCTGGCCTCCCTCGTGATCGGCGGGATGGGGAGCCTCACCGGCGCCGTTGTGGGAGGCGCCCTGCTCGCCGTGCTCGATGTCGGGATGCGACGCATTCAGGTGAGCGGCGGGATCGGGCCGTGGGAGTTCGCCGTTCCCAACGGAATCGCGACGGTCATCATCGCGGCCGTACTCGTCTTCGTCCTGATCCGGCGCCCCGCCGGCATCATGCGCGGGCGCGAGATCAGCGCCCCTGGGTGGCTGTCGACACCCACGAGCATCCGGCCTGACGGCCTCGGGGCAGAGGCCCCGTCCATCCAAGAAGCACCCGTAGAGACAAAGGAGAGTCTGAGCAATGTATGAGGATCTGACTGTCGATGAGTTCGCCGACGTCATCGCCGAGGCCGCGGAGAAGTACCGGAACTGGGGCCGGTGGGGTGAGGACGACCGTGTCGGCACGCTGAACTTCATCGACGATGCGAAGAAGCTGGAGGCGGGCCGCCTGGTAAAGCGTGGTGCGTCGTTCTCTCTGTCCCTCGAACTCGGGCCGAACGGACCGCAGACCGGTTTCATGGGACGTACCAACCCCGTGCACACCTTCACACAGACTGCGGACGACCACATCCACGGCCGGCAGGGGTTCCCGCACGGCGTCGGCGGCTCGGACGACGTGGTGTTCATGGCCCTTCAGTGCGCGACCCACTGGGATGGACTCGGGCACATCTACGACCGTGGCCTGGCCTACAACGGTCGCGTCGCGAACGAGGTGGTGACGCCTGCGGGTGACCTGGTCACGGGCATCGAGCACGCCACCCCGCTCGCCATCTCACGTGGTGTCCTGCTCGACATCGGACGCGCGGTCGGCGGAGGCGAGCTGGAGGACGGCTTCGCGATCACCGAGGAGCACATCCTCGCCACCATCGAGGCGCAGGGCGAGACTTCCCGCGTCGGCCGGGGAGACATCGTCGTGGTGCGCACCGGTCAGCTGGAACGCGCGCGGGCTAACGGCTGGAAGGGATACACCGGGGGAGACGCGCCCGGCTTCTCGTTCTCCACCGCCGACTGGCTGCACCGGAGCGAGATCGCAGCCATCGCGATCGACACGTGGGGCTTCGAAGTGCGTCCTTACGAGGTGCGCGACGCGTTCTCGCCGCTTCACCAGGTCGTCGTCACGAACATGGGGATGATCATCGGCGAGATGTGGGACCCCTCGGAGCTCGCCGAGGACTGCGCCGAGACCGGGGTGTACGACTTCCTCCTCGTTGCCTCACCCCTTCCGTTCACCGGCGCCGTCGGCGCGCCCGTCAGCCCGATCGCGATCAAGTAGCGCGCTGCGTCATCGGTCGGCAGTGAGACAGGAGTCTGCAATGGCAAATGATCTAGAGGGCAAGGTCGTCCTCGTCACAGGGGCTGCCCGCGGCATCGGTGCGGCCATCGTGCAGGAGCTGGCGTGGCGGGGGGCCGACGTGCTGGCCACCGACCGGGTCGC
This sequence comes from Microbacterium sp., assembly GCF_035556355.1. GTDB lineage: Bacteria > Actinomycetota > Actinomycetes > Actinomycetales > Microbacteriaceae > Microbacterium. The sequence continues at coordinate 9,936 of NZ_DATMFG010000016.1, forward strand.
GGAGGCACCGGAGACGCTGAGCCGCGTCGCGGGTGCGCCGGGATCGGCCGTGTTCGAGACACTCGACGTGTCGAAGGACGACGACTGGCAGCGGGTCATCGACGTCGCGAGGGGACGGTTCGGTCGTCTGGACGGCCTCGTGAACAACGTCGGCCTCGTGCTCCGCGACCGCATCGACGTCGTCGAGCCGGAACAATGCGAGCTCGCCTTCTCCGTCACCGTCATGGGCGCACTCCGTGCCATGCGGGCGGCACTTCCGCTCATGGGCGACGGGGGCTCGATCGTCAACATCGGGTCGGTCGCTGCTCTCATCCCCTACCACGCGGTGCCCTACACACTGAGCAAGTGGGCGCTCCGAGGGCTCAGCTCGATCGCCAGCATGGAGTTCGGTGCCCGTGGCATCAGGGTGAACATGGTCCATCCGGGCTACACCGACACCTCCGGAGTGGCCACCGCGCCGGCCGCGTTCCTTGCGGCATCGCTCGACGCCAGCCCGCTGGGACGGGCAGGCCAGCCGTCTGAGATCGCGGCGGTCGTCGCCTTCCTCCTGTCTGATGCCGCGAGCTTCGTCAACGGCGCGGAGATCAGTGTCGACGGCGGCGCCGCGTCGCAGTCCGGTGCCAAGTACCTGTCCGACGCGGTGCGCGCCTCCGCGGGGTCGTCTCCATGACCAGCATGCCCAACCTGCTCAGGCCCGTCGGATCGCCCGCTGGCTCCTCGCTCGATGAAAGGAATCCCCGTCCCATGACGCAGTCAGAACGCGGCCCCCTCGCAGGGGTTCGAGTGCTCGACTTCACACAGTTCCTCTCGGGGCCGTATGCAACCCAGATCCTGGGCGACCTCGGTGCCGAGGTCATCAAGATCGAGCCGCCCGAGGGCGACCTCAGCCGGACCGTGGCGCCGAACTTCGTTCGCGACGACAGCGTCTACTTCCACACCATCAACCGCAACAAGCGCAGCCTCGTGCTCAACCTGAAGCGGCCGGGTGCTCTGGACGTGATCCGCAGGCTCATCGCGGAGAGCGACATCGTGATGGAGAACTTCCGTCCCGGCGTCCTCGATCGCCTGGGGCTGTCGCGCCGGGAGGAGATGGAGCGCGATCCATCGCTCATCTGGTGCTCCATCAGCGGATTCGGTCAGGACGGCCCCGCCCGTGACCTGCCCGCCTATGACATGGTCGTGCAGGCCGCGTCAGGCACGATGAGCCTCACAGGCGAAGAGGGCGGTCGTCCATTGCGTACAGGTGTGCCCGTGGGCGATCTCGCCGCGGGGCTCAACGCGGCGATCGGCGTCCTCGCGGCCCTGGAGCACCGCCGCTCCACCGGTCGGGGCGACTACATCGACGTCTCGATGCTCGACTGCCTCGTTTCAATGCTCAATTATCAGGCGAGCTACTACCTGCACTCAGGTGTGCCGCCCCGCCCGCAGGGCACAGGGCATGATTCGGTACCCACGTATCGCGCCTTCACCTGCGGGGACGGACAGGTGATGGTCACCACCGCGAACACCGAGCGGATGTGGGCGGAGATGGCCCGAGTGCTCGGGCACGAGGAGTTGATCACGGACTCGCGCTTCGTGACCAATGCCGACAGGCTCCGCAACAAGGAAGCGCTGTGGGCGATCATCGAGCCCGCCTTCCTGAGTCACTCGGCTGCAGAGTGGGTGCAACGCTTCAATGCCGCGAGCATCCCGGCCGCCCTGGTGAAGAGCGTTCCCGAAGCGCTGGCCGACCCGCAGGTCGTCCACCGGCAGATGGTCGTCACGCTCGAGGATGGAAAGGGCTCCCGCGTATCGGTGCCGGGCAACCCGATCAAGTTCGAGAAGTCGGCGCGCAAGGAACACGCGTTCCCGCCGCGTCTCGGTGAGGATGGCAAGGACGTCCTCGTCGCAGCGGGACTCGACGACACCGACATCGACCAGTTGGTCGCGGACGGCGCGCTTGTCCCGGGGTGGTCCGCGTGACGGGGGCGATCGACCTCGACTCGATCGTCGCGATCGACGTCCACGTCCACGCGATGCGGCCGGACACGCCAGGAGTTGAGAACGAGGTCAGCCGTCGTACCAGGGAGGACCAAGCGCGACGGTGGAAGTCCGACCTCGTGAACATCACCTTGGACCAGACGGCCGACTACTACCGCGAGCGGCGCATGCTCGCGGTGGTCTTCCCGGTCGACACGGAGCGCCACATGGGCGATTCGCGTGTCCCGAACCTGGACGTGGCGGCCGCCGCGCGTCGGCATCCGGACGTCATGATTCCATTCGCGAGCATCGACCCCAGACGACCCGACGCGATCCGGGAAGCCCGCGATCTCATAGAGAATCACGGCGTCAAGGGCTTCAAGTTCCACCCGAGCATTCAGGGCTTTGCGACGGACGAACCAGCGGCGTATGAACTATATGAAGTCCTGGCCGGCTACGGATCAATCGCGCTCTTCCATTCCGGCCAGACCGGGATCGGGCGCACTTCTCCAGGCGGGGGAGGGGTGCGCCTCAAGCACTCCAACCCCATGCTCCTCGACGACATCGCCGTCGACTTCCCCGAGCTCCGCCTGATCATCGCTCACCCCTCCTTCCCCTGGCAGGCGGAGGCGCTGGCGGTCGCACGCCACAAGCAGAACGTGTTCATCGACTTGTCCGGATGGTCGCCGAAGTACTTCGAAGAGCAACTCGTGCAACACGCGAATTCGCTCATCTCGGACAAGGTCCTCTTCGGCTCGGATTTCCCGGTGCTCACCCCCGACCGGTGGCTGGCCGACGCCGAGACTCGCGGGTTCAAGAGCGAAGTCCTGCCCAAGATCCTCAAATCGAATGCGGCACGGCTCCTCGGATTGGCCGAGGATTGAGACACAGGGGGGCCCGCTTACGAACGCCGATGCTGCGAAGGACGTGACAAATGAGCGTTGACAGGGGAGCACAGGCCACAGCGGTGGGCGCGCAGTACGTAGCGCGCCTCCTTCAGGTGGATGCCGCGAATCCGTCGCTGGTGGACCGGATCGCGATCGATGTCGCGTTGGCCATCGTCGACGGGCGAATCGCGCCCGGAGACAAGGTCGACTCGGTCAGCGTCGCTCGGCGGTACCACTCGAGCCGGACGCCGGCCCGGGAGGCGATGCTGTTGCTCGAGCGCCACGGACTCGTCACAACGGTCCCGCGCCGTCGCCCGCGAGTGACCATCGTGCCGGCGGAGACGATGATGCAGATCTACGACGTCCGTGCGGTGCTCTCCGCTCTGGTGTCGCGCCTCGTGTGCACAAACGCGACCGACGAGGACTTGGAGGAGCTCCGACTCCTGCTCGACGCGATGGGCGAGGCCGCGGCGTCCGGATCCGAGAGCGCGTACTTCTGGGCCAACGTCGCCTACAACGAGCGCTCCGCGGAGATCTCGCGAAACCCGGTCCTCGCGCAGACTCTCGACTCCCTCGGTCTCCGGGTGCTTCGACTGAGGCGGCTGACCTTCAGCATCGAGGGGCAGGTCGAACGGTCGCTCGCGTCGCACCGCCGCATCCAGGACGCATTCGAGGCGCGCGACGCCGATCTGGCTGCGGCGCTCACAAGCTCCGTCATCCGTTCCGCCAAGGAAGCGCTCGCTGCCGACTACGACCGGCACGCGCGGAAGCTCGCCGAACGCGGCCCGTCTCTGCTCGAAGACCGCGATGCCGAGCTCGACGACGGCGAGACGGAGACACGGTCCTCCGAGTCGACGCCGGTATGAGCTGAGGCCGCGGGGCCGGGAAACAAGGGTGCGGCGGTCGCGCAGAGGCGGCGCGCATACATACAGGAAGGGGAGCAGGGTGGTTGATCTTTCGGGGAAGGTAGCGGTCGTGACCGGAGCCGCATCCGGTATCGGTCGTGCGACGGCCGAGCGCCTGTCGCGTGACGGGGCGGCCGTCGTGGCCGTCGACATCAACGGCGAAGCGCTGGATGCCGTGACGGAGTCCCTTCCCGGCGAGTCTCTCGGGGTGGTCGCCGACATCGGCGCGATCGACGGAGTGGACCGGTACATGCAGGAGGGGATCGAACGGTTCGGTCACATTGACCTGTTCCACCTCAACGCCGGCATCGGGGGCACGGTCGGGGCACTCATGCACGACGTGACGCTGGAGGAGTTCGACAAAGTCGTGTCCGTGAACCTCCGCGGCACGTTCCTCGGAACGCAGGCTGCATTGCGGCACCTCACCGCAGCGAAGATCCCCGGATCGGTCGTCATCACCTCTTCCGTGGCGGGCATGCTCGGCAGCGAGCGTCTCGCCGTGTACAACTCCACGAAGCACGCCGTGCTCGGCGTGATGCGGACGGCAGCGGTCCAGGGCGGCCCGGAGGGCATCCGCGTGAACGCCGTCGTCCCAGGCATCATCGAGACTGCTCTGATGCCGGCGATGCTGGCGGCCACGGCCGAAGACCAGCAGGAGAATCCGCTGCTGCGGGCGATCCCGCTCGGACGCGCCGGCAAGCCGGACGAACTCGCGAACCTCGTCGCGTTCCTGTTGAGCGACGAAGCATCGTTCATCACGGGAGCAGCGGTCGTGATCGATGGTGGTGCCAGCGCAGAGAACCCAATGCGGGCGGCCGGCCCGCGGAAGCGGTGGACTCCGCCCAGCTGATTGCTCGGCGCGGTTGCGACGGCGGGCGGTGCATCGATCTCGATCGGCACGCGCCGCCGCCCGCCGGCCCGGTGCTGGCGGCCGCAGGAATATTCGCCCGCCGCCTGGCCTTGTTCATAATGGGTGTCGTCCGCGCGAGGACTCACCCTTCGACGGCAGTCGGCGCGCACCGGCTCCCACGAGGATCGGGCCGTCCTGATCGGGCCATCCGCTCGCGACGAGCGACGAACTCCAGGCGTGAGGGTGGCGCGCCGCGCTGTCACTCAGGGCCCCATCGTCTAGCGGTCAGGACACTGCCCTCTCACGACAGCAGCGCGGGTTCGATTCCCGCTGGGGTCACGATCACAGACTCGGCCGGGTTGCTCTGCTGGTAGGGGCGACTGCGCTTTCACCGCAGGTACGACGCGGGTTCGATTCCCGTCCCGGTCACGATTCGCTCACCGCGAGCGTCTTCCGCAACCGCACATCACGTGAAAGGAGTGACACCATGGCCCACGTCATCACCCTGCCCCGAGAGTTCTTCGGGCGAGCCACGGCCCGCCGGCTGGCGGCCGGCATCAACGACACCGATATCGCGCTGGACGCGGGCAGTGTCCTCCGCCACAACACCCCCGCCCTGGACGAACTGGTCAAGCAGCTCCTCAACGCCGACGTCGAGCGCGTCGTGACGGTGAACGCGAGCCCCACGTTCCAGCGGGCGCTGCAGGTCATCCACCGCGCCCGCACCCGGCCCGAGCGCACGTTCCTGCTCACATTCCGCGACGTGCCCGCCGAGGCGCTGCTGCGCGCCGTGTGAGTCCGGGATGACAACAGACGAAGAGGGGCGGATGCCGCGGCATCCGCCCCCTCTTCACGTCTCCGCGCTCGCGCTAGGTGCGATTCGGATTCGTCGCGGCACCGTCGAGCCACAGCGTGTCGGACTCGTCGCGGTGGACGCCGTCGGTGCCGACGTGCTTCGTGGGGATCTGCGGGCCCTTCGTGATGACGTGCACGAGCGCCATCGCGTGCCCGCGACCGAGGCCGTAGTCGGCCGCGAGCCACTCGATGATCGGCGTCGCCTTCGAGTCGGGGCCGAAGCCCTTCTCGGTGGCGATGTCGACGAGCTGGCGGGGCGTGAGCCCGGTCTTCTTCTCGATCGTGTCGAGGTAGGCCTGGAATGACATGGGTTCCTCCGTGGTGTGTGAGTGGTGCCGGGGGTGGTGCGGGCTTACTCTTCTTCGGCCCAGGTCTGGATGATGACGTCGGATGCGTGGATGCAGAGCACGCGCAGGCGGTCCTCGCCCACGTTCTCGAAGCGGTGCCACACACCGGCCGGACCCGTGACCGTGTCGCCCTCTCGGGCGATCAGCTTGCGGTCGCCGATCGTGATCTCGGCGGTGCCGGCCAACACGACCCACGTCTCGGTGTAGGGGTGCCAGTGCGGGCCGGGGCCTTCGCCGGGCTCGTTGTCGACGAAGAAGTACGAGATGCCGGCGCCGTGATCGCGGCCGACGAACCGGCGCGTGCGCCTCGTGCCGACGCGCAGGGCCTCGGCGGGGATGATCTCCTCGGTGCCGGCGGGTGCGTGCATCGCGGGGGACATGGTGATCTCTGCGGCGTTCATCTGATGTCTCGATTCCTTGCGGTGGTTCGATGTGTAGAGACTGCCGCCGCGGCATCCGCCACCGTAGTCTTTCGATGTGAGTCGAAACTTCGTCGTGTTCCGGCTGGCCGCCGATGACATCTCGGCGATCCGCTTCGGGGTGTCGCCGGGACACGAGCTGTGCCACGCCGTGCGGGTGCTGCAGCGGCCGGCGGAGCATCCGCTGCAATGGGGCTGGTTGCGCAGCGTTCGCTCGAAGGTGCCGCGCGAAGCGTTCGAGCTCTTCGCGGTGCTCGTGCGCGAGCGCGGATACTTCCCCGACTTCCTCACGACGACGCCGACGTGGGACCTCGAGCCCGCCGACGAGGCCGAAAGGCTGCGGGACGTACCCGACGAGCTCATGCGCGTCGACCTCAGCAAGGTCGCTGTGCGCTCGGAGGGGTCACGCAGACGGGCCGTCGAAGCGATGCTCGACAACCTGCCGCGCGCCCGCGCGATGATCGCCGACGCGTGGCTCGAACTGTGGACGGCGCTTCTCGAGCCGGTGTGGCCGCAACTCGAGCGCATGCTGCGTGCCGACATCACCGTCCGTTCGCGCCGCGTCGCGACCGAGGGGCTCGCGAGCATGGTCGAGGGCCTCCATCGCACGGTCGACTGGAGCGCGGGCGGATTGCGCGTCGAGCTCGGATTCCATTCCGAAGTGCTCGACTGCCGCGGATCCGGCATCGTCCTCGTGCCGTCGGTGTTCGCCCAGCAGGGTTGCGCGGTGCTGACCGAACCGCCCGCGCAGCCGACGCTCTTCTATCCGGCGCAGGGCGTAACCGAGCGGTGGGCGGCGGATGCCACGGCTCGCGACGATGCGCTCGCGGCGCTTCTCGGACCGGCGCGCGCCGGCATCCTACTCACCGCGCACGAATCGCGTACGACATCGCAGATCGCCGCCGACGCGGGGCTCGCGCTCTCGACCGCATCGCATCACCTCACCGTGCTGCGCGCCGCCGGTCTCATCGCTAGCCGGCGCGATGGACATCGCGTGCTGCACCTGCGCACTCCGCTCGGCGAGGCGCTCGTGGGCGCCGGGCTCTGACACCCCTCCTCGCGTCGGAAGGGATTCTTCCCGGTGCGGCGTCGCTGCGCCGAGCGTCCGGCATCTCAGCGCTGTTTCGCGTGGTCGGGAATACCGAGGGCGGGGGTGCGTTGAACTTGATACGAATCTGCTCAAGTTTGTAAACTTGACAGCGCAAGACTCAAGTCCAGGAGACCGATTAATGCCTGAAGACACCACTCCCACCGGCGGCTCGTTCGACGAGTTCCTCGCGCGGTACCTCGCGGGTGAGCGGGCACGCGCGGAGCGGTCGATCGACCTCAGCCGCTTCCTGAGCGCACGCACGCAGGAGATCCTGCAGCGCGCCGGCCAGTACGCGCTCTCGCGCGGTCAGCGCGAGCTGGACGCTCTGCACGTGCTGCGCGTGATCGTGGGGGAGTCTCCCGCGCGCGACGCCGTCGAGCGCATCGGCGCCGACCCGCGCGCGATCGCTCGCGCTGCGGACGACCGACTTCCCGCCGCCGGGGCCCCGGCCGACGTCGACGGCGCCGTCGTGACTCCGTCCGTTCAGCGCGCGCTGTTCCACGCGTTCCAGGTCGCCCGTTCGTCCGGCTCGACGTACGTCGACCCCGAGCACCTCTTCTTCGCCCTCGTCCTCGCGCAGGACACTCCGGCCGGCCGCGTGCTGGCCGACGCCGGCGTGACGGCCGAGGCCCTCACGCAGGGCGTCCGCGAGACGGTCGCCCCGAACGGCGCGCCTGCCGGCGACGAGCAGGAGGATGAGGCATCCGAGACGCCCATGCTCGACAAGTACGGCACCGACCTCACCGCGCTCGCCGCGGCGGGCGAGCTCGACCCGGTCATCGGCCGTGCCGATGAGATCGAGCAGACCATCGAGATCCTCAGCCGACGCACCAAGAACAACCCGGTGCTGATCGGCGAGGCGGGCGTCGGCAAGACCGCGATCGTCGAGGGCCTCGCGGCCGCGATCGTGGCGGATGCCGTGCCCGAGCAGCTGCGCGGCAAGCGCGTCATCGCGCTCGATCTTCCCGCGATGCTCGCCGGCACGCGGTTCCGCGGCGACTTCGAGGAGCGCCTCACCAAGACGATGGACGAGATCGCCTCGCTCAAGGGCGAGCTGATCGTGTTCGTCGACGAGGTGCACACCGTCGTCGGCGCGGGCGCCGGCGGCGAGGGCGCGATGGACGCGGGCAACATCCTCAAGCCCCGCCTCGCGCGCGGTGAGCTGCATCTCGTGGGTGCGACGACGCTCAAGGAGTACCGCGTGATCGAGAAGGATCCCGCGCTCGAGCGCCGCTTCCAGCCCGTGAAGGTCGGCGAGCCGTCGATCGAGGACGCGGTGCTGATCCTGCGCGGCCTGAAGCCCGCGTACGAGGAGCACCACGCCGTCACCTACACCGACGAGGCCCTGCGCGCCGCCGTCGAGCTGAGCGACCGGTACCTCACCGAGCGCGTGCTGCCCGACAAGGCGATCGACCTCATCGACCAGGCCGGAGCGCGGCTGCGCCTGCGGCTCGGCGCCAAGGTCGACGTGTCGGAGCTCATGGAGCGTCTGGCGGCCCTCGAGGCCGACAAGAACGCGGCCGTCTCGGCGGAGCACTACGAGGAGGCTTCGCGCATCCGCGATGAGATCGCGACGGTGCAGGCCAAGATCGAGGAGGCGACGGCGACCGGTGGCGGTGCTCTCGAAGCGGTCGTCGACGAGGCCGAGATCGCCGCGGTGATCAGCCGCGCGACGGGCATCCCGGTGAGCCGACTCACCGAGACCGAGCGCGAGCGCCTCGCGAACCTCGAGTCCGAGCTGCACGAGCGTGTCGTCGGGCAGGACGAGGCCGTCGCCGCGGTCGCGAAGGCCGTGCGCCGCAACCGCACCGGCATGGGCGACGCGCGTCGTCCGGTCGGGTCGTTCCTGTTCCTCGGCCCCACCGGCGTCGGCAAGACCGAGCTGGCAAAGGCCCTCGCGGCATCGCTGTTCGACGACGAGAACGCCGTGATCCGGTTCGACATGAGCGAGTTCGGCGAGCGTCACACCGTGTCGCGCCTGGTCGGCGCCCCTCCGGGATACGTCGGCTACGACGAGGCCGGTCAGCTCACCGAGCGCGTGCGTCGCAACCCGTACTCGATCGTGCTGTTCGACGAGATCGAGAAGGCGCACCCCGACGTGTTCAACCTGCTGCTGCAGGTGCTCGACGACGGGCGCCTCACCGACGGCCAGGGTCGCACTGTCGACTTCCGCAACACGGTCGTCGTCATGACGTCGAACCTCGGCAGCGAGTTCCTCGCGTCGCGCGCCGGCGCGATCGGATTCGTCGCCGACGGGGGCGGTGAGACCGGGTTCGGGTCCGAGAAGGATCTGCGCGACCGCGTGTTCGCGAAGCTCCGCGAGGCGATGCGGCCCGAGTTCCTCAACCGCATCGACGAGATCGTGCTGTTCCGCAAGCTCGACCGCGAGCAGCTGCGCGAGATCGTGGCGCTCATGATCCGCGCGACGGCCGACCGCCTCGCGCGTCGCGAGGTCACGATCGATGTGACGGATGCCGCGGTGGACTGGCTGGCCGAGCACGGGTACGAGCCCGAGTACGGTGCTCGTCCGCTCCGCCGGCTGATCCAGCGCGAGGTCGACGACCGCGTGGCCGACCTGTTCGTGACGGGTGCGCTCGCCGACGGCGGGTCGGTGACGGTCGACGTGGCGGGCGACGAGCTCGCGGTGACATCGAACACGGCGGTGCCGCAGGCCGCGTAAGACCGGTCGACACAGGTTCCCGCTCGCAGCGGAACGAGGCCGCCGCCCACTCCGGGTGGCGGCCTTCGTCGCATCCGGACGATCTTGCACATCGAGCAGGAATCGAGAAGTGTGCGACGAGCCACCCGCGTAGCGTCGCCGGTATGAACACGACGGACAACACGACCATCACCTCCATCGATGCGGTGACTCTCGAAGCGCCCGACCCCGAAGCGGCTGCCGCGTTCTACCGGACCGCATTCGGCCTCGACTCGCAGGTGCGCACCCGCGCGGCGCAGTCGGAGACGGGCGGATTCCGCGGCTTCACACTGTCGCTCGTCACGGCTCAGCCGGCGAACGTGCAGGCGCTCTTCGACGCCGCCGTCGCGGCCGGGGCGACGGTCGTGAAGCCGACCGAGAAGTCGCTGTGGGGCTTCGGTGGAGTCGTGCAGGCGCCGGACGGCGCCATCTGGAACCTCGCGAGCTCGACGAAGAAGGACTCGGCACCGGCGACGCGCGAGTTCGAGAGCATCGTGCTGCTGCTCGGGGCCGACGACGTCTCGGCGAGCAAGAAGTTCTACACCGCACGCGGTCTGTCGGTCGCGAAGGGCTTCGGCAGCTACGTCGACTTCGCGCTGCCCTCGAGCCGCATCGGTCTCGGTCTCTACAAGCGGCGTGCGCTCGCGAAGTCGGTCGACGTCGATCCCGCGGGAACGGGTTCGCACCGCTTGCTCATCCACTCCGACGGCGGATCGTTCACCGACCCTGACGGCTTCGAGTGGGCGCCGTCGTCCGCGGGGTGAGGCCGCCCCCGCCCCGGGTGGCGGGGCTTGCCGCATCCGGGGCATGCTCGAAGCATGCCTGAAGCTCTCGTCTCGATCGGCGTCGCCGCGGCCCTCGGCCCCGACACGATCGCCGCGATCGCCCCCGCCGTGGAATCGGCGGGGTTCCACGCCCTCTGGGTCAACGACACTCCGGGCGCCGACGCGCTCGCGGCGGTCGCGGCGGCGGCAGCCGTCACCGACCGGCTCACTCTCGCGACCGGCGTCGTGCCGATGGACCGCCGCCCGCCCCAGTCGATCGCCGACGCGGTGCGTGCGCTCCCGCAGGACCGGCTCGTGCTAGGCATCGGGTCGGGCGCAGCGCGCTCCGGCGTGCTCGCGCTCATGCGCGAGTCTGTGCGGCGACTGCGCGAGGTGACGTCGGCGCGCGTGCTCATCGGGGCGCTGGGGCCACGGATGCGCCGCCTCGGCGCCGCGGAGGCGGACGGCGTGCTGCTGAGCTGGCTCACTGCCGAAGCCGCGAAGGCGCAGGCGGCCGAGGCGCGCGCCGCGGGCCCGGACGCGCACGTCGCACTGTACGTGCGCACGGCGCTCGACCCGGACGCCGTGCAGCGGCTCGAGGAGGAGGCGGGCCGCTACGGGGCGTTCCCGCAGTACCGGGCGAACTTCGAGCGGCTCGGCATCGCCCCGGGGGCGACGGTGCTCCGTCCGGACGACTTCGGACGCGGCATCCGCGAATACCGATCGGCCGTCGACGAGGTCGTGTTGCGCGCGATCGTCGCGGAAGACGACGTCGCGGCCTACACGCGGTTCATCGAGACGGCGGCGTCGAGCGTCTGACGCGGTGCCCGAACCGACTCTCGGGCGTTGGGCGGCGCGATCCGGTACGAGGGCAGTCCGCGGCGGCGGATGAGCCACTCGGCGACGAGGAGGTTGGGGATCCACGCCAGGAACGGCACCACACCGTAGGCGTTGTCGAACGCCGCCTCGAAGTCGAAGCCGTCAGGGCCGGCGAACGGGATCTGCGCGAAGATGAGGGCGAACAGCCAGAGCCGCAGCGTCACCGCGCTGTAGGTGACGGCGAAGGTGCGCATCATCCACGCGCGGTGGTTCGCGACGTCGCCGCGCCGGATCGCGCGGTACGCGCGCCATCCGGCGTACAGCCACACCATTCCCAGCCCGCCGAACCCGAAGAGGCCCACGAGACCCGCGGAGTTGAACGGCGCGATGACGAGGGCTCCGACGGCGCCGACCGCGAGGCCGACGAGCGCGACGCGGCCGATCCAGCGGTGCACCTTCGGAGCGCGTTCGCGCAGCATCCGCACGAACTGCAGCGGCATCAGTGCGAGCGCGACGCCTCCGCCGACGATGTGCGCGTAGAAGCCGCCGACGACGACGGGGGACTGGGTCGCGTAGTGGTCCGCGAGACCCGCGGTTCCTCCACCTGTCTCGGCGAGATCGGAGAGTGCGGCTGTGAGGTACGGGACCACCGCGTAGGCGACGATCGCGAGTGACGAGAGCAGCACCCAGGTCCATCCGATGCGGGTGCCGAGTCGACCGGGGCTCGGTGAGGGGCCGGTCGAGGCGGGTCGGGTCGTGGTCGCGACCCCGTTGTGCACGCTCATGCGCTCAAGCTAGGACCGGCGTGCGGCCGGGGCGATGCCGCCAGCCCCCGAATCGACCGGGGGGTGACCCCCGCATCCGGCGATGTCGCGGATGTCGGCGATCGGCGGCAGAGTAGCCGCATGACCCGCGTCGGCGCCATCTTCAGTCCGTACCCGAACCCGCCCGAAGCCTTCCGCGCCGCGGTCGAAGCCGCCGAGGAGGCGGGCGTTCCCGAGCTCTGGATCTGGGAGGACTGCTTCCGCCAGTCGGCGTTCGCGACGGCATCCGCCGCTCTCGCGTGGACGGAGCGGCTGCGCATCGGGATCGGCATCGCGCCCATGCCGCTGCGCAACGTCGCGGCGACCGCGATGGAGATAGCGACGATCGAGCGCATGTGCCCGGGGCGGCTTCTGCCGGGCGTCGGGCACGGCGTGCTGCCGTGGATGGCGCAGGTCGGCGCGCGGGCCGCGTCGCCGCTGACGCTCATGCGAGAGTACGTGCCCGCGCTGCGCGCACTGCTCGCCGGCGAAGAGGTCACGGTGGACGGGCGCTATGTGACGCTCGACCACGTGCGGCTCGACTGGCCGCCCGCCGCCGCGCCGCGCGTGTACTGCGCCGCCGAGGGGCCGAAGACGCTGCGGCTCGCGGGAGCCGTCGCCGACGGCGTGCTCCTCAACAGCGGGTACGCGCCCGATGCGATCGCGCGCTCGGTCGAGGCGGTGCGAGCAGGTCACGCCGAAGCGGGGCGCGATGACCGGTTCGACGTCGCGGCGTACGTCGTCGCCGCCTTCGAGCCGGACGCCGCAGCCCGCGCCGCCGCCGAGGTGGAGGAGATCTTGCCGGGCTCGGATCCGCGTGCCGCGGTGCTTGCGGGCGCGCCGGATGAGGTCGCGGCCGAGATCGCCCGCTTCGCCGACGCCGGGATCGACGACATCGTGTTGCAGCCGCCGCGCGAGGAGCCCGACCTCGCGGCCTACTTCCGAAACGTCGGCGAGGTGGCGCGGCTGATCGCGTGATCCCGGGGAGCGCGCGGTGAGCGCCGACCGTGTCGGACGGCGGTGCGAGAATGCGGGGATGCTGCTGTCCCAGGTGGTCGACACCGTCGACGCGGTCGCCGCGACGCGCTCGCGACTCGCCAAGATCGACGCACTCGCGACGCTTCTGGGCGGGCTGACGCCCGACGAGCTGCCCATCGCGGTGGGCTTGCTGACGGCGAGTCCCCGCCAGGGGCGACTGGGCGTCGGATGGCGTGGGTTCGCGAACCTCGCTGTCGAGCACGCCACCGGGCCGACGCTCACGGTGCTCGATGCCGACGCCGCATTCGAGACGCTCGCGAGGACCGCCGGAGCGGGCTCGGTCGCCGCGCGGCGCGATGCCCTCGAGGCGCTCGCGCGGCGGGCGACCGAGCGCGAGTGGGACTTCCTCGTGCGGGTCGTGCTCGGTGAGCTGCGCACGGGAGCGCTCGAGGGAGTGCTCCTCGATGCGATCGCGAAGGCGTCGGATCGTCCTGCGGCGGCCGTGCGACGGGCCGCGATGCTGGCGGGCGATCTCGGCGAGACCGCCCGCATCGCCCTCGCCGAGCCGCCCGCCGCCCTCGACGCGGTCGGGCTGCGCGTCGGACGCCCCGTGCTGCCGATGCTCGCCTCCACCGCGGCGTCGGCGGCCGAAGCCGTTGAGACGGTGGGTGAGGCATCCGTCGAATACAAGCTCGACGGCGCCCGCATCCAGGTGCACCGTGACGGCGACGACGTGCGCGTGTTCACGCGCAACCTCGCCGACATCACGCACCGCGTGCCCGAGATCGTCGAGACGGTGCGGTCGCTGCCCGCCGAGCGGCTCATCCTCGACGGCGAGACGCTCTCGCTCGACGAGGACGGAGGGCCGCGGCTCTTCCAAGACACGATGGCGCGGTTCGGCTCCGAGACGGCGCCGCAGTTCGTGCTGCGCCCGTGGTTCTTCGACGTGCTGCACGCGGACGGCCGCGACCTCATCGACGAGCCTCTCGTCGATCGGCAGAGGGTGCTCGAGCAGGTCGCGGGGCGGTGGCGGATCCCCGGCACCGTCACCGCCGATCCGGCGGCGGCCGACGAGCTCTCGCGCGAGGCGCTCGCCGCCGGCCACGAGGGCGTCGTCGTGAAGGCCATCGACTCGCCGTATGCGGCCGGCCGCCGCGGCAAGAGCTGGATCAAAGTCAAACCCGTGCTCACCTACGACCTCGTCGTGCTCGCCGTCGAGTGGGGGTCCGGCAGACGCACGGGGCAGCTGTCGAATCTTCACCTCGGTGCCTACGACCCCGAGGGGGAGTTCGGGCCCGAGGGCGGGTTCGTCATGGTCGGGAAGACCTTCAAGGGGCTCACCGACGAGCTGCTGCGTTGGCAGACCGAGTACTTCCCGACGATCGAGACCCACCGCTCGGCGTACGCGGTGCACGTGCATCCGGTCACAGTGGTCGAGATCGCGATCGACGGAGTGCAGCGGTCGACCCGCTACCCGGGCGGGATCGCTCTGCGCTTCGCGCGCGTCAAGGCGTACCGCCCCGACAAGAACCCCACCGAAGCCGACACGATCCAGACGCTGCGCGCGCTGCTGCGCTGACCCCGGATGCGGCCGCGCGGCAGATCAGCGCGACTGCTCCTCGTGGATCGGCACGTGCGGGATCGCCGTGCACGCGAAGAGCATCGCGATCGACACGATCGCGACGCCGATGTACACGCCGATCGCACCGGCCTGCACGGCCGCCGCGGTCTCGTGGCCGCCTCGGTCGTCGATGAGGCTGTTCGCCACCGCGCCGAACACCGCCACTCCGAGCGAACTGCCGATGGAGCGCGCGAGCGCGTTGGTGCCCGAAACGACGCCGCGCTGACGCAGCTCCACGGATGACTGGGCGGCGATGAGCGACGGGTTCGCGACGAATCCCAGGCCGAAGCCGACGATGAAGCATCCGACGCCCGTCAGCAGGGCCGATGGAGCGAACGCGAAGCCGGCGAGCCACACGGCGCCCGCGATCACGATGCTCGCACCGACGAGGGTCGTCGAGCGGAACCCGATGCGGAGATAGACGTGCCCCGCGAGCGCTCCGCTGATCGGCCACCCGATCATGAGGCCCGCGACCGCGAGGCCCGCGACGATCGGAGATGCGCCCGTCGTCGCCTCGAGGAACGTGGGCGTGTACGACACGAGGCCGATGAGCACGACCCCGATGAGCAGCCCGACGAGCGCGGTCGCGCTCACGAGGCGACTGCGGAAGACCCACGGCGCGAGGATCGGATCGTCGGCGCGGCGCTCGACGAGCACGAACGCCACGAGCAGCACGAATCCGCCGCCGAGCACGGCGAACGACTGCCATGACAGCCAGTCCCAGTCGACGCCGCCCTCCAGCACCCCGAGCACGAGCAGCACGAGAGCAGCCGTCAACAGCACGGCTCCCGCATAGTCGATGCGCCGGCGGTGGCGTTCGAACGCGGGGCGGTAGTTGCGCCACAGCAGGAAGAGCGCGAAGAGGCCGAGGGGCAGGTTGATCCAGAAGATCCACCGCCACGACGCGAACTGCGCGAGCACGCCGCCCAGCGTCGGCCCGACCACGGCCGAGATCGCCCACACGCTCGACAGATACGCCTGCGCGCGGGCGCGCTCACGCACCGTGTAGATGTCGCCCGCGATCGTGAGGACGGTGGGCATGATCGCGCCGGCGCCGATGCCCTGAAGCCCCCGGAACGCGATGAGGGTAGGCATGTCCCACGCGGTCGCGCACAGCACGGACCCGAGGAGGAACACACCGACACCCACGAGCATGATCGGCTTGCGGCCGAACGTGTCGGCGAGTTTCGCGTACACCGGGACGGTCGCCGCCTGCGCGAGCAGGTAGATCGAGAACAGCCACGGGAAGAGCGCGAACCCGCCCAGATCGCGCACGATCGTCGGCACCGCGGTCGACAGGATCGTGGAGTCGATCGCGATGAGGAACATCGACAGCATGAGCGCGAGCAGGATGGGCCCGCGTTCGGATCGCAGGCCGATGTCGCTCATCGTGAATCAGGGAACCACATGGGGGAGGGCGTCGTGCAACCCGACCCGCTGAGTGGGGCGTGCACGGAGCATCCGTCGGCGCGCCTTTCGTGCCGTTTCTCGAGTTCGCACCGCTTTTCGAGTTCGCACCGCTTTTCGAGATCAGGACATCTGGCGGATGCCGGAGGATCCGACGCCGATCGTCCTGCATCCGCCAGATGTCCTGATCCCGGTGAGCAAGGGCCCGGTGAGCAAGGGCGGGGTGAGCAGGGGCGGGGCGGGGTGGGCGGGCTGGCCCGGAGCGGGCGCGGAGCAGGTGGGGGAGGCGGATGCGCCGACGGGCGCGGAGCAGGTGGGGGAGGCGGATGCGCCGACGGGCGCGGCGCGCGCGACAATGGAGCCCATGCGCATCGTCGTGCTCACCGGCGCCGGCATCTCGGCCGAGAGCGGCGTGCCGACGTTCCGCGACGCGGGAGGGCTGTGGGAGGGCCACCGTGTCGAGGACGTCGCGACGCCCGAGGCGTTCGAGCGCGACCCCGACACGGTGCAGGCTTTCTACGACGCGCGGCGGCGGGCCGCGGCATCCGTCGAGCCGAATGACGCGCATCGCGCCCTCGCGCGCCTCGAAGGAGCGCTCGGCGACGACGTGCTCGTCGTGACGCAGAACGTCGACGACCTGCACGAGCGGGCCGGAAGCCGAAACCTCGTGCACATGCACGGTGAGCTCAACCGCGCGCTGTGCACCGAATGCGGGGCGCGGCCCGAGTGGCGTGACGACCTCATCCATCGGCCGCCGTGTCCGGCGTGCGGCGCACGGGCGCTGCGGCCGGATGTCGTATGGTTCGGCGAGATGCCCTATGACCTGGACCGCATCGAGCGGGCGGTCGTCGCGTGCGACGTGTTCGTGTCGATCGGGACGTCGGGGAGCGTGTATCCGGCCGCCGGGTACGCGGCCCTCGCATCGGCGTTCGGCGCACGGACGGTCGAGCTGAACCTCGAGGCGACCGACGGGCTCGTCCCGTTCGACGTCGCGCGCACGGGACCCGCGAGCGTGCTCGTGCCCGCGTGGGTCGACGAGGTGCTCGCCGTCACGGAGTGACGCGCCGGCTGCGAGCGCCGGACGAAGACGCGACAGGCGCCGGTCGACTCGACCGACGCCTGTCGCGGAGTGAGCACGGAGGTGCGAGCTAGGTTCGCGTGCCGCCCGACCGCAGACGCGAAACCGCGTCGACGGTCGCCGCCAGGATCAGCACGCCGCCCGTGACGAGCAGGTTGACGCCCGCCGGAAGGCGCAGCAGCGCGAGGCCGTTGGTGATCGTCGCGATGACGAGGGCACCGATGGCGGCGTGCATGAGGCGTCCGCGGCCGCCGAAGAGGCTCACGCCGCCGACGACCGCCGCCGCGACACCCGAGAGCACGATGTCACGACCCACCGTGGCGTCGACCGAGCCCACGCGCGCGACGCTGAGCAGCGCCGAGAGCACTGCGAGGCTCGAACAGATGACGAACGCCCACCACTTGATCCAGCGCACCTTGACGCCGGAGCGGCGAGCCGCCTCGGCGTTGCCGCCGATCGCGTAGATGTAGCGGCCGAACTTCGTGCGGTCGAGCACGAAGGTGCCGATCCACAGGATCGCGAGGACGACGGGGACGACGATCGGCACGCCCGACACCTCGACGACGGACTGGCCGCGGTTCTGGTTGAGCACGTACACGACGATGCCGCCGATGATCGCAATGCTCGCGAGCTTGATCCACACGAGCGAGATCGCGCGGTTCGGCACGCCCGCACGCGTGCGGCGTGCACGGTCCCAGAACGACGTGGCCGCGGAGATGGCGACCATGATCGCGAGCATGAGCCACCCGCCCCATACGGGGAGGTTGCCGTTCTGGATCGCGATCAGCTCGGGAACCTGCAGGCGGTACAGGCCGCCGGGCCCGATGATCACGAGCGCGAGGCCCTGGAAGCCCAGGAACAGGCCCAGTGTCACGACGAAGGATGGAATCCCGACGCGTGCCACGAAGAAGCCTATGAAGGCGCCGGTCAGGAATCCGAATCCGAACCCGAGGAGGAGCGCGATCGGCCACGCGATCCCGACCACGGCGTTGAGCACGACGAACAGCGCCATGCCGACGCCGCCGGTCACGCCGGCCGACAGGTCGATCTCGCCCAGCAGCAGCACGAACACGAGCGCCATGCCGAGCACGACGAGCGTCGCCGCCTGGTTGAGCAGGTTCGCGAAGTTGCGCTCCGTGAGGAAGAACGGGCTCAGGAACGAGAAGAGGACACCGAGCACGAGGAGCCCCGCGACGGCCGGAAGGGCGCCCATGTCGCCGCTGCGCACGCGCTGCCACCACGCCCGCACCTGGTCGCCGAGGCCGCCCTCGACGCCGCTGCCGATGAGGTCCCCGGCGACGGGATCTGGCGCGGCTTCGGTACGAGTCGCGTTGCTGCTCATCACACGTCCCCTTCGGTGTTGATGCTCGACGTCTCGACGATGTCGACGCCTTCCATGGTCTTCGTGCCGGTGATGTAGCCCACGACGTCGTCGCGCGTCGTCTCGCTCGTCGGCACCTGGGCGACCATCTGCCCGAGGTACAGCACGGCGATGTCGTCGGCCACGGCGAAGACGTCGGCGAGGTTGTGGCTGATGAGGATCACGGCCACGCCCTGGTCGGAGAGCCGGCGCACGAGGTTGAGCACTTGCTCGGTCTGCGCGACGCCAAGGGCCGCGGTCGGCTCGTCGAGGATCACGACGCGGGCCTTCTTGAGCACGGCACGCGCGATCGCGACGGTCTGGCGCTGACCGCCCGAGAGCGACGACACCTTCTGACGCACCGACTTGACCGTGCGAACGGAGAGCGATCGAAGGGTGTCGGATGCCTCGCGCTCCATGACGCCCTCGTCGAAGGTGCCGAACGAGAGCTCCTCGCGTCCGAGGAACATGTTCTGCACGATGTCGAGGTTGTCGCACAGTGCGAGGTCCTGGTACACGACCTCGATGCCGAGTTCGGCGGCCGCGCGCGGGCTGTGCAGATCACGGTGCTCCCCGTCGATGCGCACCTCGCCCTCGTCGTACGGCTGGACGCCGGCGAGGCCCTTGATGAGCGTGGACTTGCCGGCACCGTTGTCGCCGACGAGGGCGGTGACCTTGCCGGGGTAGACCTTGAGATCGACCCCCTTGAGGACGTTGACGGGGCCGAACGATTTCTTGACGCCGATCAACTCGATGATCGGCTCAGTCGCGGTGAGGGTCTGAGACATACTCGCTTCCTTGCGGTGTCGGACTCAGCGCGCGAGGGGCGCCGCGCCTCGTTGACGCGACGCCCCCGCGGCTTCTGACCGTTACGTTACGGCGTGACTCCGAACTCTTCACAGGCCGCCATGACGTCGGGCGTGCAGACGTCGTCGTACGACGCGTCGCCCGCGGCGATGACGTCCTTGACCTCGTTCGGGCCGACGAGCAGCGGCGTCACCTGGACGTACGGCGTGCCGTCCTCGAGCTCGGCGTCGGTCTCGACCGTCTCGCCGCTCAGCAGCGCGATGGCGACCTCGACGGCGGCCTCGGCCTCGTCCTTGACCGGCTTGTAGACCGTGGCGGTCTGCCAGCCGAGCAGGATGTTCTGCAGACCCGCGACGTTCGCGTCCTGGCCGGAAACGGCAACGCCCTGGAGGTTGTTGTCCTGCAGGACCTTGATGACGCCCGCGGCGTTCGTGTCGTTCGCGGCCCAGACGCCGTGGACCACGCCGTTCAGGCTCGTGAGGGCCTGCTCGAAGTTGGTCTGCGACTTGGCCTGGTCCCATGCCCCCGGCGGCTCGGCGGCCGGGGTGATGCCCGCCGCGGACAGCACCTCGTCGGCGCCGTCGTGGAACATCTTCGCGTTGCCGTCGGTCGGGTCTCCGCCGATGTAGACCACGACGGCCTCTGCGGGGTCGACGCCCGCGGCCTCGAGGCCGTTGAGCACCGTCTGGCCCTGCAGGCGGCCGACCTCGACGTTGTCGAACGACACGTAGTAGTCGGCGCCCGCGAACGGACGGTCGTAGGCGATGACCGGGATGCCCTCGGCCTTGGCCTTCGCGGCCACGGCCTCGGCGGCGCCCTGGTAGTCGACGAGCAGCATGACGCCGCAGCCCTGCGTGAGCTGCTGGTCGGCGATCGTGGAGAACTTGTTGACGTCGCCCTGCGCGTTCTGGATGTCGACTTCGAACCCGGCTTCTTCCAGACCCTCCTGGAGGTACTTGCGGTCGAAGTTCTCCCAGCGGGGCGACGACGCGGCGTCGGGCAGGATCACGCACGCACGGCCCGCGGCCTCGCCGCCGCCGTCGCCGCCATCCGTGGGGGTGCCTCCGCCGCTGCCGGCACACGCCGTGAGCAGCAAGGCCGCCGCGCCGCTGAGAGCGGCCGCGGCGAGGAGTGATGATTTCTTCATCATTCGCCTTTCGTCGTTGAATTCGCGATCGCGAGGTTGGTGCAGTTCGCGCTGGGTCGATACTTCCGGGCCGACCCCTTGGCGTCAAGTCTTGAACATAACGCTTTTGCAACCTGCGATCGGCGTTCGGCGCGTGAATTCAGAAACGAAACGATTCGATCGGATGCCGCGACGGCGAAGGCCTACGCGCGGCCTGTCGCGGCCCGCGTGCGGCGCGAGATCGAGTCGACGATGACCGCCAGCACGAGCACGGCGCCGGTCACCATGAACTGCACCGATGAGTTCAAGTTCAGGAGCGTGAGTCCCGACGAGATCGACTGGATCACGATGACACCGAGCAGCGCGGCGAACGCCGTGCCGCGGCCGCCGAACAGCGATGCGCCGCCGATGATCGCGGCAGCGATGGCGTTGAGGTTCGTGTCGCCGCCGCCCGAGCTCTGGTTCGCCGCGGCCAGGCGCGCGGCGGCGAGGATGCCGCCCACGGCCGCGAGACTCGAGCACAGCGCGAACACCGACAGGTAGATGCGGTCGACGCGGATGCCGGCGCGCCGCGCCGCCTCGACCGAACCGCCCACCGCGTAGACGGCGCGTCCCCAGCGCGTGCGCGTCAGCATGATGTGCATCGCCACCACGAGCGCGACGAAGAACAGGAACATCATTCCGACGCCGCGCGCGAGGTTGAGGTACCACGCGGCCGCGAGGAGGAAGGCGAGGAGTGCACCCGCGCGCAGCGCGATCTCGCGGTAGCTCTGGCTTTCGAGGTTCGCCGCCGCACGGCGGCGCGCTCGCCGCATGAGGGACCACGCGTACGCGGCGACCGACACGACGACCACGACGTACGAGGCCCACTCGGGGAGGAACCACTGCTGCGCGAATTCCACGATCCACGAGTCGAACGGCAGGTTGATCGAGCCCGTCTCGCCGAGGACCCACAGCTGGAGCCCGAGGAACCCGAGGAGTCCCGCGAGCGTCACCACGAAGCTCGGCAGCCCGAAGCGCGCGTGCAGCCAGCCGTAGAGCAGGCCCACGAGGCATCCGGTCGCCACCGCCGCCACGATGGCGAGGATCAGCGGCCACCGCAGCTGCACGAACCCGACAGCGAGGATCGCCGCCGCGAGCCCCGAGACCGACCCGACCGACAGATCGATCTCGCCGAGCAGCAGCACGACGACGACCCCGAGCGAGATGATGCCGATCGACGCGCACTGCATCGTGAGGTCGACGAGATTGCGGCTCGACAGGAACACCGGGTTGAGCGCCTGGAACACCGTCCAGATCACGACGAGCCCGACGATGACCGGGAGCGGGCCGAGATCGCCGCCGCGGATGCGCGCCCACAGGCGCTCGGCGGAGCCGCGCACCCCCGTGGAGTCGATCGCCTCGTCCGTCACGACGCGCCGCCCCGTCGCCGTCCGCGACGCGGTTCGCGCGAGGTCAGCGGGATGACGTCGGCGTTCGGGCGGTCGTCGGTCTTGTCCGCCGGCACGGTCGGCGTGCGCCCCGTGGGCGTGCGGCGGGTGCCGGTGTTGTCGATCGCGCCCGTGATCGCCGCGATGAGCGTCTCGCTCGTGACATCCGCCGCGTTGTACTCGCCGTTGTTGCGACCGAGCCGCAGCACGACGATGCGGTCGGCCACCGCCATCACCTCGGCCATGTTGTGACTGATGAGCACGACGCCGTGGCCCCGCTCGCGCAGGCGCTCGATGAGGTTGAGCACCTCGGCCGTCTGCGCGACGCCGAGGGCGGCGGTCGGCTCGTCGAGGATGACGACCCGCGGCTCGCCGATGAGCGAGCGTGCGATCGCGACCGTCTGGCGCTGGCCGCCCGACAGCGACGCGACCGGGATCCGCACCGACGGGATCTTCGCGGCGAGTTCGCGCAGCAGCGCCCACGTGCGCTGCTCCATGTCGACCTCGTCGAGCTTGCCCTCGCTGACCAGCTCGCGCCCGAGCCAGAGGTTCGCGACGACGTCGAGGTTGTCGCACAGCGCGAGGTCCTGGAAGACGGTCGCGATGCCGAGCTCCTGCGCGTCGGCCGGGCTGGAGATCGTGACCTCGTCGCCGTCGAACTCGATGGTTCCGGCATCCGGCGGATGCACCCCCGCCAGCACCTTCACGAGCGTCGACTTGCCCGCGCCGTTGTCGCCCACGAGCGCGACGACCTCGCCCTCGTTGACCCAGAAGTCGACGTCGGTGAGCGCCCGGACGGCGCCGAAGTGCTTGCCGATCCCACGCATCGTCAGCACGCGCTCGCGCGGGCGGCCCGCGCGGGAGGGGTTCACGGCAGTCACGCGTCAATCCTCCCAGAGCGGTTCAGAGAATGCCCGCCGCTTCGCACGCGGCCTCGTACTCGGGCGTGCAGATGTCGTGGACCGTCCAGAACCCGTCCGCGACGACCGTGTCGAGGATGTCGTCGATCGTGACGGCGACCGGGTCGAGGAGCGTCGCGGGGGTGCCGTCGACCTCGAGGTCTCCCTCCACCGTGCGCCCGTTGATCAGGTCGACGGCGACGTCGGCGGCGCGCGTCGCCTGCTGCTTGAGAGCCTTGTAGACCGTCATGTGCTGGTCGCCCGCGACGATGCGCTGGAGGGCCGTGAGCTCCGCGTCCTGCCCGGTCACGACCGGGAACGGCGACACGTTCGCGGCGCGGAGTGCGGCGACGGCGCCGCTCGCCGTGCCGTCGTTCGCGGCGTACACCCCCGCGATCTCGTCGCCGAACTGCGAGATCTGGCCGGCGACCCACGCCTGCGCCTTGTCGGGGCTCCAATCGGGCGTGTCGTACTCGGCGAGCACGCGCAGGCCGCTCTCGCGGATGACCTCGAGCGCGCCGTCGCGGAAGCTGGCCGCGTTGTTGTCGGTGGGCGAGCCGTTGACCATGAGGATGCCGCCGTCGGGCTTGCCGCGCTCCTCGAGCTCTTCGACGAGGGCGGTCGCCTGCAGGCGACCCACGCGCGTGTTGTCGAACGACACGTAGTACGCGAGCTCGCCGCCTGCGACCATGCGGTCGTACGCGACGACCGGCACGTCCTGCGCGTTGGCGGCGTTCACGATCGTCACGGCCGCCCGTGCGTCGACGGGGTCGAGCACGAGCACGTCGACGCCGGCCGTGAGCATCGACTCGGCCTGCTGCTGCTGTTTCGCGGCGTCCTGATCGGCGTTCGCGTACAGCACCTCGTAGTCGCCCAGCTCCTTGACACGGGCCTCGAAGACGGGGCGGTCGAACGTCTCGTACCGGGCGGTCTTCTTGTCGGGCAGGAGCAGTGCGATCGTCCCCTCCGACGACCCGGCCTGCGGCACGCACGCGCTGAGCAGCCCGGCGAGCAGGGCGACGGCGACGACGATGGCGAAGGTTCTTCTCACGGGCGGCTCTCGTACGGGACGCGGGAGCGGGTGGGAGGTGCTGTGCGTGTGGGTCGAGCCTACGCGGTGAACTGGATGACGTCGGCGTCGAGCGTCACGTGATCGAGCGCCATCGCGATCGCCCCGCGCGTCTCGGCCCACTCGCCGAAGGACGCGCCGACGATCTCGGGCAGTCCGCCGACGGCGGCGAGCGCCGAACGCTCGAGGGCGTGGCGCATCGGCGCCATGAGGATCTCGCCCGCCTGCGCGAGCTCGCCGCCCACGATGATGAGCTCGGGGTCGAAGAGGTTGCACAGACTCGCCGCGGCGATGCCGATGTGGCGCCCGGCGTCCGCGATCACGCGCATCGCGCCGCCGACACCCGCATCCGCAGCAGCGAGCAGATCGCCGAGGCGCTGCATGCCCTCGCTCTCGGGGAAGAGGGCGAGCAGCGCGGGTGCGGATGCGTAGGTCTCGAGGCATCCGCGGTTGCCGCAGCGGCAGATCGGGCCGTTCTCGTCGATCGTCATGTGGCCGATCTGGCCGGTCTTGCCGCTCACTCCGCGGAAGAGGTCTCCGTCGACGATGAGGCCGGCGCTGATCGTGTGGCCGACGCGGATGTAGACGGACGACGACGCCGCGCGGCCGCTGCCTTCGCGGGCCTCGGCCAGGCCGCCGAGGTTCGCCTCGCTGTCGACGTACACGGGCCGCTCGATGCGCGCGCTGAGACTCTCTGCGACGTCGATGCCCTCCCAGCCGGGGAGGAGCCCGGGGGTCGACACCATGCCGGTGCGCGGGTCGATGGGCGCGGGGAGCGCGACGCCGACCGACAGCAGGTCGCCGAGCGACCCGCCGAGGTTCTCCATCATCTCGGACAGCAGGATGCTCAGCCGGTCGAGCTCGGCGTCGTGACGGTGACCCGGCGCGAGCGGGATCGCGGTTTCTGCGACCGTCGTGCGCGTGGCGTCCGCGATCGCGATGTGGAGCTGGCGCGTCGAGAAGTGCGCGCCCGCGACGAGGCCCACCTTGCGGGCGAGCGAGACGAGGGTCGCGCGACGGCCGCTTCGGGATGTGAAGGACGTGTGGAGGATGCCGGAGGCGGTGAGCTCCTTGACGATGTTCGACACCGTCGCGGGCGACAGACCCGTGCTGCCGGCGAGCTCGATCTGCGTCAGGCGCCCATGGCGCTTGAGCGACTCGACCAGGCGCGCCCGGTTCGCTTCCCGGAGCGAGGACTGCGAGCCGGGTGGAGTGTTCCGGCGTACCACGGTGGACACTGTACCGGACGGGGTGGAATAGGTGCCGGGAACCACCCGCTCCGTGGGCGTCAGCGTTTGCCGGGTGCGAGGCGGATGAGGACGACGTTGCCCGATTCGTCGACCTCGGCGACGTCGGTGTGCGCCTTGACGAACTCCGAGAAGCTCTTGTGCCCGTACGCCCGCTCGCTGAAGGAGGGGTCGAGCCTCTTGATGAGGCTCTTGACGGCCGACGCGTGCTGCCACTCGTCGCCCTCCTTGTCGCTCTCGAGGCGAAGAGCGCGCTCGAGCAGGTCGGCCCCCGGATCGGTCGTCTTCTTGCGGCCCCTGCGACGCGCGGGTGCCGCGTCCTTCTTCTCCGACGGCTCCGGAGCCTCGACGGGAGCGACACCGGGCAGGGCGTCGTACGAGTCGAACTGGTCGCATGCGGCGGCGAGCGCCTTCGCCGTCGAGCCCGCGACCCCGACGCCCACGACGAAGCGCCCGAGGCGCTTGCAGCGCTGCGCGAGCGGCACGTAGTCCGAGTCGCCCGCGACGATCACGACGTGCGTGAGATCGGGGAGGCGGAACATGTCCTCGACGGCGTCGACGGCGAGCCGGATGTCGGCGCCGTTCTTCGCGTATGCGGCCGTCGGGAACAGCTGCACGAGGTCGACCGCACGCGCGACGAGCTGCGTCCGGTACTCCGCGTTGACCGGGGAGGACCAGTCCGCGTACGCGCGCGTGAGCACGAGCGTCCCGAACGACGCGGCGTAGTCGATGATCGCGCCGACGTCGACCGTCGCCCGCTGCAGGCGCTCGGCGACCTCGGGCGCGATCGGGGTCTCGGCGATGCGCGTGCGATCGCGCGAGTACGCGTTGCGGCCGTGGACGCGGTCGTACCACGACATCACGATGTTGTCGAAGTCCAGGTAGACGG
This sequence comes from Microbacterium sp., assembly GCF_035556355.1. GTDB lineage: Bacteria > Actinomycetota > Actinomycetes > Actinomycetales > Microbacteriaceae > Microbacterium. The sequence goes on from NZ_DATMFG010000016.1 coordinate 36,243, forward strand.
CGACGCGGGCGTTCTGCGAGTCCGGCATGGCTTCAGTGTGCCAGCGGACCGCGCTCTCCGTCGCTATTCCGTCTCGCTGGGGTAGCGCACGCCGATCTGCCGGCGGATCTCGTCGAGGGCGCCCATGATCGCGATCGTCTCGTCGATCGGCAGCACATCGCTGTCGGTCCGGCCCGCCGCGACGAACCGTTCGGCGGCGAGCGCCTGGTACTGCATGCCGCGGCCCTCGACCTGCGAGACGTAGTCCTCCAGCACCGCGCCGTCGGGAGCGATGAGCCGGAACGACGTCGGGGTGTACCAGACGCGGTCGATGTCGATGCGCGCCTCGGTGCCGACGATGTGCGCCGTGTTCGGGCCCGCGGACCGCGACGCCGAGATCGAGGTGGAGATCGCGCCGTCCTCGTGCGTGAAGATCGTCGCGACCTCGGTGTCGGCGCCCGTCTCGCCGAGCCGCGCGGACGACACGATGGCGCGCGGCGCGCCGAGCACGTCCCACGCGAACGAGATCGGGTAGACGCCGAGGTCGAGGAGGGCCCCGCCGCCCAGATCGAGGGCGTTCAGGCGGTGGTTCGGATCGGTCGAGATCCGCTGCGTGTGGTCGGCGAACACGGCCCGCACGTCGCCGAGTGCGCCGGCGGCGAGCAGCTCGCGCACGCGCACCATGTGCGGCAGGTAGCGGGTCCACATCGCCTCCATCGCGAGCAGGGCGTGGTCGCGCGCGACGTCGCGCACGCGCGTCGCCTCGGCCGCGTTGATCGTGAAGGGCTTCTCGACGAGCACGTGCTTGCCGTGCTCGAGCGCGAGGATCGCGTTGTCGGCGTGCATCGGATGCGGCGTCGCGATGTACACGATGTCGACATCGACGTCTTCGACGAGCGCCTCGTACGTCTCGTGCGCGTGCGGGATCCCGTACTTCTCGGCGAACGCCTGCGCGGCGCCCGGGCGGCGGGCGCCGACGGCCCTGACGTCGAGTCCCGCTGTGCGGAGGTCGTTCGTGAACGCGTTGGCGATGCCGCCCGCGGCGAGGATGCCCCACCGCAGGCCGGAGGTCGAGTCGGTCATGACCCGAGCGTAGCGATGCGCGCGGTCACCGGGCGACGGCGGGGACGGCGGATGCGGCATCCGTCGTCGCCTCGTCCGCATCCGACCCCGTCGGCACCGCGACCGCCAGCGCGCGATCGAGATCGGCGATGATGTCGGCGGCGTCTTCGAGGCCGATCGACAGGCGCAGCGTCGTCCACGCGATGCCCGCCTCGGCGAGCTGCGCGGGGGAGAGGTGACTGTGGGTCATCGAGGCGGGGTGCGCGATGAGGCTTCGTGCGTCGCCGATGTTCGCGACGAGCCGCACGACGCGCAGGCGCTCCACGACCCGCTCGGCGAGTGCGAAGTCCTGCTCGGGGTCGCCGGTCGAGTGCAGGTCGAACGAGAAGACGGACCCCGCCCCGCGCGGGAGGTACTCGGCCGCGGCGGCCCGCCACGGGCTCGACTCGAGGCCCGGGTGGTGCACGCGCTCGACGGCGGGGTGCTGCTCGAGGAAGCGCGCGACCGCGAGCGCCGACGACGAGTGGCGCTCCATGCGCAGGTCGAGCGTCTCGAGGCCTTGCAGCAGCTGGAAGGCGTTGAACGCCGAGAGCGAGGGCCCGAGGTCGTGGACGTACTTCGTCTTGACGAGCGCGATGTACGGCGACCCGTGCGCGCCGAAGCGCTCGACGAGGCTGCCGCCGGGCGCGCGACGGTACGGCTCGGTGACCTGCGGCCATCGGGAGGGCTCTCGCGTGAAGTCGAATGTGCCGAGGTCGACGACGACGCCGCCCAGCGACGTGCCGTGGCCGCCGAGGAACTTCGTCGCCGAGTGCACGACGATGTCGGCGCCGAAGTCCTTCGCGCGCTGCAGGTACGGGGTCGCGAGTGTCGCGTCCACGACGAGGGGCACGCCGGCGTCGTGCGCGACGGCGGCGACGCGGCGCAGGTCGAGCACCTGCGCGTTCGGGTTGGTGATCGACTCCGCGAACACGGCGCGCGTCTCGGGGCGGACGGCGGCGGCCCAGGCATCCGCATCGTCTTGGTCGACGAAGGTCACGTCGATGCCCCAGTCCGCGAAGGTCTCGCCGAGCAGATCGACCGTGCCGCCGTAGAGCTGACGGGCGGCGACGATGTGCTCTCCGTGTCGGGCGAGCGCGAGCAGGGCGACGGCGACAGCGGCCTGACCGGATGCCACGCCCGCCGCCGCGATGCCGCCCTCGAGCGCGGCGACGCGCTCCTCGAGCACGAGCACGGTGGGGTTCGCGGCCCGGCTGTAGATGTCTCCGTCGCGGCGCAGCGCGAACAGCTCGCGCGCCTCGGTGAGCGACGAGAAGGCGAAGGCGTTCGACTGGTGGATCGGCGGGACGGCCGTGCTGTGGACGACACCGGGCTCGTACCCGGCCTGGACCTGAGCCGTCGCGAAGCCGCTGGAAGGCTCGGACATGCCGTCCATTCTCGCGGCGGGCGCACACGGTCTCGAAGAACGTGTCGAACTGTTGCGCCCGCGGGTCGCGAGCCCGCCCATGATGGAAGCATGCATCCCCTGATCACGGCCCGCGAGCTCGCGGCGCTGCTCGACGGCGGGCGGACCGCCCGGCTGCTCGATGTGCGCTGGCGGCTCGATCGTCCCGACGGCCGGTCCGAGTACCTCGAAGCGCACCTCCCCGGCGCGGTGTACGTCGACCTCGACCACGAGCTCGCGTCGCACGGACGCCCGGAGGACGGACGCCACCCGCTCCCGACGCGCGACGCGCTCGAGAGCGCGGCACGGAGGTGGGGGCTCCGCGCCGGCGACACGGTCGTCGCGTACGACGACGCGGGAGGGCTCGCGGCGGCGCGCGCCTGGTGGCTGCTGTCGCGCGCAGGCGTCGCCGACGTGCGAGTTCTCGACGGCGGGCTGTCGGCGTGGACGCGAGAGGGACTGCCGCTCGAGGAGGGAGACGTCGTGCCGCAGTCGGGCGACATCGTGCTGCACGACGCGACCGAGGGCATCGCCGACATCGACGACGCGGCGGCATGGCCCGGCAGAGGCGTGCTGCTCGATGTGCGGGCGGCGGAGCGCTACCGCGGCCAGGTCGAACCGCTGGACCCGATCGCGGGGCACATCCCCGGCGCGGTGAACCTCCCGATCTCGGCCCTCCTCTCCGACGGGCTGCTCCGGTCGCCGGATGAGCTGCGGGCGGCCTTCGAGGCGGCCGGCGCGACGCAGAACACGCCCGTGGCCGCGTACTGCGGCTCGGGCATCACGGCCGCGCACGCGGCCCTCGCGGGCGTGGTCGCCGGCATCGACGTGACGGTGTACCCGGGCTCGTGGAGCCAGTGGTCGAACTCGCCGGGGCGTCCGGTCGCGACGGGCGCGGAGCCCGGCGACCTCTCGGCGTAGGCGCGTCAGGGCACGAGCACGATCTTGCCGTCGGTGCCCTTCTCGAGAAGCCGGTGGGCCTGGACGGCCTCGGACAGCGGCAGCGTGGGCCCGAGCTCGACCGTGAAACGGCCCGCCGCCATGAGGGCGAGCGTCACGGGCATCGCCTCGGCGCGCCACGCGAGCTGCTGCGGGGTCATGGGCACCGGCGAGCCGCCCGAGAAGGCGCGGATGCCGCGCCCCGCCGCGTCCCGTCCGCGCACGAGCGTCGCGATGCGGTTCCTGTCCGCCACGAGCGCCTCCGACACGTCGAGCGCTTCGTCGGTGCCGGCGGCGTCGATCGCGACGGTGACGCCGTCGGGTGCCGCCTCGCGCACGCGGTCGAGGAGCCCGTCGCCGTACTCGACCGGTGTGGCGCCGAGCTCGCGCACGCGATCGGCCCGTCTCCGAGACGACGTGGCCACGACCCGTGCGCCCCACAGCACGGCGTACTGGATGACCGCCTGGCCGACCGCCCCCGACCCGGCGTGGAGGAGCAGCGTGTCGCCCTCGCCGACGGTGAGCGAGCGCAGCGTCTGGTACGCCGTCCCGACCGGCACGCCGAGCGCCGCGCCTTCGGCGGCCGACACCGCGGGCGGCCGCGGCACGACGTGCGACGCGGGCATCACGAGCTCCGTCGCATACGACCCGGGCGCGGCGAACGCGATGACGTGCTCGCCGACGCGAAGGCCCTCGACGCCCTCCCCGACCGCGGTCACGACACCCGCCGCGTCGGCACCCACGCGGCGGGGGCTCGTGATCTCGCCTGAGGCGCGCGCGCCGCTGCGCAGCTTCGCATCGATGGGATTGACCCCGGCCGCCTCGATGCGGATGGCGACCTCACCCGCCGCAGGCGGCGGCACGTCGATGTCGACCAGCGTGAGCACGTCGGGTGATCCGAACTCCGTGTAGACGATCGCCTGAGCCATACCGAAAACGCTAGCGCCGCGGCGCGCCCGCGGGGGCCGTCGTCCCGACATCGCGCAGGGCTTTCGCGATGCGCTGCGGCGAGACGGGCTCGGCCGTGCCGAGACGCTGCGCGAACAGGCTCACGCGGTACTCCTCGAGCAGCCACCGCACGTGCACGAGCCCCTGCGGGGCATCCGGCGCGGGCGGAATCGTGCCGCCCGCTTCGGTGTACAGCGCGGTCGCGCGCTCGATCTCGGTCATGCGCTGCCGGTCGCGTCCGGCGTTGTCGGCGAGGCCCTGCACGCGCTCCAGCGCACCCTGGAGGAAGCGCGGCACGTGCGCGAGGCGCGCGAGCCCCGTGCGCGACACGAACTCCGGGAACACGAGTCCGGCGAGCTGCGCCTTGACGTCGTTCAGCGCCCCGAGAAGCGTGAGCGAGTTCTGCGACCGCAGCGAGCGCTCGACCTCGCGGGCGGTCGTGAGGATGCGCGCGGTGAGCGACACCGCCGCGAACAGCTCGTCGACGACCGCCGCCGAGAACGCGTCGCGCACCCGCTCGAACTGGGCGCGCGAGCGCACGACTCCCGACGCGGTGCGCCCGATGACGGCATCCGCGACCGCGACGCGCGCGTCTTCGATGAGCGCCTTCGCGGACGGGTAGGGCGACGCCGCGAGGGCGAGCTTCTCGGCCGACGTGAGGTGCTCGAGCACGTAGGCCGTGGGGGAGGGCACCGCGAGCAGCATGAGGCGCCGAACGCCGGCATGCGTGGCCGCTTCGGCGGCCTCGGGCGTCGCCTCGATGCGCGTCGCGACAGACGCGCCTTCGTCGACGAGCGCCGGGTAGCCGCGGACGACGCCGCCCGCGACTTTGGTGTCGACGACCTCGGGGATGTCGCCGAAGGACCACTCGGCGAGTCCGGACGCCTCGGTGAAGCCGGTGCCGCCCGTCCCACCCGGACGCTGAGCGATGGAGCGAGGCGACGGAGACGAAGCGCGTGCCTCAGCTCGCTTCGCCTCGCTCGCTCCGCTCGCCCGCTCGGCGTCCGGGGAGGAGAGCGACCGGGTGAGCGACGTCGCCACGGCGCCGCGCGCCTTCCCCGCGAGCCGCTGCTGCAGCGCCGTCAGGTCGCGATCCGACCCGGCAGCGCGCCCTCGCTCGTCGACGGCGCGGAACGACATGCGCAGGTGAGCGGGGACGCGTTCGAGGTCGAAGTCGTCCGCGGTCACGGGCTGGTTCGCGATGCGCTGGATGCGGGCCGCGAGCGCGTCGCGCAGCGTCGTCGGCGGGAGTCCGTCGTGCGACTCGGGCCCCTGACCCTCGAGCTCCTCCGAGAATCGTGCCGCCCAGTCCGCAGCCGGGACGACGTGCCGACGGATCGCCTTCGGCAGCGACCGGATGAGCGCGGCGATGAGCTCGTCGCGCATGCCCGGCACCTGCCAGTCGAAGCCGTCGGGCCGCAGCTGCGCGAGCAGCGCGAGCGGCACGACGACCGTGACGCCGTCGTCGGGTGCGCCGGGCTCGAAGCGGTACGCGAGCGACAGCACCTGGTCACCCTGCCGCCAGCGCGCGGGGAAGTCGCGCTCGTCGGACCGCGCCGCCTCGTCGAGCAGGTCGGATTCGCTCATGTCGAGAAGGCGCGGCGTGCGGACCGACGTCTCCTTCCACCACGCCGCGAACGATCGCGCATCGAAGACGTCGCGCGGAATCCGCGCGTCGTAGAACGCGAACACGGCCTCGTCGCCCGCGAGGATGTCGCGGCGCCGTTCGCGCTCCTCGACCTTCTCGAGTCGGCGGCGCAGCTCGAGGTTGCGGCGCTCGAACGCGGTGAGCTTCTTGTCGCCGCCGAGGAACGCCGACGAGTCCCACTCGCGCTCGACGAGCGCGTGCCGCACGAAGAGCTCGCGGGCGAGGGGGCGGTCGAAGCGCGCGAGCTGGACACGTCGTCGCGGCACGATCTCGACGCCGAAGAGTGTGACCTTCTCATACGCGGATGCCGCGCCCGCCGTCTTCGACCAGTGCGGTTCGCTCAGCTGCCGTCGAGCGAGGTCACCCGCGAGATCCTCGGCCCACGCGGGGTCGATCGCGGCCACCGTGCGGGCGAACAGCCGTGATGTCTCGACGAGCTCCGCCGCCATCACCGCCGACGGGCTCTTCTTGCGCAGCGCAGATCCGGGGAAGATCGCGAAGCGAGCACCGCGCGCACCGACGTACTCGCCCCGCCCCGGGCGTCCGCCGCCCGGACCGCGCCGGTCCTTGGGCGGGTTGAGCGTGCGCGCGTCGAGGATGCCGATGTGCGACAGCAGGCCCGACAGGATCGCGCGGTGGATCGCGTCGGGGTCGGCGACGCCGTCGTCTCCCGTGCGCGGTGCCCGCAGGAGGCTGCTGAGCTGGCGGTGCACGTCGACCCATTCCCGGACGCGCACATAGTTGAGGTGCTCCGAGCGACACAGCCGCCGGAATGCGCTCGAGCCGAGCGACGCCTGCTGCTCCTGCAGGTGGTTCCACAGATTCAGGAGCGTGAGGAAGTCGCTCGTCGGGTCGACGAAGCGCGCGTGCATCCGGTCCGCTTCGTCGCGGCGCTCTTCGGGATGCTCGCGCACGTCCTGGATCGACATGCCCGCGACGATCGCGAGCACGTCGCGCAGCACCCCCGTGCGACGTGCCTCGAGGAGCATGCGGGCGAAGCGCGGATCGATCGGCAGTCGCGCGAGCTCGCGACCGAGGTCGGTCAGGCGCGGGCCGGATGCCTCGCCGTCGCGTGACGGGGCGCGCGGCATCCGCACCGCCCCCAGTTCCACGAGCAGGTCGAACGCCGCCTTGACGCCGCGGGAGTCGGGCGGGGTGAGGAACGGGAACGACGAGATGTCGCCGAACCCCAGCGCGAGCATCTGGAGGATGACGCTCGCGAGGCTCGTGCGCAGGATCTCCGGCTCGGTGAACTCGGGCCGGCGCTGGAAGTCCTCCTCGGAGTACAGCCGGATCGCGATGCCCGGGGCCGTGCGGCCCGCGCGCCCGGAGCGCTGCTGCGCCGACGCCTGCGAGATCGCCTCGATGGGCAGCCGTTGGACCTTGCTGCGGTTGCTGTAGCGCGAGATGCGCGCGGTGCCGGTGTCGACGACGTAGCGGATGCCGGGGACCGTGAGGCTCGTCTCGGCGACGTTCGTCGCGAGGATGACCCGCCGGCGCACACCCGCGACCGTCGAGGGCTCGAACACGCGGTGCTGCTCGGCCGAGCTCAGGCGGCCGAAGAGGGGCAGGACCTCGGTGGGGGCGGCGTCACGCGCATACATGCCGCGAACGGCATCCATCGCGTCGCGGATCTCGGCCTCGCCCGGCAGGAACACGAGGACATCGCCCGCCGGCTCGCGGTCGAGCTCGCGCAGTGCGGCGACGATGCCGTCGACGTCGTCGTCGGCATCGTGCGGGCGGTACCGGATCTCGACGGGGTAGGTGCGGCCGGACACCTCGATGATGGGGGCGGGCGCGCCGTCGCGCTGCGCGAAGTGCTTCGCGAAGCTCTCGGGGTCGATCGTCGCGCTCGTGATGATGACCTTGAGGTCGGGGCGCTTCGGCAGGATGCGCGTGAGGTAGCCGAGCAGGAAGTCGACGTTGAGCGACCGCTCATGCGCTTCGTCGACGATGATCGTGTCGTACCGGCGCAGCAGCCGGTCGCGATGGATCTCGTTGAGGAGGATCCCGTCGGTCATGAGCGCGATGGTCGTGTCGGGGGAGACCTTGTCGGTGAAGCGCACCTTGTAGCCGACCGCCGAGCCGAGAGGGACCTGCAGCTCCTCCGCGACGCGCTCGGCGATCGTGCGCGCGGCGATGCGCCGTGGCTGCGTGTGCGCGATGCTCGTGCGGCCGAGTTCGAGGCAGATCTTCGGCAGCTGCGTCGTCTTCCCCGAACCCGTCGCGCCCGCGACGATCACGACCTGGTGGTCGCGGATGGCGCGCGCGATCTCGTCCCGCGCGGCGCTGACGGGCAGCTCCGGCGGGTAGGAGATGACGGGGGAGGGCGCAGACACAGCCCTCCATCGTACGACGGGGACCGGTAGGGGTCGCCGCTGTGCGTTGACACGCAGAGTGGTTTGCGTTACAAAGTAGTTCATGACCGATCAGACGCAGATCCGGCGAGACGTCGAGGTGTCGCCCTCCGCCGCGAAGGCGACCGGGCTGCTCGTCGGCCGCGTGGCGCTCGTGGGCGCGGCATCCGTCGCCGTGTGGCTCGTGTTCGTGCCGACCGGCGCGACCGCCTTCCCGCCCTCGCCCCTGTTCGGCGCGCTCGCGATGCTGCCCGTCAACCTCATGTGCCTGTGGTGGGTGCGGCGACTCGTGCACGGAGAGGGGCGTCGGCTGAACGACCTCATCGGGTACTCGCGCGCACGCCTCGGCCGCGACGTGCTGTGGGGGCTGCTCTGGCTCGTGGTGCTCTACGTGCCCTTCGTGCTCACGATCATGGGCGTGATGGCGCTGCAGTACGGCAGTGCGATGTTCGGGGCCTTCGAGACGGTCTTCTTCGACCCGGCATCCGTGCCCGATCTGCCGCAGGCGCTGATGGCGACCCTCGCCGTCGTCGCGGTGCTCACGTTCGCGCCGCTCAACGCCCCCGTCGAGGAGCTCGTCTACCGCGGCTACGGCCAGCAGGGACTCACCGAGCGCATGCCGGTCGCACTCGCGATCGGGGCCTCGGCGGCGATCTTCGGACTGCAGCACGTCTTCTACGCGCCGACCCCCGCGGCGGCTCTCGTCTACGCGTGCGCGTTCTTCGTGTGGGGCATCGGGTCGGGCATCATCGCCCATCGCCAGGGGCGCCTCATGCCGATCATCGTCGCCCACTTCATCGTGAACCTCTTCAGCACCGCTCCGGCGCTCGCGATCGTGTGGCTGCCGCAATGACCGAAACGGGAAAGGAACCGTCGATGACACCCGATGAACCGGCCGACGAGGGCCTCGACGCGGCCATGGATCCGGCGGCCGCGCTCGAACTGCTCACGAACGAGCAGAACCGGATGCAGCGCCGCATGGCCGCGGGGCTCCCCGTGATCCTCGGGGCGTGGGGAATCGCGTGGAGCGTCGGCTTCACGATGCTGTGGCTGATCGACGGGCTTGCGCCGGGATTCCGGATGCCGCTGGCGATCGCCGTCGCCGCGTTCATCGTGCTCATGGCGGGGGCGGTCGTCGTGAGCGCCGTCGCGGGCGCGCGCATGGGGCGCGGCATCCGTGCCGGTGCCTCGGCGGCCTGGACGGGAGCCGTCTTCGGCCTCACGTGGCCGATCGGATTCGTCGCGATCTTCGTGCTCGGCAGCGCACTGCTGTCGGCGGGCATGAGCCGCGAGGTGGCGAACATCTACTACCCGACGGCGTCGGTGATGTTCGTCGGCATCATGTACTTCATCGCAGGCGGGGTATGGCAGAACTGGGGCTCGATCGTCATGGGCGGATGGATCGTGCTCGTCGCGTGCGTCGCGCCGTTCTTCGGGTACCCCACGCACTACCTCGTGTTCGCGGTCGCCGGAGGCGGGGTGTTCCTCGTCGCGACGGTCGTGACCGCGATCTGGGCGTACGGCAGGCGAGACTCCGGGACGGGGCGCCGATGACCGATCTCGACCCCGTCATCCACGCGCAGGGGCGACTGCGGATCACCGCGGCACTCGCCACGCTCGACCCCGACGAGAGCATCTCGTTCCCGCGGCTCCAGGAGCTGCTCGGGATGACAGCGGGCAACCTCTCGACCCACCTGCGCAAGCTCGAGGACGCCGGCTACGTCGACGTCGCGAAGAGCTTCAGAGGTCGCACACCCGTGACCTACCTCTCCCTCACAAAAGCAGGGCGCCGTGCGTTCGAGGACTACACGGAGACCCTGCGCTCATTCCTCGGAGGCGTTTCATGAGCTCCACCTCTCTCGCACGCTTCGACCGCGTGACGCGCCGCTTCGGCGACCTCGTCGCCGTCGACGACGTGACCCTCGACATCGAGCCCGGGGCCATCCTCGGGCTGCTCGGACCGAACGGGGCCGGCAAGACGACGCTGCTCTCGATGCTCCAAGGGCTGCGCCGCCCGACGTCCGGCACCGTGACGCTCTTCGGCGGCGACCCGCGCGATGCGCGCTCGCGCCGATACCTCGGCACCACCCCGCAGGAGACGGCTCTGCCCGAGACGCTGCGGGTCGGCGAGGTCATCGACTACGTCGGCGGGCACTTCGCCGACCGGATCGGGACGGATGCGCTCGCCGAGGAGTTCGGGCTCACCGACCTCCTGCGCCGCCAGAGCGGCTCGCTGTCGGGCGGGCAGAAGCGCCGGCTCGCCGTCGCGCTCGCGTTCGTCGGTCGACCGCGACTCGTGCTGCTCGACGAGCCGACGACGGGACTCGACGTCGACGCACGGCGCGTCCTGTGGGACGCGATCCGGCACCAGCACGAGCTCGGCGCGACCGTCGTCGTCACGAGCCACTACCTCGAGGAGATCGAGGCGCTCGCGCAGCGCGTGATCGTGCTCGGCGAGGGTCGCGTTCTCGCCGACGACTCCGTCGCGCGCATCGTCGCCCAGGTCGGCGTGAGCCAGGTGCGGCTCGAGACCGACGAGCCCGAGGCCCTCGACACGATGGCCGGCGTCGTGCGCCGCGAGAGCGCCGACGGCGTCCAGCTCCTCACGGTGGCCGACTCGGACGCGTTCGTGCGCGCGCTCGTCGGCTCCGGCATCCGGTTCCGCAATCTGGGTGTGCGCGGCGCGACCCTCGAGGAGGCGTTCCTCGCACTGACCGCGCACCGTCCTGCGGACGAACTCGTCTCAGCCGTTGGAAAGGAACACCGATGAGCACCCTCGCTCAGACCGGTCCGTCGCTCGCGCGCCTGACGCTGCTGCACACCCGGTATCAGTTCATCGAGACGATCCGCGTGCCGATGGCGGTCATCGGAACGCTCGTCTTCCCCGCGCTCGCACTCGTGTTCTTCGTCGTGCCCCAGCGGGCCGTCGCGGAGAACCCCGTGTACGCGACGCAGGCCGTCATCTCGCTGGCGGTGTTCGCCGTCATGGTGAACGCCCTCTTCGGCTTCGGCCTCGCGATCGCGGAGAGTCGCGGCAAGCCGTGGGATCCGTACCTGCGCACGCTCCCCGCGCCGGGCCTGGCCCGCGTGCTCGCGCTGATGCTGTCGACGGGCACGCTCGGACTCCTCGCGGTGATCCCGGTGATCGCCGTCGGCGGGCTGCTGACGGCGGCCGAGGCGTCGCCCGCGCGGATCGTCGCGGGGTTCATCGCGCTCGCGATCGCCGCGATCCCGTTCATGCTGATCGGCATCGCGATCGGGTACGCGATGTCGTTCACGGTGGCGATGGCCGTCATCCAGATCGCGATGTTCGCGCTCGCGTTCATCGGCGGGCTCTTCCTGCCCCCGCTCCTGTTCCCGGAGTGGCTCGACGTCATCTCGAGGTTCACCCCGGCGCGGCAGGCGCGCGAGCTGGTCATCTGGGCGGTCGAGGGCGGCACGCTCCAGTGGTGGGTGTGGGTCGGCATCATCGCGTGGACCGCGGTCTCGCTCGCGCTCGCCCTCGTGCTGTTCCGGCGCGACGAAGGGCGTCGCTACCACTGAGTCGGATGTTGCGAGCGGGCCGGTCCGCGAAGGGCCGGCCCGCTCGTAGGCTTGTGGCATGACGATCCCCAGCGTGACCCTCAACGACGGCAATCTCATTCCCCAGCTCGGCTACGGGGTGTTCCGTGTTCCGCCCGCCGACACGGAGCGCGCCGTCAGCGAGGCCCTCGAGCTCGGCTACCGCCACATCGACACCGCCGCGATCTACGGCAACGAGGAGGGCGTCGGCGCCGCGATCGCCGCGAGCGGCATCGCGCGCGACGAGCTGTTCGTCACGACGAAGCTCTGGAACGACCGCCACGACGGCGACGAGCCGAACAAGGCGATCGCCGAGAGCCTCGAGAAGCTCGGCCTCGACTTCGTCGACCTGTACCTCGTGCACTGGCCGACCCCCGCCGCCGACAACTACGTGCACGCATGGCAGAAGCTCATCGAGCTGCGCGACGCGGGCCTCACGCGCAGCATCGGCGTCTCGAACCACCTCGTGCCCCACCTCGAGCGCATCGTCGCCGAGACCGGCGTCGTCCCCGCGGTCGACCAGATCGAGCTGCACCCCGCCTACCAGCAGCGCGACGTGACGACGTGGGCGGCCGAGCACGACGTGAAGATCGAATCGTGGGGGCCGCTCGGTCAGGGCAAGTACGACCTCTTCGGCGCCGCTCCCGTCGCGGCCGCCGCGATGGACCACGGCAAGACCCCCGCGCAGGTCGTCATCCGCTGGCACCTGCAGAAGGGCTACATCGTCTTCCCGAAGTCGGTGCGCCGCGAGCGCCTCGCCGAGAACCTCGACGTGTTCGACTTCGAGCTCACGGCGCCGCAGATGGCCGCGATCGACGCGATGGACCCGGGCGACGGCTCGGGTCGCGTGAGCGCCCACCCCGACGAGGTGAACTGACCCGAGGGTAGCCTGGGGCTGTGCCCCCAGGGACGGATGCTCCGGACCGAGGCGATTCGGGAGTCTCCCGCCTCGCCGCCTCGACGAGCCCGTACCTGAGGGCACATGCCGGCAATCCCGTCGCCTGGTACCCGTGGGGCGACGCCGCGTTCGCCGAGGCGGCGCGCCGCGGCGTGCCCGTGCTCGTGTCGATCGGCTACTCGACCTGCCATTGGTGCCACGTCATGGCGCGCGAGTCGTTCGAGGACCCCGAGCTCGCCGCCGTCCTCAACGACGGCTTCGTGAGCATCAAGGTCGATCGCGAAGAGCACCCGGAGGTCGACGCGGCGTACATGGCCGCGGCATCCGCCTTCAGCCGGAACCTCGGGTGGCCCCTCACCGTCTTCACGACGCCGACCGGCCGCCCGTTCTTCGCGGGCACGTACTTCCCGCCCGAGCCGCGTGTCGGGCTGCCGTCGTTCCGCCAGGTGCTCGACGCCGTGCGCGAGGCGTGGCTGATGCGCCGCGGCGAGGTCGAGCAGACGGGTGCGGCGATCGTCCAGGCGCTCGCGGTCGCTCGCGAACCGGAGACACCGGACGGCGCCGCGGTCCCGACCGCGGACGAGCTCGCGCGCGCCGCCCGCGCGCTCGCCGACCAGGAGGACCCGGAGTACGGCGGCTTCGGCGGCGGCAACCCGGCGGCTCCGAAGTTCCCCGTCGCGACGGCGCTTCGGTTCCTGCAGACTCCGCTTGTGCGAGAGGCGGCGGGCGGGGCATCCGCCGTGGCCGACCGCGCGCTCGCGGCGATGGCGGCGTCGGAGCTGCGCGACCCCGTCGAAGGCGGGTTCTTCCGGTATGCGACGCGCCGCGACTGGACTGTGCCGCACTACGAGCGCATGCTCACCGACAACGCGCAGCTGCTCGACGTCGCGCTCGACGCGGGCGACGATGAGACGGCGCGCGGCGTCGCGGGCTTCCTCATCGGCGTGCTGCAGCAGCCGTCGGGGGGCTTCGGCGCAGCCCAGGACTCGGAGTCGTGGATCGACGGCGCGCGCAGCGAGGGCGGCTACTACGCGCGCGACGCCGCGGGACGGACAGAGCTCGAGCCGCCGGCCGTCGACGGCAAGGTCGTCACCGGGTGGAACGGTCTCGCGATCGCGGCGCTCGCCCGGGCGGGATCGCGGCTCGGCGAGCCCGCGTGGATCGAGGCCGCACGGTGGGCGGCCGACGCCGTGCTCACGACGAACGTCGACGCGGACGGCCGCCTCGTGCGCGCCTCGCTCGACGAGATTCCGTCGCGCGCGCCGGCGACGCTCGCAGACTACGGCCAGTTCGCGGGGGGACTCCTTGCGCTCGCGGCGGCGACCGGCGACGTCGTGTACGCCGTGCGGGCGCGCGACGTCGTCGCGGCGTGCGTCGAGGAGGATCGGATGCCGCGCCCTCCGACCGGCGGAGACCCCGTGCTCTCGGCACAGGGCGTCGAGGCACCCGCCGAGGCGAGCGACGGCGACGAGCCGTCGGGCCCGGCGTCGATCGCGCTCGCAGCGCTCGACCTGTGGCGGCTCGGTGCGGGGGAGCGGTGGCGCAGGGTCGCGGAGCGGATCGTCGCCGCGCACGCGCCGAGGGCGCTGGCTCAGCCGCTCGCGCACGGAGCCCTGGTGCGCGCCGCCACCGGGCTCGTCGAGGCGCCGCGGCAGTTGGTCATCGTCGCCGAGAGCGTCGACGATCCGCTGGCGGACGCGGGACGCGGCATCCGCGCCGACGTCTTCGCGATCGTGACGCCTGCGCAATCCGAGGCGTTCGCGAGCGCCGGGTTCGAGCTGTTCGAGGGCAAGGCCGCGCTCGACGGCAGGGCGACGGCCTACGACTGCGCGGACTTCGCGTGCCGCCTCCCGGTGACGGATGCCGCGGAGCTCGTGTCTTCGGCTTCCGGTCGCTGAGCGAGCCAACCCCCGGGCGCTGAGCGAGCGAAACGAGACGAAGCGCGCCACGGACGTGCGCGTTTCGTCTCAGGCGTGCGCGCCCTCGCTGAGCGTCCGGGGAGGGAGGACCGTGCGCTTGCTCGGCGTCCGGGTGGCGAGGGCTCGACGTCAGCCGATCGCGCGCAGCCCGCCGCGCTCTTCGCGGTCGACGCGGATGCCGAACACCAGCTCGATCGCGCGCTCGAACTCGTCGAGCCGGCCCTCGGCCGCCGCCTCGCGCGCCCGTACCGACGGCGTATGCGAGAGCACGCCGGCGAGGTGCCGCAGGGCGGCCTCGGTGCGTCCGTCGTCGTCGCCGCGAAGCCGGCCGAGCTCTGCCTCGAGGGCCGCCTGGATGTGCGATCGCACCGCGACGACCGCGGCGGCCGCGTCGCGCTGCGCCGTGAACGACGCCGCTGCCGAGCCGACGACCTCGTGCGCCCCGTGGCCGAGCTCGGGCACGGATGCGTGCTTGCCGAGCAGCTCGAGGTCGACGAGGGTGGCGCCGTCGATGTCGGCGACGGCCGGATCGACGTTCCGCGGCAGGCCGAGGTCCACGATGATGCGTTCGCGATCCGACGGGACGTCGTCGGCGGTCACGGTGTAGCGCGCCGTGCACGTGATGACGACGTCGGCTTCGCGGATGCCGCGCCGCAGATCGCTCTCGGCGCGCACGCCGTACTTCGCGGCGAACTTCTGCGCGCGGCCCGTGGCCGAGTACACGCGCACGTCGCCCGCCGCGCGCGCCTGCAGCGCGGCGATCGTGGTGGCCGCATAGCTTCCGGTGCCGACGAGCAGCACGGCGGTGTCGCTCCAGTCGGTGATGCGCGACGCGACGAGGTCGAGAGCGAGACGCGCGAGCGAGCGGCCCTCGCCGACGAGGTTCGCCCGCGCGCGCACTTCGCGCGATGCGTGGGCGGCGCGCTGGAACGCCTGTTCGAGCAGCGGGCTCGTGACCCCGGCGTCGCGGGCCGAGCGCAGCGCGCGCTGCACCTGTCCGCTGATCTCCTCCTCGCCGACGACCATCGACTCGAGACCCGAGCTCACCGCGAAGAGGTGACGCACGACGTCGTCGCCGCTGAGCGTCACGGCGGAACGGCGCAGCGCCTCGGCATCCGCGCCGACGCGAGCCTCGAGCAGCTCGAGCACGGCCTCGTGCGCGAGTGCCGCGGCACCTGTCACCGGCTCATCGAGCTCGAGATACGCCTCGAATCGGTTGCACGTGGAGAGCACGACGGCGCCGCGCACGAAGTCGTGCGCGGCGAGAACGTCGGGCCCGGCAGCATCCGCCGCCTGCGAGATCCGCTCGAGGACCTCGAAGTCGGTGTTCCGGTGATTCGCCGTGAGGCAGAAAAGCACGCCGCGAGTTTACCCGCCCCGTCCAGGGCGGGCGGAATCCGCGCGGCGGTGTCGCTGTCGCCGCGGCGATTCCCCGCACACGACGAGGACAGGCGAAGTCCTGGACCGGTCGTACCGTGAGCCGTGCCGAAAGGAGCCGCCATGGCCACCACCTCTTCCTCTTCCGCTCGAGCCCACGTGCCCGCCGGGTACACCGCGGTCGCACCGTGGGTCGTCACCGACGACACCGGCGCGCTGCTCGAGTTCATCGCGTACACCTTCGACGGCGAAGAGCTCGCGCGCGTGCGCACCGAGGACGGCTCGATCGGCCACGGTGAGATCCGCGTGGGCGACACCGTGGTGCTCGCGTTCGATCGTCGCCCGGACTGGCCGGTGATGCCGAGCCTTCTGCGCGTGTGGGTGGCGGATGCGGATGCCGCGGTCGCGCGCGCCGTCGAACGCGGCGCCGCGGTTGTCACGGACGTGGGGACGAACGCATTCGGGCAGCGCGGGGGGCGCGTGCGAGACCCGTTCGGCAACATCTGGTGGGTGACCGCCCATGTGGAGGACGTCCCCGAAGAGGTGATGTGGCAGCGGCTCCAGGAGCAGGAATACGCGGAGAACATGCGGTACGCGCAGGAGTCCCTCGACATGGCTCTGCGGGGCGGCGGGGCGGGCTGGAGCAGCGCTCCTGTGCAGGCCGGGTCCTGAACCGCACGCCGGGTGCTCCCAGACACGCGAACTAGCCTGGACGGGTGACGTTCGCCACCGCCGCCCTCCCCGCAGACCACCCGCTCACCGACGGACGAACCGCCGAATCGCCTCTCTTGCGCGCTGCACGCGGCGATCGCCCGGCGATCCCGCCCGTGTGGTTCATGCGGCAGGCGGGACGCTCCCTTCCTGAGTACCGAGAGAGCCGCGCGGGCACCGAGATGCTCGACGCGTGCCTCGACCCGGCGCTCGCCGCCGAGATCACGCTGCAGCCCGTGCGCCGTCACGGCGTCGACGCAGCGGTGTTCTTCAGCGACATCGTCGTGCCGGTCCTGCTTGCCGGAGTCGGCGTGAAGATCGTGCCCGGGCGCGGTCCCGTGCTCGACGAGCCGGTGCGGACGGCATCCGATGTCCTGAAGCTCCGTCCGATCGACCCGGCGGCACTCGACCCGATCCGCGAGGCGGTGCGCATCGTCGTCGGCGAACTGGGCAGCACGCCCCTCGTGGGCTTCGGCGGCGCCCCCTACACGCTCGCGAGCTACCTCGTCGAAGGCGGTCCGTCGAAGGAGCAGCTGCGTACGCGCGCCCTCATGCGCACCGACCCGCACACGTGGGCGACGCTCCTCAACTGGTGCGCCGACGTGACGGGCGCATTCCTGCGCGCGCAGGTCGAGGCCGGTGCGAGCGTCGTGCAGCTGTTCGATTCGTGGGCGGGATCGCTGTCGCGCAGCGACTACCAGCGGCGCGTCTCGCCGCACTCGCGCCGCGCGTTCGACGCGCTCCGCGGGCTCGACGTGCCGCGCATCCACTTCGGCCTCGGCATGGGCGAGATGCTCGACCTGCTGCCCGGGATCGGCGCGGACGTCGTCGGCATCGACTGGCGACTGCCGCTCGACGTCGCGAACGAGCGGCTCGGCGGCCGCGTCCCCCTCCAGGGCAACATCGACCCGGCGCTGCTGCAGGCGCCCTGGCCCGTGCTCGCGGCGCACGTCGAGGACGTCATCGATCGCGGTGCGGCGGCACCCGCGCACATCGTGAACCTCGGCCACGGCGTGCCGCCCGAGACCGACCCGACGGTGCTCACGCGCATCGTGGAGTTCGTGCATGCCTGACGACGTCCTCGTCGTCGGCGGGGGAGTCGGCGGGCTCGTGCTCGCGCGCCGCCTCGCCCTCGCCGGCAGACACGTCGTCGTGCTCGAGCGGTCTGACCGCTTCGGCGGCCAGGTCGCGCGGCAGACGGTCGCGGGCGTGCCGCTCGACGCGGCCGCCGAGTCGTTCGCGACGCGGGGCGGCACGATGGCGGCGCTCCTGGCCGAACTGGGTCTCGTCGACGACATCGAGACCCCGTTGCCCAAGCCCGCGTGGCTGCACCGGGCCGACGGGTCTGCGGTGCCGCTGCCCGCGACGGGAGTGCTCGGCATCCCGGGCGATCCGGCGGCCTCCGATGTCGTGCGCGCGATCGGCCGCCGCGCGGCGTTGCGCGCGCGATTCGACGCGCTCCTGCCGGCACGCGTGGGGGCGGATGCCCCGTCCCTGGGCGAGCTCGTCCGCCGACGCATGGGCCGGGGAGTCGTCGAGGGCCTCGTGGCACCGGTCGTCCGCGGCGTTCACTCGAGCGACCCCTACTCCCTCCCGGTCGGGACCGCGTCGCCGCGTCTGCGCGACGAGCTGCGCGCGGCGGGTTCCCTCGCGGCGGCGGTGCAGCGCATCCGCGCCGCGGCACCCGCGGGATCGCAGGTCGCCGGCATCCGCGGCGGCATGTTCCGGCTCGTCGACGCGCTCGTGGCCGAGTGCGAGCGACTGGGCGTGCGGCTCGAGACCGGCGCCGAAGCAGACGACATCACCCCCGACGCGGTCACCGTGAACGGACGACGCCGCGCGGGCGAGGTCGTCCGTGCGGCGCCTCCGACCCGGGCCCCCGCCGGCCGGCGCGTCACGCTCGCGACGCTCGTGGTCGAGGCATCCGGTCTCGATCCAGCCCCCCGCGGTACGGGCGTCCTCGTGGCGGCCGGTGCTCCCGACGTCTCGGCGCGCGCGCTCACGCACGTCTCGGCGAAGTGGGCATCGGTCGGCGCGCGCCTTCCGGGACTGCATGCGCTGCGGCTCTCGTACGACGGCGATGTCCCCGACGCGATCGAGCAGGCGACTGCGGATGCCGAGACGCTCACGGGTGCGCGCATCGATCGCGTCGTCGACGCGACGTGCGCGGTGTGGCAGCGGCGGCCGGGGGGCGCATGGGCCGACACCCCCGAGCCCGCGGTCGGGGAGGGGCCCGCAGGCACGGGGCTGGCGGCGGTCGTCGCCCATGCGGAGCGGGTCGCCGCGCGACTGGGCGCGGATTCGCCGGAACCCGCATCCGGGGGGAGGATGGAACGGTGACCGACACCGCCCCCGCCGTCGAACCCCGGTACTACACGCTGTTCGCCGTCCTCCGCCGCGACCCGCACCCCGCCGACGCCCCGCTCGGCGCACCTCCGATCGAGGACGCGTCGGCCGAGGTGGGCGACTCCCTGCGCGGCGTGTACGACGTGTCGGGGCTCCGCGCCGACGCCGACGTGCTGCTGTGGCTCACCGGTCACTCGGCCGAGGAGCTGCAGAGCCGCCTTCGCACGCTCCGGCGCAGCCGCGAGCTCGCGCCGCTTCTGCCGACCTGGAACGCGATGGGCGTGCACCGCGATGCGGAGTTCAGCCGCGACCACGCGCCCGCGTTCTCGCGGGGCCTCGCGCCGAAGGACTGGCTCACGGTGTACCCGTTCGTGCGCAGTTACGAGTGGTACCTCCTGCCGCCCGAGGAGCGGGGGCGGATGCTGGGCGACCACGGCCGCAAGGGCCGCGAGTTCCCGCAGGTGCAGAGCAACACCGTCGCCAGCTTCGCGCTCGGCGACTACGAGTGGCTCCTCGCTCTCGAGGCCGATGACCCGACCGACCTCGTCGACCTCATGCGCCACCTGCGCGCGACGGATGCCCGACTGCACGTGCGCGAAGAGGTGCCGTTCTTCACCGGGCGCCGCATCGCGCCGTCCGAAGTGCGCGAGGTGATCGAGTGACAGCCGTGCGTGTCCTTTCTGTCGTCGAGATTGCGCGAACGACGAACACCGGACCGCGCCGCCGGTGTTTCGCGCGATCTCGACAGGGGTCGGCCGACGCATGACCCTCCGCATCGGAACCCGCGCCAGCGCGCTCGCGATGGCGCAGTCGGGCACGATCGCCGAGCAGCTCGGCGGTGAGCTCGTGCCGATCGTGTCCGAGGGAGACACCTCCACCGCGTCGCTCTCGACGCTCGGCGGGCGAGGGGTGTTCGCGAACGCGCTGCGCGAGGCGCTGCTCGCCGGCGAGGTCGATGTGCTCGTGCACTCGTACAAGGACCTCCCGACGACCACCGTCGATGGGCTCGCGATCGCAGCCGTCCCCGAGCGGGCCGACGCGCGCGACGCGCTGTGCGCGCGCAACGGGCTCACGCTCGAGACGCTTCCCGAGGGCGCGCGCGTCGGCACCGGCTCGCCGCGCCGCCGTGCGCAGCTCGCCGCGCGGCGTCCCGACCTCGAGCTCGTCGATCTGCGCGGCAACGTCGACACGCGCCTCGGCCGCGTGGCCTCCGCCGATCCCGAGCGCGCGCTCGACGCCGTGATGCTCGCCGCCGCGGGGCTCGGGCGCATCGGCCGACTCGACGCCGTGACCCAGTACCTCCCGCTCGAGGAGTGGCCCACCGCCCCCGCGCAGGCGGCGCTCGCCGTCGAGACGCGCGTCGGAGACGAACACCTCGCCGCGGCGATCGACCACCGGCCGACGCGGCTCGCGGCCGATGCCGAGCGCGGCGTGCTCGCGCTCCTCGGTGCCGGATGCGCCGCCCCGATCGGCGCGCATGCGTTCGTCGAAGACGGCCTGCTGTTCCTCACCGCGGTCGTCTACCGGCCGGACGGCACCGCGCAGCTCTCGAGCTCGCACGCGGCGGCCCTCGAAGACGACGGCGCGGAGGCGGCGGCATCCGTGGCCCGCAACGTGACCGACGAACTCCTCCAGCAGGGCGCCGCCGATCTCGCGCCCCTCGGCGACTGACGCGCCGAACCCACGAAGGACCCTCATGACCGAATCGCGCTTCCCCTCCGTCCGTCCGCGCCGTCTGCGCGCGACGCCCGCGTGGCGCCGCCTCGCGCGCGAGGCGCGCGTGCACCCCGAGCAGCTCGTGCTGCCTGTGTTCGTGCGCGAGGGCGCCGACGAGCCTCTGCCGATCGCGTCGATGCCCGGCGTCGTGCAGCACAGCCTCGACTCGCTGCGCCGCGAGATCGCGCGCGCCGCGGAGGCGGGCCTCGGCGGCGTGATGCTGTTCGGCGTTCCCGAGCGCAAGGACGCCGAGGGTTCGGGTGCGACGGATCCCGACGGCATCCTCAACGTCGCGACGCGCGTCGCGGTGGAGGAGGCGGGCGACGCGCTCGTCGTCCAGACCGACCTGTGCCTGGACGAGTTCACTGACCACGGGCACTGCGGCGTGCTCGACGCGAACGGCGCCGTCGACAACGACGCGACGCTCGAGCGTTACCGCGACATGGCCATCGCGCAGGCCGAGGCGGGCTCGCAGCTGCTGGGGCTCAGCGGCATGATGGACGGCCAGGTCGCTGCCGTGCGGTCGGCGCTCGACGGCACCGGTCACGCGGATGTCGCGATCCTCGCGTACGCGGCGAAGTACGCGTCGGCGTTCTACGGGCCGTTCCGTGACGCGGTGCGGTCGTCGTTGCAGGGCGATCGGCGCACGTACCAGATGGATCCCGCCAACCGCCGCGAGGGCGCCCGCGAGGTCGCACTCGACCTCGCGGAGGGCGCCGACATCGTGATGGTCAAGCCCGCGATGTCGTACCTCGACGTGCTCGCGGATGCCGCGGCGTCGTCGGCCGTGCCGGTGTGGGCGTATCAGGTGAGCGGCGAGTACTCGATGATCGAGGCCGCCGCCGCGCACGGCTGGATCGACCGCGAGCGCGCCGTCGACGAGTCGCTCACGAGCATCGTGCGGGCGGGCGCCGACGCCGTCCTGACGTATTGGGCGATCGAGGCGGCCGAGCGCCTCAGCCGTCGTTGAGCGAGGAGACGAAAAGCATGACTCTGACGAATGCGGATGCCGCTGCCCGCGCCCGCGCCGTGATCCCGGGCGGCGTCAACTCACCCGTGCGGGCCTTCGGCTCGGTCGGAGGCACTCCGCTGTCGATCGTGTCGGCGTCGGGTCCGTTCGTACGCGACGTGTCGGGGCGCGAGTACGTCGACCTGGTCGCGTCGTGGGGTCCCGCCCTGCTGGGCCACGCACACCCCGAGGTGGTCGCGGCGGTGGCGGATGCCGCCGCCCGCGGCCTGTCGTTCGGCGCGTCGACCCCGGGTGAGACGGAGCTCGCAGAGCTCGTCATCGCGCGCCTCGCGCACCCCGCGCCGGACGCCGAGCGAGCCGGGGGCGAGTCGAAGCGCGCCATCGGGCGCCTCCGCCTCGTCTCGACCGGCACCGAGGCGACGATGACGGCGATCCGCATCGCGCGCGGCGCCACGGGCCGCGACGTCATCATCAAGTTCGCCGGCCACTATCACGGACACTCCGACGGCCTCCTCGCCGAGTCGGGCTCGGGCGTCGCGACGCTGGGTCTGCCCGGATCGGCGGGCGTCCCCGCCGACATCGCTGCGCTCACGCTCGTGCTGCCCTACAACGACCGCGACGCCGTGCGAGCCGCGTTCGAGGCGCACCCCGGCCGCATCGCGGCGATCATCGCCGAGGCGGCGGGCGCCAACGCCGGCGTCCTCACGCCCGATGCGGGGTTCAACCGCTTCCTCGTCGAGACGGCGCACGAGCACGGGGCGCTGTTCATCCTCGACGAGGTGCTCACGGGCTTCCGCGTGGGCTCCGCCGGCTGGTGGGGCCTCGAGCAGTCCTCCGGCGAGGACTGGACGCCCGACCTCGTGACGTTCGGAAAGGTCATCGGCGGTGGGATGCCGCTCGCCGCGATCGGCGGACGCGCCCGGTACATGGAACTGCTCGCCCCGCTCGGCCCCGTCTACCAGGCCGGCACGCTGAGCGGGAACCCGCTCGCGGTCGCCGCAGGCATCGCGACTCTGACGCTGGCGAACGAGGATGTGTACCGCCGGGTCGACGCCGCGGCGGATGCCGTCGCGACCGCGGCGCACGAGGCGCTCGACGCCGAGGGCGTCGCGCACGTCGTCTCGCGCGCGGGCAGCCTCTTCTCGATCGCCTTCCGTCCCGACCCGGTGCACAACTACGACGACGCCCGCGCCCAGGAGGCGTTCCGCTACCGCGCGTTCTTCCACGCGATGCTCGACGCGGGTGTCTCACTCCCGCCGAGCGTGTTCGAGGCGTGGTTCCTCACTGCTGCGCACGACGACGCGGCGATCGAGCGCATCACCGCCGCTCTTCCGGCCGCAGCGCGGGCCGCCGCATCCGCTTCTCCGGCCTGACGCCACGCGAGAATCCTCCTTCGCCGAGATCAGGACATCTGGCGTGCTCAGGAGAATCTGCGGCGGATCGGCCTCACGTCGCCAGATGTCCTGATCCGGGCGAGGATGGGCGCGGAGGGCTCGCCCCGGCGGATCCGGCCCCGAGCCTGAGAGCGGTGCATCCTCGTGCGCCGGTCACGCGAAACGCGGGATCCGGCTGAGCGCGAAGGTCAGATCCAGGTCGGCACCCAGTTGTGCAGGCGGTAGAACTCGTACGGCACCGAGATGCCGTTCACGACGGGGTACCAGAACGCGGCGACGAGCAGCGCGACGACGAGGAACACGATCACGAGGCGCTGCCCGGTCGTGCGGCGGTACGACGCTTCGGGCGACCCTGGAATCGCGGATGCGGCCACCCCGCCCCGCGCGATGTCGCGCAGCGCGAACGTGAGCGAGAGCAGCAGGAAGGGCAGCACGACGACCGTGTAGAACTGGAACGTCGTGCGGTCGGGATAGAGCAGCCACGGCACATACGTCACGCCGACGCCGAGGAGCACGAGCGCGAGGCGCCAGTCGCGCGCGAGCGCGAACCGGTACACCGTGTACACCACGGCGACGACGGCCGCGAACCACACGAGCGGGTTCGGCATGCTGTAGATGTTCTGCACGCAGCCGTCGGCCCAGCCGCATCCGGCGTCGCCGAGCGCGTCCTGGTTGAAGTACATCGACGTCGGACGGATCAGCAGCGGCCACTGCCACGCGGGGCTCTCGTAGCTGTGGTCGGTCGTGAGGCCGACGTGGAATCCGTAGATCGCCTGGTGGTACCGCCACAGGCTCTGCAGCGCGAGGGGCACCCACGACCAGACGCCGGTCGCGGGTTCGGCGTCGGCCGAGTGCCGGTCGTACCCGCCGTCGGTCATGAGCCAGCCCGTCCACGACAGCAGGTAGACGACGAACGCGACCGGTACGAAGAGCACGAACGTCACGACGCCCTGTCGCACCGCATCGAACGGCCACAGCTCCACGCCGAGGCGCCTGCGGGCGAGGGCATCGGCCACGACGAGATAGACGCCCAATCCGGCGAGCACGTACAGGCCGGACCACTTGACGGATGCCGCGGCCCCCGCTGCGACTCCCGCCGCGATGATCCACGGCCGATTCCACATGACAGCGCCCCACCGCAGGCTCACGGTCGCGGGCTCGTTGCCGTGGTGCGGTGAGCGCGCGAGCATCGCGGCCGCGAGACGGTCGTCGAGGCGGCGCCGGTCGAGCGCGACGAACCAGAACGCGAGCACGACGAAGAACGCCACGAAGATGTCGAGGATCGCGACGCGGCTCATCGCGATCGCGAGGCCGTCGACCGCCATGAGCCCCGACGCGATCGTCGCGAACGCGACCGATCGCGTGAGCGCGTGGGCGAGGAGGTAGAGCACGAGCACCGTCGCGGTGCCGAACAGGGCGACGGCGAATCGCCAGCCGAACGTCGACTCGGCGCCGAAGAGCGCCATGCCCGCGCCGATCAGGTACTTACCGAGGGGCGGATGCACGACGAAGCTGCCCTGCCCCGTGAAGATGTCGGTCTCGCCGTTCAGGAACCGCGCGTCGGCCCCGTCGGGCCACGTCGACGGGAAGCCGAGCACCCACTGGCTCCACGAGTCCTTGACGTAGTAGGTCTCGTCGAAGACCAGGGCGTGCGGGTTCGAGAGGTTCGCGAAGCGCAGGACGCCGGCCACGAGCGTGACGAGCAGGGGAGCGATCCATGCCCAGCGGGCCGCGATGCGGGGATCGGCGGCGGACCGAGTGGACCAGCGGTCGTACAGCGTCGGGCGGGCGGCGGGCAGCGGCTGCGGCTCGGCGACGGTCGACACGGCGACCAGCCTAGGGCGTCGGATGCGGGCGACGCGCCGCACTGTGGAGA
Source organism: Microbacterium sp. (assembly GCF_035556355.1). GTDB lineage: Bacteria > Actinomycetota > Actinomycetes > Actinomycetales > Microbacteriaceae > Microbacterium. The sequence goes on from NZ_DATMFG010000016.1 coordinate 61,388, forward strand.
ACATAGGCTGGCCGCGTGATCATCCTCGCCGCGACTCCGATCGGCAACCTCGGCGACGCGTCGACGCGTCTCGTCGAAGCGCTCGAGGCGGCGACGGTCATCGCGGCAGAGGACACGCGCACGACGCAGCGACTGCTCGCGGCGCTCGGCATCGAGAACCGCCCGCGCCTGATCGCCTTCCATGACCACAATGAGAAGGCGAAGGCGGCCGAGCTCGTCGAGCTCGCACGCGACGAGGACCTCCTCGTGCTGAGCGACGCCGGCATGCCGACCGTGAGCGATCCGGGCTTCGGCCTCGTCGCCGCCGCCGCCGAGGCGGGCGTGACCGTGACGGCGATCCCCGGCCCGAGTGCCGTGCTCACCGCGCTCGCGGTGTCGGGTCTGCCCACCGACCGGTTCACGTTCGAAGGATTCGTGCCGCGCAAGCCGGGGGACCGCTCCTCCGCGCTGCGGGCGCTCGCCGCCGAACGACGGACGATGGTGTTCTTCGAGGCGCCCGCGCGCGTCGCGGCCACGCTCGCCGACATGGCGGAGGAGTTCGGCGCGCAGCGCCGCGCGGCGGTGTGTCGCGAGCTCACGAAGCTGCACGAGGAGGTCGTGCGAGGGGCGCTCGCGGAGCTCGCGGAGTGGGCGCAGGGCGGCGTGCGAGGCGAGGTCGTGATCGTCGTGGCCGGCGCGGAGGCCCGCGCGGTCGCGTTCCCCGACGCCGTCACGCAGGTGCTCGAGCTCGTGCGATCGGGCACCCGCCTGAAGGACGCCGCCGCCGAGGTGTCGGCGCACACCGGCCATTCGTCGCGCGAGCTCTACCAGGCCGCCCTCGCCGTGCGCGGGTAGCCGCGACGCCCGCCGGCGCGGCCCGCGGTCGTCACACGGCCGGTCGCGGCATCCGGCCAATCTAGAATCTTCTGGTGACCTCCGGCCGATCCTTCTACATCACGACGCCGATCTACTACCCGAGCGACGTGCCGCACATCGGGCACGGCTACACGACCGTGGCCGTCGACACGCTCGCGCGCTGGCACCGCCAGGCGGGAGACGACACGTGGATGCTCACGGGAACCGATGAGCACGGCCAGAAGATGCTGCGCGCGGCATCCGCCAACGGCGTGACGCCGCAGCAGTGGGTCGACAAGCTCGTGGCCGAGTCGTGGTTCCCGCTGCTGAAGGAGCTCGACGTCGCGAACGACGACTTCATCCGCACGACGCAGGAGCGGCACGAGCGCAACGTGCAGGTGTTCTTCCAGGCGCTGTACGACCGCGGGTACATCTACGCGGGCGAGTACGAGGCGCTGTACTGCGTGGGCTGCGAGGAGTTCAAGCCCGAGTCCGAGATCGTCGACGGCACCGGCCCGTTCGAGGGCCTCAAAGTGTGCGTGATCCACTCGAAGCCGCTCGAGCTGCTGCAGGAGAAGAACTACTTCTTCAAGCTGAGCGAGTTCCAGGACCGCCTGCTCGAGCTCTACAAGTCCGACTTCATCCGCCCCGAGACGGCCCGCAACGAGGTCGTCTCGTTCGTGAAGCAGGGCCTGAAGGACCTGTCGATCTCGCGCTCGACGTTCGACTGGGGCATCAAGGTGCCGTGGGACGAGTCTCACGTCATCTACGTGTGGGTCGACGCGCTGCTCAACTACGTGACGGCGGTCGGCTACGGCTCCGACCCCGAGCAGTTCGCACGCCGCTGGCCGGCCTACCACGTCGTCGGAAAGGACATCCTGCGTTTCCACGCGGTCATCTGGCCCGCGATGCTGATGGCCGCGGGCGTCGACGTGCCCAAGGGCGTGTTCGCGCACGGCTGGCTGCTCGTCGGCGGCGAGAAGATGTCGAAGTCGAAGCTCACCGGCATCGCCCCGACCGAGATCACGAGCGTGTTCGGGTCGGACGCGTATCGCTACTACTTCCTGTCGGCGATCCCGTTCGGCCACGACGGGTCGTTCTCGTGGGAGGACCTGTCCGCCCGCTATCAGGCTGAGCTCGCGAACGGCTTCGGCAACCTCGCGTCACGTGTGACCGCGATGATCGAGCGCTACTTCGAGGGTGTGGTGCCGCCGGCCGACACGTACGAAGAGGGCGACCTGCACATCCAGAAGACGGTGGCGGATGCGGCGGCCGCCGCCGACGCGGCGATCGAGCGGTTCCGCATCGACGAGGCCATCGCCGCGATCTGGACGATCGTCGACGCACTCAACCTGTACATCACCGAGAACGAGCCGTGGGCACTCGCGAAGGACGAGTCCCAGCGGGCGCGTCTGGGCACCGTGCTGTACACGGCCGCCGAGGGACTGCGTGCGCTCGCCGTGCTGCTGTCGCCCGTCATGCCGAAGTCCACCGAGAAGCTGTGGGTCGCGCTCGGCGCCGACCAGGCGCTCGGGCGCCTCGTCGAGCAGCGGATCCGGGAGGCGGGGTCGTGGGGCGTCCTGCCCGCGGGCGCGTCGGTCAACGCGCTCGCCCCGCTGTTCCCGCGAGTAGAGCAGAGTCAGTGAGCGATCAGAAGCCCGAGACCGAGGTCTCCGGATACATCCGCGCGCGCCACAGCGACGGCTCGCGCGACGTGCGGTGGCCCGAACCGCCCGCCGCGCTCGATGTGCCCGTGTACGACAACCACGCGCATCTCGAGATCTCCGACGGCGACGAGCCGCGTACGCTCGCCGAGCAGCTCGACCTCGCCGAATCCGTCGGCGTGATCGGGGTCGTGCAGGCGGGCGGCGACATCGAGTCCAGTGTGTGGTCGGCGGATGCCGCGGCATCCGACCCTCGCGTCCTCGCCGCCGTCGCGATCCACCCCAATGAGGCCCCCGCGTACGCGGCGGCGGGGCGGCTCGACATGGCGATCGAGGTCATCGACGAGCTCGCGGCGCAGCCGCGCGTGCGCGCGATCGGCGAGACGGGGCTCGACTTCTTCCGCACCGACGAGTCGGGCAGAGGCGCGCAGTTCGAGAGCTTCGAGGCGCACATCGCGCTCGCGAAGAAGCACGGCATCGCGATGCAGATCCACGACCGCGACGCGCACGACGCGGTGCTCGAGACCCTCGAGCGCGTGGGAGCTCCTGACCGCACGGTGTTCCACTGCTTCTCGGGCGACGCCGAGATGGCGACGATCGCGGCGGAGCGCGGGTATTACCTGAGCTTCGCGGGCAACGTGACGTTCAAGAACGCCCAGAACCTGCGCGACGCGCTGAAGGTGACGCCGCGCGAGCGGATCCTGGTCGAGACGGACGCCCCCTTCCTCACACCCACGCCGCACCGCGGCCGCCCGAACGCGCCGTACCTCATCCCGGTGACGGTGAGGTTCATCGCGGCCGAGCTCGGGGTCGAGCTCGACGAGCTGTGCGCGCAGCTCGCGGCGAACACCGTCGACGTGTACGGCGCGTTCGGAGATTGACCTCAGCCGTTGAGGCGGATCGTGGCGCTCGCGGGCAGCGAGGTCAGATCGTCCGCCAGGCGTGCCCAGAATGAGCGTCGGGTGGGCTCGAGGGAGGATTCGCCTGCCTCCGGCCGCTCGGGCAGGCGTCCGTCGATCATGGGCGTTCCATCGTGGTGCATGTCTTTCACCCTCCGTCCGGGGCGGTCGGTTCTCGGGCCGCCCTCACTCCGTCTACGAACAGCGCGAGCCGTTTTCGACCGTCCGTATGGGTTAGACGGGTCGAACTTCTTTCACGCAGGGTGTCGAATCGAGAGGATCCCGTTCGTAGACCTGGTATGCGGAGGAGCTTCCGAGATGACGTGGTGCTCATGACGTCGACCGTCGACGACGCGATCGCCCGCGCCCACCGAGAGGAGTGGGCACGGATCGTCGCGGGGCTCATGCGCCGGTACGGCGATCTCGACCTCGCCGAGGAGGCGGCCGCCGAAGCGTTCGCGAAGGCCGTCGAGCGGTGGCCCGCGGACGGCGTGCCGCCCAACCCCGGCGGATGGATCACGACGACCGCGCATCGCACGGCGATCGACCGGCTCCGTCGTGAGGCACGCCGCAGCGAGTTGCATCAGGAGGCGCTCATGCTCCACGACGACTCGCCGGCCGAGTCGGTGGGCGCCATCGACGACGACCGGCTGCGGCTCGTGCTCACCTGCTGCCACCCGGCGCTCTCGATGGAGGCGCGTGTCGCGCTCACGCTGCGGATCGTCGGCGGCCTCACTGTCGCCGAGATCGCGCGCGCGTTCCTCGTGCAGGAGACGACGATGGGCCAGCGCATCAGCCGCGCGAAGGCGCGGATCAAGGCCGTTCGGATCCCGTACCGCGTGCCGGAGCGCGAAGACCTTCCGAGCCGTCTCGACGGCGTGCTCACCGTGCTCTACCTGATCTTCAACGAGGGCTATCTCGCCACGGGCGAGGGGGCGGACCCGATCCGCCGCGAGCTCACGGGCGAGGCGATCCGGCTCACCCGCCTCGTGCACGACCTGCTGCCCGATGAATCCGCCGAACGGGCCGAGGCGAGCGGCTTGCTCGCGCTCATGCTGCTCACCGAGGCCCGAGCCGGCGCCCGCGTGTCGGCGCACGGCGAACTCGTGCGGCTCGACGAGCAGGACCGCGGGTCTTGGGACCGGGCGCTCATCGACGAGGGCCTCGCGCTCGTCGATGAGCTGGACGAGACCTCACCAGGCCGCTACAGACTCCTCGCGGCGATCAACGCCGTGCACGTGTCGGCGCGGGACGCGCGCGACACCGACTGGTCGCGGATCGTCGCGCTGTACGGACGCCTCGAGCAGCTCGATCCGAACCCGATCGTGACGCTCAACCGGGCGATCGCCGTCTCGGAGTCCGACTCGCCCGAAGTCGCCCTCGCCCTCGTCGACGGCCTGGGCGATGCCCTCGACGGTCACCACGCCTTCCACGCGACGCGGGCCGAGCTGCTGCGCCGTGTGGGCCGCGCGTCCGACGCGCTCGCCGCGTACGATCGCGCGATCGAGCTTGCCGGCAACACCGCCGAAGTGGCTCACCTGCGCCGCCGCCGCGCCCAGCTCCCGACGACCCCGTGAACGATCCCGAGAAGGAAAGGGGGCCATCATGGCCCAGCAGTACCTCGTCATCCACATGACCGACTCGTCCGGCTCCGCGCTGGCGCGGGACGAGGACCAGCGCATGCTCGAGTCCTGGGCGAAGGAGGGCGAGGACGCCGGCCGCCTCGGACCCGGCGCCCCGGTCGCCGGTCCCGAGGAGGCGAAGTCGGTCGTGGTGCGCGACGGGAAGGTCATCGTCACCGACGGACCGTTCCCCGAGTTCAAGGAGTGGTTCGCCGGCTACGACCTCCTCGAGGCCGAATCGATCGACGAGGCCGCGGCGTACATGGCGAAGCATCCGACGGCCGTCGCCGGCAAGGTGTTGATCCTGCCCGTGGCCAAGCTGCCGTGGGAAAGCGAGGGCGAAGCGGCTGCGTCATGACCGGCATCCGATGATCCGCTCGCCGCGGTCGCACCCTCAGCGGATCGCGGCCGCGGCGTTCTTGCGCACGAAGAGCGTCTCGGTCTGCTCGAGCTCCATGCCCTTGGTCTCGGGGATCTTCCACGCGACGAACACGAACGACAGCGCCGCGAACAGCGCGTACATGCCGTACGTGAGCGGCAGCGACCATGCCGACAGGGCGGGGAACGTCATCGTGACGGCGAAGTTCGCGAGCCACTGGGCGCCGGCGGCGATGCCGAGGGCCTTTCCGCGGATGCGGCTCGGGAAGATCTCGCCGAGGAGCACCCAGACGAGCGGACCCCATGACGCGCCGAACCCGACCACGAAGAGGTTCGCGGCGACGAGCGCGATCGGACCCCACGGGCTGGGCAGGGTCACATCGGATCCGGATCCCTCGGCGAACGAGAACGAGACGGCCATCATGCCGAGCGACAGGGTCATGAGCACCGATCCGGTGAGGAGGATCGGCTTGCGTCCGACGCGGTCGACCAGGAAGATCGCGATGAGCGTCACGAGCACGTTCGTGACGGACGTGCTGACGCTCGTGAGCAGCGCGCTGCCCTCGCCGAAGCCGACCGCACGCCACAGCGTCGTCGAGTAGTAGAAGATCACGTTGATGCCGACGAACTGCTGGAAGATCGACAGGATGATGCCGATCCAGACGATCGGCTGAAGCCCGAAAGCCCTGCCGCGGATCGACGCACCCGCGTTCTTGCGGTCGGTCTCGATCGCCGTCGTGACCTCGTTCATCGTCTTGTCGAGGTCGGCCGGGGGAACGAGTCGTGCGAAGATGTCCCGCGCCTCGTCGGAGCGGCCCGTCGCTATGAGGAAGCGCGGCGACTCGGGCACCGTGAACGAGAGGACGCCGTAGACGGCGGCGGGGACGACGCCGACGATGAACATCCAGCGCCACGCGTCCAGCCCGAACCACAGCACGTTGTCGGCGCCCCCGGCGCTCGTCGCGAGGAGCGCGTCGCTGAGCAGCGCGACGAAGATGCCGAGCGTGATCGCGAGCTGCTGAAGCGAGGCCAGTCCGCCGCGGATCTGCCGGGGCGCGATCTCCGCGATGTAGGCGGGGGCGACGACGGATGCGATGCCGATGCCGAGCCCGCCGACGACGCGCCACAGCACGAGGTCCCACACTGAGAACGCGAGGCCCGAGCCCAGCGAGCTGACGAAGAACATGATCGCGCCGATGAACATGACCCGCAGGCGGCCCCACTTGTCGGCGAGCGCGCCGGCGGTCATGGCTCCCGCGGCGCAGCCGAGCAGTGCGATCGCGACGACGAACCCTGTGACGAAGTCACTGAGGCCGAAGTCCGACCCGATGGAGTCGACCGCGCCGTTGATGACCGACGAGTCGAAGCCGAAAAGGAAGCCGCCCACGGCGGCGGCGACGGCGAGTCCGATGGCTCGTTTTCCGTATGGGCTCTTCAGCGAGAAGGCGCCTGCGGGGATGGACTCGCTCGTCATGGCGGTCACGATATAGCGCGGAGCCTGCCGCACGACAGAGGCTTGCGAAACGCGGCGGACTCTCGTTGCTACGGTGAGACGCATGTCGGTTCAGCTGCTCGGCGCGTCCGAGATCCGCGTCCTCGCGGCGGAGCTCGACCTCACTCCCACCAAGAAGCTCGGGCAGAACTTCGTCGTCGACGCGAACACGGTGCGCCGCATCGTGCACGTCGCCGGCGTCGAGCCGGGGGAGCGAGTGGTCGAGGTCGGGCCCGGTCTCGGGTCTCTCACGCTCGCGATCCTCGAGGCCGGTGCATCCGTCACCGCCGTCGAGATCGACCATCGTCTGGCCGAGAGGCTGCCCGAGACCGCCGCCGCCCACGGCGTCGACGACGGTGCCCTCACGGTCGTCGACGCCGACGCGCTGCGCGTGAAGGAGCTGCCCGGCGACCCCACCGTGCTGGTGGCCAATCTGCCCTACAACGTGTCGGTGCCCGTCCTCCTGCACTTCCTCGAGACGTTCCCCGCGATCGAGCGCGGCGTCGTCATGGTGCAGGCCGAGGTGGGCGAGCGCCTCGCCGCGCCGCCGGGGTCGAAGGTGTACGGCGCCCCGAGCGCGAAGGCGGCGTGGTACGGGCCGTGGCGGCTCGCCGGGACGGTGTCGCGGCACGTCTTCTGGCCCGTGCCGAACGTCGACAGCGTGCTCGTCGCGTTCCGGCGCGACCCCGAGCCGCGCGGCGGAGAGGACGAGCGCCGCCGCACGTTCCGCATCGTCGACGCGGCGTTCCAGCAGCGGCGCAAGATGCTCCGCCAGGCGCTCGCGGGATTGCTGGGAGGGACGGCGGCCGAGGCATCCGCCGTGCTCGAGAAGGCGGATGTCGCACCCACCGCGCGGGGCGAGGAGCTGTCGATCGAGGACTTCCAGCGGATCGCGCAGGCGGCGGATCACTCGATGTGACCCAAGGATTCAGCGGGGATTCACCGCGTCTTTGCGGACCTCTGTGATTCGGCGGACCTAAAATCGACGCAGTCCCGGTCGACCACGGGACGGGGAGAGATCGATGCGCACCGCCGAGCATGCGGCGCCCGAACGCACGCTTCTGCACATCAGCGACACCCATCTTCGCGGTCCCGGACCGCGGCTCTTCGGCAGCGTCGACGGCGCAGCGAACCTGGCCCGCGCCCTCGACGTGATCGAGGCTTCGGGCGTGACTCCGGACGCGATCGTCTTCACCGGCGACCTCGCCGATCTCGGCGAGCCCGGCGTCTACCGCGACCTGCGCAGCCTCGTCGAGCCGTTCGCCGAGCGGATCGGGGCGCGCGTGCTGTGGGTCATGGGCAACCACGATGAACGCGCCGCGTTCCGACGAGGGCTCTTCGGCGAGGACGAGAGCGCGGGCGACCTGCTGCGGCCGTTCGATCGCGTCGACGAGCTCGACGGTCTGCGGGTGGTCACGCTCGACACGACCGTGCCCGGCCACCACCACGGCGAGGTGACCGACGAGCAGCTCGAATGGCTCGCATCCGAGCTCGCGACGCCGGCGCCTCTCGGCACGATCCTCGCGATGCACCACCCGCCGATCCCGAGCGTGCTCGCGCTCGCCGCGAGCGTCGAGCTGCGCGACCAGTCGCGGCTCGCGCGCGTGGTGCGCGGCACCGACGTGCGTGCGATCATCGCGGGTCATCTGCACTACTCGACGTTCGCGACGTTCGCGGGGATCCCCGTGTCGGTCGCGTCGTCCACGTGCTACGCGCAGGACCTCACGGTCCCCGTCGGCGGCACGCGGCCGCAGGACGGAGCGCAGGCGTTCAACCTCGTGCACGTGTACGACGACACGGTCGTGCACTCGGTCGTGCCGCTCGACGCGCCGAAGCCGCTCGAGCACATCGACGCCGTCGAGGCTCAGCGGCGCCTGCGCAGCGCCGGCATCGCCGATGTCAGCCGCGCGCGGAGGGATGCGCCGACCGAGCCGATTCCCGTTCTGCGCTGACGTCGGCACGCTCCCAGGGCGCGCGCACCGGGAACATGCGCTCGAGCACCGACCGCAGTGCTCGTACGCGCAGCTCCTCGGGCACGTCCTGATCGGTGCCGCCGTCGTTCAGGCAGAACATGTCGATGTCGCGTCGCTCGGCGAGGCGCTCCATCGTGCGCAGCTGGCTCATCGTCGTGGTCTGCACGTACTGCACGCGCGGCTTCGTCGTGGGCACGGCGCGGCCGGTCATGAGCGCGTAGTAGTGGTACAGGCTGTTCGTCACCGAGATGTCTGTCGCCGAGCGGAACCGCGTGCCCGCGGTGCGGGCGAAGTCCTCGGCGAACTCGCGCTCCAGCTCGGCCATGACGCTGCGGCGTAGCGGTGCCGCGCAGTGCTCCAGATCACGTGTGATCGTGCGTCCGAAGCGCTCGCGCAGCAGCGCGCGGTTGACGCGCAGCGCGTTGTCGTGACCGCTGCGGTGCGCCGCGGGCTCACCCGTGCCGATGCGCACGCCGGACTCGACGAACTTCGTCACGCCCGCCGGCGTGAAGAACAGCTCGGGCTCGACGGGCCGGCCGAAGAACATGTCGTCGTTCGAGTACAGGAAGTGCTCGGCGATGCCCGGAATCCGGTGCAGCTGCGCCTCGACCGCATGCGAGTTGTGGGTCGGCAGCGTCGAGGGGTCGGCGAAGAACTCCTCGCTGCGCACGATGCGGACGCGCGGATGCTCCACCAGCCACGCCGGAACGGGGGAGTCGGTCGCGATGTAGATGCGCCGCACCCACGGGGCGTACATGTAGACGCTGCGCAGTGCGTAGCGCAGCTCGTCGACGTGCCGGTACCGCGCCGGCGAGTCGTCGCCCTCGCCCACGACGTATTCGGCGAGCTGCGCGGCGCGCTGCCGCTGGAACTCGCTGGACGAGCCGTCGACCCACGAGAAGACGATGTCGACGTCGCCGCGGAACTCCTCGGGGAACGGGTCGAACATGCCGTCGATCGTGCGCCACACGCGGCCGTACTGCTCCACGGTCGTGTAGCTCACGTCCTCGGTGGGCGTCTCGCGACGCAGCAGCACGTTCTCATCGGGCGCCTCGATGCGGATGTCGCCGAAGCGCCAGAACTCGACGCGCGCGGCGAGCGACGCGCCGTACCGGAGCGTGCGCCTCGGGGTGATCCGGGGCCGGTACACGCGCACCGCGAACGGCTCGGAGGTCCAGGGCTCGGCATCCGTCGCCAGCATCGGCGGCCGGCGCTTGCCCTTCACGTAGAAGGGGTCGTGCGCGAGCGACCGCAGAGCGGCGAACGCGTCGTCACGGCGGTCGATGTCGACCACGATCGCGGGCGTCGAGCGGTCGCGACGGATGAGCAGCATCGGCACATCTGCGGCGTCGAACGCGTCCGCGACGGCGAGCAGATCGTCGATGCGCGCCCGCCAGCCGGGGACGTCGTCGTGCACGAGATGCAGGATCCCGCGGTCGAGCACGACGTCCGGCCTGGTGAGCAGCGCGTCTGCGGGCTCGCGGCGCGTGGGGAGCGCGGACAATCTCACCATCGCGGCTTCCTCCTTTCAGTCAAGACGGATGCCTCCCGCCGGGTCGACGGAAGGACACCCTAGCCCGCCGGTGTTTCGCCGGCGTTTCCGGTCGTGGTCGGGGACCAGCGTGTACCGTCTCGAGACGTCGTTCGACCCCGTCGCCGCGGGGGGTCGCGGGCGCTAGCCTGAAAGGATGACCGACGCACCGCGCTTCCGGCCCGACGTCCTCGACATCCACCGTCCCTATACCGCAGCCGGAGACCGGTACGCGGTCGCCGACTATCGCCAGGTGGGGGCGTCTGGTCTCTATCTTCCCCCAATTTCGCTCGGACTGTGGTGGAACTTCGGCGACAACATCCCGCTCGACAACCAGCGGGCACTGCTCCGGCACGCGTTCGACAAGGGGATCACGCACTTCGACCTCGCGAACAACTACGGTCCGCCGTACGGCTCCGCCGAGAAGAACTTCGGCCGCATCTTCGCGGAGGACTTCCGGCCGTATCGCGACGAGCTGATCATCTCGTCGAAGGCGGGGTGGGACATGTGGCCCGGCCCGTACGGAGACTTCGCGTCGCGCAAGTACATCCTCGCGAGCGCCGACCAGTCGCTCAAGCGCATGGGGCTCGACTACGTCGACATCTTCTACTCGCATCGCGCCGACCCGGTCACGCCGATCGAGGAGACGATCGGAGCCCTCGACACGCTCGTGCGGCAGGGAAAGGCGCTGTACGTCGGCATCTCCTCGTACAGCGAGAAGCGCACCGCGGTCGCTGCGGCGTGCGCGCGATCGATGGGGACGCCGCTCGTGATCCACCAGCCCGCGTACTCGATCCTCAACCGCTGGATCGAGGACGGACTGACCGGCGTGCTCAAGAAGGAGGGCATCGGCGCGATCGCGTTCACGCCGCTCGCCCAGGGGCTGCTCACGAGCCGCTACCTCGAGGACGGCACGGCGCAGCGCGCGCAGCAGCGCTCGTCGCTGCCCGGCGGGAAGCTGAGCGAGAAGGCGCTGGCCGCGCTGCGCAGCCTCGACGTCGTCGCGAAGGAGCGAGGGCAGACGCTCGCCCAGATGGCGATCCAGTGGGTGCTGCGCGACCCGGTCGTGGCATCCGCCCTCATCGGCGCGTCGAGGACCGAGCAGCTCGACGAGAACCTGGCCGCGCTCGACGGCCCCGCCTTCACGGCGGAGGAGCTCGAGCAGATCGACGCGGCCGCCGACAGCATCGACGTGGATCTCTGGGCGGAGTCGACCGAGCTGTGAGCGAAGCGCTCGCGACCGAGCGCGTCCACGCGAGGGCGCCGGGCAAGCTGAACCTCTTCTTCGAGGTCGGCGCGGTGCAGGACGACGGCTACCACGACGTCGCGTCCGCGTACCAGGCCGTGTCGCTGTACGAGGAGGTGTGGGCGGAGCCGTCGCCCGAGTTCACCGTGTCGGTGAGCGGCACGGTCGACGTGTCGGGCGTGCCCGCCGACGACCGCAACCTCGCACTGCGAGCGGCGCGGCTCGTCGCGAAGGAGCTCGGCCACGACGGCGGCGTGCACCTCGAGATCGTCAAGCGCGTGCCGGTCGCAGGCGGCATGGGCGGGGGGTCTGCGGATGCCGCGGCGGCTCTCGTCGCGTGCGACGCGCTGTGGGGCGGCGAGCTCGGCTCTGCGCACCTGCAGCGACTCGGCGCGAAGCTCGGCGCGGACGTGCCGTTCGCGCTCATGGGCGGCACGGCGATCGGCACCGGACGCGGCGACCGCTTGAGCCCCGCGCTCGCGCAGGGGCGCTTCGACTGGGTGATCGTCCCGTTCGAGGGTGGCCTGTCCACACCCGAGGTGTACCGGCACCTCGACTCGCTGCGAGAGGGACCCGATATCGCGCCGCCGCTGCGCGGCCCCGCGGTCGACCCCGCGGTGCTCCACGCGCTGCGCGCGGGGGATCCGGTCGCGCTCGCGCAGTGCGTGCGAAACGACCTGCAGCCGGCGGCGCTCTCGCTGCAGCCCGAGCTGCGCGAGACGCTCGAGCTCGGCGAGAGCGCGGGAGCCCTCGCGGGCATGGTGTCGGGGTCGGGACCGACGGTCGCGTTCCTCACCCTCGGCACCGAAGCGGCGCTGGACCTTCAGGTGCAGCTCACGGCCGCGGGCTACAACGCCCTGCACGTGCACGGTCCGGTGCCGGGTGCGCGCGTCGTCGGGTGACGAGGACTGCCACGCGTCGAACACGGAATGACAACGGATGCCGCGGCCCGACCCCGGTGTCCCAGGGGTCCGGTACCGTGGGGAAACCCTGACACCGACCCGAAGGCGACGAACGCGTGATCGAATTCGCCGATGTCACGAAGCGGTTCCCCGACGGCACCGTCGCCGTCGAAGGATTCAGTCTCGTGATGCCAGCGCGGCGCACGACGGTGCTGGTCGGATCGTCCGGCAGCGGCAAGACGACGCTCCTGCGCATGATCAACCGCATGGTCGACCCGACCTCGGGCAGGGTCTCGATCGACGGCGAAGACGTCGCGGGCCGCGACCCCGTCCGTCTGCGCCGCAGCATCGGCTACGTCATGCAGAACTCGGGCCTCATGCCGCACTTCACGGTGGCCGAGAACATCGCGACCGTGCCGGTGCTCGAGGGCGCCTCCCGGCGGGAGGCCCGGCGGCGCGCGCTCGAGCTCATGCGGACGGTGGGCCTCGACGAGAGCATGGCCGACCGCTACCCGAGCCAGCTCTCGGGCGGCCAGCAGCAGCGGGTCGGCGTCGCCCGCGGCCTCGCGGCCGACCCGAACATCCTCCTGATGGACGAGCCGTTCGGCGCGGTCGACCCGATCGTGCGGTCCGAGCTCCAGCAGGAGGTCATCCGCCTCCAGCGCGAGCTCGACAAGACGGTCGTGTTCGTGACACACGACGTCGACGAGGCCTTCCTCCTGGGCGACCAGGTGGTGATTCTCGAGACGGGGGCGCAGATCGCGCAGGTGGGCAGCCCGAGCGAGATCATCGAGGACCCGGCATCCGAGTTCGTCGCGTCGTTCATCGGCGCCGACCGCGGTCGTCGTGCTCTGCGGCTCAAGCAGACGGCGCGCGGCACGGTGGTCGTCGACACCGAGGGGCGCACGCAGGGTGCGCTGATCGCCGAGGCGGATGCCCCGTGAGCTGGGTGCTCGACAACCTCGACCTCATCTGGTCGCTGACGCTCGTCCACCTGCGGCAGAGCCTCATCCCGATCGTGCTCGGATTCGTGATCTCGGTGCCGCTCGGGTGGATCGCGTGGCGGTTCCGGCTGCTGCGCAGTCCGATCGTCATCGTGACGGGCCTGCTCTACACGATCCCGTCGCTCGCGCTCCTCGCGATCCTGCCCGGGCTCATCGGCGTGCCCGCGTTCTCCGAGGTGAACCTGATCCTCGCGCTCACGATCTACGCCGTGGCCCTGCTCGTGCGCTCGGTCGTCGACGGCTTCGACTCGGTCGACGCCGACGTTCGCCTCGCCGCCGTCGCGATGGGCTTCGGCGGGCCGCGGCGGTTCTTCACGGTCGACCTGCCGCTCGCCGGGCCCGTGCTGCTCGCGGGGCTCCGGGTCACAGCCGCGAGCACGATCGCCCTCGCCACCGTGGGCGTGCTCGTCGGCGTCACGAACCTCGGCTACCTGTTCACGAACGGCCTGCAGCGGCGCATCGTCGCCGAAGTGTTCTCGGGCATGGTCGCCGTCGCGCTCATCGCGCTCGTCGTCGACCTCGTCCTCGTGCTGATCGGGCGCCTGCTCATGCCGTGGCTGCGCGCGATGACGACGCGGCGGCGCGGTATCCGCATCGGCCTCGAAGCGGGGGCGACGACGTGAATCTCTTCCTCGACGCGTTCGCGTGGCTCTTCTCACCCGAGCGGCTCGAAGGGCCGACGTCCATCCCGGTCGCACTTGCGCAGCACCTCGCGTACACGGCCGTCTCGGTGCTCATCGCCGCCGCGATCGCCGTTCCGCTCGGGTGGCTCATCGGGCACACGGGCCGAGGCCGCGACGTCGCGGTCGCCGTCTCGGGTGCGGCCCGCGCGATCCCGTCGTTCGGGCTGCTCGTGCTGCTGGTGATGCTCATCGGCGTGCTGCACAAGCCCGAGGCCGCGGTCATCAGCTACGTGCTGCTCGCGATCCCGTCGATCCTCGCGGGCGCCTACTCCGGGTTCGAGGCGATCGACCGCGATGTGATCGGCGCGTCCCGCGCGATCGGCATGACGCCGTGGCAGGTGCTGTGGCGCGTCGAGGTGCCGCTCGGTCTCCCGCTGCTCGTCGCGGGCCTGCGGGCGGCGACCCTGCAGGTCGTCGCGACCGTCACGATCGGCGCGTACGTGGGCCTCGGCGGCCTCGGGCAGTACATCATCGCCGGCATCCCGCTGCGCCGCTACGACATGGTCCTCGGCGGTGCGCTGCTCGTCGCGGCGCTCGCCCTCGTGCTCGACGGGCTCTTCGCACTCACGCAGCGCGCCGTCGTGCCGCGCGGCGTGCGCGCGACGCGCGCGGCGGGCCCCGGCGCGCCCGGTCCGTCCGCGGGCGCTGCGGATGCGGCATCCGAGGCCGACGTCGTCGGCCGATCCGGCCGCAGCCCCGTTCTCACGTGAGAAGTCCCGAAGTCCCCACCAGAAGGAGATCCCCCATGTTCACACGCAAGAAGTCCCGGATCGCCGGCGCACTGCTGGCGGGCACGGTCGCGGCCCTGGTGCTCGCGGGCTGCTCGTCGAGCGACCCGCTCGACCCCGGCACCGACGGCGGCGACACGGATGCCCCGAGCGACACGATCGTCGTCGGCTCGCAGGCGTACTACTCGAACGAGATCATCGCCGAGATCTACGCCCAGGCGCTCGAGAACGCCGGTTTCGAGGTCGAGCGTCAGTTCAACATCGGCCAGCGCGACGCCTACATCCCCGCGCTCGAGAACGGCGAGGTCGACCTGTTCCCCGAGTACAGCGGCAACCTGCTGCAGTTCTTCGACCCCGAGACGACGGCGCGCACGTCCGAGGACGTGTACGCGGCCCTGCCCGACGCGCTTCCCGAGGGACTCGTCGTGCTCGACCAGTCGACGGCGAGCGACCAGGACTCGTGCACCGTGACGGCGGCGTTCGCCGAGCAGTACGACCTGGCGGCGATCCCCGACCTGGCGAACGTCACCGAGCCGCTGAAGCTCGGCGGCCCGCCCGAGCTCGCCGAGCGCCCGTACGGGCCGACCGGGCTGCTGGACACCTACGGCATCGAGGTCGAGTTCACGCCGACCGGTGACACGACGGTCGAAGACCTCGTCGCCGGCACCGTGAACGTCGCGAACGTCTTCACCGCCGACCCGCGCATCCAGACCGAGGACCTCGTGGTGCTCGACGACCCCGAGGGCCTGTTCCTCGCGTCGAACGTCGTGCCGGTCGCGAATGCCGACATCGCCGACGAGATCGCCGAGGTGATCAACGCGGTCAGCGCGGCGCTCACCCCCGAGGGTCTTGTCGCGCTGAACGTGCAGAGCACGCAGAACCAGCTCTCGGCCGAGGACATCGCGTCGCAGTGGCTGGAGGAGAACGGGCTCGCCTGACGCGCGGGCTCGACGGAACACACGGCGGCGAGACGCCCGTCCTACCCTGGATGGGCGCCTCGCCCAGGCCCGTGCGCCCCGAGGACCCCGTCGAATGCGGACAGGAGCACCAACATGACCGAAAGTGCGACGACCATCGTCGTGAGCGAGGACGACCGCGCGGCGTTCCGCGCCGGACCCGTCGACGATCAGTCGCAGCAGCGACTCGCGGCGAACGGCCTCGCGTACCGACGGGTGCCGGTCGACAGCGACGCGTTCGGGCCGTGGCTGCAGTCCGTCGCGCGCGGGTTCCAGGATTCCGAGCGCAGCGACGAGCACATCGCGGCGGCGCGCGAACGGTCGTCCTACCGTCGGGTGACGGGCGTCTACGACCCCGCAGCGCCCGTGTCGGAGGCCCCCGTCGGAACGATCGCCTCGTGGATCGGCGAGCTCACCGTGCCGGGCGGCACCGTGATCCCGTCGTGCGCGATCACCGCGGTCACGGTCGCGCCGACGCATCGCCGCCGCGGCATCGCCCGCGCGATGCTCGAGGGCGAGCTGCGCGCCGCGCACGCCGCGGGCGTCCCCATGGCGATGCTGACCGTGAGCGAGTCCCCCCTGTACGGGCGGTACGGCTTCGCGCCGGCGGCTGCGAGTGCCGCATGGCGCATCGAGACGAGGCGCGCCGGATGGATCGGGCCCGTACCCGAGGGGCGTGTCGACTTCATCCCGCGCGAGCGCTTCCGCGAGCTCGGCCCCGCGCTGCACGAGCGCGCACGGCGGCACTTCGCGGGTGAGATCGACGTGCCGCCCGGCCAGTGGGACAACTTCGCAGGCACGAGCCCCGTCGCCGAGAAGGCGGGCGAGAAGCGGGCGGTCCAGTACACGGATGCGTCGGGCGAGGTGCGCGGGCTCGCGGTGTACGCGGTGCACGAGAACCACGACGACTTCACGAAGGCGAAGGTGTCGGTGCACTACCTCCTCACCGAGACGCCGGACGCATACGCGGCCCTGTGGCGCTTCCTGCTCGAGCTCGACCTCGTCGCCGAGGTCAGCGCGCACGAGCTGTCGGTCGAGGAGCCGCTGTGGTGGATGATCGCCGATCAGCGCGC
>NZ_DATMFG010000017.1:0-8606 GCF_035556355.1 Microbacterium sp.
CATCACCCCGGACGAGATCAGACGCTGAGCGCCCTCTGCTTGAGCCTTGCGCCGCTGTTCACGCGACGCCTTGTCGATAGCCAACAGTGTGCTTCCTTTCGTAAGGAGACCCACCCCTTACACACACCATTTGACACGCCCTGGGACGACCGTCTCGGCCGTCCCATCTCCGACGGCCCCATGCCGCTCGGGGAATGCCGCAAGTGGATCGCGGAGCACCCCGGCACCGAGTACAACATCCTGCACCGCGACGCCTCCGACCCGGCCGCCATCTGGTCGGTCATGCCCACCGCCGACTAGCAACGACCGCACCACACCCGGCAACACCTACCGCGCCACCCCGAAAACCCTCCCCTCATCCTCTCGAGAAGGCCACTTCCGGATCCGATACGACCACATCGGAACCAACGGAAAGAGAGGGCCCGCGCCGCGCCGGCCCTCTGCACGACCTCGGCATCGGAGCCCACAACCGCGGCAAACGCGTCCTCGCGCTCATCGACGAGACCACCGTCACCGTAATCCGCCTCGACACCGGCGAGATCCTCAGCACCCACGACATCGACCACACCCGCAGCTACTGGCGCAACACGCAACACGCAGAAAGCCCCAGGCCGATGGCCCGGGGCTGAGACCTATGTCGCGACTCAACACACGGTGGACCTGAGGGGACTCGAACCCCTGACCCCCTGCATGCCATGCAGGTGCGCTACCAGCTGCGCCACAGGCCCGGATGCCGCTCCGAAGCGCTCGGAACAACTCGTCCACTCTACTACACGCCCGAGCGTGCCTCGAACCACGACGGGTGTCGGACGGCTCCCCTAGTGTGACCTCGTCGAAGGGAAATCCATGATCAAGCTCGGCAACATCACGTTCTACGCCGACGACCCGCCTACGCTCGCACGGTTCTGGTCCGACGTCTTCGGCTACCCCTACCGCGAGTTCGACGGCGAACTGCGCCAGCAGCTGCTCGACTCCGGTCTCACCGAAGAGGACCTGGCGAAGCGAGGGCTCGCCGAAGATCCTGAGGGCAGAGGACCGCGCCTGTTCTTCCATCACGCGTCCGAGGCGAAGTCGGGCCGGAATCGGATCCATCTCGACATCAACGTCGTTCGCGAGCCGGGCGACGAGGCGGCTCTCGATGCCGAGAAGGACCGGCTCGTGGCGCTCGGCGCCGAAGTCGTGCGGCTCGTCGAGCAGACATGGGGTCCGTGGCCCGAGCGGTACTACCAGATGCGCGATCCTGAGGGCAACGAGTTCTGCCTCCAGTGACCGAGCCGCGGATGCCGGATCAGTCCTCGGCGGATGCGCCCTGCTTTACTTCCACGGGCACGATCGGGCAGTCCTTCCAGAGGCGTTCCAGCCCGTAATAGACGCGCTCCTCCTCGTGGAAGACGTGCACGACCAGGTCACCGAAGTCGAGAAGCACCCAGCGGGCCTCGCTGCGTCCTTCGCGACGCAGGCGCTTGTAGCCGGCCTCGAGCAGCTTCTCCTCGATCTCGTCCGCGATCGCCGCGACGTTGCGCTCACTCCGACCCGACACGAGCAGGAAGATGTCGACGAGTGGCAGCGGTCCTGACACGTCGAGGGCGACGAGGTCCTCGCCGCCCTTCGAGTCCGCGGCAGCCGCCGCGATCGCGAGCATCTCGCGTGCCTGGTCGGTCGCCGTCATCAAAGCACTCCTGTCACGAAGGCGAGGATCAGGACGCCGACGAGCGCGAGCGCGAGGGCACCCGCCGTGATCGCGAGCGAGATCATGAGGCGGCTGCCCTTCTCCGGAGCGGGCGGTTTGATGATCTCACCGGGCGTCTTGACGGTGCTGATCGCAGCGCTCGCGGCGATCGGCGTGGGCGACGAGTGTGCGGGCAGCTCGCCGTCCACCAGCACCGCATCGACCTCCTTGCCGTCGGCCGTGCCGGGGATCGCCCCGGTCGAGCCGAGGCCCTCGGGCAGGTTGAACGTGCCCGTCACGAGCACCTCGCCCGTCGCCGCGACCGGCGCGACGATGCCGGACTGGTCGGGCTGGGGCACGATGAGCGCGTTCGGCGTGCCGGTCGATCCGCTTGTGGACGCTGACGTGATGAGCTCGTCGAACGACGGCGGAAGCACGACGTTGGGCGCCCCCTCGGCCAGCAGTCCTGCCCCGAGCTGCGAGTTCACCCCTCGCTCCCCCGTCGACGACGAAGTGTCGGACCGGTCCGCGGGACGCTCGGTCGCGCGCTCGGACGTCGGTGTCGGGACGGACGGGGCGGATGCCTGCGCTGACGGAGCCGCGGGAGCGGCGTCTTCGACGTCGTGCTCCTCGGTGGCGCCCGCGGCGCTGAGCAGCCACGACGGCACACCGCTCTCGCCTGTCTCGCGCAGCGGCTCGGCCTGCGGCTCGGGCGTGTGCGGCTCGGGCGCGTGCGGCGCACGAGCCGGAGCGCCGTACGCGGGCGCTTGCTGCGCGGGAGCCGGGGCACCGAACAGCGGCGACGTCGGCGTGGCGGAACTGCCGAACGTGGGCGGTTTCGGCGTCGGCGTCTCGGCCGGCCGGACCGGCCACACTCGAGCGGGCGGCTCGGCGACGGGTGTCTTGGACGCGGCGGGAGCCGGCGCGGCATCCGGCTTCACGGCAGCGGGTGCGTCGGCGGTCGCCGGCGTGTGGCCCGCGGCGACCTCAGGCGTGATCACCGGGACGGATGCCGTGCGGATGCGCTCCTGCTGGCGCGCCTGGCGGCGGGTCAGCGGCGCGACGCCGAGGTCGACCGCGGAGTCTGCGACAGGCGGCGGAGGGAGGACCGGGGGTTCAGCCGGACGCGCGAGCGGGACGACGGGCGTCGACGCGACGGGCGCCGCGGAGGGCGCCGCCGTCGTGGGGGCCGGGGTCGTGGGAGCCGAAGCGGAAGTCGCCGGAGCGGACTGCGCGGGTCGCGCGATGGGAGCCGAAGTCACCGGCGGCGTCGGAGCTGCGGGAGCGTCGGCGGCCGCGGCATCCGTCGTCACGATGGGGGTCGCGCCGGTGCTGCGGATCTGGCGCAACTGCTTTCGTGTGAGTGCTGGAGTGGCCGGCTGCTCGGGTGTACTCATTCCTTGCTCCGGTAAAGATGATGCTTCGCAATGTATTGGACGACCCCGTCAGGCACGAGGTACCACACCGGGTGACCGCGACGAACGCGATCCCGGCAGTCCGTTGACGAGATGGCGAGGGCCGGAACCTCGAGCTGACTCACATCGTCGCTCGGCAGTCCGTCTGTGCTCAGCACATGACCTGGACGCGAGACGGCGACGAAGTGGGCGAGGTCCCACAACTCATCATGGTCTCTCCAACTGAGAATTTGCGCTATGGCGTCTGCGCCCGTGATGAAGAAGAGTTCAGCAGTCGGCCGTTCGGCTTTGAGATCGCGCAGCGTGTCGATCGTGAAAGTGGGCCCCTCGCGATCGATGTCGACCCGACTGACGGTGAAGCGCGGGTTCGAGGCGGTCGCGATGACCGTCATGAGATAGCGGTGCTCCGCGGGCGACACATCGTGCTTGTGCCACGGCTGGCCCGTCGGCACGAACACGACCTCATCGAGATCGAACGACTGAGCGACCTCGCTCGCGGCGACGAGGTGCCCATGGTGGATGGGATCGAACGTCCCACCCATGACCCCGATCCGCGGGGCACGTCCACCCGACATCCAGTGCGGCCTAGTGGCCGTGTTCCACCCGCTGGACGTCGTTCGCGTGAGCGCGCGCGTAGGCCTCCGCCTTCGGCGCGTGGCGGTTGGCCACGTTGCGGTACGAGAGCGTCACGAACGCGAGGAGCGTGAAGATCACGAGCGCGACGATCCCGTACACGGCGGTCTCGGCAGCGACGTTGCCGGCGTGCTCGGACTCTTCTGCTGCGAACGCGATCAGCGGGGCGAGGATCATTCGGGCTCCGTTTCCATCGTGCGCCGGGCGGCGCGCCCGTCCAGTCTAAGCCTCACTCGCGCACCTGTCCGGAACCGCGCGCGATCCACTTCGTGCTCGTGAGCTCGGCGAGCCCCATCGGGCCGCGCGCGTGGAGCTTCTGCGTCGAGATGCCGACCTCGGCCCCGAACCCGAACTCTCCGCCGTCGGTGAAGCGCGTCGAGGCGTTCGCCATGACGACGGCGGAGTCGACCTCCGCGAGGAAGCGCTCCGCGCTCGCGTCGTCCTGCGTGATGATCGACTCGGTGTGGTGCGTCGAGTAGCGGCGGATGTGCTCGAGCGCCTCGTCGAGGTCGTCGACCACACGCATCGAGACGTCGAGGCTCAGGTACTCCGTCGCCCAGTCGTCCTCGGTCGCGGGGACGACGCCCTCGGCGAGCGCCGACACGCGGTGGTCGCCGTGCACGGTCACGCCCTTCTCCTGGAGCGCCGCGACGACGGGCGACACGAGGCGCTCGGCGGCCTCGCGATGCACGAGCACCGTCTCGACCGCGTTGCACACGCTCGGCCGCTGGACCTTCGCGTTCACGACGATGTCGCGCGCCCACTCGAGGGGGGCGCTCGCGTCGAGCACGATGTGGACGACCCCGGCACCGGTCTCGATCACCGGGACGGATGACTCGGTGACGACGGTCTCGATGAGCTGGGCGCTCCCTCGCGGCACGAGCACGTCGACGATGCCGCGCGCGTGCATGAGCTCGCGCGCTCCCTCGCGCCCGAACGAGTCGACCGTCTGGATCGCCTCGGGGTCGATCCCGCGATCCGCGAGCGCTTCGCGCATCGCGTCGACGAGCGCGGCGTTCGTGTGCTCGGCGGCGGTCCCACCGCGGAGCACGACGGCGTTGCCGGATCGCAGCGCGAGGGCGGCGATGTCGACGGTGACGTTCGGACGCGCCTCGTAGATCGAGCCCACGACGCCGAACGGCACCGAGACCTTCGTGAGCTCCACGCCGTTCGGCAGCACGCGCTCGTCCAGCACGCGGCCGACCGGGTCGGGCAGCGCCGCGACGTCTCGAACAGCCGACGCCAGGGCGGCCACGCGCGGCTCGTCCAGGCGCAGACGGTCTTGGAGGGCGGTGCTGAGGCCGGTGGCCCTCCCGCGCTCGAGGTCCTCGGCGTTCGCCGCGACGATCGCGGGGGCGGATGCCTCGATCGCGTCGGCGATCGCCAGCAGGGCGTCGCGCTTCTCGGCGTCGCTCAGTCGCCCCACGTGGCGAGCGGCCTCCTTCGCGAGCAGCATGCGGTCGCGGGCGGTCGTCGCGGTGGTGGCGGTCATGTGGCCAGTTTATCGGCGGGCAGAGAGCTCGAGACCGTGCGCAGCGGCCCCGTGCCGGCGGGCCAGGCGGGCTCGGGGTTGGGGGCGAACCACGTGCCGATCTCATCGCCGGCGAGAGCGCGGCCGACGAGGTCGGCGCTCGTGACGAGGACGCCGACACCGGATGCCGCGGCCAGTCGCGCCGCGGACACCTTGGTCGCCGCTCCCCCGGTTCCCACGCTGTTGACCACGACCGAGCCGAACTCGAAGCCGTGCAGATCCTCGCCGTACGCGATGCGGTGGATGGGGCGGGCCCCCGGCTCCTGAGGCGGTCGTGTGTAGAGCGCCTCGATGTCACTCAGCAGCACGAGGGCGTCCGCGCCGATGAGCTGCGCCACGAGCGCCGCGAGGCGGTCGTTGTCGCCGAATCGGATCTCGTGCGTGGCGACCGTGTCGTTCTCGTTGACGATCGGGAGGATCCGCAGTCCGAGCAGACGCTCCATCGCCCGGCGCGCGTTCGAGCGGTGGGTCGGGTTCTCGAGGTCGCCGGCGGTGAGGAGCACCTGGCCCGCGACGACGCGGAACGGCCGCAGCGCCTCCTGGTACCGGTAGATGAGCACGTTCTGCCCGACGGCGGCGGCAGCCTGCTGCGTCGCGAGGTCGCTCGGCCGCTCCTCGAGCGAGAGGAACGGCATGCCAGTGGCGATCGCACCCGACGACACGAGGACGATCTCGGTGCCCCGCGCGTGGGCGGCGGCGAGCGCCTCGACGATGGACTGGATGCGAGGGGCGTTGTCACCGCTGATCGATGACGATCCCACCTTCACGACCACCCGGCGTGACCCGGGGATGTCCCGTCGCTCGGCTGCGCTCACTCATCCTCCTCGTCGATGTCGTCGATCTCATCGCTGTCGTACGCGCGCGCGGCGAGGCGCTCGGCCTCGAGCTCGGCCCGCGCTTCGGCCTTCGCGTCCATGCGCTCGTGGTAGCGCTCGCGGCGCTCCGCCGTCGTGCGTCGCGTGGACCCGTCGAGTCGCGGGTCTGTGCCGCGCGGCGCGGTCATGAGCTCGGCCACGGACGACAGCGACGGCTGCCAATCGAACACGACGCCGTCGTCGCCGCCGATGATGACGGTCGCCCCGGGGGTCGCGCCCGCGCGGTAGAGCTCCTCCTCGACGCCGAGCCGCTCGAGGCGATCGGCGAGGTAGCCGACAGCCTCGTCGTTCTGGAAGTCGGTCTGCTGCACCCAGCGCTCGGGCTTCGCGCCGCGAACGCGGTACACCGGACCGTACGTGCCGCCCTCGACGCGCACGGTGAACTCCTGCTCCGCGCCCTTGGGGCGGATGACGATGCGCTCGGGTGCGGGCTTGACCGCTTCGGCGGCGCGATGCTCCGCGACGATCTGACCGAGCGCGAACGTGAGCTGGCGGAGCCCTTCGTGACTGACGGTCGAGATCTCGAACACGCGGTATCCGCGCTGCTCGAGGTCGGGCCGCACGAGGTCCGCGAGGTCCTTCGCCTCGGGGACGTCGACCTTGTTGAGCGCGACGAGCTGCGGTCGCTCGAGCAGCGGCACCTGACCCTCCGGAACGGGGTACGCGGCGAGCTCCGCGAGGATCACGTCGAGGTCGGTGAGCGGGTCGCGCCCAGGCTCGAGCGTCGCGCAGTCGAGCACGTGCAGGAGCGCCGTGCATCGCTCCACATGGCGCAGGAACTCGAGGCCGAGCCCCTTGCCCTCGCTCGCGCCCTCGATGAGCCCGGGGACGTCGGCGACCGTGTAGCGCACGTCTCCGGCCTGGACGACGCCGAGATTCGGATGCAGCGTCGTGAAGGGGTACTCCGCGATCTTGGGCCGCGCGGCGGAGATCGCCGCGATGAGGCTCGACTTGCCCGCTGAGGGGAAGCCGACGAGCGCCACGTCGGCGACCGTCTTCAGCTCGAGCACGACATCGCCCTCCCAGCCCGGCGTGCCGAGCAGCGCGAAACCCGGGGCCTTGCGCTTGGGAGAGGCGAGAGCCGCGTTGCCGAGGCCGCCGAGACCGCCCGGTGCGACGACGAAACGCATGCCGGGCTCGATCATGTCGACGAGGACCTCGCCCGACGGGTCCTTCACGACCGTGCCGACGGGAACCGGCAGCTCGAGGGACTCGCCGTGCGCGCCCGACCGGTTGTCGCCCATGCCGAAGCCGCCGTTGCCGGCGGCGCGGTGCGGCGAGTGGTGGTACGACAGAAGCGTCGTCACCTGCGGGTCGGCGACGAGCACGATGTCACCGCCGTGGCCGCCGTTGCCGCCGTCGGGGCCGGCCAGCGGCTTGAACTTCTCGCGACGCACCGACACGCAGCCGTTGCCCCCCTTGCCGGCACGCAGGTGCAGCGTGACGCGGTCGACGAATGTGACCATGCCGTCTCCTCCTGCTGTGCGCCGGCCGTGCGGGCGGGCGATGTTCCTGATGATGCGCAGTGAGGGGCGAGCCGAAGCCCGCCCCTCACCGTGAGTCCTGTCGAAGCGCCCGGATCACTCCGCGGTCGCGACGATGTTGACGACCTTGCGGCCGCCCTTGGTGCCGAACTCGACAGCACCCGCCGCGAGGGCGAACAGCGTGTCGTCGCCGCCACGGCCGACGTTGACGCCGGGGTGGAAGTGCGTGCCGCGCTGGCGGACGAGGATCTCGCCGGCGTTGACGACCTGGCCGCCGAAGCGCTTCACGCCGAGGCGCTGGGCGTTCGAGTCACGACCGTTGCGGGTGGAGCTTGCGCCCTTCTTGTGTGCCATCTCTGCGTCTCTCCTGGCTTACTTGATGCCGGTGACCTTGACGCGCGTGAGCTCCTGACGGTGGCCCTGGCGCTTCTTGTACCCGGTCTTGTTCTTGAACTTCTGGATCACGATCTTCGGGCCGCGGAGGTCGCCGAGGACCTCAGCCGTGACCGTGACCTTCGCGAGCGACTTGGCGTCGGAGGTGATCTTGTCGCCGTCGACGAGGAGGACGGGGGTGAGCTGAACCGAGCCGTTCTCGTCTGCCTTGATGCGGTCCATCGTCACGATGGTGCCGACCTCGACCTTCTCCTGCCGGCCGCCGGCGCGCACTACTGCGTAAACCACTACTCGTACCTATCTCTGGGGAGCCGAGGCTCCGATGTTGATGGGGATGTCACTGCGCGGGACCCCAGCGGGATGGAGGGTCGTCACTGCCAGAAAACTGTGCGGGCCGCCCGGGATAAGCCGGTGGCACCAGCGGTCGAGTCTACCGGATGCCCCGGGGCCGGTCAAACGCGCGCCACCGGCGCGTCGCTCGGGCCGCCGCGTAGGATCGGGCCCATGACCGTGCTCATCGACACGCCGCTCTGGCCGAAGCACGGCACGGTCTGGGCGCATCTGGTGAGCGACCGGTCGATCGCGGAGCTCAAGACCTTCGCCGAC
>NZ_DATMFG010000018.1:0-127982 GCF_035556355.1 Microbacterium sp.
GCAGAACTCGGTTGTCGAGGCCGTCGCGCAGCGACGGTGTTCCGTGGCCCGGCCCAGGCGTGCGGTCGGTGCCGTGACGGTCGCTCCCCGGTGGTGGGCCCACCTCAACGCCAGTCGCGACACCGGAAGCATAGCCGAAAGCGCACTGCTAGGCTGATCGCGACCCCTTTTGTTAGGGCTCTTTACATGATTCGTCGTCGCGGACGGACCGCCTTCGCCCCGGGCATCACCCCTGGGCGCGACTCTGGCCGCGTGCACGTCGGCACCCCAGAATGGAGACACTGTGACCGAGCTCTCCGTCGTCCCCGCCCCCGCGTCCATCTCCGCCCGCGAGTCCGCCGCATTCCCGCTCGATGCGCAGGTACGCATCGAAGGCGACGCGGATGCCGCCGCCGTCCTCACCGCGCTCCTCGAAGCGCGCACGGGGCTCGAGGTCGGGGCATCCGCGTCCGCAGAGGACGACGCGCGGGTCATCCGCCTCGACGTCGACAAGGGGTCGGGCGACGCCGAGTCGTACCGGCTGACGGTCGACGAGGCATCCGTCGCAATCTCGGGAGCCGACGCCGCGGGGCTCTTCTACGGCGTGCAGACGCTCGGACAGCTCGTCGCGCGGGACGGCGGCCGCTGGGTCGTTCCCGCCGTCGAGATCGCGGATGCCCCGCGCTTCGCGTATCGCGGCGTGATGCTCGACGTCGCCCGCCACTTCCACCCCGTCGAGACGGTCAAGGGCTACATCGACCGCGCGGCCGGGCTCAAGTTCAACGTGCTGCACCTCCACCTGACCGACGACCAGGGGTGGCGCATCCAGCTCGCTTCACGCCCCGAGCTCACGGAGCGCGCGTCGGCGACGTCGGTCGGCGGCGACCCGGGAGGGTTCTTCACCAAGGCCGACTACCGCGAGATCGTCGAGTACGCGGCGTCGCGTCACATGACCGTCGTCCCCGAGGTCGACATGCCGGGGCACACGCACGCGGTGGGGCTCGCGTATCCCGAGCTCGTCGAGGAGCCGGTCATCACCGACCGCGTGCGGGAGACGATCGAGGTGTTCGGCGGCGATCTGCCCGCTGCGGGCGTCCCCTACCAGGGGATCGCCGTCGGCTTCTCGTCGCTGCGCATCCACGACGAGGCGACCTACGACTTCGTCGCGGACGTCTTCGGCGAGCTCGCGGGCATGACGCCCGGCCCGTACCTGCACTTCGGCGGCGACGAGGCCCACGGCACGGCCGATGAGGACTTCGCCGAGTTCGTCGAGCGCACGAGCCGCCTCATCTCCGATCTCGACAAGATCCCGATCGCATGGCATGAAGCCGGCGCCGCACCCGACCTGTCCGACGACACGATCGGCCAGTACTGGGGCTTCGTGCAGCCGACTGAGGGCATGGACGACAACGCGCGCGGGTTCGTCAAGCTCGGTTCGAAGCTCATCCTGTCTCCGGCCGATGCCGTCTACCTCGACATGAAGTACGACGAGTCGACGACGCTCGGGCTGTCGTGGGCGAACGGCCCCACGAGCGTCGAGCAGGCCTACTCGTGGGAGCCGTCCGACGTGATCGACGGCATCGAGGACGACGACATCCTCGGCGTCGAGGCGCCGCTGTGGACCGAGACCGTCCGCTCGGCCGACGACATCGACCACCTGGCGTTCCCGCGGATCGCGGCGGCGGCGGAGGCGGCGTGGTCGCCCGCGACGGGTGCCAGCGACCTGCGCACGTGGGAGTCGTTCCGCGAGCGCGTCGGTGCGCTCGGACCGCTGTGGACCTGCCTCGGCATCGCGTTCCACCCGTCCGACGAGATCCCCTGGGCGTCTGAGTGAGCGTCGATCTCGTCGTCCACTCCGTGTGGTCGGGCGACGACGACGTGTGGGTCGCGATCGACGGCGGTGTCGTCGTCGACCGCGGCACGCGTGACGGCTGGCGCGCGCTCGCACCGCGCGACGCGGTGGACGGTGAGGGCGGATGCCTCGCCCCCGGCTTCATCGACATCCACGGTCACGGCGGCGGCGGCGCGACCTACGACGACGGCGCCGACGCGATCGCGACCGCCCGCGCGATGCACCGCGCCCACGGCACGACGCGCGCCGTCGTGTCGCTCGTGACGGCGTCGATCGACGATCTCGCGCAGCGCGCCGCAATCGTCGCCGAGCTCGCCGAGGCCGACCCCACGATCCTCGGCTCGCACCTCGAGGGGCCCTTCCTCGACCCCGGGCACAAGGGCGCCCACACGGCATCGCTGCTGCGCGCGCCGGATGCGGCATCCGTCGACCGCCTGCTCGAGGCCGGTCGCGGCACGATCCGTCAGGCGACGATCGCGCCCGAGCTCGACGGCGCGGACGACGCGATACGACGGTTCGTCGATGCGGGCGTCGCCGTCGCGATCGGACACACGGATGCCGATGCGGATGCCGCGACGCGAGCGTTCGACGCCGGGGCGACGATCGTGACGCACGCGTTCAACGCGATGCGGGGCATCCACCACCGCGCCCCCGGCCCGGTCGTCGCGGCACTGCGGGACGACCGCGTGACGCTCGAGCTCATCCCCGACGGCGTGCACGTCGACCTGTCGCTCGTCGCCGTGGCCTTCGACGCGGCGCCCGGGCGCATCGCGCTCGTCACCGATGCGATGGCGGCGGCGGGTGCCTCCGACGGGAGGTACGAGCTCGGCGGACTCGATGTCGAGGTCGCGGACGGCGTCGCGCGCCTGTCCGACGGCGGGGCGATCGCGGGATCGACGCTCACGCAGGACGAGGCACTCCGCAACGTCGTCGCGACGGGTGTGGAGCTCGACGTCGCTCTCACGGCTCTCTCCGCGACCCCCGCCCGCGCGATCGGCCGCCGCGATCTCGGCCGGCTCGGGATCGGGTCGGTCGCCGACGCGGTGCTCCTCGACGAAGAGCTGCGCGTGCAGCGCGTGTGGGTCGCGGGCGAACCCGTCTGACGCGGACGGCGGAACGGGGAGAGACGGGGGGCCCGGAAGCGTCTCCCCCGAGCGCTTCCGGGCCCTGCCCTGTGCCGCGGACTCTCGCCCGCGCCCCCCGCACCGCCGCCCGCGTCAGCCCCCCGACCCGAACGACGTCTCTGCACATGAGACGCGGGGATGCGGCATCCGTTACGCGACTCCTGAGATTTTTTTCATCGGGCTGGAATGGGGATGCGGTGCGGCTCGCGCCGTGAGACCGTGAGAATGGTCGGAACGCGTAACGCAGACCCGACTGCGTGCGTCTCGTGAATGACGCCGGTGACCCGGCCGGCGCCGTGAGACGCGCCGAGAGTGAGAGATGACCCGACACGACACCGCGCCCCCCGCGTTCACCGAGACGGCGGATGCCGACCTCGTGCTCCGCACACGCTCCGGCGACCGCGAGGCGTTCGGCGAGCTGTGGCGACGCCACTACCGATCGGGCATCGTCGTCGCGACCTCGGTCTCGCCGAGCCTCGACGCCGACGACCTCGTGCAGGAGGCGTACGCGCGCATCTATCAGGCGATCCTCAAGGGCGGCGGTCCCACGGGGTCGTTCCGCGCATACCTTTTCACCAGCATCCGCAACACCGCGGCGAGCTGGGGGCGCAGTCGACGCGAGGTCGCGATCGACGAGCTCGAGGCGGTCGAAGACCCCGACTCGGGCGAGCAGGCGACACAGGACGCGCTCGATCGCGGGATCACCGCACAGGCGTTCAAGAGCCTCCCCACGCGTTGGCAGGAGGTGCTCTGGTACACCGAGATCGAGCAGATGCGGCCCGCCGAGGTCGCGCCCCTGTTGGGAATGAAGGCGGCGGCGGTCAGCCAGCTCGCGTTCCGCGCGCGCGAGGGCCTGCGCGAAGCGTGGATCCAGGCGCATCTGCGCAGTGTGGCCGATGGATCGGACTGTCAGTGGACGATCGAGCACCTCGGAGCGTACGCCCGCTCGAACCTCGGCCGCCGCGACCGCGGGAAGGTCGAGGCCCACCTCGCGGAGTGCGCGCGCTGCGCGATCGTCGCGGCCGAGGCGCGCGACGTCTCGAACCGGCTCGCGCTCGTGCTGCTGCCGCTCGTGCTGGGCGCGGCCGGGTCTGCGTCGTATCTCGCGTCGCTGCAGGGCGGCGTGACGAGCGTCGCCATGGCGGCGGGCGTCGTCCCCGCGATGCCCGACGCGATCGTCGCGACGCCCGCCGTGGGCGCTGCGGCGGGCGGCGGGGCATCCGGCGCCACCGGCGCTTCCGGGTCCGGCGCCGCCTCGGCCGTGGGCTCCGGCGGCGCGACGGGCGGCGGTGTGCTCTCGAGCGCGGGCGGCATCGCGGCGCTCGCCGTGGCCGCGACCGTGGTCATCGGCGGAGTCGTGGCGGCGGCTGCCGTGCTGCCCTCGCTGCAGCAGTCCTCGACCGTCGCCGAGGCGGCGGCTCAGAGGGGGTCGCTCGACGACCTCGTCGTCGGCCCCGCCACCGGACCCGACGTCACGCCTGCTCCCGAAGCGCCGACGCCCGAGCCGACCCCCGACGAGCCGACGCCCGAGCCGACCCCCGACCGGCCGGTCCCTCCGATCGACGAGACGCCGCCGGTGACGGAGCCCGTCGCGCCCCGCACGGCTCCGCCGGTGGCAGCCGAGCCCGAGGCGCCGAGCGACCCGGGAGGCGGTGACGCGGGCGATCCGGATCCGGGCACCCCGCCCACGACTCCCGTCGACCCGGATCCGCCCGCGGCCGACCCCGACCCGCCGGCGGTCGATCCACTCCCCGCGGGTGTGCCGACGCCGTCGCGCGCGACACCGGAGTTCTCGGCCGGCATGCGTCTGACGCTGCACATCCCGGTCTCGGGTGCGGCAGGCTCGACGGTCGAGGTGCTCCTCGCCGGATCGGTCAAGCAGCGGATCACACTCGACGGGGGCGGTGGCGCCATCGCGTCGATCCGCCCCACGCTGCCGCAGCTGCTCGCAGACGCGTCCGTGGGTCTGCGCTACGTCACCGCGGACCGGGCCGGACCGATCGGATCCACACGGCTGAGCCGCCTCGTCGACCTGCGCGCGATCCTCGCCGCGCTGCCTCGCTGAGCAGGGGCCGCCGAAGCGGTCGGCGGCAGTGCCCGGACGTAGACTGGAGGTCATGCCCGACAAGCCCGACAACACCCCCGCGACGACCGAGCCGGGCACCGTCCCCCGCATCACGGGCATCGACATCCTCGCATTCGTGTGCGAGCTCTTCGCGTTCGCGAGCCTCGCGATCTGGGGCTTCGTCTCCTGGCCCCTTCCGTGGAACATCGTCTTCGGAATCGCCACCCCGGCCGTGGCGATCGTGGTGTGGGCGCTCTTCGTCTCACCGCGCGCCGTGTTCGCGGTGCATCCGTTCGTGCGCGCCGTCGTCGAACTGCTCGTGTACGTGTCCGCGACGATCGCCTGGTGGAGCCTGGGCGCGACGTGGGTCGGGCTCATCTTCGGAGTCGTGGCGGTGACGGTCGGCGTCATCGCCGGTCGCCGCCGGTTCGCCTGAGCCATGGTCGACGTCGTCGACCGGCTGCGCGCGGCCCTCGGAGACCGCGTCGACACGACGCCCGACGCGCTCGCGGCTGCGCGAGCCGACAAATCGGGGCATGCCGCATCCGGTCTTCCCCTCGCGGTCGTGAACGCGGCCTCGATCGTCGACGTGCAGCAGACGATGCGCATCGCGACCGAGACCCGCACACCCGTCGTCGCGCGGGGCGCCGCGACCGGCCTCGCGGGCGGCGCCAACGCGGGCGAAGGCGAGATCGCGCTGTCGCTGCGGGCGATGAACCGCATCCTCGAGGTGCGTCCGGACGACCTCCTCGCGGTGGTCG
This sequence comes from Microbacterium sp., assembly GCF_035556355.1. Taxonomy (GTDB): domain Bacteria; phylum Actinomycetota; class Actinomycetes; order Actinomycetales; family Microbacteriaceae; genus Microbacterium. Next base: position 5,782 of record NZ_DATMFG010000018.1, read on the forward strand.
AACCGGGAATCCTCAACGCCGACCTCAACACGGCGCTCGCCGAGCACGGGCTGTGGTGGGCGCCCGACCCCGCGAGCCGGGCGATCTCGACGGTCGGCGGCAACATCGCGACGGGCGCCGGGGGCCTGCTGTGCGCGAAGTACGGCGTCGTGCGCGATGCGGTGCTCGGCGTCGATCTCGTGCTCGCCGACGGCCGACTTCTGCACCTCGGGCACCGCACCGTGAAGGGCGTGACGGGCCTCGACCTCACGTCGCTCGTGATCGGGTCGGAGGGCACGCTCGGCGTGGTCGTCGGGGCGACGCTGAAGCTCCGCCGGCTCGTGCCGGGCGAGGTGTGCACGATCGCCGCGACGTTCCCCGACGTGCGGGCGGCGGCCGTGGCATCCGCCGCCGTCACCTCGTCGGGTGCGCAGCCCGCCATCATGGAGCTCATGGACGCGCACTCGCTCGCCGCCGTCCACGCGCTGCTGAAGCTCGAACCACCCACACCGGGTGCGGCGCAGCTCACGATCCAGACCGACGGGCCCGCAGCGGTCGCCGAGGCGGATGCGATCGCCGAGGTGCTGCGCGCCTCGGGCGGCGCCGTCGCGCTGTCGCACGACCGGGAGGAGGGCGAGCGACTGCTCACAATCCGGCGGATGATGCATCCGGCGATGGAGTCGCTCGGCACCGCCCTCATCGAGGACGTCTCCGTGCCGCGCAGCATGCTCCCCGCGATGTTCGACGAGATCGCGCGCGTCGAGCGCGACCACGGCGTCACGATCCCGACCGTGGCCCACGCGGGCGACGGGAACCTGCACCCGAACTTCATCTTCGAGGCGGTGCCCGACGTGCACGGGATCGTCGAGGCGCCGGATCACATCTGGGACGCCGCCGACGACCTGTTCCGCGCGGCCCTTCGCCTCGGCGGAACGCTCACGGGCGAGCACGGCGTCGGCGTGCTCAAGCGCCGCTGGCTCGCCGACGAGCTCGGAGACGACCAGTGGGAGCTGCAGCGGCAGATCAAGGCGGTGTTCGACCCGCTCGGCATCCTCAACCCCGGCAAGGTGTTCGCGCGGTGAGTCCCGAGGTGCGCGTGAGCGCGGTCGTCGTGGTCGCAGGCGACCGGGCGCTCGTCGTGCGCAAGCGCGGCGCATCCGTGTTCCAGCAGCCGGGCGGCAAGCCCGACCCCGGCGAGTCGGCGCTCGACGCCGCCGTGCGCGAGGTGGCCGAGGAGACGGGGATCGAAGCGGATCCGGCGTCGTTCGTCCCACTCGGGCGATTCACGGATGCCGCCGCCAACGAGCCCGACCACGTCGTCGTCGCCGACGCGTACCTGCTGCGGGTCGACCGGCCGTTCGCCGCCGCGAGCGCCGAGATCGCCGAGCTGCGGTGGCTCGCCGAGGACGAGGTCGAGCACACTCCCCTCGCGCCGCTGAGCCGGAATCACCTCATCCGGCACGCGTGGGCGTGAGTCGCGGGCGGGCGTTCTCGCGGTAGGAGATGGTCTGGGCGTAGGACGTCTTCGCGGCGTCGGTCCTACGTCTGCACCATCTCCTTCGCTGAGCCGACTCCTCATCGCCGCCCGTCGCAGCGGTCCTTCCGCGCGAGGGGATATCGCGAGCAGAGGACATCTCAGCGCGAAATGCCCTCGCCTCGCGGCATCGCCTCTGCTCGGCGCGACCACCGCCGGAGGACGTCATCGGCAGGAGGCGATCCGGCCGAAGGGATCCCCGCCCCGCGGCACATGCCGGCGTCGAGGCCCCGTCAGGATCTGCTCGACGAGAAGACCTCGACCGCCGGGTGCTCCCGCGCGGCGCTGCGGCTCGCGAGCATGAGCGACAGAACACCGAGGGTGAGCGGCGCCGCGACGACGGCGAGCTGCCCGAGAGTCATGACCGTCACGATCACATCGGTCTCGGATGCCGCCAGATCCGGTCCCGACGCTGCACCGAAGACCTGGATCAGGAGTTGAGGGACCGCCACCGACGCGAGGGCCCATGCTGGCGCCCACCGCAACGGGCCTCGGATGACCCCGGCACGTGCTATCGCGACCACACTGACGATCGACGCTCCGAGCTGGACCGCAATGGACGCATAGCCGATCCCCCTGTGGAAGTCGGCGGTGCCGGGTGTAAAGGGCAGGCGCGATGAGACGACGCCCTCCACGAGCGGCCACGCCGCGAGCACGACCATCGCCGTGACAGCCAGTCGGCGGCGAGCCACGATGCTGCCGGACGGACTGCGGCGGAGTCCGAACGCGAAGACCAGCAGCGCGGCGGAGAACGCCAGTGTGCTGCTCCAGTGCAGCGCTGTGAGCGGGACCGCCACGCCCCGCGACACGACGATCAGCCACGCGAGGCGTGCAACGGCACTCGCGATGAGGAGCGCGCCACCGACGACAAGGGTGCGGCGAAGCGCGTCGTGTCCGGGTGCGGCGTCGTCCACGGCTTCAGCCTAGGACGCGGCCGCCCCTCCGCGAATGCACGACCTCGCGCCGAGTGCACGAGTTCGCGACGTGGGCAAGCCGTGAACTCGATGGGAAGTCGTGCACTCGACGACCCGGACCCTCGGCCCGGAGCGCCGGGATCAATCCCCCTCCCCCGCCCACGCCCTCGCGCGCCCACGCGAGGCGCAGCGCGACGACATGGGGCAGCTCATCCGGATGCGCCACCCGCACTTCCATGCGGCCCACGCTAGCCCCGAGCGCACGACCTCGCGTCGAGTGCACGACCTCGCCACGCAGACAGCCCGTGCACTCGACGGCAACCCGTGCACTCGGCGAGCGAGGAGAGAAGGGAGTGAGCTACAGCCCCTGCCACTCCGGCTTGTTGGCGTACGCGTAGCGGTAGTAGTCCGCGTGCTCGAGGCGCGACGCGGCGGCCTCGTCGACCACGACGGTCGCGTGCGGATGCAGCTGGATCGCCGAACCCGGACACGATGCCGTCACCGGACCCTCGACGGCGCCGGCGACGGCATCCGCCTTGTTCTCGCCGAACGCGAGCAGCATGAGGTGCCGCGCCCGCAGGATCGTGCCGAGGCCCTGTGTGATGCAGTGCATCGGCACGTCGTCGACGGAGTCGAAGAAGCGCGCGTTGTCGAGACGCGTCTGCTCGATGAGCGTCTTCACGCGCGTGAGCGACGCGAACGACGAGCCCGGCTCGTTGAAGCCGATGTGGCCGGACGTCCCGATCCCGAGGATCTGGAGGTCGACGCCGCCCGCCTCGACGATCGCGCGCTCGTAGTCGTCACCCGCGTGCTCGATTCCGTCCAGCGAGCCGTTCGGCGTCCGGATGAGCTCGGGCGTGAGACCGAGCGGCTCGACCACCTCGCGCGTGATGACGGAGCGGTACGACTGCGGATGCGCCGGGTCGAGCCCCACGTACTCGTCGAGCGCGAAGCCGCGCACGCGCGACACATCCACGCCCTCGAGCCGCGGGCGGAGCGCCTCGTAGACCGGCAGGGGGGTCGAGCCCGTCGCCAGCCCGAGCACCGTCTCGGGGTTCGCGCGGATGAGCCGCACGATCTCGTCGGCGACGATCGCGCCCGCCTCCTGCTCCGACGACACGATGATGACCTCAGCCATGGGTGAGAGCCTCCTCGGGGTCGTGGGCGGCGCCGATGAGCGCCGCGCCGAGCGCGGCCGCGGGCGAACCGGCGGGGAGGAGCTCGACGCGGTCTTCCAGGCGCAGTGAACGCATGAACGCGGATGCCTCGGCGCTGGCGCGCAACTCGCTCACGACGTCGCCCAGCAGGCGGTTGCCGAGGGCGGTGATGCCACCGCCGAGCACGACGACGTCGGCATCGACCGTGAGCACGAGCACGCGCACCGAGGCTGCGACACCCCGTGCGAGGTCGCGTCGAAGCTCGAGGGCGCGCGTGTCACCGGCGTCGGCCGCGTCGAAGACATCACGCACCGGAAGCGCGCCGGACAGACCCCAGCGCTCGGCGATGACGCCGCCGCCGGCGAGCGCCTCGATGCATCCGCGCTGTCCGCAGCGGCAGACGGGGCCGTTCGGGTCGACCGAGATGTGGCCGACCTCGCCCGCGGCGCCGCGCGTGCCGCGCCACAGCTCGCCGTCGGCGACGATGCCCGCCGCGATGCCGGTGCCGAGGTTGAGGTACGCCATGGTTCCCGTGCCGCCGTGCAGCGCGTACGCGCCGAGCGCCGCGGCCTTGACGTCGTTCTCGACCCGCACCGGCACGCCGAGCTGCGGCCCGACGGCGGCCGCGAGATCGAGCTCTTCGACCCCGAGGTTCACCGCGTGCACGACGCGCGCGGTGCCCGGCTCGATCTGCCCCGGAATGCCCACGCCGACAGAGCGCACCGCGCCGAGGTCGATCCCGGCCTCCACCCCGAGCGCACGGACGCCGTCGACGATCGTTCGGGTCACCGCATCCGGCCCCCATCCCGTCGCCATACGCACGCGACCGGCGACCACGCCTTCCGTGTCGACCGCGACCACCTCGGTCTTCGTGCCTCCGACATCGAGCCCGACCCTCATCGGCCGGCCTCCCCGCGGGAGGCGGCCTGCGCCTGCTCGCCCATCAGCCCTTGACCGCCCCGGCCACGAGGCCGCTGGTCATGCGGCTCTGCACGAAGAGGAAGAACACGACGACGGGGATCGCGACGAGCGTCGATCCCGCCATGAGCTCGGCCCAGTTGATGCCCCCGTTCGGGTCGAGGAACGTGCGCAGCCACACGGGCAGCGTCATCGCCTCGGGACGCGGGTTCAGCACGAGCGCGAACACGAACTCGTTCCACGCCTGGATGAACCCGAAGATGCCCGTCGCGACGAGGCCCGGCATGAGCAGCGGGAACGTGATGCGCCAGAACGCCTGGGACCGGCTCAGGCCGTCGATCATCGCGGCCTCCTCGAGCTCGGCGGGCACGCCGTTGACGAAGCCGCGCAGCGTCCAGATCGTGAACGGCAGCACCGTCGCGATGTACACCGCCGACAGGCCGATGACGGTGTTGAGCAGGTTCCACCCGTCGATGAGGCGGAAGATCGAGATGATCATCGCCTCGGCCGGGATCATCTGGATGATCAGGATCGAGATGATGAACGCGGCGCGCGAGCGGAACCGGAAGCGCGTGACCGCGATCGCCGCGAGGAACGCGAACACGACCGCGACGACGACCGTGATGATCGTGATGACGACCGAGTTCGCGAGCGCGGGCAGGAACGGCGCGCGCGCCGAGTGGAAGATGACGTTGACGTAGTTGTCGAGCGTCGCGTTGTCGGGCCAGAGGTGCAGGTCGCTGCCGCGCACCTGCGCGTTCGGCTGGAACGACGTGTTGACCATCCAGTAGACGGGGAACACGGATGCGACGAACACGACGATCGCGGCGATCCCGGCGAGGACTCCGCGGACGCGGCGTCGCGGGCTCCGGCGACGACGGGCCGGCGCGGATGCGGTGACCGGCGCCGACGGCGGGGTGAGGGTGGCGGTGGTCACAGGGCCTCCTCGCGGACGCTCCGGCGCACGTACAGGATCGAGATCGCGACGAGAAGCAGGACGACGATCACCGAGATCGCGCCGCCGACGCCGAAGTCACCCGAGCCGAGCGAGACGCGGTAGATGTAGACGCCGAGCGTGTTGGTCTGCTCGGCGAGGCCTCCGATCGACTGCAGCGAGTAGATCTGCGTGAAGACCCGCAGGTCCCAGATCACCTGCAGGATCGTGACGATGATGAGGATCGACTTGATGTACGGCACGACCACGAGGAAGAAGCGCTTCGCGCTGCCGGCGCCGTCGAGCTGAGCCGCCTCCATGACCTCGTCGGGCACCTGGGTGAGACCCGCGTAGACCGTGAAGGCGACGAACGGGATCGCGCCCCACACGATGATGATCGTCGCGACGAAGAAGAAGCTCAGGGGGTTGATGAGCCACGCGTGCCCCACGAACTGCTCGAGGCCGAACCAGTTCGCGAGGATGTGATTGAGCACGCCGTAGTTCGTGTCGAAGATCCAGCCCCACACGATCGTGGCCGACAGCGGAGGCATCGCCCACGCGAGGAGCAGTCCGATCGACACGAGCGTTCGCAGCACGACGCCGAGGCGCCTGAGCAGCAGCGCGACGAGCACGCCGAGCACCATCGTGATCACGACGCAGACCGCCGCGAAGACGACCGAGCGGCCGAGGACCTGCCAGAACTCCGAGTCGCCGAGGACCTCGAGGTAGTTGTCGAGTCCGATGAACTCGGGCGGGGCGCCGAAGACCTGCGCGCGCCCGAACTCCTGGAACGACATGACGAGCAGCTGCACGAGCGGCCACCCCGTGATCACGACGAGCGCGATGAGCGCCGGTGTCAGCAGCGCGTACGGCGTGAAGCCCCCGGCCTGCCGGAATCGCCGACGGCGACTCGGCGGTTCGGGCGCCTCCGGCGCGATGAGCCGCTCCCCGTCGACCGCGCTCACCGCGGGGCCGACGTCGCTGGGCAGCGTGGACATGAGTCCTCCTGATCGTGAGAGCACCGGGCCGGCGACGGTGGGAGCCGCCGGCCCGGTACGGTTCCGGACGCGGACGCCCGGGATGGTTCAGCCGGCTCAGCCGTTGAGGATGTCCTCGATCTTCTGGTCGACCTCCTCGGCGAGCGACTGCACGTCGCCGCCCTGCGCGATCTTCACGAAGAAGTCCTCGAGGATGCGCGCAGCCTCGACCTCGGCCCAGTTCGGCGAAGCCGGGGTGAGCTTCGCGTTGCCCGCAGCCTCGGCGAAGGCCTGCGCCTCGGGCGAGTCGCCGAGCGTGGACGCGAGCGACTTCTTCGCGGGGATGAGGCCGTTCTCGCCGTAGATCGTCTGGAACTCATCGCTCAGGATGATCTCGAGCGCCTTCTTGGCGAGCTCGGGGTGGGCCGACTTCGCCGAGATGCCGATGTTCGAGCCACCGGCGAACACCTGGGCGGCACCGCCGTCGGCGCCGGGCAGCGCGTACACGAACGGAGCGGCCGGCGGGTTCTCGGTCTCGCACGCGCTCGCCAGGCCCAGGGCCCAGTTCGGCGCCGAGAACTGGATGGCCGCACCCTCGCAGTACGGGGTCCACGGCTCGGCGTTGTCACCGTCCTTCGGGGCGACCGACGCGGTGGTCATGAGGTCCTGCACCTGCAGGAGGCCCTTGACCGACTCGGGCGAGCTCAGCTGAGCGTCCCACTCGCCGCCGTCCTCGACGGCGAGCTCGCCGCCGTTCTCCCAGATGAACGGGAGGGCGTTGTACCAGTCCTGACCGGCGAAGTAGATGCCCGACTTGCCGGGGTTGGCCGCAGCGAGATCCTTCGCCTGGGCGATGTAGTCCTCGAGCGTGGCCGGGGCCTCCGACACGAACGCCGGGTCGGCGAACACGACGCGAGCGCCCGAGTACAGCGGCGGAGCGTAGAACTTGCCGTCGTAGGAGCCTGCCTCGACGAAGCCGGGCAGCAGGTCGTCGCCGCCCAGGGTCTCGTACATGTCGGAGATGTCCAGCAGCGCGCCCACCGACGTGAACGCCGGCGACTGCGTGTTGCCGATCTCGACGATGTCAGGGCTGTCCGAGCTCGACAGGCTCGTGGTCAGCTTGTCGACGAGGCCCTCCCACGACTGCTCCTCGATGACCAGCGTGTTGCCCGGGTTCTCCTCCTCGAACGTCTCCTTCAGGTAGTCGCGCGCCTCCTGCGGGGTGTCGGTCCCGTTGAGCCACACGCGGATCTCCGCGCCGGTCTCTTCGGTGCTCCCGCCGCCGCTGGTGCCGGCACAGCCGGCCAGGGCAAGCGCCGTCGCGCCCAGGAGGGCGACGGCTCCGAGCGTCTTCTTCATGATTCCCTCGTTCTCTCTTGGTTCGGATGGGACCTGGCGGGCCCATCCAGGGGGTGTGGTGGCGTCTAGGACACGCCCAGCTGTCCCGACAGGACCATGACGGCCGCTCCGCGCAGGACGATGTCCTGGCCTTGCTCCGTCATCCGCACTCGGATGCCCTCGTGGACTTCGGCGAGCGTCCGGGTGCGGAGGGTCTCGGCGGTCGCTTCCGCGAGGGGTCCGCCGAGAAGTTCAGGGGGGCCGGAGAGCACGATCTCCGACAGATCGAGTGCGCCGACGATGGGCGCCAGGGCGATGCCGAGCCGCTCGCCCGCGTCGCGGAGCACGCCGTCGCGCGCGGAATCGCCGGATGCCTCGGCGAGCCGGCCGGACAGCGACGGCACGGAGATCCACGCTTCGAGGCATCCGACCTTTCCGCATGCGCACAGCGGCCCGCCGTCGGTGCCGACCGTGACGTGGCCGATCTCACCCGCGGCGAATCGGGCGCCGCGCATGGGTCGCCCGCCCGACAGCAGGCCCGAGCCGACTCCTCGGTCCACCTTGACGAGCATCACGTCGTCGCCGGCTCCGCCGAACGTGTACTCGGCGAGCACCGCCGCGTTCGCGTCGTTCGCGACGACGACGGGCAGGTCGAGCGCCTTCTCGAGCGTGGTCTGCAGGTCGAATCCGGTCCACCGCAGGTTGGGTGCGGTGATCACGACGCCGCGGTCGTCGATCACACCGGGGGCGCCGACGCCGACGCCGAGGATCGGCGCGTGCGAGTCGGCGATGAGCTCGCGGACGAGCGAGATGACCGACTCGACGAGTTCGTCCCCCGCCGCCACGGGGATGGATCGGCGCACGACGATGCTCCCGTCGAGGTCGAGCACGGCGGCGCGGAAGACGTCGCTGCCCGACAGGTCGATGCCGATGATGCGGTGGCCGGACCGGTCGAGGTCGACGAGCATCGCGGGCTTGCCGGGGCCGGATGCCTCGCGCACGCCCTTCTCGGCGACGAATCCGTCGGCGATGAGCTCGGCGACGAGGTCGGAGATCGTCACGCGCGTGAGCCCGGTCTCGCGCGACAGGTCGGCACGGCTCATCGCTCCGCTGTGGAAGAGGGTCTGCAGGACGAGCGAGCGGTTGTGCGCGCGGGCGTGCTCGGGAAGCACCTTGGCGGCGCGGCGGAGGTTTCTCACGCCCCGGTCGCGCACGGCGGCGGGTTCCTCTCGGTGCGCGGACGTCGTCGTGGAAGAGCCGCGCTGCACTTCCGATGCAGACATGTTTGTTAGTAGAGCTTACGAACTAACTCCCGCGCAACATCCGCAACCGATTTGAACGGACCATTTACAAAACTGTTACAAATCGGCATCGTCTCGCCGGCCGCGGGCTGACGGATGCGTCGCTCACCTACGCTGGATCGCTGGAGGTCCCCCACATGCACCGCAGCATCGCCGCCGTCGTCCTCGTCGCCCTCGCCACGCTCGGTCTCGCCGCGTGCACGGCCTCCCCCACCCCCTCCGAGACCGGGACGACGACCGTCGAAGCGGGCCCGGACGGCCCCGGCGACGCCGGCCAGTCGACCGAAGACGCCTGCGCGCTCGTGCGCGACTCGGTCGTCGCGGCGGCTGAGGAGTTCGAGACCGCGGGTGCGGACGACCCGGCTTCCGTCGTCGAGGCGATGCGCGCCGCCGCCGGGAGACTCGGCGAGACGGCATCCGAGATCACGAACGACCAGGTCGCGGCACTTCTGCCCTCGCTCGAGCAGATGTACGGCCAGATGGGCGACGTGCTGGAGTCCCTCGCGAACGGCGATCTCGATCAGTCGGGCGAGTTCGCAGAGCTCGCCACGACGTTCCGCGACACGATGGACCATTTCCGGGATGTGTGCGGTGAATGACTCATCCAGGGCTCTCCCGAGGCGCGTCCATTACCATATGCAGAACGATTCGGCCTACCGGGGGGTGACGGCGTGACGGATCTCGCCACAAAAGCGGGCGCGCAGGACCTGCCCGACGACGACGTCACGGCGTCATTGGACGAACTCGACATCGACGACTTCGAGGCAGTCGACGCCGACGGCGACACGGACGCGGAGGCTGCAGACGCCGAGGTCGAGGCGGATGCCGAGCCCGACGCTTCCGACGCAGACGACGCCGCGGCCGATGCCGAGCCGGAGGGCGAGGCCGAAGACGCCGAGCCGGAGGGTGAGGCCGAAGACGCCGAGCCGGAGGGCGAAGCGGTCGACCCGGATGCCGAGGTAGGAGACGCCGACGGCGCGACAGAAGGCGTCGAGACCGAAGACGTCGAACCCCAAGCCGAAACCGAAGACCCCATCGCCGAAGGCGTCGCGGCCGAGGCTGAGACCGAAGACGTCGAACCCGAGCCCGAGGACCTGGAAGCCGAGGCAGAGCCGGACCCCGAGCCTGAGCCCCAGGACGTGGAAGCCGAGGCAGAGCCGGACCCCGAGCGCGAGCCCCAGGACCTGGAAGCCGAGGCAGAGCCGGACCCGGAGCCCGACGCTGCGGACGTCGATCCGTCATCCGAATCGGCCGACACACCGGATGACGTCACCACTGACGACCCCGAGCCCGACGCCGCCCTCGCGGCGCCGGAAGACCTCGAGCCCGCCGCCGCTGACGACCTCGTCGCAGAGCCCATCAGCGAGCCCGTGCCCGTCGGTGCGGTCGCCGCGGCGCCGGTCGCGGCATCCGTCGCTCCTCCGGCCCCCACGGTGCTTCCGGTTCCCGGACCGGCGACGCACGCCGAGCCCGAGGTGATGTGGGCGCTCGCAGAGCCGAAGCGGCGCAAGCGCCGCCTGGGATGGTGGATCGGGATCCCCGTCGCCCTCGCGATCGCGGCGCTCGTCGCAGCGTCGCTCGTCCTCATCGCACCCGGCACGTCGATCGCGGGCGTGTCCGTCGGCGGCATGACGCCGGGGGCCGCAGCCGACGCGGTCAGCGCGCGCCTTGCCGAGACGACGCTCGTGATCACGGGCCCCGACGGCGATGTCGAGGTCACCGGTGCGGAGCTCGCCGCGAGCGTGCGCGCGCGCGAACTCGCGAACGAGGCGTTCGACGCGCATCCGATGTGGAACCCCACCCAGTGGTTCTCCGAGCCCGAGCAGGCGGTCGTCCAGCTCGATCCCGACGTCGCGAAGGCCGTGCTGCGCGATGCGGCGCCCTCGCTCTACACCGACCCAGTCGACGCGCAGCTCGCGTTCGACGCCGAGTCCGGGTCATATGTCGTGACGCCCGCGATCCTCGGCACGGGCATCGACGTCGACGCGGTGCGCACCGCCCTGCAGGATGCGTTCGACTCCGGCCAGACGCACGTCGAGTTCGATCCCGTCGCGGCCCCGATCGACGCCGAGACGCAGACGTACGTCGCGGACGCGACCGCGTACCGACTCAACACGATGCTCGATTCGATGGGCTTCTACATCGGCGGCGAGCGGGTCGTCCCGATCGACCGCGCCCTCGCGGCGTCGTGGATCACGCTCGGCGACGGCCCTCGCGGCACGTTCTCGATCGAGGTCGACCAGGAGGCGATCGACGCCTTCGTCGAGACCCTCCCCGCTCTCGTGAACCGCGAACCCGTCAACGCGACGGTCGTGACCAACTCGAGCGGAACCGTGCTGCGGACGCTGACGGAGGGCGTCGAGGGACGCACGCTCGAGAGCACGGACGGCATCGCCGCGGCGTTCGCCGAGCAGATCCAGAACGCGAACGGCGTCTACGAACTGCCCATGACGACGATCCCGTTCACGACGACCGCGCTCGCACGCACGATCGAGGTGAACCTCAGCACGCAGCGCGCCTACCTCTACGAGAACGGCAACCTCGTCAGCTCGCACGTCATCTCGTCGGGCCTCCCCGGCTCGGCCACGCCGACGGGCCACTTCACGGTCAACGGGTATTCGCGCATCCAGAGCATGGGGTGCTTCGAGGGTGCGCCGTACTGCGTGCGCGACGTGCCGTGGGTCACATGGTTCGCTCCCGACATCGGCTTCCACGGCGCCAACTCGCTGCGCTCGTCGCTCGGGTACCCGCAGAGCCACGGCTGCGTGAACATGTGGGACAACGAGGCCAGGTTCGTCTACGAGTGGTCGGCGTACGGCACCGAGGTGTGGGTGCACTACTGATCCCGTGCCACTCGGGGTCGGCTCAGAGGCGACCAGTCGGTCGGCCGGGCGCAAGGACGGGGTGAAGCGGATGCCTCGGCGGAGGCATCCGCTTCACCCCGTCGCAGACCGTGGAGTCAGATGTTGTCGACGATCGCGTTGAGCGTCGCCGACGGGCGCATGACCTTCTCGACGAGCTCGGGGTCGGGCCGGTAGTAGCCGCCGATGTCGGCGGGCGAGCCCTGCACGGCGAGCAGCTCGTCGACGATCTGCTGCTCGCTGTCGGCGAGAGCCTCGGCGACCGGCTTGAAGGCGGCCGCGAGCCCGGCGTCGGCCTGCTGGTTCGCGAGCTCGGTCGCCCAGTAGAGCGCCAGGTAGAAATGGCTGCCGCGGTTGTCGATCGTGCCGAGTGCGCGGCCGGGCGACTTGTCGTTCTCGAGGAACGTGCCCGTCGCCGCATCGAGCGTGTCGGCGAGGACCTGCGCACGCACGTTGCCCGTGAAGTTCGCGTAGTGCTCGAGCGACGCCGCGAGCGCGAAGAACTCGCCGAGCGAGTCCCAGCGCAGGTAGTTCTCGGCGAGGAGCTGCTGCACGTGCTTCGGAGCCGATCCGCCCGCACCGGTCTCGAAGAGCCCGCCGCCCGCGAGCAGCGGGACGATCGAGAGCATCTTGGCGCTCGTGCCGACCTCGAGGATCGGGAAGAGGTCGGTGAGGTAGTCGCGCAGCACGTTGCCGGTGACCGAGATCGTGTCTTCGCCCTTGCGCAGGCGGTCGAGCGAGTACTGCGTCGCCGCCGCCGGCGCGAGGATCTCGATCGTGAGGCCCTCGGTGTCGTGGTCGGCGAGGTACTCGCGCACCTTCGCGATGAGCGCGCGGTCGTGCGAGCGCTGCTCGTCGAGCCAGAAGACAGCCGGGGCGCCCGTCGCGCGCGCGCGGGTCACGGCGAGCTTGACCCAGTCGCGCACAGCGATGTCCTTCGTCTGCGTGCCGCGCCAGATGTCGCCGCGGTCGACCGTGTGCTCGAGCAGCACGTCGCCCGCCGAGTTCACGACCTGCACGCGGCCGGGCGCCGCGATCTCGAACGTCTTGTCGTGGCTGCCGTACTCCTCGGCGGCCTGCGCCATGAGGCCGACGTTCGGCACGGTGCCCATCGTCGCCGGGTCGAGCGGCCCGTGCGCGATGACGTCGTCGATCACCGTCTGGTAGACGCCCGCGTAGGACGAATCGGGGATGACGGCGAGCGTGTCGTCTTCGCTGCCGTCGGCACCCCACAGCTTGCCGCCGTTGCGGATGAGCGCCGGCATCGACGCGTCGACGATGACGTCGGAGGGCACGTGGAGGTTCGTGATGCCCTTGTCGGAGTTGACGTACGACAGGCGCGGGCCCTTCTTCATCGCCTCGTCGATCGCGGCTTTGATCGCATCGCCGCCCTCGAGCCGGCCCAGACCGGCCAGGATCGCGCCCAGGCCGTCGTTCGGCGTGAGACCGGCCTCGGCGATCTTGTCGCCGTGGCGGTCGAACACGTCGGCGAAGTACGCCTTGACCACGTGACCGAAGATGATCGGGTCGCTGACCTTCATCATCGTGGCCTTGAGGTGCACCGAGTACAGCACGTCGTCGGCCTTCGCGGTCTCGAGCGTCTCGCCGAGGAACGCGTCGAGCGCCTTCGCGGAGAGGAAGGTGCCGTCGACGATCTCGCCGGGGAGCACCTTGATGCCCTCCTTCAACGGCGTCACGGTGCCGTCTTCGCCGACGTGCTGGATCGTGAGCACGTCGTCGGACGGGATGACGGTCGTCTGCTCGTTCGAGCGGAAGTCGTCGTGGCCCATCGTCGCGACGCGCGTCTTGGAGCCCTCGGCGAACGGCTTGTTGCGGTGCGGGTGCTTGCGCGCGTAGTTCTTGACCGACAGCGGCGCGCGGCGGTCGCTGTTGCCCTCGCGCAGCACGGGGTTCACGGCGGAGCCCTTGATGCGGTCGTAACGCGCGCGGATGTCCTTCTCTTCGAGCGTCTCGGGCTCGTCGGGGTAGTCCGGCACGTCGTAGCCCTTGGACTGAAGCTCCGCGATCGCGGCCTTCAGCTGAGGGATCGACGCCGAGATGTTGGGGAGCTTGATGATGTTCGCCTCGGGCAGCGTCGCGAGCCCGCCCAGCTCGGCGAGCGCGTCACCGACCTGCTGCTCGGCGGTCAGTCGCTGCGGGAACGCGGCCAGCACCCGACCCGCCAGCGAGATGTCGCGAGTCTCGATGTCGACCCCCGCCTGACGGGTCACCGCCTGCACGATCGGCAGGAGCGAAGCGGTCGCGAGAGCCGGGGCCTCGTCGGTGTAGGTGTAGATGATGGTGGAGTCGGTCACCGGTTCCGTCTTTCGTTTCGGGGCGTCGTGCAAGCCTATCGCAATCGCAAAAGTATCTTGATATCGAGATACTTTGCGCTGCATGAATTCCCCATGAAGGTCACGGCAGGACGTGGCCGGATGCCGCGCGCCTCCATTAGCCTGGGGCAATGGCTGAGCTCCGACTGGAAGAACTTTCCGCCTCGACGATCGTCGCGGTCAACAACATGTCGCTCAAGCCCGGCCAGGAGGAGTTCCTCTCGCCGGTCAGCTACGGCATCGCCGCCACCGTCGTGAACCCCCAGACGTCGTGGCAGCGCGTCGTGCTCGACGGCGACGACGTCGTCGGGTTCGTCAGCGCCAACTTCGATCCCGACTTCCCCCAGGAGCACTTCCGCTCCGTCCTCTGGCGCATCAACGTCGATGCCGACGATCAGGGCCGCGGTGTCGGACGCTTCGCGGTCGAGGCGCTGCTCGACGAGGCGCGCAAGCGCGGCATGGAGAAGGTGAACGTCATCTACGAGGCCGGCGAAGGCGGGCCCGAGGCGTTCTTCAAGCGCGTCGGCTTCACGCCTGTCGGCGAGACCGAGTACGGCGAGGTCATCGCCGAGATCAAGCTCTGAGCGGATGCCGCGGGCGCGGCATCCGTCGTCATAGCCGCTCGCGCAGCCAGCGCGCCTGCCGCACCCACTGGTGCGCCTGTCCGCCCTCGTGCCCGTTGTAGGCGTACACGACGATCTCGCGATCCGGCGCCGCGAGCCGGTTGTACGCGGCGAACACCGTCGACGGCAGCACGATGTCGTCCATGAGCGCGACCGAGAACAGCGAGGGCACGGTCACGCGGCGCGCGAGCACGGCCCCATCGAAGTAGGAGAGCGTACGGAAGACCTGGTCGGTCAGGTCGCGGTGCACGCCGAGGAACTGCGTGATCTCGGTGAACGGATTGCGCGGAGTGAGAGCGACGGCGCGAGGGAAGTCGCACAGGAACGGCACATCGGGCATCGCGCCGCGCAGGTCGGGAACGAGGCTCGCGACGGCGATCGCGATGCCCCCGCCCTGGCTGCCGCCGGTGACCGCGACACGTGACCCGTCGACGAACGGGAGCTCGCGCACCGCGTCGACGAGGCGGACGCCGTCGGTGAAGACACGGCGGTAGTAGTACGTCTCCGGGTCGAGGATGCCGCGCGTCATGAAGCCGGGCATCGCGGGTCCGGAGCCGTGCGGGTCGGCGGTGTCGCCGCCCGTGCCCGACGCGCTCCCCTGCCCCCGCGTGTCCATGAGCACGTGCACGAAGCCGGCCGCCGCCCACTGCAGCCGCTCCCCCGGAAGGCCGCGACCGCCGCCGTATCCCACGTACTCCACGACGGCGGGGAGGGCGGCATCCGTCTTCGGCCTCGTCACCCATGCACGGACCGGCTCTCCGCCGAAGCCGGGGAACACGAGGTCTTCGACGATGAGCTCGGTGATCGGGGTGTCGGCGGGCGACAGGTCGAAGCCGCCGCCCGCGGCCCGCGCCTCGGCGATCGTGGTCGACCAGAAGGCGTCGAGATCGGCGGGTTCGGGGAGGTCGGGTCGGTAGGTGCGGAGGTCGTCGAGCGTCAGGTCGGTGAACGGCACGGCGACACGATACAGCGGATGCCGCACCCCGGCGTCAGCGTCGGGCGACAGGGCTCACACGAGCGACTCGCGCCATGCGGCGTGCAGCTGCGCGAACTTGCCCGTTCCCGCGATGAGGTTCTCGGGGGTGTCGTCCTCGATGATGCGACCGTGCTCCATCACGAGCACGCGATCGGCGATCGCGACCGTCGACAGGCGGTGCGCGATGATGATCGCCGTGCGGTCGGCCAGGAGCGTCTGCAGCGCCTCCTGGATCATCCGCTCGCTCGGGATGTCGAGCGACGCCGTCGCCTCGTCGAGGATCAGCACAGCGGGGTTCGCGAGGAACGCGCGCGCGAAGGAGATCAGCTGCCGCTGACCCGCCGACACGCGACCGCCCCGCTTGTTCACGTCGGTGTCGTAGCCGTCCGGCAGGCGCTCGATGAAGGCATCCGCCCCCACCGCCCGTGCCGCGGCGCGGATCTCGTCGAGCGTCGCATCCGGCTTGCCGAGCGCGATGTTGTCGGCGACCGTGCCGCTGAACAGATACGCCTCCTGCGTGACCATCACGATCGCGCGGCGCAGATCCTTCGGATGCAGACGCCTGAGGTCCACGCCGTCAAGGCTCACCGTCCCCTGCGTCGGGTCGTAGAACCGCGACACGAGCTTGGCGAGGGTCGACTTTCCCGCGCCCGTCGTGCCCACGAGGGCGACCGTCTGGCCGGCCGGGATCTCGAGCGAGAAGTCCGGCAGGATCACGCGGTCGTTCGAGTAGCCGAAGCTCACGTGGTCGAACGTCACGCGGCCGCGCGCCGACCACAGGTCGACCGGGTCGGTCGGGTCGGGAACGGTCGGCTCCTCCTCCAGGACGCCCGACACCTTCTCGAGCGCCGCCGTCGCCGACTGGTACGAGTTCAGGAAGAACGCGACCTCCTGCAGCGGCGAGAAGAAGTTCCGCACATACAGCACGGCGGCCAGCAGCGTTCCGATCGCGAGCGCGCCGTCGGCGACACGGATGCCGCCCCACAGCACCACGAGGGCGATCGAAGCGGATGCCACGGCCATCAGCGCGGGCTCGAACGCGCCGAACAGGCGGATCGTCCGCATGTTCACCTCGCGGTAGTCGCTGGCGAGACCGCCGAACTCGCCGTCGTTGCGCGGCTCCTTGCGGAACGCCTTGACGGCGCGGATGCCGGTCATCGTCTCGACGAACTTGACGATCACCTTCGCGCTCACGACGCGCGACTCGCGGTAGGCGATCTGCGAGCTGCGGTAGAACCAGCGCATCAGCAGGTACAGCGGCAACCCCATCGCGACCACGATCAGGCCCGACTGCCAGTCGAGCAGCAGCAGCGCGATGAGCGTGAAACCGCCGTACAGGACACCCGACACGAGCTCGTTGAGACCGCCGTCCAGCAGCTCGCGGATCGTGTCGAGGTCGCTCGTCTGACGCGAGATGATGCGACCCGACGTGTAGGACTCGTGGAACTCGAGGCTCAGCCGCTGCGTGTGCAGGAAGATGCGCTTGCGCAGATCGAGCAGCACAGCCTGCGTGAGCCGCGCCGCGACGACGACGTACCAGCCGATGAGGGCCGCACCGCCGAGGGCCGACACGAGGTAGACGGCCACGACGAGGATCGTCGGCATCCAGTCCATGCGCTCGACCGCGGCCGGGAGCGCGTTGTTGAGCCCGTATGCGATGAGCGCGGGACCGACGACGCGAAGCACGGTCGACACGACGAGCACGACCGCCGCGAGCACGAGCTGCCAGCGCACCGGCGAGATGAGCGATCCCAGCAGGCGCAGCGAGCGCCGTCGGATGGCGCGACTCTCTTCGCGCGTGTAATCGGAGCGGTCTTCGCCGCTCGTTCCGACGACGGTGGTGCTCACAGGTTCACCTCCAGCGGTTCCTGTTCGTGGTGGAGCGCGCGCTTGCGCGCCTCGTCGATCTCGAGACTCGAGATCACGTGACGGTAGTGCTCGCTCTCGCGCAGCAGCTCGGAGTGCGTGCCGACCGCCGTGATGCGCCCGCCCTCGAGCAGTGCGACGCGGTCGGCGAGCATCACCGTGGACGGGCGGTGCGCGACCACGAGGGCGGTCGTGTCGTGCAGCACCTCGCGCAGCGCGTCCTCGACGAGCGCCTCGGTGTCGACGTCGAGCGCCGACAGCGGGTCGTCGAGCACGAGCACCGACGGACGGGCGGCGACGGCACGCGCGAGCGCGAGCCGCTGACGCTGGCCGCCCGAGAGGCTCAGGCCCTCTTCCCCGATGACCGTGTCGGGGCCGTCGGGCAGGTCGTACACGAAGCCCGCCTGCGCCACCTCGAGCGCCTCGCGCAGCACGGCCTCGGCCTCGGGGCTGCCGGGCTCCAGGTCCTCGCGACCCAACAGCACGTTGTCGCGCACCGACTGCGAGAACAGCGTCGCGTCCTCGAAGGCCATGCCCACGTGCCGGCGAAGCTCGGCGAGCGACAGGTCGCGCACGTCCACGCCGTCGAGCGTGACGCGCCCGCCCGTCACGTCGTACAGGCGCGCGGGCAGCGTCGTGAGCGTCGTCTTGCCCGAGCCGGTGAGGCCGACGAGAGCCATGGTCTCGCCGGGCCGCAGCACGAGGTCGATGCCGTCGAGCAGGTCCCGCTCGTTCGGCGACGCGTCCTGGTAGCGGAAGTGCGCGTTCTCGAACGCGAGCTCGCCGCGCACGCGGTCGAGCGTGACGGGCGACTCGGGGTCGGTGATGGGGTTGGGCTCGTCGAACACCTCGAAGAGGCGGTCGGTCGCGGTGCGCGCGTCGAGCGTGAAGGAGAAGAGGAACCCGATCGACTCCATCGGCCAGCGCAGCACGGTCGCCATCGCGAAGAACGCGAACAGCTCGCCGACGTTCAACTGGTCCGTCGCGTTGAGGAAGATGCCGACGCCGAGGCACAGCGCGAACGCGATGTCGGGCAGCAGCACGAGCCAGAACCAGATCCAGCCGACGGCGCCCGCTTTGCGCAGCTCGGTGCGCCGCAGGGTCTCGGCCTGGCGCGTGAACTTCTGAAGCGCGTGCTTGCCGCGGCCGAAGGCCTTGAGCACACGGATGCCGTGCACGCTCTCCTCGACCGAGGTCGCGAGGTCTCCCGCCTGGTCCTGGCTCTGGCGCGTGAGCGTGCCGTACGTCTTCTCGAAGCGATAGCCCGCGTACCAGATCGGCAGCGAGCACACGATGAACACCGTGCCCAGCAGCCAGTGCCAGCGGAACAGCAGCACGAGGCCCACCGCGATCGTCAGGGCGTTGACGACGAGCAGGATGACGCCGAACGCCATCCAGCGGCGCATCATGCTGATGTCCTGCATCATGCGGCTCAACAGCTGACCCGACTGCCACCGATCGTGGAACGCGACCGGCAGACGCTGCAGACGGCGATAGAACGCCGTGCGCAGGTCGTACTCGACCTCCGTCGCCGGCGCGATCACGAACCAGCGCCGGGCCCAGACCATCAACGCCTCGAGCAGCCCGAGCACGAGCACGGCGACGGCGCCCCATGTGATGAGAGCGAGGTCGCCCGACGCGATCGGACCGCGCACGACGGCCTCGAGCACGAGCGGGATGCCGAGCGCGAGCAGGCTCGCCAGCAGCGCGCTCACGGCGCCGAGCACGAGACGCGGCAGGACGGGCTTGGCGAACGGGAGCAGCCGCGCCAGGGCACGAGGGGTGGAGAGGCGGGACCGTTGCGGTTCAGCGGTGGTGGTCATGATCCTTGCGGGGTCCTGGTGGGACGGTGGATGCGAGCCCCGGTCGGGGCGTAAGGGCGCGCGAAGAGCGCGACGAGGGGCGGATTCTCTCGATACGAGAGGGAACGCTCCTGACTGAGGCGATATGCCGAGCGGCGCGAAGCCGGCGGCGAGCTATCCCTGAAGGCGAGGGCGGTCCACACGGATGCCGAGAGCGACGTATGCGAACTGGGCGACGATAACGGCCGTGTGCATGGCGTCCTCCTCTGGATCCGGCTGAGTGCCACGCAAAGCGCGACAGCCCTCCAGCCTATACCTGGGAGTTCGCTGAGCGCAAGGATGAATGCAAGCTCAGGCGGCGGCTTCGCGCGCGAGGAGGCTGCGCTTCACGTCGACACCCCACGCGAATCCGCCCAGCGCTCCGCCGGTGCGCAGCACGCGGTGGCACGGGACGAAGAGCGCGGGCGCGTTGCGCGCGCAGATCGCCGCGACCGCGCGCACGGCGGACGGTCGCCCGAGCAGCGCCGCGAACTCCGCGTAGGTGAGCGGATGCCCCGGCTCGATCGAGCGCAGCGCGCGCCAGCCCTCGAGCTGGAGCGGCGTGCCGTCCTGCTCCACCTCGACCGCATCGATCGCCGAGAGGTCGCCGTCGTAGTACGCGAGGACGGCGGCGGCCGCATCCGTCTCGCCCTCCGTCACCGACGACGGCGCGCGACGCACGCGTGCGAGGATCGCGTCGGGATCGGCGCTCCAGCCGGAGGCGAGCACGCGCTGCCGGTCGTCGGCGAGGATCGTGAAGGCGCCGTCGGGGGTCTCGATCGTCTGCAGGGTGGCGGTCATGATTCGTCCTTCGGGGTCTCGGTGCGGCGGCGCGCGGAGCGCGGCCGGACGGGGGCGTTGCGCCACAGGTGGGCGGTGAGGTAACTGCGCCAGGGCGCCGTTCGAGCGGCCCACGCGCTGAAGGCTCTCGGCTCGGCGGGGATGCCGGCGGCGGCCGCGCCGGAGCGCACCGCGACGTCGCCGGGGAGGGTGATGTCGGGGTCGCCGAGCACGCGCATGCGCACGTAGTCGGCTGTCCAAGGGCCGACGCCCGCCAGGGCGAGGAGGGCCGCGCGCTGCTCCGCGCTGTCGTCGCCCGAGGTGAGCGTGAGCGTGCCGTCGGCGAGGGCCGCGGCGGCGCCGGTGAGGGCGCGGATGCGGGCTGCGGGGCCCCGGAGCACTTCGGGACCCCGCTCGGCGATCGCCGCCATCGTGGGGAACAGGCGCACGGTCGCGTCGCCGTCGTCGCCGAGACCGCTGACGGGCTCGCCGAGGGCATCCGCGAGCGCGGTCAGCGCCGTGCGCGCGGCGGCGACGGTGATCTGCTGGCCGACCATCGCGCGGATGAGCATCTCGTGCGGATCGGCCGCGCCGGGGACTCGGATTCCGGGGACGCGCGCGACGAGGGGCCGGACCTCCGGATGCCGCGACAGCGCTTCGTCGACCGCGAGCGGGTCCGCGTCGAGGTCGAACAGACGTCGGGCCCGCGCGACGAGCGTGGAGAGATCGCCGAGGTGCGCGAGCCGCGCGCGCAGGCGCACGTGGCCCGCGTCGTCGACGCGCAGCTCGAACCACGCGGGGCCACCGGTAAGGCGCAGCGTGCGGGCGAAGCTCGTCGGCGTCGCGCGCTCGACGCCGGGAATCGCCCGCGCGCTCATCCACGCGAACAGCCCTTCGGCGTCGAGGGGTCCGCGGTGCGGCAGCACGAGGTCGATCGCACCGAGGGCGTGTCCTGATGCGCCGTTGCGCGACATCCGGCGACGCGCCCGCAGCTCGAGCGGCGACATGCCGAACACCTCGCGCACGGTGTCGTTGAACTGACGCACACTCGTGAATCCCGCGGAGAAGGCGACGTCGGCCGCCGTCAGGTCGGTGCCGACGAGCAGCATGCGCGCGGTGTGCGCGCGCTGCGCCCGCGCGAGGGCGAGCGGACCGGCGCCGAGCTCGGCCGTGAGCAGTCGCGTCAGGTGGCGCGGCGAGTACCCCAGGCGTCGGGCGAGCCCCGGAACGCCCTCGCGCTCGACCACGCCGTCGGCGATGAGCCGCATCGCGCGCCCCGCGGTGTCGCCGCGCAGGTTCCACTCGGGGGAGCCGGGCGCCGCCTCGGGGAGGCACCGTTTGCACGCACGGTACCCCGCCTCGTGCGCGGCCGCGCTCGTCGGGTAGAACGTGACGTTCGACGGCTTCGGCGTGCGCGCGGGACAGCTCGGCCTGCAGTAGATGCCGGTGGAGCGTACGGCGGTGACGAACTGCCCGTCGAACCGCGCGTCGCGCGAGTCGATCGCGCGATAGCGCTCGTCGAACGTCATCGCGGGACGCGGGGTGGTCGTCGTCATGCGTCCAGCCTGTCACGCCCCAGCGACGTGGGCTGGCGGAAATCGGACACGGCTGTGCGGGGCTCGCGTAAGCCGTCATGGCGTAGGCGGCGCCTTTCGCCACCGCGCGAACGGGTGCCGGAGCGCCGCCCCCGCGACGCTCCGGCACCACTCTCACGACGTGGCGATCGCGAACCCGCCGGCCGGCACGACGATCGTCCGCGATCCGCGAACGGTCGTGTCCCGCACCTGCCCCCCGCGCGAGTCGAACACGATCACGTGTGTCGTGGTCCCTTCCGCGCCGATGCGCGTCGGCTGCGGCGCAGCCGCGCTGGAATGCACGAGCTCCGTGCGGCCGCCCTCCCCCGCGAGCGCGAGGCGCGAGATGACCGGTCGCACGAGGATGCCGTCCAGCACGAGTTCGCCCGCCCGCACGTCGACGCGCAGCGCCGACCGGTCGTCGAGCGCGGAGTGCTGCAGCGATCGCGGCCACAGAACGCCGGGGGTGGGTGACACGCCCTGATCCGGCCCCTGCTCGTGCAGCGCGCCGAGCGGCACGTTGCCCGCTCGCCACATCGAAGTGCTGGACTCACCGGGCGTCGACCACACCACCGGCTCCACCCAGCGGCGCGTCGAATCGGTGCCGATGTCGAACACGGCGCTCGCGCCACGCGGCAGCGTCAGCGCATCGCCCGCCCACAGCGACTCCCCCGTCCATGCCTCG
The DNA here is from genome assembly GCF_035556355.1 of Microbacterium sp. Taxonomy (GTDB): domain Bacteria; phylum Actinomycetota; class Actinomycetes; order Actinomycetales; family Microbacteriaceae; genus Microbacterium. The sequence goes on from NZ_DATMFG010000018.1 coordinate 28,373, forward strand.
GGCGTCGTGACGGTTCCGCCGGTCGTCGTTCCGCTCTCGGCCTGAACGAGCCGCAGCCCCTCGCGCGCGGCGACCTCGGTGAGCGCGGATGCCCGCTTGCCGAGTCCCGGCCGCGCATCGAGTGCGAGCATCGTGAGCAGTCCATGGATCGTGCTCTCGGCGCCGCTGTTGCGGTTGACGCGGCCGTCCGCCTCGAGTCCGTCGAACGTGACGCCGGTCGCGGGGTCGTACATCGGCTCTCCCGCGTGGTTCGCTCCGAAGAACCACGCCGCCTGCATGACGGCGAGCTCCGTGAACCCGGGCGCACCGGTCGCGTCGGCGACGGCGAACAGCGACTGCACGCGCGAGTCCGCGCCGTATGCGATCTGCACACGCTCGGTCGGGGTCGGCATCCACCCGTTGTCGGGACCGCCCGCCGTCATGAGCGTCGGCGTGAACGACGCTGAGTCGCGAACGGCCGGGACGACGAGCGAGGGGTCGCCGAGGGCGACGGATGCCGCAGCCACCGCCGCCGGCATCTGCGAGCCCCACGCGTGCCACAGCGAGCGCGCGGGCGTCCACGGCAGCAGCGCGCCGTACGGCCACGAGCGCTCATCGCCGGCGCTCATCGCCGCGATGCCTTCCGCGAGCTTGCGGAGCGCCTCCGCGGCGGCCGTGTCGCCGGGTTGCGCCTCGACATGCGCGGCGAGACCGAGGACCGCCTCTGCCGAGGCATCCGCTCCGTCGACGATCAGCCATCGCGGTACGCGCATGCCGTCGGCCTCGGCCCATCGGCCGTACCGGACGAGCACCTGGCGATCGACCGCCTCGATCGCCAGCGCGAGACGTTCGTCGAGGAACGCCGCGAAGTCCGGGTCGGCGTCCGCGAACGCGGCATGCCCCTCCCCGAGCGCCCAGATCGTGCGCGCGAGCCAATAACTCGGGCCGGAGTCCGACGGGTCGGGCAGCTCGACCGGCTCGGCCGATGGGTTGAGGGTGCCGTCCGGCTGCATCCACAGCACGACGTTCCCCGCGTTCGGGCCGTCGATCGTCTGCAGGTACGCGAGCGAGCGCAGCAGCTCGTAGGCCTTGTCACGGCTCGCGTCGTCTCCCGTCTGCTCCCAGTGCCGCACGTACACGACGGCGGCGCGCGCGATGTCGTCGGCGTTGTAGGCGCCTTGCTTCCAGTGGCCGGTCACGGGGTCGGGCGGACCGCCGCCGCCGACGCGCTCGAACGTGCCGCCCGGGCGCGCGTCGGCGTACGTCCACGGCATGACGAGCACGGGCTCCTCCGCGAGACGGTACGTCGTGTGGCCCTCCACGTCGGCGGGCGGTGTCGCCTCGTCGAGCAGGAAGTCGAGGTGGGCGAGGTTCGTGAGCTGCCCGCCGACCGCCTGCGCCGGGGCCGGTGGTGCGGCCAGCGCCGCCCCCGGGAGCGACAGTGCGAGGGCGACGGCGGCCACCGCGCCGATCGCCGCGCGCGTGCGGGCGGGACGGAGCATCCGGTTCATGTTCGTTCCTTCGATCAGGGCGCGGCGTGCGCGCCCGAGTCGGTTCGGGTGAGCTCGGCGACGCCGATCTTCGAATCGGCCATGCCGTAGAAGACGAACGTGCGGTCCTCGATCCGCTCGATCGCCGTGGGGAAGACGACGTTCGGCACGATGCCGCTGCGTTCGTCGTCGGTCTCGGGCGCGAGCAGCGGCTCGGGCGTGCGCGCGATGACGCGCCACGGCTCGTCGGCGTCGAGCAGGAGCGCCCCGGCCGCGTAGTTCACGCGCTGCTGCTGGGCGAACGCGTTGTCGATCACGCCCGTGACGCCGTGGTGCAGCACGAGCCACCCCTCGGGCACGCGCAGGGGCGGCGGTCCCCCGCCGATCTTCAGCTCCTCGAACGCGAACTCGGGGCCCGCGACGAAGCGGTGCTGCTCCCACAGCGTGAGCGCCGTGATGTCGGCGGCGACCGCCGCAAGCGGCACGAAGCTGATCCAGATCGACTGGCGTGTGTCCTCGACCCCGGCGGGGACGCGGATGCCCTGACCGGGCTTCGTCTCGCCGAGATCCCACATCGGGCGATGGAGCACCGCGAGCGCGGTCGTGCCGTCGGGGGTCGTGACCGGCTCGGGGAAGAACACCGTGTCCTTGTTGTGGAAGAGGTTGAGGTCCATGTCGAGCGCGTCGTCGTAGCGGAAGAGCGCGGGGCCCAGCCGCCGCCACGTGCGCAGGTCCTCCGACACAGCGAGCGCCGTGCGCGGACCGAGCGGCCCGTACGCGACGTACGTCATGACGTGCATGCCCACGGCGGGGATGAACGTCACGCGCGGATCCTCGACGCCCGCGTTGTCGGCGCCGCGCTCCCACCCGCGATCGGGCTCGAGCACGACGCCCATCCGGTCGACCCCGACCGGTGCGCCGTCCTGGACGAGCACGCGCGCGAGACCGACGCGCGACACGTTGCCCGCCGCGACGAGGCGCGGCAGGAGGTACAGTTCTCCGTCCGGGCCGCGACCGGACGCAGGGTTGAGCACCCCCTCGGCCTCGTTCGGGTCGTCGGGATCCGGAGTCATGACGACGCCGACGCGCGTGAGCTTGTAGGGCACGGATGCGGCGCTCATCCCTTCACCCCCGACCCGAGCTCGTTCGAGGTGAAGTACCTCTGGAAGATGATGAAGAGCGTGACGGCCGGGACCGCCAGCACGACGGCGCCCGCCATCATGGCTCCGAACGGATTCGCGGTGGACGCCGCGATGTTGCTGATGAAGTTCGCCAGCGAGACGGCGAGCGGTTGCATGGACGCCTCCTTCGTGATGAGGAATGGCCAGAGGAACTCGTTCCACGGGCCGATGAACGTGAGCAGGACGGCGGTCAGCAGCGCGGGCCGCACGAGCGGCAGCGCGACGCTCCACAGGATGCGGAACTCGCCCGCGCCGTCGATGCGCGCCGCCGAGAACAGGTCCTTCGGCAGCTGCAGGAAGTACTGCCGGAACAGCACGACCGCCGTCGAGTTGATGAAGAACGGCAGGATCATGCCGATGTAGGTGTCGGACATGCCGTAATCGCGCGCGATCATGACGTACAGCGGGATCATGAGCAGCTGGAACGGCACGACCTGCACGAGCAGCGCGAGCGCGAAGGTCGCGCCGCGTCCGCGCCAGTGCAGCACCGCGAGCGCATAGCCGGCCAAAACGCCGAACACGACCGTTCCCAGCACGACACCCCCCGCGAAGATGCCCGAGTTGGCGAGCCCCTGCAGCAGGTTGATCCGCTCGTTGATCGCGACGTAGTTCGCGAACGTGATGTTGTCGGGGTTGGGGAATGCGCCGGCCGGCGTGGGATCGACGTTCGTCTGCAGCGAGCCGATGACCATGTAGTAGAAGGGGAACAGGAACGCGAGCGCCCCGAGGCCCAGCACGATGTAGAGCGTGATCTTGCTCCCGAGGATGCGCCTCATGACTCGTCACCTCCCACGAAGCGCCGCTGCAGCGCGGCGATGATGAGCACGAAGATGATCAGGATCACGCCGATCGCCGCCGCGACGTCGGGGTTGCCCTGCTCGATGCCCCGCTGGTAGATCAGCAGCACGGGGCTCGCCGAGGCACCGTTCGGCCCGCCGCCGCCGGTGAGCAGGTACGGCTCGGTGAAGAGGTTCGCACCCGTGATCGTCGCCAGCAGCACGACGAGCAGCGTTGCGGGCCGCACGCCCGGCACGGTGACCGTGAAGAACTGACGGATGCGCCCGCCCCCGTCCATCGACACGGACTCGTACAGCTCGCGCGGCACGTTCTGCAGCGCCGCGAGGTACAGCAGGATGTAGAACCCGAGCCCCTTCCACGTGACGAACAGTGCGATCGTCGGCATCGCGAGCGCCGAGTTGATGAGCCACGACGGACTCGGCGCGAGCGGCCCGAGGATCTGGTTCACGAGCCCGTGCTGCGAGAACAGGAACAGCCACACCGCGACCACCGCGACCGACGCGGTCACGTACGGCACGTAGTAGCTGACCCGGAAGAACGTGCGCGCGTGCACGATGCGGTCCAGCGCCGTCGCCAGGATGATCGACAGCACGACGGTGAGCGGCACGTTGATGATGAGGAACACGCCCACGTTGCGGAACGACTGCCACACCTTGGGGTCGTTGATCACCGCGACGTAGTTGTCGAAGCCGACGAACGGCCGGTCGACGTCGGCGCCCGGGGCGGCGAAGAAGTAGTCCTGGAACGACATCCACACCGCGAACACGATCGGCCACGCGAACACCAGGATCACGAAGGCGATGTACGGCGCCGAGAAGAGCAGGCCGTGCGGCTGTGCTCCGAGGATGCGGGTCAGGCCGCGACGCGGCTTGCCGCCGCGTTCATCACGGCGCGCCGGCGCCGCGTGGGGTGGGCCGCCGCCGGCCGGCCGGTCGGAGGAGTCCCCCGTCCGGCCGACGGCGCCCGCGACATCCGCGCTCATGTCAGCCCTGCGCGACCAGCTCGTCGATACGGGAGGCCGCGTCGGTCAGGAACTCGTCGACGGGCACCTCGCCGAAGATGACCGACTCGGAGTAGCCGTCGCGGAAGGTCTGCCACACCTCGACCGAGTTCGGCACGTTCGGCACCTCGACGGTGCGCGACGCCTGGTCGCCGAACTGCTCGTAGGCGGGGTTCGCCTCGAAGTAGTCCGGGTAGGTCTCGGTGAGGTTCTGCCGCAGCGGCATCTGTCCCGTCGTCTCGAGCCAGATGCCGTCCTGCTCCTCGCTCGTCGCGAACTTCAGGACGTCCCACGCGGTGGCCTTGTTCTCGCACGCCGTGAACAGGCCGATGTTCTTCGCGTCACTGAAGGTGTAGGTCTCCTCGGGAGCCGTCCCCGCCTCGGTCGGGACGGGAACCGCGCCCCACTCGACCGAGTCGCCGTAGACGGCGATGGCCCACGGACCGACGATCGCCATCGCGGCGTAGCCGTCGGCGAATGCGTCGCCCTGGTACTGCTCCTGCCCCGCGAGCTGCTCCTCGTAGAGCGTGCGCCAGAACTCGGCGACGGCGCGGCCGTCGTCGCTGTCGAACGTCGCCTGGCCGTCCTCTACGAGCAGCGTGCCGCCGGTCTGTGCGGCGTACAGCGGGTAGAAGTCGAACCACGACTGGAAGAACTCGCTCGTCGGCGCCGGGTTGATCGCGTACTGCGCGACCCCCGCATCCTTGAGGGTGCGCGCCGTCTCGAGGAACTCGTCGTAGGTCGACAGCGACGGGTTCTCGGGGTCGAGCCCCGCGTCGGCGAACATCGTCTTGTTGTAGAAGATCATCACCGGGTTGGCCTTCCACGGCAGCTGGTAGAAGCCGCCGTCCTCCGAGCGGTACTGCTCGGCGACCTCACCGCTGCGCTCGAGGATGTAGTCGTCGCCGTCGGGGAAGTCGGAGAGGTTCACGAGCCCACCCTGCTTCTGGAACTGCGGGACGGCCGCGGGGGACGTGTTGAACACGAGGCAGGGCGCGTTGCCCGCCGTGATGGCGGCGCCGATGACCTCTTCGCTCGAGGCGCCGGCGGGGATCTCCTGCGCCTTGATCTGCTCGTCGGGGTGGTCGGCGTTCCACGCCTCGACCATCTGCTTGCCCCACGCGATCTCCGCCTCGTTGTTCGAGTACCAGATGGTGATGTCGCCGCGGGCTTCCATGTCTCCGCCGCCCCCGCCGCCTCCCCCGCCGCACGCGGTGAGGACGAGGGCTGCCGCGACCGCTCCTGCCGCCGTGATGATGACGCGTCTCATGTTCTGCTCCTTCTCCGGTGGTTCAGGCTGTCGAGCCGCGCGAACGTCGCGGTCGACGTGGGGCCGCCCCCGTGGATTCCCGGATCACGAGGGTCGGTTCGTCGAGGTCGAGGTGCTTCGCGGGCGTGCCGGCGAGCGCCTCGAGGATGGTCTGCGCCGCGACCGCGCCCCATGCGCGCGCATCCGTCGCGACGGACGTCAGCGCGGGGTGCAGGTGGCGACCGAGGTCGGTGTCGTCGAAGCCTGTGATCGACAGGTCGCGCGGAACGGTGAGTCCGAGACGCTGGGCGATCCCGAGCCCCGCGACGGCCATGTGGTCGTTCGAGTACACGATCGCCGTCGGCGGTTCGTCGCCTTCGAGAAGCGCGCGAGTGGCGGCCGCACCCTCGGCGGCGCTGAAGTCGGTCGTCATGATGCGAGCACGCATTCCGTGCGCCCGCGCCGTCTCGGCGAACGCCTGCGCGCGGCGCGCGGCGTGAAGCATCGTCTCGGGGCCCGCGACGTGCGCGATCTCACCGTGACCGAGATCGGCGAGGTGGTCGACGGCGTGGCGGATGCCGGCACCGTCGTCGACCGAGACGGATGAGAACGGGCTGTCGACATCGGGCACGCCGAGCGTCACCGCGGAGAGGCCGAGGCCATCGACGATGCCGATCCGGGGATCACCCACGCGCAGGTCGGTGAGGATCACGCCGTCGACGCGCTTGTCGTGGGCGAGGTCGCGGTACGTCTGCTCTTCATGGCGGCCCGGCGTGACGGCTGCGAGCACGAGCACGAGCCCCGAGGTGGAGAAGACGTCTTCCAGGCCCGCGATGAATGACGGGAAGAACGGGTCGGCGGCGATCACGTCGGGACTCCGGCCGATCACGAGGCCGCACGCGAAGGAGCGCCCGACGCTGAGCGACCGCGCCCGCATGCTCGGGGTCCAGCCCAGCTCGCGCGCCGCCGCGAGGATGCGCTCGCGACTCGCGGGCGAGACGCCCGGCTTGCCGTTCAGCGCGAACGAGACGAGCCCCTTGCTGACGCCCGCGCGGCGCGCGACGTCGGCGATCGTGGGACGCGATGCCTCGGCCATCTCACTCCTTCGTGACGGTGCCCGGCGCTCCGGTGTTCGCCGGTATGCTAAACCGGTTTAGATCACGTGCGCCACCCCCTTGCGCGATCGCTCGCTTCGGGTGTATCGAACGGGCGGAGTCGGCGGACACCGCCCTCTCCCCCTGCCGGAATCGCTAGCGTGGGCGAGGTGAGCGAGCGCGAGTATGACCTCATCGTGATCGGAGCCGGCGTGGCCGGCGAGAACGTGGCCGACCGGGCGACGCAGGGCGGGCTTCGAACCGTCATCGTCGAGTCGGAGCTCGTCGGCGGCGACTGCTCCTACTGGGCGTGCATGCCGTCGAAGGCGCTCCTGCGAAGTCATGCCGCGGTGCGCGCCGCGCGCGGTGTCGAAGGGGCGAAGCAGGCGGTCACCGGCGTCGTCGACGTCGCCGCGACCCTCTCCCGCCGAGACACGATCGTGCACGACTGGGACGACGCGTCGCAGGTGAAGTGGCTCGACTCGGCGGGCATCGACCTCGTACGCGGACACGCGCGGTTCACGGGGCCGAAGCGCGTCGTCGTCACGGGCTCCGACGGTGAGACGACCCTCACGGCGCGGCACGCGGTCGCGATCGCCACGGGCTCCGCCGCACTGCTCCCCGACATCCCCGGCCTCCTCGACATCGAGCCGTGGACGAGCCGCGACGCCACGAGCGTGCGGGATGTGCCGAAGAGTCTCGCGATCCTCGGCGGCGGCACGGTCGCGAGCGAGATGGCGACACTCTTCGCAGGTTTCGGCGCCGCAGTGACGATGGTCGTGCGCTCACGCCTCCTCAGCGCCATGGAGCCGTTCGCCCGCGAGCTGGTGCAGGAGTCCCTCGAGGCAGCCGGCGTCACGATCCTCACGGGCGCAGAGGTGACCGGGGCCCGCCGTGGCGAGAAGGGCAAGGAGCTCGAGCTGTCGGACGGTCGGCGGGTCGTCGCCGACGAGGTGCTCGTCGCGACGGGACGGATGCCGCGCACCGCCGATCTCGGACTCGACGCGCTCGACCTCGGGATCTCCGACGGTGACTGGCTCGACGTCGACGACACGCTCCTCGTGCGCGGCACCGACTGGCTCTACGGTGTCGGCGACGTCAACCACCGCGCGCTGCTCACCCACCAGGCGAAGTACCAGGCGCGTGCCGCGGGCGATGTGATCGCGGCCCGCGCGACCGGCAAGCGCGTCGACGACGGCCCGTGGGGCGTCCATGCTGCGACTGCCGACCACCACCACGTGCCTCAGGTGACGTTCACCGACCCGGAGGTGGCGTCGGTCGGGATGACCGAGGAGGCGGCGCGCGCCGCGGGGCGCAGCATCCACGTCCTCGACTACGACCTGTCGTGGCTGGGGGGCGCGACGACCTACGCCGACGACTACCGCGGCAAGGCCCGCGCGATCGTCGACACCGAGCGCGGCGTGCTCATCGGCGCGACATTCGTCGGACCGGATGTCGCGGAGCTGCTGCCTTCCGCGACGATCGCGATCGTCGGCGAGGTGCCCCTCGACCGGCTGTGGCACGCCGTTCCGGCCTACCCCACGGTGAGCGAGGTGTGGCTGCGCTGGCTCGAGGAGTACGGTCGCCCCACGACCTGAGGCGTCAGGGGACGACCGCCCACTGCGCGACGGAGTGGGTGAGCGGCGCGTCCGCGCCGCTGCGAGCGGTCACGCCCGTCACATCCCGATCGAGCACCGTCACGCGCGGGTTCACGGCGAACGGACGGGCGACCGCCGCACGCACGATCGTCGCCTCGATCTGCGCCAGCACGTCCCTCGCCTCGTACACGTCGACGGTCTGCGCGAGCTGCGCGATGAGCGCATCGCGATCCGCGTCGGCGCGCGCGACGACAGGTGCAGCGCCCTCGCTCCCCCACAGCGCGGCGACGTCCGCCGGTGTCTGCGGGAGCGGCACGCGGACGATCGCCGCGTTCCACGCGCCCTGATCGAGTGCGACGGCCGCGTCGTCGCTGCCGCAGTCCGCCACGCTCCAGCCCGCTGTCCCGGCGGCGTCCCGCAGCGCGGCGAAGGCGCCGGCGGCGAACTCGCTGCGCCGGTCGTAGAGCACGCACACCGTCGCGCCCTCGGCGACCCCGGCGGCGGCGCGCTCGAGGGCGGGGTCGTCGGCCTTGCCGAGCACGGTCGCGAAACCGGAGTCCTCGCTCACGATGTCGAAAGCACGAGATTCCGGCGCCGCGAGCAGAGACGTCGTCGACGTGTAGGCCGACGACCACGCACCGCCGCCGCGACCCACGAGGTCGGACGCCGGCACCATGCGAAGGAAGGCCGCGCGCGCGGCCTCGTCGGCGAACACGGCGGTCGGAGCCAGCAACACGGTCCACACGGTTCCGTCGTGCGTCGTCTGGATCGTGTGGTCCCGCCGCTCCATCTCGTGGATCGGCGCGGCGTTCGCAGCGACCGGGTCGACCTGCACGACGTCGAGGCTCTCGCCGATCGCCGCAACCGGGTCGTCGCCCGCGGGCACGAGGTCGATCCGCGCGACCTGCGGAGTCACCGCGCCCCGATATGCCGGATTGGGCACCAGCGTGACGGTCTGGCCCTCGTCGGCGCGAGTGACCTCCTGCACCTGGAACGGCCCGCTCGAAACGAGCACGTCGGCGGGGACGGCGCCGTCCTCGGCGATCGTGAAGTCGTTGTGCCACACCTCCGCGATCGCGGCGAGAGCCGAGGCATCCGCCTCCTGGATCGCACGGATGACGGCCTGCTTCGCCTCCATGGCGTCGTCCAGTCCGAACGCGCGCCCGCCGACGGTGTGCGCCGCGACCGGGACGGTGACGGCGCTCTGCCATGTGTTCGTCGGATGCGGGAACTCCACCTCGATCGCGCGTGCGAACTCGTCCACGGTCGGAACGGCCGGTGACGCATCCGGCTCGGTCTCGGAGGCGTCGTCCGCGTCGGCTGCGAAGTATCCGGCGGATGCCGCCCACCCCAGGAGCAGGTCGGCGGCGTCGAGCGGGATGCCGTCCGACCAGCTCGGCTCGCCGAGGTCGTAGCGCACGGTGAACGGGTCGTCGTCGAGGATCGAGACCGTGCCGAAGCCCTCGTCGGGGACGAACTCGCCGTCGACGATGTCACCGAAGTCGGCGCGGATCGCCTGCGCGATCTCCAGGTTTCCCGGCGTCGGCGCGGCGGCCGCGTTCAGCGAGGTGAGCTCGCCGTTCCACCCCACGGTGATCTGCGTGCCGGGGACGACCGTGCCGGGAAGAGCGGGGCCGCACCCGGCGAGCACCGCGACGGCGGCCACGACGGCGAGTGCCGCGGCGCGGCGGCGGACCGTCCTCGTCACCGGATCACGCGTAGTCGACGTCGTCGCCGTTCTCGGCGGCCATCTGACGGAAGGGCTCGCTCTCTTCGCTCTCGAGCCACGCGCGCGCGTACTCGACGAGCACGGCCGGCGACTCCTCGGCCTCCTCCGCGGTCGCGAACGGGCCGAGTGTGTCTTCGGACGGCCGCTCATCGGCGCGCTGCACCGACTGCGTCGACAGGTTGTACCAGTAGCTCTGCCCCGGGGTCATCCGCTCACCGCTCCGTTCGTATTGCACATCTTCACAAGCCTCTCATCACGCGAAAGGCCGTGGTGCCGGTTCTCCGCCCCGGCACCACGACCTCTGCACGTTCGAGTGATCAGCCGCCGGCCAGCTCCGCGTCCTTGTCGCGGATCGAGTCGGCCATGCGGTCGAGCGCCTGGGCCATGTCGTTGACGGCCTCCGACGCGTCGTCCAGCGAGCTGGTCAGCTCCGAGTACGCGGTCGAGTAGGCCTCGGACGCGTTCTCGGTCTTGAAGCCGTCCTGCACGAGGTCGTCGATGACGCCCTGAAGCTCCTTCAGCGTGTCGGTGATGCTCTGGCGCCCGTCGCGCAGTCGCTGCGCCGCGCTCTCCATCTCGCTGTACGTTGCACCGAAATCGTGTCCGGCCATGAAACCCGCCTCCCAGCGTTCGTCATATTCAGGCCGTTCCGGCCTTACCCCGTCGAGGCTAGCGAACGCCGTCCGCAGCGCCCATGGGGAGAACTACCCATGGGCTCCCGCCGGCTCGGCGACAGGGCTCGTGGCCCCGCTGCCGGCGGTTTCCGCGACGAGCGGCATCTGCATCGTGACGGAGCGACCCGCCTGCACGAAGATGCCTCTGCCGACCGGGAAGTCCGAACGCTTGACGCGACCGAACGGGACCTTGAACAGCGTCTCGCCGTCGTACGTGTCGGGCTTGAGCACGATTCCCTGCCGACCCGTCTTCCACTCCCCGAGCACGCCGATGCTGCCGCTCGCACGCGTGATCTCGGCCTCGGCGATCAGCATGTGCTCACTGTTGTGCATCGCCTGCAGCAGCGCGCGCATCGGGCGGTCGGCAGGGCCGTCCGCGAGGTGCGGGATGTCTTCGATGACGATGAGGATGCGGCTGCCGGGGGCGTCGCTGACCACGAGCTCCGCCAGCTCCGCCGCCAGCTCCTTCTCGTCGTCGGGCTTCGTGGCGCTGCGCACCCACGGACGGAAGTCCTTGAGCTCGGCGCGACGACTTCCGAAGTGGTACAGGCGCAGGTCGGGATCGAAGCGCTCCATCGCGACGATGAGCGCCTTGAGCGCGTTCGTGCGACCCGACTGCGGCGGACCCGAGATCACGAACGACCCCAGCGGCTCGAAGCCTCGAGGCGCGAGCGTGTCGTCGGCGACGCCGAACACGGGCATCCCGTCCACGCGCGACGGCATCTCCGTCGTCCGGACCATCGTCGGGAGGGCGCCGATCTCAGGCAGGTCGCGAACGCCCATCTCGCGCAGGCGGTCGCCGAGCGCGGTGAGTGCCTTCGTCTGCTCGACCACGTTCGACGTGCCGCCGAGAACGGCGATCTGCGCCTCGTGGCCGTCGATGACCGCACGGCCGGGTGCCGACTGCTCGTCGAGCACGTCGCGCGGTGCACCGAGCAGCATGTACTGGGCGTTGTCGCCCATCCGCAGCACGACGCGGCGCGAGATGTTCGCGGCCACCGCGCTCGGCACGGCGTTGCCGCGATCCGCGGTGATGACCGTGTGAACGCCCAGCGTGCGTCCCTCGCCGAGGATCCGCATGAAGATCCGGTAGAAGGGGCCGCGACCGGGTGCGACCTCCCAGTCCTTCTTGAACTCCGGGTAGTTGTCGATGAGCAGCAGGATGCGCGGCATCGACGGATCGACGAGCTCCCGGTACTCCTGCACGGAGGCGGCACTCGCCGCGGAGAAGGCCGCCGCGCGACGGTCCAGCTCCTTGTCGAGCGTGCGGAGGAGGCGCTGGATGCGCTCGCCGTCGCCGCCGTCGACGACGGACCCCACGTGCGGGAGCGCGGCCAGCGACGAGAGCGCGCCGGATGCGAAGTCGAGGCAGTACACCTGCACGCGTCCGCGGTCCGGCCGCATGCCCGCCGCGGTGGCGATCGTCTTGAGCACGGTGGACTTGCCCGAGCCCGACGTTCCGTAGACGACGAGCGATCCGTCCCGGTCGGGGACGAACGCCGCCTGCATCTGCAGCTGCTTCTCCGGCACATCCATGAGCGCGATCGGGATGCGGGTGTCGCCGTCGTTCGGCAGGTCCCGAAGGTCGATGAGCGTCGAAAGCTCGTCCAACCACGGGCGACGCGGACGCGGCAGCCCGCCCAATTCGCTGGCGCGGACGAGAGTCGACACGATGCGACGCTGGTCGTTCGGGCCGAGGCTCTCCTCGTGCGCATCCGACTCCGGCGGCCGGTCGGGCTCCCACTCGCTCGTGGCGCCGAACTTGAGCTCCGACACCCGGACTTCGGCGGCTGCGCTCTCGTCGTCCGCCGTCCAGCCGCCGGTGTAGGCGGACTGGAAGGGAACCAGTCGTCCGGGGCCGATCTTGGCGATCGCGCGACCGGGGATCGTCGGGGGGAAGCTCGCCGCGATGGGGTCGTCGACCACATCGCGCGAGTCGGACTCGTCAGCCATCCGCAGCGCGATGCGCAGGTTGGTGTTGGCGCGCAGGTTGTCCTTGATGACGCCGGCCGGACGCTGCGTCGCCATGATCAGGTGGATCCCGAGCGACCGGCCGCGCTGGGCGATGTCGACGACGCCGTCGACGAACTCCGGCATCTCCGAGGCGAGCGCGGCGAACTCGTCGATGACGAGGACGAGCGACGGCGGGCACTCCGGATCCTGCCGCTTCTCGAGCTCCAGGAGGTCCTTCGCCTTCTTCCGGTTGAGCAGGTGCTCGCGGTGCTGCAGCTCGGCGCGGAGGCTCGTGAGGGCGCGGCGGACGAGGTGCGGGCTCAGGTCGGTGACGAGTCCGACGCAGTGCGGCAGGTCGACGCAGTCGGCGAAGGCCGATCCGCCCTTGTAGTCGACGAACAGGAACGTGACGCGGTCGGGACTGTGGGCCGCGGCCATGCCGAGCACCCACGCCTGCAGGAACTCGGACTTGCCCGCGCCGGTCGTGCCTCCCACGAGCGCGTGCGGACCGTGCGTGCGCAGGTCCAGCGCCATCGCGTCGCTCACGCCCTGTCCGACGATCGCGCGCAGCGTGCCCGCCTTCTTCAGCCGGGGCCGCGGAGCAGCGGATCGGTCGACGATCGTGTTGTTCTGCCGCCACCGCTCGATCACGACGGTCGGGTCCTCGGCGATCGCGCGGTCGACCAGCTGCAGGAACATCACCGAGTTCGGGATGTCGGATGCGTCGTGGACGACCGTGCTCGCGTCCACGACCGGCGAGAGGCGTCGCGCGAACATCTGCATGTACGCGTTCGACACGCCCTCCACGCGCACACCCTCGAAGTGCTGCCCGGTGCGCACCTGCCCGACGCGCGCCTCGTCGAGGCTCGTCGTGAGCTCGATGTAGCTGCGGCACACGGCCGGCAGCGACTCGACCGTGGGCGCGACGAACACGGCGTGCACGCCGTGGTCGGCGCCGCGCTCGAGCACGTCGGTCAGGCGACCGCGGTCGACGGGGGCGTCGCCGGTCACGAACACGATCACCGACACCTGCGGTGCGTTCTGCCGCTCCGTGGCGGCGCGCGCGACATCCGTGCCGTACAGCAGGGGGTTCCAGTCCTCCTTGAACGGCCCGCGCTTCTCGCCCTTGTCGGAGCGAGCCTCGGCACGACTGACGTACTCCTCGAGCGAACTCAGCAGCGAAGCGCTCGTCGGAGCGGAGTCCGCGAGGGCACCGTGCGCGAAGGGGCTGCGCTCACTGGACGTGTGCGGGAGCCACTTGAGCCAGTCGAGCTCAGGAGTCCACGTCGAGTCGGAGAACGCGACCGCCACGACGTCGTTCGGCGCGTGCATTCCGAACAGCTGCACGGCGATCCCGCGCATCGTGTCGGCGACGAGCGCGTGCGGTCCCGCGATTCCGATCGAGCCCGCGTCGGAGAGCGTGTCGAACACGGGCACGTCGTCCACGAACTCGTAGCGCGCGCGGAGCCGCTCCACGCGCTCGATGAACTCGGGCAGGCCCTCCGGGGTGTCGTTGTCGTCGATCACGTTGCGGGCCGGAAGTCGGCAGCTGCCCAGGCGGATGCCGAGGAAGTTCCAGTGCTCAGGCCGTCTCGTCCACAACATCGGGCCGAGCCGCATCGCCTGATCGAAGACCTCGGCGACCGGCGGCGCCTCGGCGTTGCGGGCGCGCTCCTCCTCCGGCTTGCCGCGGAAGAAGTCCTCCTCGAGCTGCTCGAACTGCCGCTCGAAGAGGAGATACTCGTGGTTCTCGCTCTTCTTGCTCTGCACCGACTGGTTGACGATGTTGCCGAACGCCATGAGCGGCGTCATCACGATCAGCAGCAGCGACCGGGGGTTGCCGTTCAGGGCGTACAGCGCGGCGCCCATCAGGATCGGCGCGATCAGGATCGGCCACGGGAAGATCTTGCCGATCTTCTCGGTCGGGATCCGCGGGGGCTTGAAGCGCGTGCCGGGGTAGCGCACCTCGACGCGAGGGCTGCGGTTGAAGAGCAGGCCGCCGCCGCGTTCGATGATCGGCTCCTCGGCCGCGGACCCGTCGAACGTGCGCGCGAACACGAGCACGAGCGTCGTGGCGCCGATGACGAAAGGCGTCCCCTCCTCGATCCGCACGCGCTGCACCTGGACGCCGTCCACCAGTACGCCGTTGGCGGAGTTGAGGTCGACGACTTCGACGTGCGCGCCGACCTCGAGGCGCGCGTGGCGCTTGGACACCATCGGGTCGGACAGCACGATGTCGTTCGCCGGGTCGCGGCCGATCGACACGCGGCCGGCGGCGAGCGGGAACTCCTGGCCCGCGAGCGGCCCCGAGGTCGCACGGAGCAGTCCCACGATGTCGCGTCGGGCGTCGGGGACGAACCCTGGACCGTAATTGATGACGGATGCCGCGAACCCCGACCCGATCGGAGCCTCGCCGATCGGGATGTCGGGCTGCAGCGACACCATGCGCTCGCCGGTGGGCGGTGCGACCGCGAGGGTCAGGACGTCACCCTCGCCGTACGGGATCGAACGGGCGGGGTCGGCCTCGGCGATGTGACGGGCCACGTCGCCGGCGGTCGCGGTGGAGTCCGTCGTGATCACGATGTCGACGGGATCGGTCGTGTGGCGGTGCAGTGTCAGCTTCAGTCTCATGTCAGTTCTCTCGCGAACGGCGGGTCATGCGCGAACGACGTCCGCGGTGCGGTCTCCCAGTCGGATCCGGTCGCCGTCGGCGGCGCGGACGGGCACCCCGGCGGTGAGACCCTGTTCGACGCCGGCCCGGATGAGCCCGGATCCGTTCGTCGACGCGCAGTCCACCACCTCGAGGCCTCCGGTGACGGGACGCACGAGCATGTGGGTCTTGGAGAGCGTGCGGCTTCCGTCTGCGACCCGGATCGCCCGTGCACCGGGGTGGTCTGCGGCGTCCGGGTTGCGTCCGAGGAGGATCGGTCCGGAGACGGGGATGCTCTCGCCCGTGTCCAGGCGGAGCACGAGCGTCGTCGACGGCGACGCCTCCTGCGGCGCGACTTCGGGCAGTTGCGGCTGCGGGAGTTTCGGCTGCGGAACCGGCACCTGCGGGGGCGCCGGCGTCACCTGGGCCTTCGGCGTCTCGGGCGGTCGGGCCAGGCCGAGCACGCCGGCGCTGATCCGGCTCCCCGGGCGGTACTCGGGCTGCCGTGCGGGATCGAGCGGTGTGGCCAGCGACGGCAGCTCGGCCCTCTCCTCGACGGGCTCCGCCTTCACCATCTTGCGCGCGATGCGCATGCGCTTCTCGTCGTACGGGTTCAGCCCGTTGCGCGCATCGACGAGCCACACGTTCGTCGCCTTGTCGTGCCAGCCGCGGCCGCGCCCCTGGGGATCGAACGTCGGCGACAGCAGGAACACGGCGGATCCGAACGGCACGACGCCGGCGGCGAAGACGATGAGGAAGCGCAGCAGCACGGCGCCGACGCCCGGTCGCTCGAGGGTGCGCACATTCACGGAGCGGATGCCGGTGACCGCCTTGCCGATCGTCAGGCCCCGCCGCCCGTGCAGGACGAGTTGGACGATGAGGAACGCGAGAGTGAGCGCGACCGTGATGCTCGCCGTCACGATCCCGAGGACGAAGTCGGGATGGTTGACGAAGCCGTACGGCGAGACTGCGCCCGTGGCGAGCTTGAGGAGCAGCGGGAGCGCGCCGAGCCACAGCGGCAGCTGGATGACCGTCCAGACGGCGAGGTCGCACACCAGCGCGAGCGCGCGACGGCCGTACGGCGCGTTCACCAGGCCGAGGGCCGCCGCGTAGGCGGGATCGGGGCGCCCGGAGGCGTCGATCCCCTCGATGACGCGCTCCTGCTCGTCGATCTCCCAGATCATGCCGTCGGCTGCCTCCGAATGCTCCTCATGACGCCCGTTGCCCCGGACCACAGTACCCAGCCCCGATCGCGCGCCCGCTGGGAGCCGTCCCGGCCGGGCGACGCGATCAGTCGAAGTTCGGCCGCAACTGCTCGGCGATCGTGGCGATGTTCTCGGGCGTCACCTGCCAGCGCGAGGCATCCGTGTCTTCGAAGGTCACCTCGTACTCGCGCTTGGCGCGATCGAACTGCACGAGGATCGCCACGGGCATCGCCTCACCCGGCTTGTAATAGCTCTCGGTGTACGCGTCCAGCGCCGGCTTGATGCCCGTCGGACGCG
The DNA here is from genome assembly GCF_035556355.1 of Microbacterium sp. Taxonomy (GTDB): domain Bacteria; phylum Actinomycetota; class Actinomycetes; order Actinomycetales; family Microbacteriaceae; genus Microbacterium. Next base: position 45,270 of record NZ_DATMFG010000018.1, read on the forward strand.
AAGCGACCGGTGCCGCCTTTCCGTCCGCCGAGTACACGTAGCCGTGCGTCCCCGCGAGCTGGTCGCCGCGGAACTCGATCACCATCGCGAACGACTGCCAGTCGTCGCCGGCGCCGCGCATGTGCTCGATGAGCGCGCGGATGAGGTCGGCGGTCACATTGGTGGACAAGGCGTACTCCTAGGATCGGCTGGGTCAGGGAAGGCCGGGCATGTCTCGAGAGTACTTGCGATCGAAGCTCTCGCCCGCCTCGTTCCAGAAGCTCGGGAAGTTCCGGTAGACCTCTTCGCCCGTGTTCGGGTTCGTCACGACGTACTCGACTTCGAGGGCATCCGGACGCACGGCGCCGGGCGGGTACACGTCGATGCGATAGTCGACCTGGTAGCCGTTGCCGACCCAGGCGGCCCACTCGTTCTCCATCTTCTTCCACGCGCCGGTGTTGAGGTTGCCCGCCTGCGGGATGATGCCGGCGTCGGGCGTATCGCCGAAGAAGCGGTGCGCACCGAGGTGGCCGCCGTGGTCATTCGGGTTGCCGAGGTTGCCGACCTCCGTCGCGTTGTCTCCACGACCGGTTCCGCCGAAGTCGTCGAGAATCGTCCCGCGCTCCGAGCCGGGGCGCCCGGTCTCGCGATCCCACCATGTCGTCTTGGTGTTGCGACCGCGCCTGGTCACCGTGCTGTCGTACTTGTCGAGGTCTCGGATCTGCTTGATGACCGAGTCGAGGTGGTTGTCGAGGTTGTCCGCGACGCCGCGAAGCCTGCTCGAGTGCGTCGCCGCGTCGCGCACGGCGTCGGCTGCCCTTCTGATCACATCTCCGGGCCTCATCCATCACCCCCGAAGTCGAGGGCGGAGAACTCCGCGAAGAAGTTCGACGTCAGCGTCGCGACATCCGCACCGTGCAGCTTCATCGTCGACTGCGCCTCTTCGAGCGCCGCCAGGTCGGCCTGGAACTCATCCGCATCCCCGACCGCGCCCTCGACCATGGGCGCATCGAGGATGGCGTCGATCACCGCAGGAAGATGCTCGGCCATCGGCTCGATCACCATCGGAGCCAGCTGGTTCAGCAGCTGCTCCACCACGATGTCGACCGCCGCGTTCAGGAGCTTCTTCTTGATGAGCAGCATCGGACCGGCGCCGGCGGCGGTCAAGGGGTTCGTCAGCATCGCGACGAGCGTGATCATCGTGGACGTCACATCCACGATCACCTTCATCTTCAGGGCGAAGATGGCGTCCGCTCCGATGTCCATGGCCGTCGCCGCGGGCGACATGATGTCGATCAGCTTCTGAAGGTTCTGCGACCGGTTCGTGTTCCACGCGCTCAGCGTCGCCGGACCCGACTGACCGCCGAGCGCCGTCGCCAGATCGCCGTTCATCTTGCGGTCCACGGCCTGGACGACCGACTCGAGGTCCGACCCGAAGTTGCGCACCAGCACGGCGCCCTTGCGGACCTCGTCCTCGTCGATATCCGGCCACTCGAAGCCGAGCTTCTCCATGACCCAGACAAGCTCGTTCGGCAACATCATTCCCACGGCATGACCTCCAGCCTCGAATGTACGGAAACGCCTGCGGAGGGCACCATGGGTACTTCTCCCCACATGCCGCGCGGCGATGTGAATCGGCAGCTCGACCGCGGAAGGGCCGACGGACCGACTAGCGCCAGTTGTAGGTGAACATCCAATAGAGCGCTTCGAGCGCGTTCTCGCCGAGCTCCGGATGCCGCTCGGCCATGATCCGCTGCGCTTCGCGCCCGCCCTCGGACAGGGTCTTCGTCGACCAGTCGACCTTGATCGACATCATCTCCTCGGTGAGCGCCTTCACCCGCGCCAGCAGCGCCTCCGGCTCCTCGCCGGCCGCGAAGGCGAGGACCGCGTCCTCATCCGACTTCGGGAACGGCGATCGCCCCTTGGCGAGGTACTCGACAATCGCCTGGCTCACCCGTGCGTCTTCCACGCTCGTCTCCATCGCGTTCATTCCGGCCAGATCACCGACTGGATAAGGGTATCGGGGTCGATGCGCACCACCTGCGTGACCTCGGGGTTCGACTTGAGACGTTCGAGCTCCGCCCACCACACGGCATCCGGCCGGATGTTGTCACCCAGCACCGCCCGAACCGTGCCGGACGCGCCCGAGGCGTACGCTTCGGACACCTGGGTCCAGGTCGCGACCGCAGCGGGGTTGTCGGCGTCCCACTCGGGCATCTCGATGCCCCTGGCCTCGATGAGCATCTCGAGCGTCGTGCCGTTGTTGTCGGCCGCGATCCGTCCGGCGATCTCCTGCCCGTTGCGCGGATACATGCCGGACCAGTAGAACGCGCCGTCCCTCGGCGTCCGGAAGGCCTCGGGATCGATCGAGCCGTCCGCGTTGAAGCCGGGCCGATGCGAATGCGGCAGGTTCGGCGTGTCGCGCTTGCCGTCGAAGACGTCGACGTCGCGCACGCCCCGCATCACGTCGTCGAAGTGACCCGACAGGTTGTCGAGGAGATGGTGGAGCTTGTCCTTGACGTGCGTGAACCCGTTGAGCACGGACTCGCGCACCTCGCGGATGATGGGTCTGACGGCGCCGCTCATCGACCGTCACCGCCGAACTCCGTCGGGAATTCGGCGGTGCGCTCCGCCACGAGCTCATTCGGCAACATCGTCATCACAGCAGGACCTCCACCCGCCCGCAACACTATGCAGGCCGCGCATGCCGCCGCGATGGGGAGAACTCCGCATGCCCCGGCGAACGCTCGCGCGGCTCAGTGGAAGAAGTGCCGCTCGCCCGTGAAGAACATCGTGACGCCCGCCTGGCGGGCGGCTTCGATGACCTCGTCGTCGCGCACGGATCCTCCCGGCTGCACGATCGCCGAGATGCCGGCGTCGATGAGCACCTGCGGTCCGTCGGCGAACGGGAAGAACGCGTCGGATGCCGCGACCGAGCCGGCCGCGCGATCGCCGGCGCGCTCGACCGCGAGGCGGCACGAGTCGACGCGGTTGACCTGGCCCATGCCGATGCCGACGGTCGCGGAGTTCTTCGCGAGCACGATCGCGTTCGACTTCACGGCGCGGCACGCCTTCCACGCGAAGATGAGGTTCGTCATCTCGGACTCGGCCGGGCGCTCACCCGACACGAGCTGCCAGTCCTTCGCGACCGACTCGATGTCGTCGGGGAAGCGGTCGGCGTCCTGCAGCAGGAGGCCGCCTGAGATGAGGCGCACGTCCATGCGCTCCTGGCGCCAGTCCGGCGGGAGCTGCAGGATGCGCAGGTTCTTCTTCTCTCGGAACAGTTCGAGGGCCGTCGGCTCGAAGTCGGGCGCGACGATGACCTCGGTGAAGATGTCGCGCAGGTTCTCGGCCATCTTGAGCGTCACGGTGCGGTTCGCCGCGATGACTCCTCCGAAGGCAGACACCGGGTCGCACTCGTGCGCGCGCAGGTGCGCGCTCGCGATCGGGTCGAGCGCGTTCGGCGCCGCGACCGCGATGCCGCACGGGTTGGCGTGCTTCACGATCGCCACGGCGGGCTTGATCATGTCGAACGCGGCGCGGAGGGCGGCATCCGCGTCGACGTAGTTGTTGTACGACATCTCCTTGCCCTGCAGCTGCTTCGCCTGGGCGATGCCGTGGCCGCCGAGCGTCGTGTAGATCGCGGCGCGCTGGTGGGAGTTCTCGCCGTAGCGCAGCATCGCGAGGCGCTCGGCCTTGATCGTGAGGTGCTTGGGCAGGTCGACGCCCTCGGCGAGCGTGCCCTCGGCGAACCACGTCGCGACGGCGGTGTCGTATGCGGCGGTGTGGGCGAACGCGCGAGCCGCGAGCTGTCGGCGCTGCGCGAGGGTCGTGCCACCCGAGCGCACCGCGTCGATGATCGCGGGGTACGACTCGGGCGAGACGACGATCGCGACGTTCGCGTGGTTCTTCGCCGCCGCGCGCACCATCGCGGGACCGCCGATGTCGATCTGCTCGATGACGTCGTCGTCGGCCGCTCCCGAGGCGACCGTCTCCATGAACGGGTACAGGTTCACCACGACGAGCTCGAACGCCTGGATGCCGAGCTCGTCGAGCTGACGCTCGTGGTCTTCCAGACGCAGATCGGCGAGCAGGCCCGCGTGGACCGACGGATGCAGCGTCTTGACGCGCCCGTCGAGCGACTCCGGGAAGCCCGTGATGCTCGAGACGTCCGTCACCGCGTACCCCGCGTCGCGCAGCAGAGAGGCCGAGCCGCCCGTCGACACGATCTCGACGCCCGCGGCGGCCAGCGCCTCGGCGAGGACGAGCAGGTCGGTCTTGTCGCTCACCGACACGAGGGCACGACGGATGGGGACCACATCGCGTTCGCGGTAGAGGGAGGGATCGTGGCTCGGGCCTGCCATGGTGGCTCCTGTTGCAGTCTCGGGTTCGGGTGAAGGGGTCTAGACGGCCGCGGCGGCAGCGGCGAGGTCGAGCTCGCCGGTCGCGATGCGGCGCACGACGTCGATGAGAAGGCGACGTTCGACGGGCTTGATGCGTTCATGGAGCGTATGCTCGTCGTCGCCGGGAAGAACCGGCACGCGCTCCTGCGCGAGGATCGGGCCCGTGTCGACACCGCGGTCGACGACGATGACGCTCGCCCCGGTCTGGTCGACGCCCGCGGCGAGGGCGTCGCGCACGCCGTGCGCGCCCGGGAACTCGGGGAGATAAGCCGGGTGGGTGTTGATGACGCGCGGCGACCACGCGTCGACGAGCGACGGCGGCAGCAGTCGCATGAGACCGCTCAGCACGATGAGGTCGGGGTTCCACACCTCCAACTGCTCGCCGAGCTGCTCGCCCCACTCCTCACGGCTGGGGAACTGCTCGAACGGGACCATGAAAGTCGGGACGCCGTAGTCCTCGGCGTGGCGGAATCCGTCCGCCTCGCGGTCGGCGCCCACGACGACGACGCGCGCGGGGAAGTCGGGATCCGCCGCCGCGTCGAGCAGGGCCCGCAGATTCGACCCCCCGCCCGAGATGAGGACGGCGACCGTGAGCACGCGCCCAGTCTACCCGTCGGCCTCGGCGCTCCCCCGGGCCGCAGTCCCGGTGAGCGGCCGTCGCGGGGCTCGCACCGGAGACAGGATCAGGATCGCCGCGCCGACGAGCACCTCGAGCCCCACCGCGAGCGCGACGGCACCCGGCGCGGGGCCGACCTCGGCCAGGCGGCCCGGGCCGACCGACCCCGACGCGATCCACGCGAACAGCGCGGCGATCGCTCCGGTCGCCACGGCGATTCCGAGGGTCACGACGACCCGCGGGACGACGGGCTCGGCATCCGTCGCCGCATCGGGCTCGGGTGCCGGTGCGACCTCGACGGGCGCCCCCGTCGCGAGCAGCGCGGCGAGCGCCGCGTCGCGCTCGGGGTCGGATGCCGGGACCGGCGCGGGTTCGCCTGCCACGGTGCGGGGTGCGACCATGCGCGACCGCACGACCCACCCCGCGAGCACGCCGACGCCCACGGGCAGCAGCACGAGCAGAAGCAGGAACGTCGACGTCGTCTCGGGCACAGCGCCGAGCACGGGGATGCCCGGGACGATCCCGAGCTGCGTGCCGGCGGGAGACACCGCGGTGCCCGTGCCGAGCGCGAAGCCGGGTCCCGCGATGAAGGCGATGCCCCACACGACGAGCGTGGGGAGATAGGCGAGCTGCCCGAGCGTCATGACCGCCGCCCCCAGGGCATCGACGTGCGCGGACTGGAACAGCGCGATGACCTCGGCCCCGCGCGCGACGAGCGAGACCGTGACGGCGGCGCCGCCGAGACCCACGAGCCCCGCGACGGCGACCGCGGTGCCGCGCGCGATGAGGGCCGGGGCGTGCGCCCAGCCGTTCCCGGACGCCTCGACGCGGTCACGGAGGCGGGCGACCAAGCCCGCGCCCGCCTCGCTCCACTCCGTGACCGCCGCGGCGACGAGCGCGGGCACCGCGAACACGGCGGCCGGCAGTGCGATCGCCTGCCATGCGGCGGGGGTCGCGACCTCGTTGCCCGATGTCACCCACACAGCGGACGCGATCGCCGCGAACACGAGCGAACCCGTGACGACGCCGGTCGCCCACGCATCGGCACGCGACGCGCGGATCGCGGAGCGCGCCGCGAACACGGCGGTGAAGACCGTGAACGCGAGCGGGGCGAGCGAGAGCACGAAGGTTCCGGCATCCGCATCGATCCCCGCGTCCGCCAAGAACTCCCCGGGCAGCGAGATCTCGAGCGAGACGAGATGCCCCAGCTGCCACACGGACGCCCCGGCCGGCCACAGCGCGCGCCAGTCCGCCCCCTCGCCGAGACCGAACACGAACAGCACCGTGAGAGGCGCGAGGGCTGCCGCCAATCCGACCGCCGCCGCGACGGCGGCATCGAAGGCGGCGAGAAGGGCGACGACGAGGCGATGCATGCGCGATCGACCCTACCCACTGGATGCCGCGTGCCCCCGTAACACTCGCGAGACGTTCGCGGGGTAACGTCTACCTGAAACTTCCCTGAGAGCCGAAGGGCCCCGTATGACAAGCACTCCGCCCGCACCGCCCGAGTCCGCCGAAGAGAGCGGCGCCGCACCGCCCGAAGCAGAGCCGAAGAACGCGCTCGATCGCTTCTTCGAGATCACCCGCCGGGGCTCGACCATCGGGACGGAGGTGCGAGGCGGCATCGTCACGTTCGTGACGATGGCCTACATCGTCATCCTGAACCCGATCATCCTGTCGACGCCGGATGTCGACGGCACGACGCTCTCCTCGGCCGCCGTCGCGACGTCGACCGCGCTCACCGCGGGCGTCATGACGATCCTCTTCGGTCTCGTCTCCCGTCTGCCGTTCGCCTTCGCGGCAGGTCTCGGCATCAACGCCTTCGTCGCGTTCTCGGTCGTCGGACAGGTCACGTGGGGCGAGGCGATGGCGCTGGTCGTCATCAACGGTCTGATCATCGTGCTGCTGGCCGCGACGGGTCTGCGGAAGATGATCTTCGACGCCGTGCCCGTGCAGCTCAAGCTCGCGATCACGGTCGGCATCGGCCTGTTCATCGCCTTCATCGGCTTCGTCAACGCCGGGTTCGTCACCGCGACGGGCAACGCATCCCCGCCGCTCGACCTCGGCGTGGGCGGATCGATCGGGTCGATCGGCACGCTGATGTTCATCATCACGCTCGTGCTCGCAGGCGTCCTCATGGCGCTGCGCGTGAAGGGCGGCCTGCTGCTCGGCCTCATCGGCGGCACGATCGTGTCTTACATCGTCAACGCGATCTGGCCCGAGGCGCTCGGCCTCGACCTCAGTGCGGCGGGCATCTTCGCGCTCCCCGACTTCAGCCTCGTCGGCGCGATCGACTTCGGCTTCGACATCGGCAAGGTCGGGATCATCGCGCTCGTGATGATCGTCTTCACGCTCGTGTTCTCGAACTTCTTCGACGCGATGGGCACGATGACGGGCCTCGCGAACGAGGCAGGTCTGGCCGACGCGAAGGGCGACTTCCCGCGCATCAAGTCCGCGCTGATCATCGAGGGCGTCGGCGCCGTCGTCGGCGGTGGCACGTCTTCGTCGTCGGCGACCGTGTTCGTCGAGTCGGGCTCCGGCATCGGCGAGGGTGCCCGCACGGGCCTCACGAACATCGTGACGGGTCTGCTGTTCCTGCTCGCGATGTTCTTCACGCCGCTCACGTCGCTCGTCCCCGGCGAGGTCGCGGCGGCCGCGCTCGTCCTCGTGGGTGCGCTGATGCTCGCCCAGATCAAGAGCATCGACTTCACGGACTTCCGCGTCCTGCTGCCGGTGTTCCTCACCGCGACGGTCATGCCGTTGACCTACTCGATCGCCAACGGCATCGGGGCGGGCTTCATCAGCTGGGTGCTCGTGAACGCCTTCTCGGGCCGCGCGAAGCGCGTGCACTGGCTGCTCTGGGTCGTCGCGGCGGGATTCGCGATCTACTTCGCACGCGGCCCCATCGAGGCCGCGATCGGCATCGCGTAACCCACGACCCTCGCAGCGCTCGCGCTGTCGAAACCAGCACCCGCGTGCCGTCACGGCGACGGCGGATGCAGGTTTCGGCAGCGCGAGCCGCGTATCGGGGCCGGAGCGGGACTACTCCATGGGCTCCAGGACGAACACCGCGATGAGTCGATCCGTGCGCTTCTGGTAGTTCGCGTAGTCGGGCCACGCCTCGACCGCACGCGCCCACCACTCGTCGCGCTCGGCGCCCGTGGCCTCGTGCGCGAGGTAGTCCTTCTTGACCGGGCCGTCCTGCAGCTCGACGTGCGGGTTCTTGCGGATGTTGCTCGCCCACTTCGGCTCTTCGGGCGCCCCGCCCTTCGACGCGACGACCGCGTAGCGACCGTCGTGCTCGACGCGCATGAGCGCGGTCTTGCGCAGCGCTCCCGTCTTCGCCCCGACCGTCGTCAGCACGATGATCGGCTTGCCGCGAAGCTCATTCGCCTCGGCTCCGCCGGTCTCCTCGTACCGCTCGGCCTGCTTGCGGGCCCACTCAGACTTGCTCGGTGCGTATGTTCCCGTCAGCGGCATGGTGCCACTGTAACCGCACGACAGCGGGGTCGGATGCCGCGGCATCCGACCCCTCGTGAATCTCGCGTCAGAGCGACTCGATGATCTCGCGCATGAGCGCGGCGGTCTCGCTCGGTGTCTTGCCGACCTTGACGCCGGCGGCCTCGAGGGCCTCCTTCTTCGCCTGCGCGGTGCCGGCGGAGCCCGACACGATCGCGCCCGCGTGACCCATCGTCTTGCCCTCGGGCGCCGTGAAGCCGGCGACGTATCCGACCACGGGCTTGGTCACGTTGGCCTTGATGAAGTCGGCCGCGCGCTCCTCGGCGTCGCCGCCGATCTCGCCGATCATGACGATCGCCTTCGTCTCGGGGTCGGCCTCGAACGCCTCGAGCGCATCGATGTGCGTCGTGCCGATGATGGGGTCGCCGCCGATGCCGATCGCGGTCGAGAAGCCGATGTCGCGCAGCTCGAACATCATCTGGTACGTCAGCGTGCCGGACTTCGACACGAGGCCGATCGGGCCCTTGCCGGTGATGTTGGCGGGTGTGATGCCGACGAGCGACTCGTCGGGCGTGATGATGCCGGGGCAGTTCGGGCCGATGATGCGGGTCTTGTTGCCCTTCGACTTCGCGTACGCCCACGCCTCGGCCGTGTCGCCGACCGGAACGCCCTCGGTGATCACGACGAGCAGCGGGATCTCGGCGTCGATGGCCTCGATCATCGCGTCCTTCGTGTAGGCGGCGGGGACGAAGATGATCGACACGTCCGCGCCGGTCTTCTCGATCGCCTCGGCGACGGTGCCGAACACGGGCAGCTCGACGGCGGCGCCGCTCTTGTCGGTGTGCAGCACGGTGCTGCCGGCCTTGCGCGCGTTGACGCCGCCGACGACCTGCGTGCCCGCCTTCAGCATGAGCGCGGTGTGCTTGCTGCCCTCGCCGCCGGTGATGCCCTGGACGATGACCTTGGAGTCCTTGTCAAGAAAGATCGACATGTCTGTTGTTCCTTTTCGGGATCAGGCCTGGTTCGCCAGCTCGGCGGCCTTGTCGGCGCCCTCGTCCATGGTGGCGGCGAGCGTCACGAGCGGGTGGTTCGCGTCCTGCAGGATGCGGCGGCCCTCCTCGACGCGGTTGCCGTCGATGCGCACGACGAGCGGCTTGGTCGCGGTCGAGCCCAGCTCGGCGAGAGCGCCGACGATGCCCTTCGCGACGGCGTCGCACGCGGTGATGCCGCCGAAGACGTTGACGAAGACGGACTTGACCTGCGGGTCGCCGAGGATGACGTCGAGACCCGCGGCCATGACCTCGGCCGAGGCGCCGCCGCCGATGTCGAGGAAGTTGGCGGGCTTCACGCCGCCGTGGCGCTCGCCGGCGTACGCGACGACGTCGAGCGTCGACATCACCAGGCCCGCGCCGTTGCCGATGACGCCGACCTCGCCGTCGAGCTTGACGTAGTTGAGGTCGTTCTCCTTGGCCGTCGCCTCGAGCGGGTCGGCGGCGGCCTTGTCTTCCAGCAGCGCGTGCGAGGCGTGGCGGAACTCGGCGTTGTCGTCGAGCGTGACCTTGCCGTCGAGGGCGATGATGTCGCCCTCCTCGGTCTGCACGAGCGGGTTGACCTCGACGAGCGTCGCATCCTCGCCCTTGTACACGTTGTAGAGCTTCACGAAGACGTCGGCGACCTTCGGGGCGAGCTCGTCGTCGAAGTTCGCGGCCTTCGCGATCTCGAGCGCCTTCGCCTGGTCGATGCCCGTGAGCGGGTCGACCTCGACGCGCGCGAGCGCCTCGGGCTTCTCGACGGCGAGCTGCTCGATCTCCATGCCGCCCTCGACCGAGCACAGCGCGAGGTACGAGCGGTGGGCGCGGTCGAGCAGCACCGAGAAGTAGAACTCCTTGGCGATGCGCGCGCCGGCGGCCACCATGACCCGCTTGACGATGTGGCCCTTGATGTCGAGGCCGAGGATCGCCTTCGCGGCCTCGTATGCCTCGTCGGGCGTCTTGGCGACCTTGACGCCGCCGGCCTTGCCGCGGCCGCCGGTCTTGACCTGGGCCTTGACGACGACGACGCCGCCGAGTTTCTCGGCGGCGGCCTTGGCTTCTTCAGGGGTGTCGGCGACGATGCCGGCGAGCACCGGCACCTCGTACTTCTCGAAAAGGTCTCGTGCCTGGTACTCGTAAAGATCCACAGTGCAGTCCTTCGTGGGCGAACGTGGCTTCGGCCGCAGAAAATCTCTCGATGTCAAGAGATCGGCCGATCATCAAGCCTACTACTCGTCGGCTCGTGCTCCCGACGGGCGTCCCGTGCGGGGCAGGCGCTCGAGGTCGCCGACCGCCGGCCCTTCGATGCGCGTGCCGTCGGGCGCGAACCGCGATCCGTGCAGCGGGCAGTCCCACGTGCACTCCGCGTCGTTCCATGAGACGACTCCGCCCAGGTGTGTGCACACGGCGCTCACGGCCCGCGTCGTGCCGTCGACGGTCGAGATGCCCACGGGGTGTCCGGCGCGGCTCGCGACGACCCCCTCCCCCTCGGGCGGAGCGGGCACGGGTACGTGCGTGCGCAGCGCGCCGGTCCATCCGGCGGTCGCCTCCCACCCGATCTTGAGATTCTCGACGCCCCCGCGCCCGAGGTCCGCCGGCACGGTGAGCCGTCGCCCCAGCGTCGCCATCCACGACGGCCGCTCGCGACGCGGCACGCGCCGGATCTCCGCCGACAGCCGCAGAGCGGCGGCGGGGGCGTTCGTCAGTCCCCATTTCGCGTATCCGGTCGCGAAGCGGATGCGGCCGAGCCCACGAGGCAGCGCGCCGACGAACGGCACGAGGTTGTGCGACTCGTAGTCCTGCGCCGACCAGGTCGCGACGGGCTCGGCGCCCGGGAAGTGACGGCGCGTCCACGCGATGACGTCGTCGACGCAGTCCTTCTCGGAGTCGCCGCGCCCGACGGGGTGCCCGTTCCCGCCGACGATGAGACGCGCGAGCTCGGCGGGCCCGTCATCCGGGTTCACGGGCCGGATCGATCGGGTCGGCTCGTCGACCGAGATGTACATGCCCTCCGGCAGCTCGCCGTCGTATGCGAACGCGACGCAGTACGACCGCAGCGCGCGCACCTTCGCGAAGGAGAGTCCGCGGTCGGCGATCGGCATGCCGGTCGCCAGCACGATCTGGTCGGCCGACGCGTACCCCGCGTCGGTGTCGATCCACGCGTGCGGCACGGCGTGGGTGTGACGCACGCGCACGCCGGTGTGGAGCGCTCCCCCCGCCGCGACGAACTCCCGCGCGAGCGCGTTCGCGGTGACGACGGGGTCGATCGCGAGCTGGTCGTCCAGCGCGACGCCGTCGGCGAACGGGAACTGATGTCGCGTCGAGCCGTCCCCGCCCCGTCGGGGCCCGGTATCCGCCGCACCGGCAAGCCGGCTTCGCGAGCCGCCGCGAGCTCGGCCTCGACCCGCTCGGCGCCTGCCGGCGCCTGTGCGTATGAGACGGCCGTCCGCCGCGTGCAGGGCACGCCGGCTTCTGCCGCGAATGCCTCCAGCCACTCGAGTCCGTCGCGGTTCGCGTCGACGTACGCGCGCACGAGCGAGGCCGGGTGGTCGCGGCGCAGCGTCGACAGGCGCGTGCCCTGCAGGAGCGTCGCCTTGCCGGTGTTGCCGCCCGTGGCGAGCTCGGCGACCCTCCCGGAGTCGACGACGGCGACGTCGAGCCCCTCCCGCGTGAGCATCACCGCCGTGCACAGACCCGTCAGCCCCGCGCCCACCACGATGACGTCGTGATGCCGCCCAGGCTCGAACGCGGTTCCCTCGATCGGCTGCGTTCCGGTGCGCCACAGTGACGGCATGCGCCCAGTCAACGCCGCGCGCCGTTCCTCCACCACCCGCTTGACAATGCGGTGGCGCATCCGCGTGCACAACTCCGGAACACCGCGGCACACGCCTCCGGAATCGGCGGATTCCGCGGGCAGCGCCACGAAACTCCGGAGCTGGGCACGCGGCAGCCACCCGCCGCGTCCCGCGGGCGCGCGGCACAGCCGTGCTCTAGGCTCATGCCGATGACAGACCTCGAACAGAGCTCGGCGTCGCGCACGGCGGTGATCGCCGCCGCCGTGGAGCTGTTCGCCGAGCGGGGCTACGACCAGACGTCGGTGGATCAGATCGCGAAGGCCGCCGGCGTGTCGCGCTCGACCTTCTTCCGTCAGTTCGGCGGCAAGGAGGACGTGATCTTCGCCGACCACGAGGCGCTGCTCGAACAGCTGCGGGCGTTCCTGTCGAAGCCGCACGAGAATCCGTGGCAGGCGGTGTACGAGGCATCCGTCATCGCCTTCCGGCACTTCGCGCGTGACCCCGAGCTCGCACGCCGTCGCTACACGGTCGTGCGGCAGGTGCCGGCGCTGCGCAATCGCGAGATCGTCGCGGTCTTCCGCTACGAGCGCCTGTTCGACGAGTACCTGCGCGAGGCGCTTCCCGGGCTCGACCCCGTCGACGCCGTCGGCTTTGCGGCGCTCGTCACGGCCGTGCACAACCACGTGCTGCGGCGGTTGCTGCGCGGCACGAAGCGCGTGCCGGTCTCCGTGCTGCAGGCGGCGCTCGACAACGCGATGCGCCGGTTCGGCGTGCATCCCGATCCGCCGGACGCCCCCGCCGACGACGACGTCATGGTCGCGGTCTTCCCGAGACGGATGCCGGCGGCCGAGGTCGCCCGCCGCCTGTCATCGACCCTCGGCTGACGGCGGCACCCGGCAGGACCCGACGCCGAACAGCGCGGGTCACTCCCCGCGAAGCGTGTGCTCGGCCGGACCGAACACGACGATCACGGTGAGGTCCTCCTCTACGTCGATGAATCGGTGCTCCTCGCCCGCGGGCACGAACAGCACAGCACCGGCGGATGCGTCGGCGACCGCATCCGGTGTCGACAGCTTCGCGCGCCCGGAGAGCACGATGTAGACCTCGTCCTCGGTGTGCGGCTGCTGCGGATCGACAGCTCCCGCCGGGATGCTGTACGTGCCGAGGCTCAAGTGCGGAACCCGCAGATTCTCGCGGTAGCTCGCTTGCGTCGCGGCGGCGAACACGCCCGCGTCGATGACCTTCATGTCGTCCTCCCGACGCCCATCCTGCCCATGCGGGGCGCACCGTCGACCGGGCCGATCCGCTCTTCGCGGCCTGCCCGATTCCGGCGCGCCTGAGCGCCCCGCCGCCGAAGATAGGGCGTTCGCCCGATACGGTCGCCCCTCCTTAGGGACGACCGTAGGTGTCGTGGCCGGCAGTGCACCGGCCCTCGGAGGTCGACATGAACGAGATGGTCTTCGCCGCGAGCGTGCTCAACGAGCGCCGTACCGAAGCTCTGCGGCGCGAGAACGAGCTGCTGCTCCGGGTGCGCGAACGCCAGCAGGGGCCCGACGCGTCCCGGGCGGCACCCTCTCCCGCGGAGGCGGCGCCGAGTGCGCGGTCACGAGGGGCGGACAGGGACCGGACGCGGCGTCCGCAGCACGCGTGATGCCGCATTCAGGGTCCACTGCCCCGCTTGCCGGAAGGTGACACGATATGTTCATGCGCCCCACGGGGACTCCATCGGTCATGGTCGGCCGCGGCGCGGAGCTGCGCACGCTGCTCGACGCGTTCGACGACGGCCGTCGCGGACGCCCGCGAGCCGTGCTCGTGCGAGGAGAAGCCGGCATCGGCAAGACCCGTCTCGTGCAGGAGCTGCTCGCGCAGGCGGCGGCGCGCCGCGACGAGGGGCTCCCGCTGGTGGTCGCGATCGGCCAGTGCGTCGACCTCGGTCCGATCGGCGCGCCCTTCGGGCCGATCCGCCGCATCCTGCGCGATCTGCACGGCGAGGTCGGCACCGACGCGCTGCGCGAGGCGGCGGGGTCGCCCGCCGCGGTGACCGCGCTCGCCGCACTCGTGCCGGGCCTCGCAGGGGAGGCTCCTGGCGACGACGAGCAGGCGGGCGAGTTCGCGGAGGCGATCGAGGTCGTGCTCGAGAACCTGTCGGCGACACGTCACGTCGTGATCGTCATCGAAGACCTGCAATGGGCGGATGCCGCGACCTTCGCGCTCCTCAAGACGCTCGCCAGCACGCTCCGGGGCCGCCACCTCACGATCGTGTCGACGTACCGGTCCGACGACATCGACCGGTTCCACCCGCTGCATCCCGTGCTCGCCGAGCTCGACCGCACGCCCGGCCTCGTGCGCGTCGACCTCGAGCCGCTCTCGTTCGCCGAGGTCGCCGAGCAGGTGAGCATCCTCACCGACGACGCCGTCGATCCGCAGGACGTCGAGCGCCTCGCCGAGCGCAGCGGCGGGGTCCCGTTCCTCGTCGAGGAGCTCGTGGACCTCGGCGACCGCGGGCTCCCCGACACGCTGCGCGACCTCGTGCTCGCGCGCTACACGCGACTGACCGACCCCGCCCAGGAGACCGTGCGCGCGATGGCCGCGGGCGGCATGCACGTCGACCACGACGTGCTCGCCGCGGTGTCGACGCTCGACGACCGCACGCTCGACCGCGCGCTCCGCGAGGCGATCGACGCGCGCGTCATCTTGGCCTCCGGCGCGGGCTATTCGTTCCGTCACGCGCTCACGCGCGAAGCGGTCCACGGCGAGATGCTGCCCAGCGAGCGCGTGCGCGTGCACCGCGCCTTCGCGCAGTACCTGCAGCGGAGCCGGCCGGACGACTCCCCCGACGACGTGTCGGCGGTCGCCGAGCACTGGCTCGCCGCGCGCGACCTCACGGCCGCCTTCGACGCGACGGTGCGCGCGCTGCGTCTCTCGCGCGCGAGCTTCGCGCCCGCGACATCCGTCAAGCTCGCGGAGCGCCTGACGGAACTGTGGGACCAGGTGCCGGATGCCGAGGAGCGCGCGGGCACGACGCGTCAGGCGCTGCACCTCGAGGCGGCGCAGGCATGGCACGACCTGGGCGACGCGCGACGCGCGCTGCGCTCCGCGAACGAAGGGCTCGCGGTGTGCGGCGACGACCCGCTCACTCGCGCGGCGCTGCTGAGGCAGAGGTTCGTCCACGTGTTCAACGCGGAGTACCGCGTCCAGCGCGAGGACCTCGAGGAGGCCGTGCGGCTGCTCGAGGGCATCGACTCCGCGCCGGCGAAGGCGCTCATGTCGCGGGTCATGTCGAACCTCGCGATCAGCGAACACGGCCAGGAGGCCGCCGAGCATGCGCGTCGCGCGATCGAGCTCGCCGAGGCGGCGGGGGACGATGCCGCGCTCGCGGTCGCGCTCACGATCGAGAGCTGGCGCATCGCGGGAGACGAGGACGACCAGTCCGCCGCCCTCGCGCCGCTCGAGCGGGCCGTGGCGCTCAGGCTCGAGCCGCCGCTGCGCGCCTACGCCGGCAGCGCGCACATCGATCAGCTCGCGAACCTCGGCCGGTTCGCGGAGGCGGCCGAAGTCGGCGAGCGGTACTACGCCG
The DNA here is from genome assembly GCF_035556355.1 of Microbacterium sp. GTDB lineage: Bacteria > Actinomycetota > Actinomycetes > Actinomycetales > Microbacteriaceae > Microbacterium. The sequence continues at coordinate 61,130 of NZ_DATMFG010000018.1, forward strand.
AGGTCGTCCGCGCCGGCATCGAGCGCGGCTCGGGCACCTCGATCGCCCTGAGCCTCGCGTTCGCACTGCTCGCCGCCGGGCGGTGGGAGGACGCGCTCGCGTACACGACGCGCGCACGGCGCCTCACCGACCGCGCCGCGCGCGCGTGGGTCGCGCGCGTCGTGGCCAACCACCTGTCGTGGAACGACCAGCCGGACGCGCGCGCCGAGCTGCTCGCGAGCGAGCGCGGCGGGATGGCGGAGGTCACCGCCCTCAAACCCAAGAAGCGCGCCTGGTGGCGTATCGAGGAAGCGGACGCGGCGCTCGAGTTCTCCGTCGGCCGCCCCTCCCCCGAGGCCGAGGAACGCCGCCGCGAGGCGCTCGCAGGCGTGCTCGAGGTCGTCGAGGGCGACGCCGAGCCCACTCCACGCCGATACGCCGCCGTCGCGGCGTCCCTGCTCATCGCGAGCGCGCCCGACGAGCACGAGGACGGGCGGGAGCGGCTGCTGAGCGCTCTCGACGACTGGCCCGATCACGAGATCAACCGCCGGTGGGTCGACTACGCGCGAGCCGCACTCGGCGACACAGGACCCCCCGACGAGCGGGTCGCGCGCTGGCGCGCGGTCGTCGCGGAGTTGCCCGGGAGCGGACTCTACGCGTGGCATGCGCAGGTCGCGCGACTGCGTCTCGCCGAGGCGCTCATCGCGGACGGCGAGCGCGACGAAGCCGCGCACATCCTCGAGCGCATCGTCGACGAGGCTCCCGCACAGGGCGTCGCGCGCGTCGCGCGCTGGGCGAGGGAGCTGGGTGCGCACGCGCGTTTACTCGGCGGGTCGGATGCGGCCGCGGCATCCGGCGTCATAGCGACCCTGACCCCGCGCGAGCTGCAGGTGCTCGAGCTCGTGGCCGAGGGCCTCACGAACTCCGAGATCGGCCGGCGCCTGTTCATCAGCCCGAAGACCGCCTCGGTGCACGTGTCGGCGATCCTCGCGAAGGTCGGTGCGGCGAACCGCGCCGAGGCGGCGGCGATCTTCGCCGCGTCGAGCCCCTCCGCCTCCTGAGACTGCGGGCGCCGCATCCGCGCCGCCCACCGGGTGCGCGCCGACAGCCTCGCGGTCGTCTCCGACACCGGGCGGTGACGCGGGCCCTGTGCCGCGTCGGCGGGCCACGGCAGGATGGACGCATGCCCTACGACATCCCCGCGCCGATGCTCGCGAAGTCGGTCCCCGAGGTGCCTCCGCCCGACGCCGCGCCCGGCGGACTCAGTTACGAGCCGAAATGGGACGGGTTCCGGGCGCTCGTGTCGTGGGACGGCTCGAACGTCGAGATCGGCAGTCGCGGAGCGAAGCCGCTCACGCGGTACTTCCCCGAGCTCGTCGACGCATTCTCGCAGCTGCTGCCCGAGCCGTGCCTCATCGACGGAGAGGTCGTCGTGCCGAAGGGCGAGCCCGGTTCGCAGCGCCTCGACTGGGAGTCGCTCACGCAGCGAATCCATCCCGCCTCGTCGCGCGTCGCGAAGCTGTCGGTCGAGACGCCGGCCATGTTCATCGCGTTCGACCTGCTGGCGCGCGGAGACCGTGATCTGCAGGGTGAGCCGTTCGCGACGCGGCGCGCCGAGCTGGTCGACCTGCTCGGCGAGCTCACCCATCCCATCCACGTGACGCGCACGACCGACGATCCGGAGGTCGCGCGGCGATGGCTGTCCGAGTTCGAGGGCGCAGGTCTCGACGGCGTCATCGCGAAGCCCCTCGACCAGCCGTACGCGCCCAACAAGCGCACGATGTTCAAGATCAAGCACGTCCGCACGGCGGATGTCGTCGCGATGGGCTACCGCGTGCACAAGTCCGGGCAGGGCGTCGGCTCGCTCCTCGTCGGCCTGTACTCCGACGACGGCGAGCTGTACCCGGTGGGCGGCGTCGCGGCGTGGAGCAACAAGAAGCGGCTCGAGCTCGTCGAGGAGCTCGATCCGCTCGTCGAGCGCGACGCCGACGGCAACCCGCTCCGGAACGAGGGCGAGAAGTCGCGCTTCACCCCGTCGCGGGCCGACTCATCGTTCGTGCGGCTGCGCCCGGAGCGCGTGCTCGAGGTGCGGTACGACCAGCTCGAGGGCTGGCGTTTCCGTCACACCGTGCAGTTCGAGCGCTGGCGTCCCGATCGCGATCCGCGCTCGTGCACGTACGACCAACTCGAGACGGTGTCGGCCTACGATCTCGCCGACGTGCTCGACTGACGTGCGCGGGGTTCACAGCGTCACGAGCACCTGCGCGAGCAGGATCTTCACGACCATGGCAGCGGGATAGACCAGGCTGTACCCCAGCGCGACCCGCACGTCGTGGCCCGTGCGGCTGTTCGCGAATGCGAGGATCGCGGGGTTCGTCTGCGCCCCCGCGATCGCTCCCGAGAGCCGCGTGCCGCCGAGTCGGAACACGTGGCGCAGCATGAGGTACGTGCCGAGCATCGCGACGAGGGTGACGACCGCTCCGATGAGCAGGAGCGTCACGATCTCGCCCGACACGATCGCGCTGACGATGAGGGATCCTGCCTTCGTGCCCGCGAAGGCGAGGAAGATGAGCAGACCGAGCTCGGCGAGGACGTTCGCGGCGGTGTTGGGCAATGCGGTGACGAGCGGACCGATGCGCCCGATGCGTCCCATGATGAGCCCGACGACGAGCGCGCCGGCGGCGAAGCCGAGGCCGAAGTATCCGCCTCCGGGCAGCGGGATCCGGATCGCTCCGATGACCAGACCCAGTGCGATGCCGAGGCCGAGCGCGACCGGGTTCGTGTCGGCCATGCCGCGCTCGGAGTCGCCGAGGAACTCCGACACCGCGGCCATCGACCGCTTGGGGCCGACGACGCGCAGACGGTCGCCCTGCAGCACGACGAAGTCCGGCGTGGCGACGAAGTCGACGTCTCCGCGGCGCACGCGGACGATCGTTGCGCCGAGTCGTTCCCGAAGATGGAGGCTCGCGATGGTGCGGCCCGCCAGCCGTGGGTTGGAGAGGATGATGCGACGGAAGTCGAGCTCGGAGCGCTGTCCGACGATGTCGACCGCCGCCGTGTGGCCGATCTCGTCGCTGACCTCCTGCACCGCGTCGCTCGGGCCCACCACGTTGACCACGGACCCCGGCGTGAGCGGCGTGTCGGGCCCGACAGCCTCGATCTCGCCGTCTTTGGGCAGCACGCGTGAGAACAGCACGCGCCGCCCGTGGCGCTTCGACAGCTCGTCGGCGGTCGGCATCGAGGTCGTGTCGACCTCGACGGCCTTGTCGACGAGCGGCGCCGGGCGGTCGGTGTCTTCCGCGCGGTGACGGAGGGCGAGCGCCGCCACGATCATCGCCCCGATCACGCCGAAGATGTACGCGCTCGCATAGCCGACCGTGGCCTCGGCGCTGCCGCCGGTTGCCGCCAGCGCGGGGGTGTTCGTCACCGCACCCGCGAAGGTTCCCGCGATCGTCACGGGCGACACGCCCAGCCACACCCCGAGCCCGTAGGCGACGGCCGCGCCGACGATGAGGATGCCCGTGACCACGAGCATGAGCGCCCATGACGACCGCATCGCGTTGAAGAAGCCCGGGCCGGAGATGACCCCGATGCAGAACGCGAACAGCACCAGACCGACGTCACCGATCGCGGCGGGCAGCTCGATCGAGACGCCGAGCGCGACGCCCCACGCTGTGATCGCCATCCCGACGATCAGCACGGCGACGGCGCCGAGGGACACTCCCCCGACGCGCACCTGTCCGACCGCGGCACCCAACCCGATGAGCAGGAACAGCACGATCACCGGATGCAGCGCCAAGAACTCGAACACGGCGGTCATGGCCCCTCCTGCAAGGGTCGCGACAAGGGCTATCGCGAGTATCCCGCACGCGACGCGCCGCGCACAGGCGCGCGCGGACTCACTCCGGCGGCCCGAACTCGACCAGAGGCATGCGCGCCTCGCCGCCGGCGGCGTAGTCCATCGCCGCCGAAAGGTGCCTCCATGCCCGCGGATGCCTCCTCGCGTAGCGCTCGAGCACCCGCCGCGACTCGTCGGCGTCGAGCATCCGCACCGACGCCGGCACACGGCGAGCCCGACCGATGCTGAGGTACGCGACACCGTTCGCGCGCAGGTTGCGGTACCACTGCGCCCGCTCGCCGAGACCCGACGCGACGCGCACGGCGTTCGGCTCGCGCTCGACCACCTCGACGACGACGTACCTCGGCTCGTGTGACATGCGTCCGAGGTGCTCGATCATCACGAGCCGCTCGCCGAAGATCCACCCGAATCCGGCTCGATACAGCGGGATCGGCAGCCTCGTGAGCCACGGGGTCTGCAGCACGCGGGCGACGAGCCGGTCGATGGGCGAGAAGCGCTCGGTCATCCCTCTTCTTTGGGCCAGTTCTCCGGGTTGATGCGGCTCGGCTGCACGCGCGGCGGCTCGCCGGGCATCTTCGGGAAGTCGGGTGGGAAAGGCAGCTCGCCGAGGCCGTCGTCGAGGTCGCGCTGCCACCACTCGAGGAGCGTGTCGATGCGGCCCGGCTTCGCGAGCAGGTCGGCCCACGGGTCGCCGACGTCGGCCAGTCGTCGGGGAATCGTGCGCACGGTGAACGCGGCCGGGTCGACGCCCGCCTCGAGCTCGTCCCATGTGAGCGGAGTCGAGACGCTCGCGTGCGGCAGCGCGCGCGGGCTGTACGCACCCGCCATCGTGCGGTCGCGGTTCGCCTGGTTGAAGTCGATGAAGATGCGCTCGCCGCGCTCCTCCTTCCACCAGTTCATCGTGACCTTGTCGGGCATGCGCCGCTCGAGCTCGCGTCCGGCGGCGATCACGGCGTGCCGCACGTCGAGGAACTCCCACTCCGGCTCGATCGGGCAGAAGATGTGGATGCCGCGGTTTCCGCTCGTCTTGAGGAACGCCGTCAAGCCCGCCTCGGCGAGCACGTCGCGCATCGCGGGGGCGACGGCCGCGGCATCCGCGAAATCCGTTCCCGGCTGCGGGTCGAGGTCGATGCGCAGCTCGACGGGGTTGTCGGTGTTGGAGACGAGCGACGCCCACGGATGGAACACGATCGTGTTCATCTGCACGGCCCACACGGCCGCAGCGATCTCGGTGAACACGATCTGCGGATGCCGCCGCCCGCTGTTGTACGTCACGGTGCGCGACTCGACGAACGCCGGCGCGCCCTTGGGCGGGTTCTTCGAGTAGAAGCGCTCGCCGTCGACGCCCTCGGGGAACCGCTCGAGCGACACGGGGCGGTTCCCGTTCGCGGCGAGGAAGGGCTCGGCGATCGTGATGAGGTACTCGGCGAGCTCGCGTTTGGTGATGCCGACCTGCGGCCACAGCACGCGGTCGGGGTTCGACACGCTGACCTCGCGTTCGCCGTCGGGGCCGGGCATGGTCAGGGTGATGCGGGGCGAGGCCATGCTCCGACCCTAGGACGCCCCGCCGACGCACGGCACCCCCGCTGACCCGCACGCGACATCCAGGAGCGGCGCATAGGCTCGAGCGATGGCACTCTTCTCGCGCGGCAAGCGCACGCCCGACGAACAGCCCGAATCCGCGGCGCCGTCCGAGACGGACGCAGCAGGCACGGATGCCGCACCCGGCGCCGGCGCACCCGACGCCGGCGCAGTCCCCCACGTCGGCATCTCGGTCTCGACCTACGGCCGCCCCGCCTCCGCCGCGGCGCAGCCCCCGCGGCCCGTGCCGCAGGAGCCTGGAGCGGTCCCCTCGCCCGGCGCGCCCGAAGCACAGGTCCCCGACAACGTCCTCCTGCGCGACGCCCTCGCCGAGCTGCCCGCCGACGCGACCGGCCGCGACGTCATGGCCGTCGCGCGACAGCTGCTGCAGGGGCACCTCTTCCTCCGCGTCAAAGGCGATGCACGAGCACTCCTCGCCGCGGGTGAGAACCTCCCGCTCGCGATGATGACGTCGGGAGACAAGCAGTTCGCGGTCGCATACAGCGGACTGGGCGCGCTGCGCGCGAGCGTGATCGCCGACGGCGACACGGGAACGTCCGCGATGGCGCAGCCCGTGGCATCCGTGTTCCGATACGTCCTCGCTGGCAGGTACTCCGGCCTCGTCATCGACCCGGCGTCGGGTCAGAGCCGCGCGGTGATCCCGCGCGAACTCCTCGAGCGCATCGTCGAGGAGGCGGGCGGCACGGAGTTCCCGATCAAGCGACTGGTCTCGGGTCAGCGCACGCCCGAGACGGCGACCGAGATCGGCCGCGCTCTCGTCGACGCGAAGCTGTGGGTGTCGGTCGGTCAGACCGAGCAGGGCCCCGGCATCTCCGAGGCGCGCACGACCGACGGCAAGCGTCTGCTCGAGATCTTCTCGCACCCGCTCGAGGTCATCGCACTCGATCGCGGCACGCAGCCGGTCCCGATGACGCCCGCGCAGCTCGCAGCCGTGCTCATGACCGAGACGGGTCTCGACGGCGTGCTCATCGACCCCGCGGGGCCCTGGATGAGCCTCACCCGCGACGACCTCGCGCCCGTGCTGGCGCTCGCACCGGAGAGTTAGACGTCCGCCGGTCGCCGACGGGGGCTCACGGATGCCTCGCCGCGAGGCATCCGACGATCCACCGTCTCAGCACGGCGTACGCCTCTGCGCGCGGCGCCGGCCGCGACAGGAACACGTCGTGGATCGCCCCGTCGATGCGCGCGATCGTGACGAGCTTGCCGAGTTTCGTCGCCGACTTCGCGATGTCGTCGACCACGAGCACCGAGTCGCTCGAGGTCATCTCCTCACTCCACGACAGCGGAGGCGTCGACCGGGTCGACAGCAGCACGAGCGTGGGCGCGGCGACGTCGACGCCCGCCGCGATGCGGCGGTGCCCTTCGAGCACGGCCGCGAGCCAGCCGGGATGGATCGGGAATCCGCGCGGCGGACGCCACTCGATGCGGTATCCCGGGACGGGAAGCGCTCCGACCTCCGTCTGCGCGCGCGTGTAGAACCCCATGTCGACGGTCGGCTGCTGCCCGAGCGGGTCGATGCGCGCATGGATGCCGACGAGCGGGTGGATCGCCTGCCGCGCGACCGGCCCGAGTTGGAGTTCGAGCCACGGCGCGTTGAGCACGACGGCGGCGGCACGGCCCGCGTGGCGCGCGGCCCACAGCGACAGTGTCAGCCCGCCCGTCGAGTGTCCGAGCAGCACGAGCCTCCGCGAGCCGTTCGCGCCGGCGCCGTGCCCCATGGCGTCGAGGGCCGCCTCGATGTCGGCGTCGTACTCATCGAGGCGGGCGATGTAGCCCGGCGTCTGACCCGGGCGCATGCTTCGCCCGTACTTGCGCAGATCGAGCGCGTAGAAGCGGGCTCCGAGGCGGTTCCAGAACTCCGCGAGCTCCGTCTGGAAGAAGTAGTCCGACCACCCGTGCACCGCGAGCACATCGACGTCCCGCAGCGGGCTGAACAGCGACAGGAAGGGGTTGCGGATGCTCCGCACGAGCGTCGCGACGACGGGACCCTCATCGTCCTCCCCGAGCGTGAGCGTGAGCTGCTCGAACGGGGCCCCCAGGATGTCGGGGCGCCACTCCTCCGCCATGGCGTCAGCCTATTGCGCGCGGCCGCGCGTGAAGCGAACGGCCCTCGGCTACTCGCCGCGAGAGATCCTCACCATCTCGTCGCGCGGCACGACCTTGATGCGCGCGCGCTCGTGCGGCGCGCCGAGGCCGATCTCATGCCCGTCGAGGCGATGCCAGCCCTCGAGGTCGGTCCACACGACGCCGCGCTCCGCGAGCAGTCTCGGGATCGCGTCCTCGGACGGCTCGACGGGCTGCCACCACGACCCCTGGTCGTTGATGAGGTGGCGGATCGTCTCCATCGCGTCGGACTTCGTGTGGCCGATCAGCCCGACCGGACCGCGCTTGATCCAGCCGGTGGCGTAGACGCCGGGGACGCGCTCGTTCGAGTCCTTGCGGAGCACCTGGCCCTCGTGGTTGGGGATGACTCCGTGGCGCTTGTCGAACGGCACACCGGGCAGCGGAGAGCCGAAGTAGCCGACCGCGCGATAGAGCGCCTGCACCTTCACCTCGCGCAGCTCGCCCGTGCCGATCACGCCGCCCTCGCCGTCCGGCCGGGTGCGCTCGTACACGAACGCGCATACGCGGCCCTCGTCGTCGGTCTTCACCTCGACCGGCTTCGCGTAGAAGTGCAGGTGCAGGCGGCGAGACGCCGTTCCGCCGGCGTTGTTGACCGACGGCCGCTGGCGCCACGACTGCAGCACGCGGTCGATCACCATGACCTGCTTGTTGCTCGCGATCGCGGCCTTCGAGGCCTCGTCGTAGTCGAAGTCCTCGTCGTACACGACCATGTCGACGTCGCGCAGCTCGCCCAGCTCACGCAGCTCGAGCGGCGTGAACTTCACCTGGGCGGGACCGCGGCGGCCGAACACGTGCACGTCGGTGACCTTCGAGGCCTTGAGCCCCGCGTAGACGTTGTCGGGGATCTCGGTGGGCAGCAGGTCGTCGGCGTGCTTGGCGAGCATGCGCGCGACGTCGAGCGCCACGTTGCCGTTGCCGATCACCGCGACCGACTCGGCGTCGAGCGACCACTCGCGCGGCACGTCGGGGTGGCCGTCGTACCAGCTCACGAAGTCGGCCGCGCCGAACGAGTTCTTCGCGTCGATCCCGGGGATGTTGAGCGACGCGTCGTGCACGGCACCCGTCGCGAAGATGACGGCGTTGTAGTGGCGCTTGAGGTCGTCGAGGGTGATGTCCTCGCCGAAGCGCACATTGCCGAAGATGCGGATGTCGCCGCGATCGAGCACCTCACGCAGCGCCGTGATGATGCCCTTGATGCGCGGGTGGTCGGGAGCCACGCCGTAGCGCACGAGCCCGTAAGGTGCGGGCAGCTGCTCGAAGAGGTCGATCGAGACGTCGAACTTGCGCTCGGCCTTCAGGAGGATGTCGGCGGCGTAGATTCCGGCGGGGCCGGCACCGACGATGGCCAGCCTGAGCTTGGTCATGGGGGTCCTTTCGAAGGGGCGCGGTCCTCGTGGGACCGGAGAGGGAGAGCGCGAATGCCGCGACTAGCTGGAGCGGTCGGCGACGGCCTGCGCGAACCGCGTGAGCGCTTCGCGCACGGGCCCGTCGGGCACGGGCGCCAGCGCCTGGATCGCGTCACGCGACCACGAGTTCGCCAGGTCGAGCGTAGCGGCGGTTGCTGAGTGATCTCGCAGGAGAGCCAGGTCGGCGTCGAGCAAGGCGGGGTCGGCGCCCTCGGCGATCGCCGCGACACCCTCGTCGATGCGGCTGCGCAGCGCACGCGACTCGTCGTCGTCGGCGCGGCCGAGCAGGAGGTACGGCATCGTGGGCACGCCCGCGCGCAGGTCGGTGCCGGGCACCTTGCCCGTTTCGCCGGGGTCGGGCGAGAGGTCGATCACGTCGTCGAGCAGCTGGAACGCGACGCCCGCCTTCTCGCCGAACACCGACAGAGGCTTCTGGAGCTCGGTGGGCGCGTTCGAGAAGATGACGCCCGATTCGGCGGCCGCCGCGATGAGCGAGCCGGTCTTGTCGGCGAGCACCTGCAGGTAGAACTCGACGGGGTCGTCGTCGGGCTGCGCGCCGACCGTCTCGTGCATCTGCCCCAGCACGAGTCGCTCGAACGTGTCGGCCTGGAGCCGGATGGCGCGCTCGCCGTTGCGGGCCATGAGCTGGCTCGCGCGCGAGAAGAGCAGGTCGCCGGTGAGGATCGCCACGTTGTTGCCCCACACCGCGTGCGCGCTCGGCACACCGCGGCGGCGGTCGGCGGCGTCCATGACGTCGTCGTGGTACAGCGATCCGAGGTGGGTCAGCTCGAGGGCCGTCGCCGCCTGGACGACCTCGTCGGTCGTGCCCTCGCCGAGCTGCGCGGTCAGCAGCGCCAGGATCGGGCGAATGCGCTTGCCGCCTGCGTCGTACAGATAGCGGCTGGTCGCGTCGGCGAGCGCGTCCGAGACGCGCAGCTCCGTGCGCAGGCACTCGTCGACGCGCTCGAGCCCCGCGTCGACGGTCGCCATCAGCCGGCGGGACCTCGGGCCGGCGAAGATGCGGTCGGTGAGGCCCAGCTTGCTCGCGACACGCGAGCCCGGCGCTGAGGGGGTCACCGTTCCAGCCTAACGATCGCCGCGGGGCTTGACGCCGCGGTGCAGGGCGACGATGCCCAGTGAGAGGTTGCGGTACGCGACATCCGTCCAGCCCGCCTCGCGGATCCACGCAGCCAGCCGGCGCTGGTCGGGCCAGTCCTTGATCGATTCGTTCAGGTAGTCGTACGCGTCGGCGTTCGAGCTCACCGCCTTCGCGACGACGGGGAGCACGCGGTCGTTGTAGAAGCGGTAGAGCCCACGGAAGGCCTTCGACGGCGGGTGCGAGAACTCGCAGATCACGAGCCTTCCGCCGGGCTTGGTCACGCGGAGCAGCTCTCGCAACGCCTTCTTCGGAGCGTTCACGTTGCGCAGGCCGAACGACATCGTCACCGCGTCGAACTCGTCGTCGCCGAAGGGAAGGGCCGTGGCATCCGCTTCGACGAACGAGAGATTGCGGATGCCGCCACCCGGCGCATCCGGACCGTGCCGGCGCCGCCCCTCTGCGATCATGCCGGGCGAGAAATCCGCCGCGACCACGTCGGCGCCGCTGCGGGCGAGCGACACGCTGGACGCCCCCGTGCCCGCCGCGAGATCGAGGATGCGCTCCCCGCGCTTGGGGGCAACGGCACGCGTCGTCGCGACACGCCACATGCGGTCGTTGCCGAGGCTCAGCACGGTGTTGGTGCGGTCGTAGCCGCGCGCGACCTGGTCGAACATGCCGCTCACACGCGCCGGGTCCTTGTGCAGGTCGGCGCGGTTCGGCTGGTGCTCGGGTGTGCTCGCGGTCACCCGTCGAGTCTAGGCGGGCACGGCGGCCGCGAGTCTGTCGAGCCAACGCCGCGCGGTGGAGCGGTCGAACGGAGCGCCACCCTCACGCACGCGCCCCTCGAGGTCGACGGCGAGCGACTCGAGGTGCTCGACGACATCGAGCGGGTACCCGTATTCGACGCGGTGCTCGTCCCACTCGTCGCGGTCGTCGATGAACAGGCCGCGCTCGTCGACGGCCCACACGACGTCGAGGTCCATGTCGATGCCGGTCGGCTCCGGACCGTCCCAGTGCACGTCCCACGCGAGGTCGATGTAGATGCGGTAGGTCGCGGGCGCCGCATTGTGGGTGAGCGCGTAGTCACCGCTCGCGGGGATGAGCGTCACATTGGGACTGATCGCGGTCACGTTGCGGCCGGGGCGATGGCTGCGCCATCCCGCGGGCTGCCCGAACCACTCGCCCCACTCGTCGCTGCCGAGATACACGCACTCGTGCGTCCAGTGGGTGCCGCCGTCCCACTTGCGCCAGCGGAAGATCACGCGCGTGCCGGGTGCGGGCCGCTTCGTGGGGGTGGTCTGCGTGCTCACCGGGTCAGTCTAGGACCGCTCCCGGACGTGGGGTTCAGGTCGCGGTCGGCCTCCCTGTCGCGAAACGAGGACATGCACCGAGATGAGGGCGGATGCCGCGGGCCGGTCCTCGTCCTGCGACTTCCCCTCGCTTCGAGACCGAGGCCCCGGATGCGTGGGCCGCGGCCCGCGGACAGTGGCGATGCCCGTGCGGACGTAGGCTGGAGGAGTGATCGACCCGCAGCGCCCACCGCGACTGGTGGTCGAGACCCGGGAGATCGAACCCGTCGAGGATCTGCTCGCCTACGCCGACCCCGCGGAGCCCCTCGCGTGGCTGCGCCGGTCCGACGGGATCGTGGGCGTCGGCGGCCCGGCCACGTGGATGGAGCGCGGCGGCGACACGGCTCCCGCCGGTTTCGACCCCGACCGCGTGCCACCGCCGGCGGAGACCTGGCGACACGTCGCATCCGGGGCCGAGATCGACGATCCGGTCGGGCTCCCCGGCACCGGGCTCGTCGCGTTCGGCGCGCTCGTGTTCGATCGCCGTTCGCACTCGTCGAGCCGGCTCGTCGTGCCCCGCGCGATCGTCGGGCGGCACCGCGGGCGCTCGTGGGTCACGCGCATCCGAGGGGAGGGCGACGACCGTCCCGAGCCCGTGATCGAGCCCGTCCCCTACGGTCCGTACTGGTCGGGCACCCTCGGTCCGGGTGCGCTCGACCCCGCGGGGTATCAGGACGCCGTGCGCGCAGCGCTCGACGCGATCGCCGCCGGGGAGGTCGGCAAGGTCGTGCTCGCGCGCGATCTCGTCGGAACGATCCCGGCCGGCTCCGACCTGCGCCGACTCGTGCGCGCTCTCGCGAACGACTACCCCGACACGTGGACCTACGCGGTCGACGGCCTCATCGGCGCAAGCCCCGAGACGCTCGTGACGGTGGCGGGCGGTGCTGTCACTGCGCGCGTGCTGGCCGGCACGATCCCGCGCGGGACGGATGCCGACGACGACGCCCACGCGTCGGACGAGCTCGCGCACAGCGCCAAGAACATCGACGAGCACCGGTACGCCGTGCAGAGCGTGCTCGAGGCGCTCCGCCCGCACACGAGCGCTCTTCGCGCCGACGACGAGCCCTTCACGCTCGAGCTGCCGAACCTGTGGCACCTCGCGACGGACGTCGCCGGCGAGCTGCACGACCACGCCTCGGCCCTCGACCTCGTCGAGGCCCTGCACCCGACGGCGGCTGTAGCGGGAACGCCGACGGATGCCGCGGTCGAGCTCATCCGCCGCCTCGAGCCGTTCGACCGCGGCCGCTACGCCGGCCCCGTGGGCTGGGTCGACGCGGCGGGCGACGGCGAGTGGGCGATAGCGCTGCGGTGCGCGCAGATCGGGTCGGGGCCCGTGCAACGGCAGGCGGAGTACAGCGACACGATCCCCGTCGTCGCGCACGCGGGCGCCGGGATCGTCGCGGGCAGCGACCCCGAGGCGGAGCTCATCGAGACGCGCGTGAAGTTCCGCCCGATCGTCGACGCGCTGGCCTGAACAGCAGAGGGTGCCGACCCGGCGGCTGCGGATCGGCACCCCTCCTACGCGTCAGATGGACCGCTGGTACGCGCGGATCGAGCGCACCGCCCACGTGAACGCGAGTGCGGCGAGCGCGACGAGGCCTGCGACCTGGAGCCACGCGGCATCCGGATACTCGCCCGACAGTCCGCCACGGCCCAGCTCGACCGCCCACGTCATCGGGTTCCAGCGCGCGACCGCGGCCACCCAGTCCGGCAGCAGCGCAGACGGCATCATGGTCGTCGACAGGAACGTCGCCGGGAGCACGATCAGCTGCGACAGGCTGATGAGCGCGATCTGGTTGCGCGAGATGAGCGCGATCGCCGTCGACGCGCAGCAGAAGATCGTCGCGAGGAGCGTCGCCACCGCGAGCGCGACGAGCAGTCCGCCGACGCCTCCCGCGTAGCGCGCCCCGCCGAGCCAGCCGATGCCGAGCACGACGAGCGACTGCACGACGTTCACGATGAGCTGCTGTGTGAGCTGTCCTGTGATGATCGCCGAGCGGCGGATCGCAGAGCTCAAGTACTGATCCATGACACCGGAGTTGATGTCGTCGATGTAGCCCGTGCCCGCCCACGCGCCGGAGTACAGGACGGTCATCATCAGGATGCCGGGCACGAGGTACTCGATGTACCCCCCGGTTCCCGCGGCGGCGGCGAACTGCGGCAGGTCGCCCAGCGAGCGGAACACCTGCCCGAACAGCAGGATCCAGATGATCGGCTGCACGAGGGACATCACGGGTCCCCACACCTGCCGGATGGTCACGATGAGCCAGCGCCGAAGCACCTGCCCCGTCTGGGTGAACCATCCCGCGCGCTCGGGCGCCGAGACGGTCGTCGGGATCGCAACGGTGGTCATGCTGCCTCTCCTTCCGTGAAGACCGGCGAGCCGCCGGTCCCTGAGCTTGTCGAAGGGTCGAACGTGTGCCCGACGAAGTGCAGATACACGTCGTCGAGCGACGGGTGCGACGCGGAGACCTGGCCGAACCGGATGCCGGCGGCGTCCAGCGCCGCGATGACCGCGCCGACGGCGGAGGACGCGTCGTCGGCGCGCGCGACGAGGACGCCGTCGACACCGGATGCCTCGACCACGACGTCTCGCAGGCCGCCGACCCGGGCGACCGCCGCTCGCACGGCGGCCGGGTCCGGCTCGATGAGCGAGACGCGCAGCGAGTCGCCGTGGAGCGCCGCCTTGAGGCCGCCGGGCGACCCCTGCACGACGGCGCGGCCGCGGTTCACGATGAGGAGCTCGTCCGCGAGGCGGTCCGCCTCTTCCATGTAGTGCGTCGTGAGCACGACCGTCAGCGAGTCCTCGGCGGACAGCCGCCGGATCTCCGCCCACATCGCCGCACGTGCCTCGGGGTCGAGCCCGGTCGTGGGCTCGTCGAGGAACAGCACGCGCGGGCGGTGCACGAGCGCCGCGGCGACGTCGAGGCGACGGCGCATGCCGCCGGAGAATGTCGACACGGGGCGTGCCGCGGCATCGGCGAGACCGAAGTCGTCGAGCAGCCGCGTCGCGCGCGCCCGCGCGTCGGTGGGCCTGGCACCGCGCATCCGTCCCGCGATCTCGAGGTTCTCGAGCGCGGTCAGCAGCGGGTCGGTGCTCGCGCCCTGCGACACGAGGCCGATCGCGGAGCGAACCGCGTCGGCCTCGCGGGCGACGTCACGACCGGCGACGCGCGCTGTGCCGCTCGTCGGACGCGACAGCGTCGTGAGGATCTTGGTGGTCGTGGACTTGCCGGCGCCGTTCGGACCGAGGAGGCCGAACACGCAGCCCTCGGGAACCGTGAGGCTCAGGCCGTCAAGGGCGCGCACGCCGGGCTTGCGGCCACGGCCGCGGTACACCTTCACGAGGTTCTCGGCGACGATCGCCGGAGTGGTGTTCTCAGGCATGGCGAAGCATCCCTTCTTTCGATTGGGGTTCTCGAGGTACTCGGACGTTGAGCGAGGAGCGGAGCGACGAGACGAAACACCCAAGGGAGACCCGCTTCGTTTCGCTGCGCTCGCTCAGCGACCGGGGGTGGTGCGCCTTCGCTCAGCGAGCGGGGATCAGCGTTTGTCGGATGCGAACAGCATCCGTGCGAGCACGAGCATCATGAGCGCGAAGCCGGCGAGGAACGCGAGCGGCGTCCACCACCATCCGACCGTGAAGATGAGCGCCACGACGACGCCGAAGGTCACGATCCAGATGACCGCGGTGTAGATGCCGAACCGTGCGGCGGTCTCGGGCTCGCGCTCGAACCGGTTGGGCGGCTCGGATGCCACCATCTGACGCGTCCACGCCTTGTGCCGGTTGGTCTGGCTGGCGAGGAGGAACGAGAACAGGATGATCGCGGCGATGATCCCGAGCGCGGCGAAGACGATGCCCCACAGCGGCATCGAGCCGAAGGCGACGAGCCCCGCGAAGCCGAGGCCGAACGCCCCGAGCAGCGTCGCGAGGAAGTATCCCGCCGCGCGGTTCTGCGGCATCGGGTGGTTCATCGTGGTCTCCTGCGACAGCGAGTCGCCCACGAGGAGCGCGAGTCCGGTCGAGGCGAACCCGAAGAGGCCGATCTGCGCGCCGAGCGGGATCGGCAGCACCCCGGTCGCGCCGAGGATCCCGAGCGTGATGCCGACGACGGCGGCGATCGACCACACGACGGCACGCACGACGAAGCCGGGCTTCGGCTTCACGCGGTGGCGGCGCATGAGCTCGTCCCAGCCGCGGCGCGGGGTCGCGGCATCCGTCTCGGTCGCCGTGGCCGACTCGCCCACCAGCTCGCGCACTTCGCCGAGCTCGGCGACCGCCCGCCGCGCCGCCTCTTCGGGTGAGACGCCTGACTCCTCCAGCTCAGCGGCGCGTGCGATCAGGTTCGCGCGCACCTCTTCCTTCAGGTCCTGCGTGTCGGGGGTCAGCTCGACGCCCGCGAAGGCCTCGTCGAGAAGTCGGTGGATGTGGAGGTTCTCAGTCATCAGCGGTGTCTTTCACGTCGAGGAGGGAGTCGATCACGCGGCGGGTGGCGACCCACGCTGCGACGTTGTCGCCGTAGACCGCCCGGCCCGCGTCGGTGATGCGGTAGTACTTGCGGCGGCCGCCCTGGGTCTCATCGCCCCAGTAGGACTCCACCAGGCCGTCCTTCTCGAGCCGGCGGTAGGTCGCGTAGAGAGTGGCTTCTTTGATCTCGTGCTCGCCGCCCGTCGCATCGCGGATGGTCTTGTAGATCTCGAAGCCGTACCGGTCGCCGCGACGCAGCACACCGAGCACGATCGTGTCGGTGTGGCCGCGCAGCAGGTCGGCCGAGAAGGCGTCGTCCTGTGTCATGGCAAGTACTGTATCACATCAAGTACTTGTCCACGCAAGTACTTTCCGATTCGCGATTGGCGCGAACCGGCCTACACTGCCGCCATGTCGTTCGACGCGGTGGCGGCAGAGGCTTACGACGGATTCATGGGCCGGTACTCGCGCCCGCTCGCCGAGGTGTTGGTCGAGTTCGCGCAGCTCTCCGAGACGGGCCGCGCCCTCGATGTCGGATGCGGCACGGGCGCCCTCACGGAGGTGCTGGTCCGCCGGTTCGGACAGACCGAGGTCGCGGCGGTCGATCCGTCGCCGCAGTTCGTCGAGGCGACCGCGGCCCGATTCCATTGGGCCGACGTGCGGCACGGCACGGCTGAGGCACTCCCCTTCGACGACGACCTGTTCGACGCGACGCTCGCGGAGCTCGTCTTCCACTTCATGACGGATGCCGCAGCCGGCGCCCGCGAGATGGTGCGCGTCACGCGTCCCGGCGGCGTCGTCGCGGCGTGCGTGTGGGATCTCGAGAACGCGCGCGGCCCGTACTCGCCGTTCCTGCGCGCGGTCGAGGAGGTGACCGACAGGCGGCCGCCGGCCCCACGGCCCGGCACGAGCCGGGGAGATCTGGTCGACCTGTTCGCGGATGCGGGATGCCTGGACGTCGCGGAGAGCGAACTGATGGTCGAGGTCGAGCACCCCGATTTCGACGAGTGGTGGCAGCCGCACACGCTCGGGATCGGGTCGACGGCGGGGCAGCTCGCGGGATTCGACGACGACACCGTCGCAGCCGTACGCGAGCGTGCGCGTGAGCTGATCGGCGAAGGTCCGCTCCGCCTCTCGGCCACCGCATGGGCCGCGCGCGGGATCGTGCCTTAGGCCGTTCCGGGGGCGGCGCTACGTCGCCGCGAGACGCTTCTTCTCAGCGGCGATGTCGAACGTCGCGGCGGGCCACTGCGGGTCGATGCCCTCGAGCGCCTCCAGCAGCAGCGCCTGCACCGCGAGCCGCGCGTACCACTTGCGATTCGCCGGCACGACATGCCACGGCGCGTAGTCCGTCGACGTGCGCTCGAACACCGTCTGGTACGCGCTCATGTAGTGCGGCCACAGCGCGCGTTCGTCGACGTCGCCGGGGTTGTACTTCCAATGCTTGTCGGGGCGGTCGAGCCGCTCCATGAGGCGCTCGCGCTGCTCTTCGTACGAGATGTGCAGCATGACCTTGATGATGCGGGTCCCCGAATCCGTCAATCGCTTCTCGAAGGCGTTGATCGCGCCGTACCGTCGCTCGATCTCCTCGGGCGGCGCGAGCTCGCGCACGCGCCCGATGAGCACGTCCTCATAGTGCGAGCGGTCGAACACGCCGATGAACCCCGGCTCGGGCACGCGCTTCTCGATGCGCCACAGGAAGTCGTGCGCGAGCTCTTCGGGCGTCGGCTTCTTGAAGGACGTGAGCGCGATGCCCTGAGGGTCGACCGACCCGACGACATGCCGGATGATGCCGCCCTTCCCCGCGGAGTCCATCGCCTGGAGCACGAGCAGCACCGACGCATCCGACGCGTCGACCCGGCTCTGCGCGTAGAGGCGCTCCTGCAGTTCGCTCAGCTCTTCGGCGCCGGCGGCGAGGTCTTCGGCCGACTGCTCCTTGTCGCCGGAGTAGCCCGGGGTGGCCTCGGGATCGACGCTCGTGAGCACGAATCCCTCGTCGACCCGCAGGATCTCGTGGGCGTCGGCGTCCCAATAGCGCTGGCTCGTCGCTGTCATGCGTTCATCCTGGCGTACGTCAGCGCTCGAGCGGCACCTCGATGAGCTGCCGACCACCCGCGGGCGACGTGAGCACCTGGTCGAGCGCCGACCGCGTGGTCACGCGGTGGTACTCCCACCCGTACGCGAGCGCGAGGTGCTCGAGGCGCACGCCGTGCGGCGTGTAGAGCACGCGGTCCATCGCCTCGTCGTCCGCGACCGCCGCGACTTCGAGCCCGTCGAAGATCGTGCCGCCGCCGTCGTTGCCGACGATCACCTGGATGCGCGGTTCGTCCTCATGCGGCGGGATCAGCAGCGCGCCGACGTCGTGGAGCACCGCGAGGTCGCCCAGCAGCACACGCGTGACCCCCGGACGCCCGTCGGCCTGGCTCGCGAGAGCGACGCCGACCGCCGTCGCGACCGTGCCGTCGATTCCGGCGAGCCCGCGGTTGGAGTGCACGGGCACGCGCTTGCCGCCGAGCACCGCATCCGCGACGCGCACGAGCCGCGACGAACCGAACACGAGTCGGTCGTGCGGCCACGTCGCGCGCCACACCGCGTCGACGAGCGCGGTCCGGTCGACGGGAGCCCGCAACACCTCGAGCTCCGACGAGATCGCCCCGAGCCGCTCGCTGGGCACGGTCGACGCGAGGGCCGCGGCATCCGGAGCGGGAGGAGAGAGATCCACGGATGCCGCGCGCGACGCGCGCATCCACGTGCCCAGCCATTCGCGATCCGTTTCACCGGTCGCGACCGAGACCTCGTCGATCGCGACCGTTGCGCCGTTGAGGTTGAGGGGCTCCCCCGGTCCGCGCACCGCAAGCACCTCGACATCGTCGCGCGACAGGAGCGCAGCCGTCTCGCGCGCGAGCGTCGGATGCCCGAACACGACGACGCGCTCGACGCGGCCACCCAGCTCGGGATCGGCGACGAGGGCGCGATAGCCGTGCACGAGGTTGCGTCCGAAGCGCGCGCCGCTCACGATCTCGGCGACGAGGGGCCACCCGCCCGCGTGGGCGACGGCTTCGGCATCGGGCCCTGCGTCGGCGCCGGCCAGCACGATCGTGCGCGGACCGCGCTCGAGTACGAACGGACCGTCGGGGTCGGGTGGGACGTCGGCCTCGCCGATGCCGCCACCGCCCTGATACAGCGCGCCGGAGGGCTCGTCGGCGCGGTCGGCTTCGATCGGCGCCACGTCGAGGTCGATGTGCTTCTCGGTCGCGAGCTCGACCGAGTGGACCGTGAGCCACGACGGAAGGTCGCCGCCGAGCGGCTCGCGGTACGGGAGGTTGAGGTGTACGGGACCGGGTGAGCGTGTTCCCGCGCCGAGCGCCGCGTCGACGGCCTCGGCGGCGACCGCGCGCAACATGGCGCTCTGGTCGGATGCGCCGTCCGAATCGACGACGTCGGGCACGGGGAGATCCGCCTCGAACCGCACGTTCGGGGCGAACATGCCGGGCTGGCGTGTGGTCTGATTCGCTCCGACGCCGCGCAGCTCCGGCGGGCGATCAGCGGTCAGGAGGAGGAGCGGCACGCCCGCGTGGTGCGCCTCGAGCGCGGCCGGGAGGAGGTTCGCGGCCGCGGTGCCCGACGTGCAGACGACGGCGGCCGGCATCCGCGTCTCCCGCCCGATGCCGAGGGCGGTGAAGCCCGCGATCCGCTCGTCGATGCGCACGTGCAGACGGACAGCGCCGCGCCTCTCGAGCTCCGCGGCGACGAGCGCGAGTGACTGCGAACGCGAGCCGGGGCTCACGACGATGTGACGGATGCCCCGCTCCACGAGGGCTCCGAGGAGGGCGGATGCGGCATCCGTCGCCGGTGACTCGACCCCGCGCGTCTGCGCCGCGAGCGGATCGCCGCCGGTGGCGCCGGGCTCGCCGGCGGCTTCGGGGTCGTCGCTCACGTCAGGAGATGGCGCCGCGGTGGCCGCGCGGGTCGTCCTCGCCGTCGCCCGGACGATCCGTGGGCCGCTCGACGGCGGGCTCGGTGCCGCGTGACGGCGGGGTCGCGGCGGGCGGATCTGCCGGCGGCGTGACCGGGGTGATCGGGGGGCTCCAGCGCGGGTCATCGGCCTCGGCGTCGAGCTGGGCGAGCTCCTCTTCGAGGCGGCGGATGCGCTCGTCCTGGTCGGAGATCGAGCCGATGCGACCCAGGAATTCGGGGTCGTCATCGGGGGCGCGGGGCGCGACCATCTGCGACGCGCGTGCACGGCCGATGACGAACCACAGGATGCCGCCCAGCACGGGGAAGATCACGACGATGAGGATCCACAGGGGCTTGCTCACACCGCGGTGCTTCGTCGGCGGCTGGATGGCGCAGTCGACGATGCTGTACACCCAGAACACGGCGGCCAGCAAGGCCCCGATCAGCAGCACCCTCGTCACGTCTTCCATCCTAGGCGCGCGGGGCCGGAATCGGCCGGTCGTGATGGAACCGTCGTGAACCCCTCAGCCTCCGCCCAGCCTCCCGGACAGGCGGCTCGGACCGGCGAACTACGATGGAGGCATGCGAACGCGCTCCGCCCTCGTCTACTCGGTGCTGCGGCTGCTCGCGTTCTTCGTGCCGTTCGGGATCTTCATGCTCATCCCGATCATGCGCGAGTACTACTGGCTGTCGGCGATCTTCGCCGCGCTCATCGGCCTGAGCCTCTCGATGATCTTCCTGCGCCGCCCGCTCGACGAGGTGACCACAGGTCTCGCGGAGCGCCGCGCGCGGTCGAAGGACGAGCGGTCCGACGAAGAGGTCGAAGACGGAGCGCTGCCCGGTCCCGAAGCCGGATCCACGACGGATGCCGCGCAGGACCGCCCTCAGGCCTGACGACGCGCTATCCGATGAACGCCCACAGCAGGAACCCGCCGTAGGCGAGCGACGTGAGCGATGTCAGTCCGAGCGCCACGACGAGCTCGCGCGGCTGACGGTACGTCCACACGATGAGGATCGCGGGGAGGGCCGCGAGCAGCGCGAGCATCGACAGCCACGCGATGACGTAGAACACCGCGAGCCACGCTGCGATGAGGAACGGTACCAGCACGAAGATCGTGAACAGCACCTGCGTCGCACGCCGGCCGATGAGCACCGTGAGGGTGCGCTTGCCGGCGGCGCGGTCCTGCTCGATGTCGCGCAGGTTGTTCGCGAGCAACACGGCGCACGCCAGGAGGCCCGCGCCGACGCCGCCGAACCATGCCTCCTGCGGAATGGACTGCACCTGCACCCACGTGGTGCCGACGGTGGCGACGAGCCCGAAGAACACGAACACGAAGAGCTCGCCCAGGCCGTAGTAGCCGTACGGGCGCTTGCCGCCCGTGTAGAACCAGGCGGCCAGGATCGCGGCGACGCCGACGGCGATGAGCCACCACTGCTGCGTGCGGATGGTGATCGCGAGGCCCGCGAGCGCGGCGATCCCGAAGAACACGAGCGCGACGGCGAGCACCGTGCGCGGCTTCGCCTTGCGGCTCGCCGTGAGGCGCGCCGGACCGACGCGGTGGTCGTCGGTGCCGCGGACGCCGTCGCTGTAGTCGTTCGCGTAGTTGACGCCGATCTGCAGACTGACCGAGACCGCGAGGCACGCGAGCGCGATGACCCAGTGGAATGCGCGGTCCACGAGGAGTGCGGCACCCGTGCCGATGAGGATCGGCGTCACCGCGAGCGGGAGCGTGCGCAGTCGCGCCGCACCCACCCAGTCGCGGAAGGTGGCCGGCTCGACGCGCCGCGGATCGCGCGGCGCGTGCGCCTTCTGCGGATTCCCGCGCGGCGGCTGCTTCTTCGGGCCCGGGCGCTTGCGGTGCTTGCTCTTGGTACCTGCCACGAGGTCACATCCTAGTGAGCGCAACCCCCTCGCCCCGTGTCGCGGGTTGGATCGACAATGACGGCATGCTCGAGATCGGAACCACGGTGCTCACCGTCGAAGACATGGACCGCGCGGGCGACTTCTGGCGCACGGCCCTCGGATACGTCGATCGCCGCGAGCCGAGCGACGACTGGGTCATCCTCGACCCACCCGAAGGACCCCACGGGCGGGCGTCGATCGCGCTGTCGAAGACCGGATATCCGCAGCATTACCCGCCGCGCCTGCACCTCGATCTGTACGCATCCGACCAGCAGGCCGAACTCGCGCGACTGCGCTCGCTCGGCGCACGCGACGTCGACTGGGACGGCTACCCGCCCGGCGCCGACTACGTCGTGATGGAAGACACCGAGGGCAACCGGTTCTGCGTCATCGAGACGCCGGAGTGGTTCTCGGGCGAGGAGTGACGAGTCGTCAGTGCAGCGACGCCACCGCGCGACGGATCGCCTCGCGGTCGGGCTTGCCCGACGGAAGCATTGCGAGCTCGTCGACGAGCACGAGCCGCGACGGCCGCGCGTGCGGTCCGATCTCGGCCTCGACCGCGGCCCGCGCCGCCTCGAGCTGGACGGACTCGCTTCGGCGCAGCGCCTCCCCTCGTGAGGCGACGACGACGGATGCCTCGCCCCACGTCGCGTCCGGAACCCCGACCACCACGGCGGAGGCCAGGCCCGGCACCGACCGCACGATGCGTTCGACGCGGTCCAGCGAGATGTTGATGCCGCCCGACACGATCACGTTGTCGAGCCGCCCGCGCACGCGGAGCACGCCGTCCTCGATGAGTCCCGCATCACCCGTGCGGTACCACCGCACGCCATGCGCGTCGCGCAGGAACACCGCGTCGGTCAACTCGGGATCGCCGAAGTAGCCGTCTGCGAGCGTCGGGCCGGACAGACGCACCTCGCCGTCGACGATCGCGATGCCGACGCCGTCGAGCGGGCGGCCGTCGTAGACGCATCCGCCGCTCGTCTCGGTCGAGCCGTACGTGCGGGCGATGCGCACGCCGGCGGCCTGCGCGCGCTCGAGGGTGGCCGGCGGGAGCGCCTGCCCGCCGATGAGGATGCGCTCGAACGATCGGAGTGCGGCGAGCACCGCGCGGTCCTCGTCGGCGGCGTCGAGGAGCTTCGTGAGCTGCGCCGGGACGAGCGACGTGTAGGTCGGGACGCGCTCGCCGCGCTCGGTCGACGCCATCGTCGAAGCCGCCGCGGTGAACGCCTGCGGCGTGAACGTGCCCGCGAGGAGGGCCGGCTCGCGGCCCGCGACGATCGAGCGGACGAGCACCTGGAGCCCTGCGACGTATGCCGCCGGAAGCGCGAGCAGCCACGCTCCCTGGCCGATGCGGGCGAACGTCGCGAGTGCGCTCGCCGTGAGGGCGTCGCGGCTGAGGATCACGCTCTTGGGGATCCCCGTGGACCCCGACGTCGTGACGACGACGGCCGTTCCCGCGCGCACCTCGCCGGGGGCGTCGTGCACGAGCCCGAGGCCCATGGCGGGGCCCGCGCCGTGCAGTGCGGCGCGCAGACCCCGAAGGATTTCGCGCGGGTCGTCGCCGACGACGGGTTCGAGTCTCATCGCGGCATCAGAAATACCACGGATAGGGCGACCAGTCGGGCTCGCGCTTCTCGAGGAACGCGTCGCGCCCCTCGACGGCCTCGTCGGTGCCGTAGGCGAGGCGCGTCGTCTCGCCCGCGAACACCTGCTGACCGACGAGACCGTCGTCGACGGCGTTGAACGCGAACTTGAGCATGCGGATCGCCGTCGGAGATTTCGTGAGGATCGTGCGGGCCATCGCGATCGCCTCGCGCTCGAGGTCGACGTGGGGCACGACGCGGTTCACGGCGCCCATCTCGTACGCGCGCTGGGCCGAGTACTCCTCGGCGAGGAAGAACACCTCGCGCGCGAGCTTCTGCCCGATCTGTCGCGCGAAGTACGCGGACCCGTAGCCCGCGTCGAACGAGCCGACGTCGGCATCCGTCTGCTTGAACCGTGCGTACTCGGCCGACGCGATCGACAGGTCGCACACGACGTGCAGGGAATGCCCGCCGCCGGCGGCCCACCCGGGGATCACCGCGATGACGACCTTGGGCATGAACCGGATGAGCCGCTGCACCTCGAGGATGTGCAGGCGACCGGCGCGCGCGGCGTCCGTCACGGTGTCGGACTCCGAGTACTTGTAGCCGTCGCGTCCGCGGATGCGCTGGTCTCCGCCCGAGCAGAACGCCCATCCCCCGTCTTTCGGGCTGGGTCCGTTGCCGGTGAGCAGGACCACCCCGATGCGCGGGTCCTGCCGCGCGGTGTCGAGGGCACGGTAGAGCTCGTCGACCGTGTGGGGGCGGAAGGCGTTTCGCACCTCGGGCCGGTCGAACGCGATGCGGGCGATGCGTCCGTCGGTCGAGACGTGGGCGGTGATGTCGGTGTAGCCATCGGCGCCCGGAGCGACGACCCACTCGGCCGCGTCGAACAAGTCGGAGACCATGCCGCCCAGCCTAGTTCCGGCCGCGGGCCGCCTTGATCACGCTGTCCACCGTGCTCCAGACCGCGATGCCCGCGATCACGAAGCCGACGATGACCGAGAGGACACCGTGCACCTGCGCGCCGTCGGCTCCCGCGACGGTCGGCCAGAACTCGGGGTTGATGAGGCGCCCCTCGAACAGCAGCCACAGGGCGGGCAGGGCGACTGCGGCGTTGAGGACGCCGTTGAACACCGCGAGCGTGTACGTCCACCCGCGCGCCGCGTAGACCGCGACCGCCAGCAGCGCCTCGAGCGCCATGATCACGAACAGGCCCGTGATCCACCACGGCCACAGGCCGTCGTCGAGGAAGGAGAGTCCGGGGTGCAGGGGGGCCAGGCCGATGAAGTGGTCCCACAGGATGACGCCGACGGCGATCGCGAGGAACACGAGGCTGCCGATGAGGTCGCCGAGGCCGGCGCCCTTGGGCCGCGGCTCGGGGAGCTGATCGGGACTCCACTTCGCCGTGTTCATGGGCGCGTGGCCGGAGCGCTCGAGCACGACGAAAACAAGAGTCGTCCAGAACGCGATGTGCACGATGACCTGGAACACGACGGCCGCGGTCGAGCCGATGACCTCGCCGATGGTGGCGCCCGAGAGGGTCTGGCCGAGCGCGACGCCGAACGCGGCGCACACGGGAACGATCGCGAGCAGCAGCTTGAGCAGGCGCCACCAGTCGAGGAAGTAGCGCGGACCGACGAGCCACATCGGTCGGTCGGTGTATCCGGCGGCGAGCACCTCGGGGTCGCCGAGCTCGGTGAGCACGGCGTACTCGGCGGACTCGCGCGGCTCGCCGGCTTCGACGCGCGCGTCGATCTGATCTTCGATCGAGGTGCGCAGCTCGGCGGACAGGTCGGCGCGCTGCCGCTCGGGCACGGTGCGCATCGCCGCATCGATGTAGCGGCCGGTGAGGGTGACGGTGGCGGTCATGTCGTTCTCCGATCAGTCGTCGCCCGGAGCGGGCAGCGCGTCGATCGCGGTGGCGATCGCGCGGAAGTCTTCGGTCAGTGCGGCGGCGAGTCGGGAGCCCGCGGGGCTCGTGCGGTAGAACTTGCGCGGGCGCGCCTCGTCGGTGTTCCACTCGCTCGTCAGGTGCCCCTGCTTCTCGAGACGCCGCAGGAGCGGGTACAGCGTGTTCGCATCGGTGTCGAACCCGCGAGCCTGCAGATCTTCGAGCAGGCCGTAGCCGTAGCCGGGCCGTTCGAGCAGACGCAGACACGCGAGCACGACCGTGCCGCGGCGCAGCTCCTGCAGGTGCGTCTCGAGGGCCTCGGTCTCGCTCATGCATCACACTGTACTGTGTGTCACACACTATCGTCAAGCGCACATCGTTCTATCGCGTCGCCAGGCGACACGAGGCACGCGGAAGGTGGCGTCGGGGCAGGATGGAATCGTGACCGCGCTCCCCTCCCTCGACGACCTGCTCGCGACCGCCCGCGTGGTCGCCCTGCCCCTCGCGACGAGGTTCCGCGGCATCGATGTGCGCGAGGCCCTTCTCCTCGAGGGCCCCGCGGGCTGGACCGAGTTCTCGCCGTTCACCGAGTACGACGACCGCGAGGCCTCGGCATGGCTCGCCGCGGCGATCGACTACGGCTGGAACCCGCAGCCCACCCCGGTGCGCGACGAGGTGCCCGTGAACGCCACGGTGCCGGCCGTCGACGCCGCATCCGTTCCCGGCGTCCTGGCCAGATTCGACGGATGCCGCACCGCCAAGGTCAAGGTCGCGCAGGCGGGCCAGCGACTCGCCGACGACGTCGCGCGCGTGCGCGCCGTCCGCGAGGCGATGGGCCCCGAAGGCCGCGTGCGCATCGACGCGAACGCGGCCTGGAACGTCGACGAGGCGGAGCACGCCGTCCGGTCCATGGAGGAGTTCGACCTCGAGTACGTCGAGCAGCCGTGCGCGACGGTCGAGGAGCTTGCCGAGCTGCGGCGTCGTATCGCGCGCCTCGGCATCCCGATCGCCGCCGACGAGAGCGTGCGCAAGGCCGAAGACCCTCTCGCCGTCGCGCGCGCCGGGGCTGCGGACGTCCTCGTCGTGAAGGCTCAGCCGCTGGGCGGCGTGCGCAGGGCGCTCGAGATGGTCGCCGAGGCGGGGCTTCCCGCCGTCGTCTCCAGTGCGCTCGAGACCTCGGTCGGGCTCGCGATGGGCACGAACCTCGCGGCCGCGCTCCCCGAACTGCCGTATGACTGCGGGCTCGGCACCGCGTCACTGCTCGCGGCGGATGTGGCCTCCCCGCCGCTCCGCCCGCGCGACGGCGTGCTGCCGGTCGGCCGAGTGGCCCCCGATCCGGCGATGCTCGACGAGTTCGCGGCATCCGCCGATCGCCGATCCTGGTGGATCGACCGGCTCACCCGGTGCCATGGACTGCTCGCCGAGTCCGCGCGGTGACGCCTCGGATCAGACCTCGATGAGCAGCTGCGCGACCCGCGCGAGCTCCTCGTTCGTGCGGCGGCACATCTCCTCGTAGTCGAGGCCCGCCATCGCCGCGCGCACCGACCCGCCCTCCCACACCGTGAGCATGAGCCGCGCGACCTGATCGGAAGGGAGCCGGAACTTGACCGTCTTCGTGCGGCCGATGTCGTCGATGATGCGCGCGATCGCGCGGCGCATCTCCTCGTCCTGCGCGAGGTAGGCGGCCGCGAGCTCGCGGTTTCGCAGCGCGTGGATGCGGATCTCGCTCATGAGCAGGATGCTGAGCCGATCGTCTGCCGACACGTCGAGCACGTCCTGCACGATCGCGAACGCGTTGGCGGGCAGATCTGCGAAGGCCCCCTCGCGGTCGAGCTCGGCGATGCGACGCCGGACGGCCTCGACGCGCTCGAGCGCGACCTCGCCCGCGAGCTCGAGGAAGAGCTGGTCCTTGGTCTCGAAGTTCGAGTAGAAGGCGCCGCGCGTGAAGCCGGCGCGATCGCAGATGGCCTCGACGGATGCCGCGTCCAGCCCGACCTCGGCGAAGACCTGCGCCGCCGCGTCGAGCAGTCGCCGCCGCGTAGTCTCGCGCCGACGGGTGGTCGTGGCGCCGCCCGCGACTCGAGTGTCGGTCATGCGGCCTCCTCTCGACCATGTTCACACGAACTTCCCGGGTTCCGGGACGATCCGCGTCCTACGATACACTCGTGTATTCGATACAGCGCTGTATCCATGCATGCTGATCGATTCGCACGGAGGCGCTCTTGTCCACCCTTCTGTATGCCCTCGGGCGCTGGTCGTACCGTCACCCGTGGCGCGTCCTCGTCTCGTGGGTGGTGCTGCTGCTCATCGCGGGCAGCGCTGCGCTGCTGTTCATGAAGGGCACCGACAACACCTTCACGATCCCCGGCACCGAGGCCCAGGAGGGCATCGAGCTTCTCGACCGCACCTTCCCGCAGGCGAGCGGCACCAGCGCCCAGCTCGTGCTGGTCACCGCCGACGGCGCGCAGGTGTCCGACGATCCGTACGCGACGGCGATCGCGGATGCGGTCGACGAGCTCGGCGACCTCGACGGCGTGCTCGCGGTCACCGACCCGTTCGACGAGATGGTCTCGGGCATGGTGTCCGACGACGGCGCGGCCGCGATCGTGCGGCTCCAGTTCGACGGCCAGACCACCGACGTCCCCGCCGAGACGAAGACCGCGTTGCAGGATGTCGCCGCGGACCTGCGCGCCGAGCTTCCCGAAGGCTCGCGCGTGGCCATGGGCGGCGACCTCTTCTCGATCTCCGTCCCGACGCTGTCGATCACGGAGGCCGTCGGCGTGCTCATCGCACTGTTCGTCCTCATCGTGACCTTCCGCTCGTTCGCAGTCGCCTGGTTCCCGCTCATGAGCGCCCTGATCGGCGTCGGGCTCGCGATCGCGCTCATCTACGTGTCGACCGCGTTCGCCTCGATCTCGTCGACCACCCCGATGCTCGCGATCATGCTCGGGCTCGCGGTCGGCATCGACTACGCCCTCTTCATCGTCGCCCGCCACCAGGACCAGGTTCGCGCGGGCGTCGAGCCCGAGGAGTCCGCCGCCCGGGCGACCGGCACGGCGGGCTCCGCCGTGGTGTTCGCGGGCGTCACGGTGCTCATCGCGCTCATCGGCCTCGCCTTCGCGAACATCCCGTTCCTCACGACGATGGGCATCGCCGCCGCGGTCGCGGTCGCGATCGCCGTAGCCGTCGCGGTCACGCTGACGCCCGCGCTCCTCGGGTTCGCGAAGGGCCGCGTCGCGGGGTGGGGGCACCGGGCGCTGAGCGCCGGGTTCGGTCCGAAGCGGGGGACGAGGTCGCTTCGACAGGCTCAGCGACCGGAGACGAAGGCCACCGAGCCGGGCCCCGACCCGGCCCCCGAGCGACCGCGGGGATCCGCCGCGAAGCGTCCGAACCGGTGGGTGATGCTCGTGACGAGGCATCCGCTCGTCACCACCATCGCCGTCGTCGTCGGCCTGGGCGTGCTCGCCGTACCCGCCTCGAGCCTCGCGCTCGCCCTGCCCAACGCCGGCGTGCAGCCGCCCTCGAGCCAGGCTCGCCAGGCCTACGATCTGACGGCCGAGCACTTCGGCCCGGGCTCGAACGGCCCGCTCATCATGACCGGCACGATCGTCACCTCGACCGACCCGCTCGGGCTCATGGACGACCTGGCCGTCGAGGTCGAGAAGGTCGACGGCGTCAAGGAGGTCGCACTGGCGACCCCGAACGAGACCGCCGACACGGGCCTCATCCAGATCGTGCCCGAGACCGCGCCGGACGACCCCGCGACGGCGCAGCTCGTGCGCGACCTGCGCGCGCTCGCCGTCGAGCTCGAGGACGAATACGGCGTCGAGCTGAAGGTCACCGGCTTCACAGCGGTCGGCATCGACATCTCCGACCGACTGGGCGCCGCACTGCTGCCCTTCGGCCTGTTCGTCGTGGGCCTCTCGCTGATCCTGCTCATGGTGGTCTTCCGCTCGATCTGGGTACCGATCAAGGCGGCGCTCGGCTACCTGCTCTCGGTCGTCGCCGCGTTCGGCGTCGTCGCCGCGGTCTTCGAGTGGGGCTGGGGCGCGGACCTCCTGCACGTCACGCGGACCGGACCGGTCATCTCGTTCATGCCGATCATCCTGATGGGCGTGCTGTTCGGCCTCGCGATGGACTACGAGGTGTTCCTCGTGTCGCGCATGCGCGAGGACTACGTGCACGCGTCGCGCGCCCGCCGCGGACGCGCCGACCGGGCGACCGCGATCGGCGCGGTGCGGTCGGGTTTCACGGCGTCCGCCCGCGTCGTCACCGCGGCGGCGGTCATCATGTTCGCCGTGTTCGCGGCGTTCGTGCCCGAAGGCGACTCATCGATCAAGCCGATCGCGCTCGGGTTGGCGGTCGGCATCGCGGTCGACGCGTTCCTCGTGCGCATGACCCTCGTGCCGGCCGTCATGACGCTCCTCGGCGACAAGGCGTGGTGGATGCCCCGCCGGCTCGACAGGATGCTCCCCCACTTCGACATCGAGGGCGAGGCGGTCGAGCGCGAGCTCTCACTCGCCGACTGGCCCGAGCCGAACACGACCGCCGCGGTCGTCGCCGAGGACCTCGGCGCGAGCGCCGACGACATCGCGATCTTCCGCGGCGTCGACCTCCGCGTCGAGCCCGGCGAGTCCCTCATCGTCACGTCGTCCGACGCCCGCGCGAGCACGGCTCTGCTCCTCACGATCGCAGGGCGCCTCGAGCCCACCGAGGGTCGCCTGCGCGTCGCGGGCCATCTGCTCCCAGGTCGCGCCCCGTGGGTGCGCGCACATGTGGGCGTCGCGTCCCTCGCGGGCGCCGACGATCCCGTCGCCGAGCTGCGCGAGGCCGTCCGCGGGGGCACGCGCATCGTCGTGATCGACAGCGCCGACGCGATCGCCCCCGGGCCCGAGCGGGACCGCGCGGCCGCCGTGCTGCGCGACGCCGCTCCGGTGACCGTCGTGGTCGCGGCATCCGACCCCGCCGCCGCGCATTCCCTCCTCGTCGAGGCCCGCCGTCCGCGCGCGGACGTGCTCGACCTCGACCGCTCGTCTTCCGCTCTGAATCCAGAGGTGACCGCATGAACCTCCCCCTCGAGCGCGCACGCGCGCGCCGGCCCGTGACGTGGCTGACGCTCATCGGCGTGCTGCTGCTGCCCGTCGTGATCGGCGGAGTGCTCGTCGCCGCCCTGTACAACCCGGCCGAGCGCCTCGACGCGATGTCGGCCGCGATCGTGAACGAGGACGAACCGGTGACGATCGACGGCCAGACGGTGCCCCTCGGGCGCCAGCTCACCGCCGGGCTCGTCGAGGGCTCGGACGAGATCGAGAGCAACCTCTCGTGGACGATCTCGAACGCGGAGGACGCGGCCGAGGGCCTCGCCGACGGCACGTATGCCGCGGTCGTGACGATCCCGTCGAACTTCTCGGCCGCTGCGACCTCCACACAGCCGGGCGAGACGCCCGAGCGCGCGACGATCGAGGTCGCAACCGCGCCCGACTCGCTCATCGTCGACGACGCCATCACGGCACAGGTGACTCAGGCGGCGGCCTCGCTCATGGGCCAGGAGCTCTCGGCGGTCTATCTCGAGAACGTCTTCCTCGGGTTCACGACGCTCGGCGACGAGCTCGGCACGGCCGCCGAAGGCGCGCAGGACCTGGCCGACGGGGCCGGCGACGCGGCATCCGGCGCCGTGAGCCTCGCCGACGGCGTACGGCAGCTGGCATCGGGCGCGGGCGAGCTCTCGTCGGGCCTGAACGCATGGGCCGGGGGTGCCCGATCGGCCGGCGACGGCCTCGGCGAGTGGGCGGGCGGAGCGCGCGCTCTCGCCGGGAGCACGCAGACCCTCGCGACCAACCTCTCGACGATCGCGGGCGGGCTGTCGCAGGCACCGCAGGTTCCACAGGACATGGTCGACATGGCGAACCAGCTCGCGCAGAACACGGAGGAGATCCAGAAGACGGTGACGGATGCGTCGACCGCCCTCACCGAGCTCGCCGCGAACTGCGCGGCGCAGGGCGCCTCTGCCGAGTTCTGCGCGCAGCTGTCGGCCATCGCCGACCAGGCGAACGCGGCGCTGCCCACCGTGCAGGGGGTCATCGGGCAGTCCGACACGATCGCGGAGGGCATCGGGGGGCTGAGCCGGCTGCCGCAGCTCGCGGGCGGGCTGCAGGCGATCTCGGGCGGCATGCAGCAGGTCGCGGGCGGGATGAACGCCCTCGCCGGGGGAGCCGACCAAGCCGCGGGAGGCGTCTCGCAGCTCGCATCGGGCGCATCGCAGCTCGCATCGGGCGGCGCGCAGCTCGCGAGCGGCGCATCCTCCGCGGCGGACGGCGCCGACGGACTCGCGTCGGGGCTCGAGCAGCTGTCCGACGGCACCGCTCAGCTCGCGGACGGGCTGGCGACGGCATCCGAGTCGCTCCCGTCGTACACGGATGCCGAGGCGACGAGCCTCGCCGACGTCGTCGCCGCCCCGGTCGAGGCGGAGGGCGTGGGCGCCTCGCTGTTCGGCGCTTCGGCCGTCCCGCTGCTCGCGACCCTCGCGCTGTGGTTCGGCGGGCTCGGCACGTTCGTCGCGCTGCAGGCGGTGACGCGCCGCACGCTCACGTCGCGCGCGCCGTCGGCGCTGCTCGCGCTGCGCACCCTCGCACCGGCCGCTGGGCTGGGCGCCCTGCAGGGGCTGCTCGTCGCGGGCGTCGTGCAACTCGCCGCGTCGTACGACCTCGCGGAGTGGTCGATCTTCGCCGCCATCTGCGTCGCCGCGGGCGTCGCGTTCGCCGCCGTGAACCAGGCACTCGTCGCGGTGTTCGGCGGCGCGGGTCGCTGGATCGCTGCGCTCGTGGGTGTGCTCGCGGTCGCGACCGGCATCGTCTCGACGGTGCCGGGGGTGCTGTCGAACCTCGCCGGCATGCTGCCGACCGCCCCGGCCTACACCGCGATGCTGGGCGCGCTGACCGAGGCGTCGGGTGTCGGAGCGGGCGTTGCGGGACTCGCGATCTGGTCGCTGCTCGCGTTCGCCGCGACGCTCATTGCGGTGACGCGCCGCCGGTCGATCTCGGCGAAGGCGCTGCTCGCCGCGACGCCGGCGTAGGGGTCCTACTCCGCCTCGCTCTCGTCCTCGCTCTCGCCCTCGCCCTCGCCCTCGGCGAGCTCCTCGAGCTCCCGCTCCCACGCGTCGCGCGCGAGGCGGTACCAGAGGTAGAACGCGAACCCTGCGAACACCGCCCACTCGACGGCGTAGAAGATGTTGAGCCAATTGAGGTCCGAGCCGTCATCGGGCGCCGGCGACGAGATGTCGACGAGCGGACCCTGCGCGATCTCGGCCGCGAGGTACGGGCGGTAGACGTCGAGCCCCCCGGTGTCGTGCCACCGCGACAGAAGCGCCGCGGGAGACATCCGCGTCATCGTCTGCGGGTCGGCCCCGCGCGGCGGCAGGGCGGGGCCCTCGTCGGAGATCAGCCTCCCGGTGACGGCGAACGGATTCGTGAAGGGCGCCGCGGCCTCCGCCTCGAGCTCCTCGATCGCCGCCAGAGCGTCGGCCTCGGTGGCCGCCCATCCGATCGCGACGGCGACCGAAGTCGGCGTCTCGGTGTCGGCGATGCGGAGCTGGCCGGTGACCCAGTAGCCCTCCTCGCCGTGGTTGAAGCGCGACGACACCACGATGAAGTCTCCCGGCACCCACGTGCCGGTCGCGGTCACCCGCTGCCCGACGAGCGGCCCGGCGAGGTACTCCCCCGGCGCCACGACGTCCGCGATCGGGCGCACCTCTTCGGTCGACCCGGGAGGGGCCGGCGTCGTGTCGATCGCGCGGCCGAGCTGCCACTGCCCGAGCCACGCGAAGACTCCCGCGACCACGAGGCACAGGCCGAGGAGCGCGAGCCAGCGCGGCCGCAGCATGACCTCGCGGAGTGTGGGCGGGAAGACCTCCGGCTCGGCGTCGCCTACCGTCACCGGTCCGGCGGGATCGGTCATCCGGCGCCGTACGGCGCGACGACGACCTCGACGCGCTGGAACTCCTTCAGGTCGGAGTAGCCCGTCGTCGCCATCGACTTCTTGAGCGCCCCGACGAGGTTCGCGGTGCCGTCCGCGACTGGCGCCGGTCCGTACAGGAGCGCCTGGAGGTCGGTGACCTGCTTCACCTTGACACGGTGGCCGCGCGGAAGCTTCGCGTGGTGCGCCTCGGGACCCCAGTGATAGCCGCGGCCCGGGGCATCCGTCGCGCGCGCGAGCGCCACCCCGAGCATGACGGCGTCGGCGCCCATCGCGAGCGCCTTCACGATGTCGCCCGACGTTCCCACGCCGCCGTCGGCGATGACGTGCACGTAGCGCCCGCCCGACTCGTCGAGGTAGTCGCGGCGCGCACCCGCGACGTCCGAGACGGCGGTCGCCATGGGCGCGTGGATGCCGAGCGTCGCGCGCGTCGTCGACGCCGCGCCGCCGCCGAACCCGACGAGCACGCCCGCGGCTCCCGTGCGCATGAGGTGCAGCGCGGCGGTGTACGTCGCCGCGCCGCCCACGATGACCGGGACGTCCAGGTCGTAGATGAACTTCTTGAGGTTGAGCGGCTGGTCGACGCTCGAGACGTGCTCCGCCGACACGGTCGTGCCGCGGATGACGAAGAGGTCGACGCCCGCCGCGACCACGGTCTCGTACAGCTCCTGCGTGCGCTGCGGCGTCAGGGCGCCGGCGACGGTGACCCCGCCCGCGCGGATCTCGGCGAGGCGGTCGCGTACGAGCTCGGGTTTGATCGGCTCGGAGTAGAGCTGCTGCATCCGCCTCGTCGCGTCGCCGTCGTTCAGCGACGCGATCTCGGCAAGGAGCGGCTCGGGGTCGTCGTATCGCGTCCACAGACCCTCGAGGTCGAGGACGCCGAGGCCTCCGAGCTTGCCGAGCTTGATCGCGGTCGCGGGGCTCACGACCGAGTCCATGGGTGCGCCGAGCACCGGGATGTCGAACTGGAAGGCGTCGATCGACCAGGCCGTCGACACGTCTTCGGGGTTGCGCGTGCGGCGCGACGGCACGACAGCGATGTCGTCGAACGTGTAGGCCCGCCGGGCGCGCTTCGCGCGGCCCAGTTCCATGTCCATGCTCACCTGTCCAGCCTACCGGGCGGGTTCCCGGGCTCACGCGGGGGATTCGACGGATGCCGCATCCGCCACCCTTCGTCAGCGCGCCCGCGCGACCCGTCCTTCGTCCCACACCGGCTCGTCGGACTCGAAGACGCGGCCGTCGGCCCCGAACACGAGGAACCGGTCGAACGACTTCGCGAGCCACCGGTCGTGCGTCACGGCGAGGACCGTCCCCTCGAAGCGCGCGAGGGCGTCCTGCAGCGCCTCGGCCGACACGAGGTCGAGGTTGTCGGTCGGCTCGTCGAGGAGCAGGAGCGTCGCGCCCGAGAGCTCGAGCAGCAGGATCTGGAACCGCGCCTGCTGCCCGCCCGAGAGGCTGTCGAAGGTCTGCAGCGCCTGCGCGACGAGGCCGTAGCGGTCCAGCGCCGAGCTCGCGGCGTCGCGCTGCATGCCCGGGCGGGCGTCCTCACCGCGGTGCAGGATGTCGAGCAGCGTCCGCCCTGCGAACTCGGGGTGCCGGTGCGTCTGCGCGAACCACCCGGGCACGACGCGCGCACCGAGGATCGCGCGGCCCGTGTGCGGCACGGGCACGAGCGTCTCGCCGACCGACGTGACGTGGCCGAGCCGCGCATCCGGATCCGTGCCGCCACGCGCGAGCAGGCGCAGGAAATGCGACTTGCCCGACCCGTTCGAGCCGAGCACGGCGACACGGTCGCCGAACCACACCTCGAGATCGAACGGCTTCATGAGGCCCGTGAGCTCGAGTTGCTCGGCGACGACCGCGCGTCGCCCCGTGCGGGCGCCCCGCAGACGGACGTCGAGGCTCTGCTCCTTCGGGCGCTCGAGCGGCGGACCGGCGTCCTCGAACATCCGCAGGCGCGTCTGCGCGGCGCGATACCGCGAGGCGAAGCCGTCGTTGGCAGCCGCCTTGACCTTGAGGTCGGCCACGAGGGCCTTGAGCTTCGCGTGCTGCTCGTCCCACCGCCGGCGCAGCTCGTCGAGGCGTGCCATGCGCTCCTCGCGCGCCCGGTGGTAGGTAGCGAAGCTTCCGCCGTGCACCCATGCGGTGCTCCCCGCGCCGCCCGCCTCGAGCGTCACGATGCGGTCGGCGGCCCGTGCGAGAAGCTCCCGGTCGTGCGAGACGAGCAGCACCGTCTTGTTCGTCTCGCGCAGGCGCTCCTCGAGCCAGCGCTTGCCCGGCACGTCGAGGTAGTTGTCGGGCTCGTCGAGCAGCAGCACCTGGTCGGGCCCGCGCAGCAGGGCCTCGAGCGCGAGGCGCTTCTGCTCGCCTCCCGACAGCGTCGTCAGCTCGCGGAACCGCGCGCGCGGGAATGGCACGCCGAGCGCCGCGACGGTGCACGTGTCCCACACCGTCTCGTACTCGTATCCGCCCGCCTCGGCGTACTCCGCGAGCGCCGCCGCGTAGCGCATCTGCGTGTCGAGGTCGTCGCGCTCGATGATCGCCGCCTCGGAGTCCTCCAGCTCGCGCGCGGCGCGCCGCACGCGCTCGGGCGCGACCGCGATCAGCAGGTCGTGCACGGTCTCACCGGGCTCGCCGTGCCCGATGAACTGGTCCATGACGCCGAGACCGCCGTCGATCGAGACCGCCCCGGACAGCGGAGCCAGCTCACCGCGGATGATGCGCAGCAGCGTCGTCTTGCCGACGCCGTTCTGCCCGATGAGCGCCGTCGTCGAGCCTTCGCCGACGCGGAACGAGACCTCGTCCAGGAGCGGTCGCCCGTCCGGCAAGGCGAACGAGACGGAGGCGATGTCGATGTAGCCCACGGTGATCCCTGTCTGCTCCCCCGGCACCGCGACGGCCGAGAGGGGAGCCGATCAGACTACCTCAGCGCGTTTCGTCTCGCTTCGCTCGATCACGACCGGTGGAGTGGAATGACGGATGCCGCACCTCACGCGGCTGCGTAGCGCCCGGACTTCACCGCGCGTTCGCGCGCCTTCGCCGCCTCGACCTCGCGGTTCTTGGGCGGAGCCGTCGTGACGAGGTCGTCGAGGAGGTGCTGGGTGATGTGGGCGATCTCGTGGACGGCGCGATCGAACGCCTCCTGGTTCGCCTTGGAGGGCTTCGTCGTTCCGGCGATCTTGCGCACGTACTGCAGCGCCGCCGCGTGGACCTCGTCGGGCGTCGCGGCGGGCTCGAAGTTGTGGAGCGTGTGGATGTTGCGGCACATAGCCCCGACGATACGCCGGGGCGCGGCATCCGGAACCCCTGATCGACCTAGTAGGTCGTCTTGCCCCGCAGGACGCGCGTGAAGACGCCGTCGAAGAAGAACAGCACGAAGGCCACGGAGCCGATCCAGGGCGCGACCGCGACCACGATGCCGCCGATGATGACGGCGCTGAGCGCTCCCCGGCCGAGCGACCGCGCCTCCGCCACGGTCAGGTCGGGAAGCATCACTTCGTGATGCCGCACGGCCCAGATCCACTGCAACCAGCCGAACAGGATCGAGAAGAAGAAGGCGAGCGGCATCGCGATCCGCCCGGCGAGGTACTCCGAGTACTCCGTCGTGAGGTTCGTCGCGAACGGCACGAGCACGATGAACAGCAGCCGGGCGCTGTTGAGCCACACGAGGACGGAGTCGACGCGAGCGACATGCTCGAACTGCTGGACGTGCACCATCCACAGCAGGCACAGCAGCACGAAGCTCAGTGCGAAGTTGCCGAACAGGGGCCACATCCGCCCGAGCGCGGCCCACATCTCGGTGTCGGAGTCGATCTCGCCCAGCGAGTACGTCGTGAGGTCGAGCACGAGCAGGGTCGCCGCGATCGCGAAGACCCCGTCGGTGAACGCCTCGAGCCGCGTCGCGCCCTGCGTTGCGGCGGGGTGTCGGCGCTGCCTGATCATGCGGATCAGGGTAGCGGCGGATGCCCCGCGCCGCCGAGCCGGCTCACTTCTTGTAGTTCGGCGCCTCGACCACGATCTGAACGTCGTGCGGGTGCGACTCCTTGAGCCCGGCCGCCGTGATGCGCACGAACCTGCCCTTGGCCTTGAGCTCCTCGATCGTGCGCGCACCGACGTAGAACATCGACTGACGCAGGCCGCCCACGAGCTGGTACGCGACCGCCGAAACCGGACCGCGGTACGCGACCTGGCCCTCGATGCCCTCCGGGATGAGCTTGTCGTCGGTGGGGACGTCGGCCTGGAAGTAGCGGTCCTTCGAGTAGGACGTCTTCTTGCCGCGCGTCTGCAGGGCTCCGAGCGAGCCCATGCCGCGGTACTGCTTGAACTGCTTGCCGCCCTGGAACACGATCTCGCCGGGAGCCTCGTCGGTGCCGGCGAACAGCGATCCGATCATGACGGTGTCGGCACCCGCGACGAGAGCCTTCGCGATGTCGCCCGAGTACTGGAGACCACCGTCGGCGATGACCGGGATGCCGGCCTCCCGCGTGGCCTGGAAGGCCTCCCAGATCGCGGTCACCTGCGGGACGCCGACGCCGGCGACGACGCGGGTCGTGCAGATCGAGCCCGGACCGACGCCGACCTTGACGGCATCCGCTCCCGCCTCGACGAGCGCCTGCGCGCCCTCGCGCGTGGCGACGTTGCCGCCGATGACGTCGATGTGGTCGAACGACGAGTCCGCCTTGATGCGCTTGATCATCTCGATCACGCCGGCCGACTGGCCGTTCGCGGTGTCGACGACGAGGACGTCGACACCCGCATCGC
Source organism: Microbacterium sp. (assembly GCF_035556355.1). Lineage (GTDB taxonomy): Bacteria > Actinomycetota > Actinomycetes > Actinomycetales > Microbacteriaceae > Microbacterium. The sequence continues at coordinate 99,085 of NZ_DATMFG010000018.1, forward strand.
GCAGGGCCTCGGCGCGCTGCCACGCATCGCCGAAGAAGCCGATCGCCGCGCCGACACGGAGGCGGCCCTGCTCGTCTTTGGTAGCGAGAGGGTACTTCTCGCTCTTGTCGAAGTCCTTGATGGTGATGAGGCCGGCGAGCTTGCCGTCGTCGTCGATGAGCGGCAGCTTCTCGACGCGGTGCTGCGCGAACAGCGCGATGACCTCGTTCGCGCCGATGCCGACGCGACCGGTGACCAGCCCCTCGCTGGTCATGACATCGCGCACCTTCGTCGTCTGGCGCTCGAAGCCCGACACGAAGCGCATGTCGCGGTTGGTGATGATGCCGAGCAGGCGCCCTTCCTCGTCGACGACAGGGAGACCCGAGATGCGGTACTTCGCGCACAGCGCGTCGACCTCGTCGATCGTCGCGTCCGGAGTCGTCGTGATCGGGTCGGTGATCATGCCCGACTCGCTGCGCTTGACGCGGTCGACCATCGCCGCCTGCTCCTCGATCGAGGCGTTGCGGTGCAGGATTCCCAGGCCGCCTTCACGTGCGACCGCGATCGCCATGCGCGCCTCGGTCACCGTGTCCATCGCGGCAGACAGAAGCGGCGTCGCCACGGTGATGCGGCGCGTCACGCGCGAAGAGGTGTCGGCCTCGCTCGGGATCACGTCGGTGTGACCGGGAAGAAGGAGGACGTCGTCGTAGGTGAGTCCGACGAAACCGAACGGGTCGTTGTGCTCCATGGATTCTCCTGCGCACTTTGCGGATGCATCGGGCGCGGTGCTCGAGAGTGGACGGCGGCGGCCGGTGCGCGGAGGCGCTCCGTACCTGATTCTAAGCGGGGCGCCTGGGAAAAGATTCCCCGCCGGCTGAGTGCGCCGAAAGGCGCAGAATGGCGGATGCCCCACCCCCCGACGTTCCGATTCGGTCACGTCGCACGGATGTGATTGGGCGAAACAGACTCGACACATTACTCTCGTACCGTCGTTCATCACGGCCGATGCGACCCGGACCTTCGGTGCGCGGTGCCGACATGGGAGGTTCTATTGGGTCCTACGACTGAGACCGCTCTGCGCCGTCCGAGCGCACGGACGATCGTCGCGCTCGCGGCCCTCGCGATGATGCTGCTGGGGCTGTTCCTGCCGGCCGCATCCGCGTACGCCGACGATGACGATCCGTACCGCATCAGCGGCAATGTGCAGCTCGACGGCGAGCCGCTCGAAGGCGTGCGGCTGACGATCGACGGCCCCGGCGGCGAGCAGGAGGTCGAGACGAACGAGAACGGCCAATGGCGCGTCGGGGTTCCCGAGCGCAACGCCGACTACACGGTGACGCTCGATGAGGAGACGCTCCCCGAAGGAATCGCCGTCGTCGACCCCGAAGACGAGACGCCCAACGTGAAGGAGGTCACGGTCGGCCCCGGTGGCCGCGTGACGGTCAACTTCTTCATCGGCGAAGGCCAGCGCAACGTCACGAGCTTCTTCGACCAGCTCGTCGCCCGTGTCGTGCAGGGCCTCAGCTTCGGCCTCATGCTCGCACTCGCCGCGGTCGGCCTGTCGCTTGTGTACGGCACGACCGGCATCTCGAACTTCGCCCACGGCGAGATGGTGACCTTCGGCGCGATCGCGGCGGTGTTCCTCGTCGGTCCGGCGAGTCTCGCGCTGCCGTGGTGGCTCGGGTATCCCTTCGCCGTGATCCTGAGCGCGCTGCTCGGCCTCGTGCTCGACGTCATACTCTGGCGTCCGCTGCGCCGCAAACGCGTGGGCCTCGTGCAGCTCATGATCGTGAGCATCGGCCTCTCGCTCGCGCTGCGCTACACCTTCCAGATCTTCATCGGCGGCGGCACGCGACAGCTTCCCGGCGCGTCCGAGCAGAAGATCCCGCTCTTCGGTGCGGTCCAGCTGAGCGTGATCGACATGGCCTCGATCGGCATCGCGATCGTCGTGATCGTCGCCTTCGCGCTGTGGCTCACCCGCAGCCGGCTGGGCAAGGCCACGCGGGCGATCTCCGACAACCCGTCGCTGGCCGCGGCATCCGGAATCGACGTCGACTTCGTCGTGCGGGTCGTGTGGACCCTTGCGGGCGGCCTCGCCGGCCTCGCCGGCATCCTCTACGCGTACTACCGACCCGGCATCAAGTGGGACATGGGCGCGCAGGTGCTGCTGCTGATGTTCTCGGCTGTCGTGCTCGGTGGTCTCGGAACCGCGTTCGGCGCCCTCGTCGGCGCGCTCATCGTCGGCGTCCTCGTCGAGGTGTCGACGCTGTGGATCCCGGCGGACCTCAAGTACGCGAGCGCACTGTTCATCCTCATCGTCATCCTGCTGTTCCGACCACAGGGCATCCTCGGTCGGCGAGAGAGAATAGGTTAAGGGCGCCCCATGGACTGGCTGCAGATCCTCTCCAACACCGCCTCGTCGATCCTGAGTCCGGCGACGATGGGGTACGCCCTCGCCGCGCTCGGCCTGGCCGTGCACTTCGGCTACGCGGGCCTCATCAACATGGGCATCGCGGGCTTCATGGCCATCGGCGCGTACGGCTACGCGATCTCGATCCTCACCTTCGGCTTCGAATGGTGGCTCGCGGCGATCATCGGCCTCGTGGCCGCGGCCGTGTTCGCACTGATCCTCGGCATCCCGACGCTGCGACTGCGAGGCGACTACCTCGCGATCGTGACGATCGCGGCCGCCGAGGTGGTGCGACTGCTGTTCCTCACGACCGCCTTCGACGAGGTGACGGGCTCGGCCGACGGCCTGAGCGGCTACCACGCGAGCTTCCGCGCGTCGAACCCGCTCCCCGAGGGCACCTACGGCTTCGGCCCGTGGACCTACAACGACACGGGCTGGTGGGTGCGCATCATGGGCCTCGTCACGATCGGCATCGCGGTGCTGGTCGTGTGGATGCTCACGCACAGCCCGTGGGGCCGCGTGCTCAAGGGCATCCGTGAGGACGAGGACGCCGTGCGCTCGCTCGGCAAGAACGTCTTCTCGTACAAGCTCCAGGCACTCGTGCTCGGCGGCGTCCTCGCCGCGGCCGGCGGCATCGTGTACGCGCTGCCATCCGCCGTGAGCCCCGGCGTCTACGTGACCTCGCTCACGTTCTTCGTCTGGACAGCCCTCCTGCTGGGCGGAGCGGCGACCGTGTTCGGGCCGCTGCTCGGCTCGCTCATCTTCTGGGCGCTGCAGACCTTCCTCAGCAACGTGCTCCCGGCGCTCGCCTCGGCGGGGCTGCTGTTCGGCCTGAGCCAGATCCAGGCCGGAACGCTGCGCTTCATCCTCGTGGGCGTCGCTCTCATGCTGCTGGTGATCTTCATGCCGCAAGGCCTCCTCGGCAACAAGAAGGAGCTGACCTTTGTCAAGTGACACTCCGAACGGCACGGGCGCCACGCCCGTCGGCGCCGAGTCCCCGCAGACCGGCGCCCAGCCGACGATGACCTCGCCCATCCCGAGGCCCAAGACCACGGGCCTGCACATCGGCGACGCCGAGCCCGGCTGCAAGAAGGTCGACCCGATCATCGTCGCCGACAACGTGCGCCGCTCGTTCGGCGGCGTCAACGCGGTCGACGTCGATCACCTCGAGATCCCGCGCGGTGCGATCACGGCGCTCATCGGTCCGAACGGTGCCGGAAAGACGACGCTCTTCAACCTGCTGACGGGCTTCGACAAGCCCGACGAGGGCACGTGGAGCTTCAACGGCCACTCCCTGTCGGGAATGCCCGCTTACAAGGTCGCCCGCATGGGCCTGGTGCGCACGTTCCAGCTCACGAAGGCGCTGGGCCTGCTGACGGTGCTCGACAACATGAAGCTGGGCGCCAACGGGCAGCGCGGCGAGCGCTTCTGGTCGAGCCTCATCCCGGCGCTATGGCGCAAGCAGGATGCCGAGCTCGAAGAGCGCGCGATGCGCATCCTCGCGAAGTTCAAGCTCGACACCAAGGCCGAGGACTTCGCGGCGAGCCTGTCGGGCGGTCAGCGCAAGCTGCTGGAGATGGCGCGGTCGCTCATGACCGATCCCACGCTCGTGATGCTCGACGAGCCGATGGCCGGCGTCAACCCCGCGCTGACGCAGTCCCTGCTCGACCACATCCTCGACCTCAAGGACGAGGGCATGACGGTGCTGTTCGTCGAGCACGACATGCACATGGTCCGCCACATCGCCGACTGGGTGGTCGTGATGGCGGAGGGTCGCATCGTCGCCGAAGGCGATCCGTACTCGGTCATGCGCAACCCCGCGGTCGTCGACGCGTACCTCGGTGCGCACCAGGAGCTCGATCTCGGCGTCGTGACCGGACGCATCGACGTGATCCAGGCCGACCCGACGACGGATGCCGAGGCATCCGCCGACGCGAGCGCCGACGCGATCGTCGAAGAGGGCATCGCCGAAGAAGAAGAGCAGGAGGAGGGCAAGTGAGCACCCCTACCGCCACCAGCACCCCGGTCGTCGCGATCAGGGACGTGCACGCCGGATACCTCCCGGGCGTCAACATCCTCAATGGCTGCTCGCTCGAGGCCTACGAAGGCGAGCTGATCGGCATCATCGGCCCGAACGGCGCCGGCAAGTCGACGCTCCTCAAGGCGATCTTCGGCCAGGTGCAGGTCCGCAAGGGCACGATCGAGCTCGAGGGCGAAGACATCACGGGCCTGCGTGCGAACAAGCTCGTCGCACGCGGCGTCGGCATGATCCCGCAGACCAACAACGTGTTCCCGAGTCTCACGATCGAAGAGAACCTCCAGATGGGCCTCTATCAGCGGCCGGGCATCTACAAGGAGCGCCTCGAGTTCGTGACGGGCATCTTCTCGGAGCTGGGCAAGCGTCTCAAGCAGCGCGCGGGCTCGCTGTCGGGCGGTGAGCGTCAGATGGTCGCGATGAGCCGCGCGCTCATGATGGACCCCAAGGTGCTGCTCCTCGACGAGCCCTCCGCGGGTCTGTCCCCCGTCCGGCAGGACGAGGCGTTCATCCGCGTCTCCGAGATCAACAAGGCCGGCGTCACGTGCATCATGGTCGAGCAGAACGCGCGTCGTTGCCTGCAGATCTGCGACCGCGGCTACGTCCTCGACCAGGGCCGCGACGCCTACACGGGCACCGGACGCGACCTGCTCAACGACCCAAAGGTCACCGAGCTCTACCTCGGCACGCTCGGCACGTGAGGCGCTGAGACTTCGAACGACGGAGGGGGCGGATGCTGCGGCATCCGCCCCCTCCGTCGTGTCCGGCGCTGAGCGAGGAGCGAGGCTTCCACTTCTCTCCGGTCGCTGAGCGAGCGCAGCGAGACGAAGCGCGCACACGACAGCGCCCCCGGGTCCGAAGACCCGAGGGCGCCGTGTGTCAGAGAGGATCAGCCCTCGTAGGCCGCGTAGTTGTTGTCCTCACCGAACTGGTAGATGCCGATCGACGCCTCGGTCGGGTCGCCGACCTCGTCGAACGTGATCGGACCGGACACGCCGTCGTAGTCGGCGACGCCGCCGCCGATGATGATCTCGGCGCACTCGGCGTAGGTGGTGCACTTCTCACCGTCGCCCTCGCCGCCCGAGACCTCGATCAGCTTCGCAGCGATGTCGGCCGGGTCGGTCGAGTTGGCAGCGAGCGCGGCGAGCGCGAGCAGGATGACCGCGTCGAACGACTCCGCGGCGTAGCTGTACTCGGTCAGCGGCTCGATACCCTCGGACGCGACGAACTCGTCGAGCGCGTTCGTGAAGTCGCTGATCGTGTCGATCGACAGGCCGGGGAGCGTGCCCTTCGCACCCGTGAGCGACCCGGGCGGGAAGTCGTCGCCGAAGTTCGACAGGTTGCCGTCGACGAAGTACAGCTTGTCGGCCGGGAACTGACCGAACAGGCTCGGGAGGATCGTCGTGATCTCCTCGAACGTGATCAGCGCGATCGCGTCGGGGTCGGCCGCGAGGACCTCGGAGATCTGGGCGTCGAACGTCGTGTCACCCGTGTTGTACGTGGGCGCCGCGACGACCTCGCCGCCGGCGGCCTCGAACGCCTCGGTGACGTACTTGGCGAGACCGGTGCCGTACGAGTCGTTCAGCACGATCATGCCGAGCGTCTGGTTGCCGTCCTCGGCGATCAGGTTGCCGAGCACCTCGCCCTGCAGAACGTCCGACGGGGCCGTGCGGAAGTACAGGCCGTTGTCGTCGTACGTCGTGAACTGGTCGGAGGTGTTGGCGGGCGAGAACTGGATGACGCCCGCACCGACGACCTGGTCGATGAACTGGAGCGACGTACCCGACGACGCCGCGCCGATGATGGCCGAGACGTCCTCACCGAGCAGGCGCGGGATCTCGGTCTCGTACGCCTTGTTGTCGGTGTCGCCCGAGTCGCCGTAGACGACTTCGAGCGTCAGGCCCGTGGTGTCGGACACCTCGTTGACCTGCGCGGCCGCGTACGCGACACCGGCCTCCTCGGGCGGGCCGAGGAACGCGAGGTTGCCCGTCTGGGGCAGAGCCGTGCCGATCTTGAGGGTGAGCTCGTCACGATCCTGATCCGCCGGCTGCGAGGCGTCTCCGCCGCCACCGGTGCCGGTGCAGCCGGCGAGGAAGAGCGCGCTGATTCCGACGGCGGCGATGCCGCCGATCGCCTTCCCCGCGCGCGAACGAATGAAGCCGCTCATGTTGCTCCTTGCTGTGTATGAACGCGGGGCGACCTCGGGAAGCCGCCCCAGTTCACCTAACCTAACCGCACCGCGGCGTCGGCAATGTTGCCTTTCGTTAACGATGTGTAACGGTGTCGAGATCGTCCCCGCGGATGCCGCGGATTCCGCGACCCGGGAATGTCTGAGGCTCACGTAGACTTGCACCACGCAGGTACCCCCAGGGGGTATTCGGAATCGCAACCGCCGCGCACAGCCGGCACAGCATCCATGAGGAGAGACATGATCACGACGGAGTACCAGGTGACCGGCATGAGCTGCAGCCACTGCGAGAACGCGGTGCGCGGCGAGGTCTCGAAGCTCGACGGCGTCGAGTCGATCGACGTGAGCGCCGCGAGCGGCCGCCTGATCGTCACATCCGCAGCCCCCGTCGTCGACGACGCCGTGATCGCCGCCGTCGACGAGGCGGGGTACTCCGCGGTCCGCGCCTGATGTCCGTCGTCCGGCCTTCCGACGCTCGTCTCGAGCTCGAGATCGGCGGCATGACGTGCGCGTCGTGCGCGGCGCGGATCGAGAAGCGGCTCAACCGCCTCGACGGCGTCGTGGCGAGCGTCAATTACGCCACCGAGAAGGCGGTCGTCGAGGGCCCTCCCGGGCTCGACGCGGCCGCGCTCATCGACGAGGTCGAGAAGGCCGGGTACACGGCATCCGTCCCCGCTCCCCCGGCCGACGAGCGCGATCGACACGAGCCCGACGACCCCGAACTGTCGTCGCTGCGGCAGCGGCTCATCGGCGCGATCGTGCTCTCGGTGCCGGTCGTCGTGCTCGCGATGGTGCCCGCGCTCCAGTTCACGTATTGGCAGTGGGCGTCGCTCGCACTCGCGGCGCCGGTCGTCATGTGGGCGGCGTGGCCGTTCCACCGCGCCGCGTGGATCAACCTGCGACACGGCGCCGCGACGATGGACACCCTCATCTCGCTCGGTGTCTCCGCCGCGTTCGTGTGGTCGCTGTACGCCCTGTTCCTCGGCGGGGCGGGGATGCCCGGAATGACCGAGTCGTTCGAGTGGATCATCCGCCCGGGCGCCGCCGAGTCGGCGATGTACCTCGAAGTCGCCTCGGCGGTCACGACGTTCGTGCTCGCGGGGCGCTACATCGAACTGCGCTCCAAGCGCCGGGCCGGTGCTGCGCTTCGCGCACTCCTCGACCTGGGTGCCAAAGACGTCGCGGTGCTCCGCGGCGACGGCGGATCGACCGTCGAGGTGCGCGTCCCGATCGGGGAGCTGCGGGTCGGGGACCAGTTCGTCGTGCGCCCCGGCGAGAAGGTCGCGACGGACGGCGTGGTCGTCTCGGGGACTTCTGCGGTCGATGCGTCCGCGATGACGGGCGAAGCGGTCCCCGTCGAGGTCGAGCCCGGCGACTCCGTGCTGGGTGCGACGGTCAACGAGGGCGGCCGACTCGTCGTGCGCGCCACGCGCGTCGGCGCCGACACGCAGCTCGCGCAGATGGCGCGCCTCGTCGAGGAGGCCCAGTCGGGCAAGGCCCACGCGCAGCGTCTCGCCGACCGCATCTCGGGCGTGTTCGTCCCGATCGTGCTCGTGATCGCCGTCGCGACCGTCACGACGTGGCTGCTGCTGGGCTTCCCGGTCAGCAGCGCATTCACCGCGGGCGTCGCGGTGCTCATCATCGCGTGCCCGTGCGCGCTGGGCCTCGCCACCCCGATCGCGCTCCTCGTGGGCACGGGTCGCGGCGCACAGCTCGGCATCCTCATCAAGGGTCCGGAGGTCCTCGAGTCGACACGACGCGCCGATACGATCGTTCTCGACAAGACGGGCACCGTGACGACCGGGCGCATGGCGCTGACCGACGTGATAGGCGCTGCGGGCGTAGATCGACAGGAACTGCTGCGGCTCGCCGGAGCGCTCGAGGCCGCGTCGGAGCACCCGATCGCCCGAGCGATCGCCGCGGCCGCCGCCGACGAGGTGGGCACCCTGCCCGCCGTCGAGGCCTTCCAGAGCACGCCAGGCCTCGGCGTGTCCGGCGTCGTGGACGGGCACGAGGTCGTCGCGGGTCGCCCGCCGCTGCTGCGCGAGTGGGGCGTCAGGCTCGACGAGACGCTCGCCGAGTCGCACGCCGCCGCTGAAGCGGCCGGCGGCACGGCCGTCGTCGTCGCGTGGGACGGCGTCGCACGCGGGATCCTCGTCGTCTCCGACACCGTGAAGACGACGAGCGCAGCGGCGGTCGCGGAGCTGCGCTCCCTCGGCCTCGAGCCTGTGCTGCTCACAGGTGACAACCGCGCGGCCGCCGAGCGTGTCGCAGCCGAGGTCGGCATCGACCGGGTGGTGGCCGAAGTGCTGCCGAGCGAGAAGGCGGAGGTCGTCCGCGGGCTGCAGGGCGAGGGCCGTGTCGTCGCGATGGTGGGCGACGGTGTGAACGACTCCGCCGCGCTCGCGCAGGCCGACCTGGGCCTCGCGATGGGAACGGGCACGGATGCCGCGATCGAGGCCTCCGACATCACCCTCGTGCGCGGCGACCTGCGCAGTGCCGCCGAGGCGATCCGCCTCGCGCGCCGCACGCTCGGCACGATCAAGGGCAACCTCTTCTGGGCGTTCGCGTACAACGTGGCGGCGATCCCGCTCGCGGCGCTCGGGCTCCTCAATCCGATGATCGCGGGCGCGGCGATGGCGTTCTCGAGCCTGTTCGTGGTCGGCAACAGCCTGCGGCTGCGGAGATTCCGCGGCAGCAGGAGCGAGGGGAAGTGAGCATGAGCGAGCACGACCCGACGCATTCGGCGCACGCGGTGCACGCGGCGGACGCAGGCCACACCGACCACACGATGCCGACGGAGCACGAACACGCAGGGCACGAGCAGGCGCACGGCGAGCACATGCACCACGCCTCAGCTCACGACGCCCACGAGGGTCACGGCGCCCAGGAGGGTCACGGCGCCCACGAGGGCCACGGCGCCCACGAGGGCCACGGCCACGCGCACCACGGCGCCGACCATGTCGCACAGTTCCGGCGCCTGTTCTGGATCATGCTCGCGCTTGCCGTGCCGGTCGTCGGGTTCTCGCAGGTGTTCGCGATGATCCTCGGGTACGAGCTGCCCGATGCGGCGATCGTCGCGTGGATCCCTCCGGTCCTCGGCACCGTGATGTACGTGTGGGGCGGTTCGCCGTTCCTCGTGGGTGCCGTGAGCGAACTCCGCGCACGCCGTCCCGGCATGATGCTGCTGGTCGGGCTCGCGATCACGGTCGCGTTCTTCGCGTCTCTCGGCGCCGGCCTCGGCCTGCTCCACCCCGAGCTCGACTTCTGGTGGGAACTCGCACTCCTGATCGTGATCATGCTCCTCGGGCACTGGATCGAGATGCGATCGCTCGCGCAGACGTCTTCCGCACTCGACTCGCTCGCGGCGCTCCTTCCCGATGTCGCCGAGCGCATCGAGAACGGCGAGATCGTCACGGTCTCCCCCTCCGATCTGCGTGTCGGCGATGTCGTCCTCGTGCGCCCGGGCGCGAGCATCCCCGCGGACGGCCGCGTCATCGAGGGAACGGCCGACGTCGACGAGTCCATGATCACGGGCGAGTCGCGCCCCGTCGCGCGCGGCGTCGGCGACCAGGTGACGGCGGGCACCGTGGCGACCGACTCCGGCCTGCGCGTCGAGGTCACCGCGGTCGGAGGCGACACAGCGCTGGCCGGCATCCAGCGCCTCGTCGCCGAGGCACAGAGCTCGACGTCACGCGCGCAGCGCCTCGCCGACCGCGCCGCGGGATGGCTCTTCTGGTTCGCCCTCGGCGCCGCCTTCATCACCGCTGTCGTGTGGACCGCAATCGGCATGCCCGACGATGCGGTCGTGCGCACCATCACGGTGCTCGTGATCGCCTGCCCGCACGCCCTCGGCCTCGCCATCCCGCTCGTCGTCGCGATCGCGACCGAGCGCGCGGCGCGCAGCGGCGTCCTCGTGAAGGATCGCCTCTCGCTCGAGGCGATGCGCACCGTCGACGCCGTGCTGTTCGACAAGACGGGCACCCTCACGAAGGGCGAGCCCGCTGTGACGGGCATCGCCACGACCGACGACACGCGTGAGGACGACGTGCTCGCGCTCGCGGCCGCGGCCGAATCCGACAGCGAGCACCCCCTCGCGCGCGCCATCGTGCGCTTCGCGGGCGATCGCGGTCTGCGGATCCCGGATGCCTCGGACTTCGCGTCCTCCCCAGCGGTGGGCGTGAGCGCGAGCGTCGACGGCCGGACAGTGCGGGTGGGAGGCCCCCGCCTCCTCTCCGACCACGGAGCGTCCGAGCTGCCGGAGGCCGCCGCGTGGCACGAAGACGGCGCGACAGTCCTGCACGTCCTCCGCGACCGCGAGGTGATCGGCGCCCTGCGCCTCGACGACGAGATCCGCCCCGAGTCGCGCGAGGCCGTCGCGGCCCTCCACGCCGTCGGAGTCGAGGTCGTCATGATCACCGGCGACGCGGAGCCGGTCGCCCGTGCAGTCGCCGCCGAGCTCGGCATCCGTCGGTTCTTCGCCGGAGTCCGGCCCGAAGACAAAGCCGCCAAGGTCGCCGAACTTCACGCCGAAGGCCGTCGCGTCGCGATGGTGGGCGACGGCGTCAACGACGCTCCCGCCCTCGCGGCGGCCGATGTCGGCATCGCCATCGGCGCCGGCACCGATGTCGCGATCGCGTCCGCGGGCGTCATCCTCGCGGGCGACGACCCCCGCGCAGTGCTGTCGGTGATGAAGCTCTCGCGCGCGAGCTACCGCAAGATGAAGCAGAACCTGTGGTGGGCCGCGGGTTACAACCTCATCTCGGTGCCTCTCGCCGCGGGCGTGCTCGCACCGTTCGGCTTCGTGCTGCCGATGTCGGTCGGCGCGATCCTCATGTCCCTCTCCACGATCGTCGTCGCCGTCAATGCACAGCTGCTGCGGCGACTCGACATCACCCCCGCCGCGAGCACCGCCGCCGCGCTCGCGCACCGCACCGAAGGAGCACCCCGATGACCGACACCACGATCGGCCCCGTCGACATCGTCCCCGCCGCTGCCACCCCGTCCGAGCACAGCCACCACGGTTACATCAGCGACAAGGCCAAGTACCTCAACCGCCTCAAGCGCATCGAGGGCCAGGCGCGCGGCATCCACAAGATGGTCGAAGACGAGAAGTACTGCATCGACATCCTCACGCAGGTCAGCGCGCTCACAAGCGCGCTCGAGGCCGTCGCGCTCGGACTGCTCGACGACCACCTGCGGCACTGCGTCGTCGACGCGGCGAAGGCTGGCGGCGAGGAGGCCGAAGTCAAGCTCCGTGAGGCGAGCGAAGCCATCGCGCGGCTCGTGCGCTGACCCCGCCGGCCCCCGGGGCCGTGTCCGGGTCAGGTGATCGCGCCGACGTCCGACACGGCCGCACGAGCCCGGCGTGCGTTGCGCAGCGAGTCCACCGTCAGCACGATGAGGGCGACCCACACGAGGCCGAAGCCGATCCACCGCTCCGTGGGCATCGGCTCACCGAGCAGCCACGCACCCGTGATGAACTGCATCACCGGCGCGACGAACTGCATGAGGCCCAGCACCGTCAGCGGCGCACGACGGGCCCCGGCGGCGAAGAACAGCAGCGGCGTCGCCGTGACAGCCCCCGCGCACAGGAGCAGCAGAGTGTGGGCGACGCTCACCTGGCCGATCGTGATCCCGGTCGTCAGGCCGACCACCACGAGTTGCGCGATCGCGATCGGCGTGAGCCACAGCGACTCGAGAGTGAGGCCGCTCACCGCGTCGACCGACGGACCGATCTGCTTCTTCACCAGCCCGTAGATGCCGAAGCTGAAGGCGAGCGCGAGCGCGATCCACGGGAACGAGCCGTACCCGACGACGATCACGATCACGGCGATGGCCGCGATGCCGAGCGCGACCCACTGCGTCACCGTGACGCGTTCGCGCAGAACGAGCACGCCGAGCAGCACCGTCACGAGCGGGTTGATGAAGTACCCGAGGCTCGTCTCGATGACGTGCCCTGTGAGCGTCGCGATGAGGAAGACCTGCCAGTTGACGTAGATGAGACCGCCCGCGAGCACCGTCCACCACACGAGCCGCTTGTTCCGCAGAATGCGCCACAGGCGCGCCCACGTGCGGGTCACCGTCAGCAGAAGGGCACAGAACACGAGCGAGAGGATCACTCGCCACGCGACGATCTCCCACGGCCCCGTCGGCGCGAGCACGAGGAAGTACAGGGGCATGAAGCCCCACAGCAGGTACGCCGTGAACGCGTACACGCCGCCGAGCGTGCGCTCGCGGGCGGCGTGTGCCTCCGCGGCACGGATCGCCCCCGTGTCGGTCAGACCGGCACCGGATGCCTCGCCCGACGATTCCGGCCCCGCAGTCTCCGCCCTCCCCGTCGGCTGCGGCATGGCGGAGTCCTCGCCGCGGGTCGGGGGTACGTCGTGGGTCACCGGCCCAGCCTAGGACGCGTGCACCGCTGGTCGGCCCCTCCCGCCCACCCGCCGAGATTGCGCGCTCCGTATACCCGAGCGCCGGGCAATGGTCACTCGCGCGATCTCGGCCACAGGCGAAACGTCCGAGGACAGCGAGAGGGTCGGATGCCGCAGCATCCGACCCTCTTCGCAGAACGCGCTACGCGCGCGACGGCATCAGCGGACGACGACCGCCAGCACGTCGCGAGCCGAGAGAACGAGGAACTCGTCCGCGCCGAACTTCACCTCGGTCCCGCCGTACTTGCTGTAGATGACGCGGTCGCCGACGGCGACGTCGAGCGGGATGCGGTTGCCGTTGTCGTCGATGCGGCCCGGGCCCACCGCGACGACCTCACCCTCCTGGGGCTTCTCCTTCGCGGTGTCAGGGATGACCAGACCGCTGGAGGTGGTCTGCTCGGCCTCGACCTGCTTGATGACGATGCGGTCCTCGAGCGGCTTGATGGAAACCGACACGGGTCTACCTCTGCTTTCCTTTGAGACTCAAGACTCGTTAGCACCCTCACATTGAGAGTGCTAACAGCAGTCTATGGATGCGCTGGCACTCATGCAACGTGAGTGCCAGTTCCCGACATCGCCGAAGCGGCCGCCGACGATGCCGTACGCCGAGCCGCCGTAGGCTGGCCGGATGGACGTCGCCGAGCTCACCGCGCTGCTGACCCCCGAGGGTCTGCGTCTGCTCGACAGCCTCGAACCGATCGAGTCGACGGCGGATGTCGCGACCGCCGTCACGCGACTGCGCAAGGAAGGTCACTCCCCCGATCTCGTGTCGGCGGTCGTCGGACAGACGCGGCTGCGTCACCGGGCCGTGGCGAAGTTCGGCGAGTTCGCGCAGCGCATGCTCTTCACACGGGCGGGGCTGGAGCAGGCGACGCGGCTGGCTGTCGCCGCGAAGCACGCGGGACGCTTCCGCGACGCAGGCGTCGAGACGGTGGCAGACCTCGGATGCGGCATCGGCGGCGACGCGCTCGGCTTCGCCGCCCTCGGCCTGAACGTGCGGGCGGTCGACGCCGACGAGATCACGGCCGCGATCGCCGCGTACAACCTCGCCCCCTTCGGCGACCAGGTGTCGGTGCGACAGGGGCGCGCCGAGGAGGCGGACCTCGACGGCGTCGACGCGGTGTGGCTCGATCCCGCGCGCCGTACCGCGGGGCACAGAGAGACTTCGCGCACACGCCCCGAGGACTGGTCGCCGCCGCTCGACTGGGCGTTCGACCTCGCTTCGCGCATGCCGACCGGCATCAAGCTCGGACCCGCGCTCGACCGCGACGTCATCCCCGACGATGTCGAAGCCCAGTGGGTCAGCGCGGACGGCTCCACGATCGAGCTCGTCCTGTGGTCGGGCACGCTCGCGCGGAAGGGCGTGCGGCGCGCCGCGCTCGTCATCCGCGACGACACCGCCCACGAGCTCACCGCGGCGACGGATGCCCCGGATGAGCCCGTACGGCCGCTGGGCGCGTACCTGCACGAGCCCGACGGGGCGGTGATCCGAGCGCGCCTGATCGGCGAGGTCGCCCGGTCGCTCGATGCGGGGATGCTCGACGAGCACATCGCGTACCTGACCTCGGATGCCGCCCTCACGAGCCCCTTCGTATCGACGTTCCGTGTGGTCGACGAGCTGCCGGCCGCCACGAAGGAGCTCTCGCGGGCGCTTCGAGACCGGGGCGTGGGGAAGCTCGAGATCAAGAAGCGCGGTGTCGACATCGATCCGGCCGCTTACCGCACGGCGCTCAAGCTGCGCGGGCCGGAGGAGGCGACGCTGTTCGTCACGCGCGTCGGCTCGCGTCGGCGGGCGATCCTCGCCGAGCGCGTGCGGCGCCCGGCAACAGCCGCGTGATGCCGCAGTGACCAGGGCCCGCGGCACGGCGTAGCCAGCCTCAGCCCGCGACATATTGGGCCCCGTGCGTCACTGCCGCTGGGTGCGGTCAGAAGGGGGCGTCGTTGGTGTGGGCGGGGTGGAACACCGGCACGCGGCGTTCGGGTTGCACCACGTACCGTCGCCCTGCGGGTGAGGTCCATTCGAGGGCACCCCCGGTGTCGGGGAGTTGTCTGACCTGCCACCCGCCGTGGTGTTTCACGGTGTGATGCCCTTTGCACAGGGGTGCGAGGTTGTCGAGCGCGGTGTTCCCGCCGTGTTCCCACGCGACGGTGTGGTCGATCTCACATCTGCTGGCGGGGATGCCGCATCCGGGAGCCATGCACCGGTCGGCGCGCCACCTGACCAGCTTCCGCAACATCGGCGGAGGCCGGTACTGGGTGCGGCCCACGGAGAGCACCATTCCGGTCTCGGGGTGGGTGAGGATCCGCATCCACCCGTCCGCACCCCCACACAACACCCGGGCACGATCCAGCGGGATCGGACCGACACCCTCCACCACCGCCGGCGCGAGCCCCGCCGCCGCACGGGCGGAGTCACTCTCGGCGAGCAGGGTGAGCGCCGGTACGGTGACCGCGACCGTCGCGCGGATGCCGCGCGCTTCGACCGGATGCACGGTCGTGTCACCCTCGATCAACAGGTCGCTGAACACGTCGGCGCGGAGTTGGTCGATCGTGCGATCCTCATCCGGCGGCGCCGCGTCGCAGTCGCGGCTCGTGGCGTCCTGCCGAGGCGTCGCCGCTGCCTCGTCGTGGGTCTTGATGGCCTTCGCGATGGAGGTGAGCCGCCCGTAGATCGCGTGCGCCTCCACCGCGGGCAGGTACGCGCTCAACCACGCCATCCCGTCATCCGCGTGCTCCACCACCACACGACGCTTGACCACCGCGGCCTCATGCCGCTCCGCCAGCGTCGCCGACCGGTGCGTGTCGATCAGCTTGCGCAGCGCACGCCGGAACGAGCCCACCGGGAGCTCCTCGGCGAGCGCGACCGCCTCCGCGACCAACCCGTCACGCACAGCAGGCTCCAGCTCGTCGAGCCGGTCCACGAGGTACTCCGCGTGCGCCACCGTCATACGCGCCCTGCTGAGCGACTCCAACGCGTCCGGGTACCGGTGCACCAGCGCCTCCGCTCGCCGGATCAGGTCGCCGGCGGCGTGCTCGGTGATCCGCATCCCCGCCGCCAACTCCAACCGGATGCCCCGCTCCACCACCCCGGTCAGCTCCCGCCCATACCGGGCCGCATCCTCCAGCGCCTCGCGGCGGGCCCGGTCCACGGTGACGAAGTACTCCGCGGCGAACATCGTCACCACGTCACCGGTCTCGCGCACACGATCCATCGCATCCGAAACAGGAGGCACGAACTCCTCCTCACCTGCGATCGACATACCCCGACATTAGAACATACGTACGACACTCCGGTCCGCACGAGCCCGAGCTGTGGATGTCTCGTCGGGACGCGCTGGGGAGGAGTAGGGTCCTCAGCCGATCAGGCCCACCACCCACGCGGCGTAGATGAGCCAGCCCGCACTGTAGAGCACCGACAGCGTCCCGAGCACGATCGCCCACGCCGCCATGGCGCTGCTCTCGAGCGGGCGGCGGAGCGCGACGATGCCGATCACGATGCCGATGAGCCCGATCGGGAATGCCCATCCGACCACGAGCGACGCCGCGAGAGCGATGATCGAGCACGCCAGCGCCCACGCCGAGAGGCCGCGGGGCGGCGGCGCGGGCGTCGGAGCCCATTCCGCGTCGGCCGGATGGACGGGGGCCGGGGTGATGTCGATCGGAGCGGTCGGGAGGCGACCGAAGCCGCCCCGATGCTCGCCGGGAAGACGGGGCGCCTCACCCGCGAGGGCGACATCCGGCGAGGGCGGCTCGATGATGACCGGTGGCTCCGGCACGGAAATCTGCGCACCCGCGAGCGGCGGGTCAGCGCGCGGTGCCGCGGCCGGCGTGCCGGAGGGCTCGGCCGGCGTGACCGTGGGCTCCGCGGGCGTCGACGCGGGCGCACGCGCGGGTCCCGCAGGTGCATCCACGGGCGTCGCCCCGGGCATGTCCGCAGGCGGGGGCTTGGTGATGGGCGGCGTCGGCGCGTCGGCGGGCGTCCGGGCCGGCTCGCGCACGGGCACCGCGGGTCCCGCGGGCTTCGCGACGGTCTCACCCTCGGGCGCCGCGGGCTCACTCTGGGGCCCCGTAGGCGTCGCGACGGGCTCACCCGCAGGTTCGACGGCCGCACGGACGGGCGCCGCCGCGGACACATCCGCGGGCAGGTCACCGGGCGTCACCGCGGACACATCCGCGGGCGGCGGCTTCGTGATGGGCGGCGTGGGCGCCGCATCCGCCTCGTCGGTCGCCCCGCCTGCTTCGGTCGCGTCACCTGCGACCGGCGACTCGTCGCGTTCGTCGCTCACGACGCCACCTCCTGCGCCTCGGCGACTTGGATCTCGGTGACGGGCAGCGTCGAATCGGCCCCGAACTCGAGCGTCGACGGGCCGCGGCCCGACATGATGAGCTCCGACGCGAGCGCGGCGATCATCGCGCCGTTGTCGGTGCACAGCGAGAGCGGCGGGATGCGCACCGTCACCCCGGCAGCCTCGGCCCGCTCGAGCGTCATGTCGCGCAAGCGTCGATTGGCGATGACGC
The DNA here is from genome assembly GCF_035556355.1 of Microbacterium sp. Classification (GTDB taxonomy): domain Bacteria; phylum Actinomycetota; class Actinomycetes; order Actinomycetales; family Microbacteriaceae; genus Microbacterium. The sequence goes on from NZ_DATMFG010000018.1 coordinate 116,649, forward strand.
CGCCGCCGAGCAGCAGGCGCGGAACGCCGTGGTCCGCGCACGCCGCGAGCGCCTTCGTGACGAGCACATCGACGACGGCCTCCCGGAACGACGCCGCGACATCCGCGACGGGCACGTCCTCGCCGGTCGCCCGGCGCTGCTCGATCCACCGCGCGACGGCGGTCTTCAAGCCCGAGAACGAGAAGTCGTAGCGGTGCTCGGCGAGGTCGCTTGCGCGGGACAGCCCGCGCGGGAAGCGGATCGCTTCCGGGTCTCCGGATGCCGCCGCACGATCGATCTCGGGACCGCCCGGGTAGGGGAGGCCGAGCAGCCGCGCGACCTTGTCGAACGCCTCGCCCGCCGCGTCGTCCATCGTCTCGCCGAGCAGCTCGACGTCGGTCGTGAGGTCCCGCACGAGCAGGAGCGAAGTGTGCCCGCCGCTCACGAGCAGCGCGACGGTCGGGTATTCGAGCGGTGGAGCATCGGCGTCGAGGATGTCGGCCGCGATGTGGCCCACAAGGTGGTTGACCGCGTACAGCGGCTTGCCGAGCGAGATCGCGAGCGCCTTCGCCGCGCCGATCCCGACCATGAGGGCGCCCGCGAGACCGGGTCCACTCGTGACGGCGACCGCGTCGACGTCCTGCAGCCGGATCCCGGATTCCGCGAGCGCGGCCCCGATCGCGGGCTCGAGCGCCTCGAGGTGGGCGCGGGCGGCGACCTCGGGCACGACCCCGCCGTAGCGCGCGTGCTCGTCCATCGAGCTCGCGATGGTGTTCGACAGGAGCGTGCGCCCGCGGACGATCCCGATGCCCGTCTCGTCGCAGCTGGTCTCGATGCCGAGTACGAGGGGTTCGGTCATGTGCACGCTCCCGCCTCGTCCGGGTTCGGCGTGCGGGCGGCGGCGCGCACAGTCAGGTCGAGACGCATCACGAGGGCGTCGACGTCTCCGGGCTGGTAGTACCGCGGCCTGCGTGCGATCTCGACGAAGCCCTCCGACGCGTACAGCGCCTGGGCGACGGGGTTGTCGGCGCGCACCTCGAGGAACACCTCACGCACGCCGCGGCGCTGCGCCTCATCCAGCAGGGCTTCGAGGATCCGCCGGCCGCGCCCGTGGCCGCGATATGCCTCGGCGATCGCGATCGTCTGCACGTCGGCGTCCTTCGACCCGTGCGGTGCCCGCAGCCCGGCATATCCGACGAGCACGCCCGCTTCGATGTCGACGACGTACCACCCGTGCGGCGACCGGAGCTCTTCGCGCATCGACGCCTCGGACCACGCGTCGCCGGGGAACGACGCCCGCTCGAGCGCCATGATGGCGTCGAGGTCGTCGAGGGTCGCTCGTCGCAGCGTCATGCGCCCGCTCCGGATCGCTCGGCCGCCGTCGTCACGGGCTTGGGGCCCGCCGACGGCGTGACGTCGGGCGCCCGCAGGTACAGCGCGTCGTCAGGACCGACCACGCGACCGGCGTCGACGGAGCGGCTCGCGACCAGCGCGACCATCGACGCGGGCACGCTGTGCGCATCGTGGCGCGCGGCGCCGATCTCTGCGAGAAGCGCGTCGAGCTCGTCACGTGGCGCGAGCGCCGGCTCGCTCGCGCGCACGGGGAGCCCGTCGTCGTCGAGCCCGTCGTACACGGTGTAGGCGAACTCGCGCCGGCGCGCGTCCGTCACGACGGCGAACCGACCGGGGTCATCGCCGCGCACGGCGGCGTCGAGCATGAGAGCCAGGGCGACGGCGTCGTGGCTGACGACGGGGACGAAGCGGGTGCCGCGCCCCAGCGCGAACGCGCGCGCCGCGGCGACACCGACGCGGAGTCCTGTGAAAGGCCCCGGCCCCATTCCCGCGGCGACCGCCTGGATCGCGTCAGGCGAGACGGATGCCTCCTCCAGCGCCCGTGCGATGAGGGTGCCGATCACCTCGGCGTGCCCGCGCGGGTCGGGCGATTCGATCGCCGACCGCACGACCCCGTCGGGTTCGATCACGGCGACGGCCGTGCCGAGCGAGGTGTCGATGCCCAGAATCACGCGTTCCAGGGTAGTCGGGGCCGGATGCCCGGATGCTGTGCAGGCACCGCCGCGCTTCGTCTCGTCGCTGCGCTCCTCGCTCAGCGGCCGGAGTGGCGCGCATGCTGCGCTCCTCGCTCAGCGACCGGGGGTATCAGCCGGAGAGGACGTCCGCCGCGACACCGTCACGATGCGCGGCGCGTTCGCGTCGAGCTCGGCCGCGGCGGGGCCGCTCGTGCCGCACGCGTTGTCGACGCCCGTGCCGCCCCACTCGGACTCGAGCTCGACCTCCCACCACACGTCCTTCTCGAGCACGTCGACGAGCCCGCGGCCCCACTCCACGACGACGACCGAGTTGTCGAGGTCCAGGTCGAGGTCGTCGAGCTCCATCGCCGAGCCGAGGCGGTAGGCGTCGACGTGCACGAGCGGCGGCCCGTCCACGAGCGACGGGTGCGTGCGCGCGATGACGAACGTGGGACTCTGGATCGGCCCACGCACCCCGAGGCCCGCAGCGATGCCGCGCGTGAGCGTGGTCTTGCCCGCCCCGAGGGGACCGGTCAGCACGACGAGATCGCCGGGACGCAGCATCCGTCCCATCTGCTCGCCGAGCGCCTGCATGTCTTCGGGCGACGCGATCTCGCGCTGCCCGACCATCTGGTCGAGGCCGCTCATCCCGACACCTGCCTCCGCGGCACGCGCGGACCGATGCGCGTGACGATCTCGTAGTTGATCGTGCCGGCTGCGCGCGCCCACTCGTCGGCCGACGGCGCCCCGAGGGTGGGGTCGCCGAAGAGCACGACCTCGTCGCCCACCGCGACGGGGTGGTCGCCGACCTCGACGACGAACTGGTCCATCGCGACGCGGCCCGCGACGCGGAACCGCGCTCCGTTGATCGACACCGGGCCCGCGCCCGACGCCTGCCGCGGAACGCCGTCCGCGTACCCGAGGGGCACGAGCGCGAGGGTCGTCTCGGCATCCGTGCGGTGCGTGTAGCCGTACGACACGCCCTGCCCCGCGGGCACGCGCCGCACCGCCGCCACGGGTGCGCGCAGCGTCATCGCCGGCCGCAGGCCCAGATCGGCGGAGCTTCGATCGTCGAACGGCGAGAGCCCGTACAGGCCGATGCCGATGCGCACGCATCCCAGTCGCGATTCCGGCAGGTCGATCGCCGCGTTGGTCGCCGCGATGTGCCGCAGGGGCGGCGCGAGACCGACGGATGCCGCCGCCCCCGTCGCGTCGAGGAACCGCCGCAGCGCTTCGCGGTCGTCGTCGACGGACGTGTTCGACAGGTGGCTGAACAGGGCGACGACGCGGATGCGGCCGATGCGCTCGAGCCGAGCCGCCTCCGCGAACACGACGCCGTAGTCCTCGGGCGGGATGCCGTTGCGTCCGAGCCCGGTCTCGAGCTTGAGGTGCACGGCGACGGGGCGATCGGCGGATGCCGCGGCCGCCGCCTTCTGGAGCTGGTCGAGGCTCGACACCCCGAGCTCGATCCCTGCGGCCGCCGCCTCGTCGAACGACGCGCCCGGCGCGTGCAGCCACGCGACGATCGGCGCATCGATGCCCGCGCGGCGCAATGCGAGGCCCTCGCCGATGTCGGCCACGCCGAGCCGCGATGCCCCTCCCTCGAGTGCCGCGACGGCGGAGCGCACGGCGCCGTGGCCGTAGCCGTCCGCCTTCACGACCGCGATGATCTCCGACTCGGTGAGCCGGCGCAGGTGCCGCACGTTGTCGGCGATCGCACCGACGTCGATGCGGGCCTCGCGCAGGACGCCCGCCGGGAAGCGCGTCACGCGGCGCCTCCGTTCGAACCGGTCGCCTCGGCGACGACGTACGCCGTCGCGAGGCCGGCGTCATGCGACAGCGACAGGTGCATCATCGTGATGCCGCGGTCGGCGACGGCCTCCGCGGTCGTGCCCGACAGCGCGAACAGGGGGCGACCGGATGCCTCGCGCGTGACCTCGATGTCGGTCCAGCGCACGCCGTCGGATCCGCCGAGCGCCTTGATGAGCGCCTCCTTGGCGGCGTACCGCGCCGCGAGCGAGTGCGGCGGGAGCGTGCGCTCGGAGGGTGCGAACAGCCGCTCGATCAGTCGCGGTGTCCGTTCGATGCTGCGCTCGAATCGGGCGATGTCGACGAGGTCGACGCCGATTCCGACGATCACCCTGGACCTCCCTCGCACCGACGTCTGAGCTCGCCCCAGGCCGGTCGCTGAGCTCGCCGAAGGGTCGGCATCCGCAACCCTACCGAAGCGAGCAGGACGCGGGCCGCTACTCGACCGTGACCGACTTCGCGAGGTTGCGCGGCTGGTCGACGTCGAGGCCCTTGGCGGTCGCGAGGCCCATCGCGAAGATGTGCAGCGGCACGACAGCGAGGATCGGCCCGAACAGCGGGTCGGCGAGCGGCACGCGCAGCACCTCGTCGGAGATGGGCAGCACCGCGGCGTCGCCCTCTTCCGCGATCGCGATCACGCGCGCACCGCGCGCGTGGATCTCGCGGATGTTCGAGACCACCTTGGAGTGCAGCACCGGCGCCTCGCGCGGCGACGGCACGATCACGAACACGGGCTGGCCGGGCTCGATGAGCGCGATCGGACCGTGCTTGAGCTCGCCCGCCGCGAAGCCCTCGGCGTGGATGTACGAGATCTCCTTGAGCTTGAGCGCGCCCTCGAGCGCGATCGGGTACCCGGCGTGACGGCCGAGGAAGAGCACCGAGCGCGTGTCGGCCATCCAGTGCGCGAACTGCTCGATGCGCTCCTGCTCGTGGTCGAGGATGTGCTGGATCTTCTCGGGCACGGCCTCGAGCTCGAGCAGCTGGTGCGCGACCTCGGTCGGCGACAGCTCGCCGCGCACCGCGCCGATGTGCAGCGCGAGCAGGTACAGCGCGGTGATCTGCGCGACGAACGCCTTGGTCGACGCGACGGCGACCTCGGGGCCCGCGTGCGTGTAGACGATCGCGTCCGACTCGCGCGGGATCGTCGCGCCCTGCGTGTTGCAGATCGAGAGCGTCTTGGCGCCGCGCTCGCGCGCGAACTTGACAGCCATGAGCGTGTCCATCGTCTCGCCGGACTGGCTGATCGAGACGACGAGCGTGTTGGGGCCGATCACAGGGTCGCGGTAGTGGAACTCGTGCGCGAGCTCGACGTCGACCGGCACGCGCGCCCACTGCTCGAGCGCGTACTTGCCGACCATGCCCGCATAGGCGGCGGTGCCGGCGGCGATCACGATGATGCGATCCACGCCGCGGAACAGGTCGTCGAGTCCGTCGAGCTCGGGAATGGCGACGGCGCCGTCGCGGATGCGCCCGCGCAACGTGTTCGCGACGGCCTCCGGCTCCTCCGAGACCTCCTTCGCCATGAACGACGACCAGCCGCCCTTCTCGGCGGCCGATGCGTCCCACGTGACCTCGAAGGGCTCGACTTCGACGACGTTGCCGGAGAAGTCGGTGACCTCGACGCCCGACGGCGTGATGGCGACGATCTCGTCCTGGCCGATCGCGAGCGCGTGGCGCGTGTGCTCGACGAACGCGGCGACGTCGGATGCGAGGAAGTTCTCGCCCTCGCCGATGCCGATCACGAGCGGCGAGTTGCGGCGCGCGCCGACGACGAGGCCCGGGTGGTCCTTGTGGACGGCCAGCAGCGTGAACGCGCCCTCGAGGCGGTTCACGGTCGCACGGAACGCCTCGACGAGGTCGCCCCCGTTCGAGCGGTACTCGTGGCCGAGCAGCACGGCCGCCACCTCGGTGTCGGTCTCGCTGCGGAACTCGTAGCCCTGTGCGAGCAGCTCGTCCTTGAGCGCCGCGTAATTCTCGACGATGCCGTTGTGGATGACGGCGAGCTTGTCGTCGTCGGCGAGATGGGGATGGGCGTTCGCGTCGGTCGGCCCGCCGTGGGTCGCCCAGCGCGTGTGGCCGATGCCCGTCGTGCCGTCGGCGATCGGCGAGGCGGTGAGCTCATCGCGGAGCGCGCTCAGCTTTCCGGCGCGCTTGCGCATGCCGAGGCTGCCGTCCCCGTCGATGATCGCGATGCCCGCGGAGTCATAGCCGCGGTACTCGAGTCGGGCGAGGCCGGAGATCAGGATGTCCTGACTCGGGCGGGGGCCGACGTATCCGACGATTCCACACATGCCGACCATCGTAAGCGGGCGGGTTTGCGAGGGACCTGTACGAATACCCCGGGGCGGTCAGAGCTTGCGCAGGAGCACCCGCTCGACCGTGTGGTCGGCCGCCTTCTGCAGCACGAGGGTCGCGCGGTGGCGCGTCGGCAGCACGTTCTCCTCGAGGTTGGGGAGGTTGATCGAGTTCCAGTACCCGAGCGCCGTCTCGACGGCCTCCTCGTCGGTGAGGTGCGAGAAGACGTTGAAGAACGAGTTCGGATTCGAGAACGCGCCGGTCTTGAGGGCCATGAACCGATCGACGTACCACTGCGCGATGTGCTCGGCGTCGGCGTCGACGTAGATCGAGAAGTCGAACAGATCGCTCACCGCGACGTCGTTCGGCGTGGGCGGAGGCTGCAGCACGTTCAGACCCTCGACGATGACCACGTCGGGCCGACGGACGGTGACGTACGCGTCGGGGACGATGTCGTACTTCATGTGCGAGTAGAACGGCGCACGCGCCTCGGGCGCACCGCTCTTGACGTCTGTGAGGAACCGCACGAGCGCGCGGCGGTCGTACGACTCGGGGAAGCCCTTGCGATCCATGAGCCCACGGCGCTCGAGCTCGGCGTTCGGGTAGAGGAACCCGTCGGTCGTGACGAGCTCGACGCGGGGCGTCCCCTGCCACCGGCTCATGAGCTCGCGCAGCAGACGCGCGATCGTGGACTTGCCCACCGCGACGGAGCCCGCGACGCCGACGACGAACGGCGTGGTGGTGTCGTCCTCGCGCAGGAACCTCGCCGTCTCGGCGCCGAGCCGCTTCGTGTTCTCGGCGTAGAGCGACAGGAGACGCGACAGCGGCAGGTACACCTCGCGCACCTCGGTGAGGTCGAGCCGGTCGCCGAGACCGCGCAGCTGCACGACTTCGGTCTCGCTCAACGGCTGCGCCATGTCCGCCGCGAGGCGCGCCCATTCCGCGCGGCCGATCTCGCGGTAGAGCGAGTGCGCCGTCGTCGCGTCGATCGCTTCGTCGGTGGACATCGCGCCCATCGTAGTCACCCGCTCCCGCTAACCTGAACGCGTGCGCCTCGGGGTCCTCGACATCGGCTCGAACACCGTCCACCTGCTGGTCGCAGACGTCCGGCCGGGGGGTCGCCCGCTCGCGACGACGAGCCGGCGATCCGTGCTGCGGCTCATGCGATACCTGCAGCCCGACGGCTCGATCTCCCAGGAGGGCGTCGACGCCCTCGTCTCGGCGACGACCGAGGCGCGGAAGGTCGCCGCATCCGAGAACGTCGACGAGCTCCTCGCGACCGCGACATCGGCCGTGCGCGAGGCGACGAACGGCGCCGAGGTCATCGCGCGCATCGAAGAGGCGCTCGGGCAGCCGCTGCAGGTGCTCGGCGGCGAGACCGAGGCGCGCTTCACGTTCCTCGCCGTGCGGCGGTGGTTCGGATGGGCCGCCGGCCAGCTACTGCTCTTCGACATCGGGGGCGGATCGCTCGAGCTCGCGGCCGGCGCCGATGAGCTGCCGGATGCCGCGGCATCCGTGCCGCTCGGCGCGGGGCGCATGACGGTGCAGTTCCTTCCCGACGACCCACCCGGCGAAGAGGCGGTCGAGCGACTGCGCGCGCACGCGACCGCGACGCTCGCGCCGGTCGCAGCGGAGTTCCGCGAACTCCCCCGCCCCCAGCACGTCGTCGGGTCGTCGAAGGCGATCCGCTCGCTCGCGAAGCTCGTCGGGTATTCCGTGAGCGGGTGGACCGGCATCGACCGGTGGCGGCTGCCGCGCGAAGCCCTCGGCTCGTGGATCCCGCGGCTCGCGCGCATCCCCGCGTCGGCGAGGCAGGAGCTGCCCGGGATCACCGCTGACCGCACGTTCCAGATCGTCGCGGCCGCCGTCGTGCTGCACACCGCGATGGCGGCCCTCGACGTGGGCGAGCTCGACGTGTCGCCGTGGGCGCTGCGCGAGGGCGTGCTGCTGCGCTACATCGAGTCGCTCTCGTGGAGCCCTGCCGACGCGTGACGCGCGCGGGGCATCCGCCCCGTCCTGCCTCCCGGTGATCGAGACGGTCCCGGCGGCCGTTACATCGCGGTAACCGCCGTGCACCGACGTCGAAACGCGCGACCGCTCAGATGAGACCGATCCACCCCGGGATCCGATCCCCCATCGAACGGTCTCACCATGAAGACACCCACGTCCGTGCGGGCGTCTCGGCGACGGCTCGCGGGGCTCACGGTCGGCGCGCTCACCGCGTCGCTCGTGCTCGCCCCCGTCGTCGCCGTCCCCGCAGCAGCCGCGCCCCCCCCGCCGAAGAGAACGTCGTCGCGTCGGGCGACAACTGGACGGTGACCGACCTCGGCAGCGTGTACGAGATCGAGCTCGAGCTCGACGAGCCGCTCGAGATCAAGTCGGACGCCCCCACGATCGAGGTCGACGGCGTGGCCGTCGGCTTCGCGACCGAGTCCGAGAGCGGCACGACGCTCACCGCGCTCACGAGCGACCCCGCCGTCGCCGACGCCACGACCGTCGAGCAGGGCTGGTTCGCGGAAGCCGGAACGACCGATGAGGCAGCCGTTCCCGAGTCGGCGATCGTCGAGACCGAGGCGGTCTCGGAGGTCGAGACGGCGCCGGATGCCGCGGTCCACGGCGCCTACGCGTACACGAAGTCGATCTACCGCTTCGGCGACCAGGCGATCGACCTCGCGGGCATCGGCGGCATCCGCGGTGAGGTCGAGGGCAAGATCTACCTGCCGACGACCGGCGGTCCGCGCCCGCTCGTGGTGCTGCTGCACGGACGCCACAGCTCGTGCGCGGGCACGCCCGCGAACCCGCTGCGCTGGCCGTGCTCGCCGACGCAGGTGTCGATCCCGAGCTACGCGGGCTACGACGGCACGGCCGAGGCGCTGGCGAGCAACGGCTACGCGGTCATCTCGATCTCGGCGAACGCGATCAACTCGAACGACAACCAGCTCGCGCTCGACTACGGCGCGCGTGCCCGCGGGCAGCTCATCCTCGACACGCTCAGCCTGTTCCAGAAGGCGAACAAGGGCGAGCCCGTCGTGCTGCACGACGCCGCGACCGGTCAGGACGTCACGCTCGCCGATGCGCTCACCGGCAACGGCGGCACGGAAGCGGCCCGCATCGACCCGTCGGTCGTCGAGCTCACGCCGGCCGACCTCAAGGGCCGCTTCGACTTCTCGCGCATCGGCCTCATGGGCCACTCGCGCGGCGGCGAGGGCGTGACGTCGGCGGCGACCCTCAACCAGGGTCTCGCGAAGCCGTTCGACATCGTGTCGATCCTGCCGCTCGCTCCCGTCGACTTCGGGCGCATGACGGTGCCGAACGTGCCCACCCTCGTCGTGCTCCCGTACTGCGACGGCGACGTGTCGAATCAGCAGGGCCAGCACATGAACGACGACTCGCGCCACGCGTTCGGCGACGACGTGCTGCGCTCCGACGTGTGGGTCATGGGCGCCAACCACAACTTCTTCAACACGGTGTGGACGCCCGGACGGTACGAGTTCAACGTGAGCGACGACTGGTCGGGCACGAACCCGAACTCGGCGCGCGCGAACGACGAGGTGTGCGGCACGTCGCCCTCGGCATCCGCGACCTCGATCCGGCTGTCGCCCGAGAAGCAGTACGACGTGGGCACTTCGCTCATGGCGGGCTGGTTCCGCGCGACGGTGGGCGGCGAGACGCAGTTCCTCGACCCGTTCACGACGGGCGCGAAGACCGCCACGACCGCCGACATCGACGTGCGCACGGTCGCGACACAGCCCTCGTCGGCGCGCGCCGACCTCGAGACGTTCGAGAGCCCGGCGACGACCGCGCGCGCGTTCGGATCGGCCTCGCTCACCGTGTGCGCGAGCCTCGACGGTCGCGCGGTGCCGCAGGAGCTGCCCGCGTGCTCGACGCTCGCGTCGGCGCAGGTGCCGCACTGGACGACCGTGCGCTTCGCGGGCGATGTCGTCGCGACCCCGGTCGGACGTCTGTCGTGGTCGGATGCGACGGGCGGGATCACCGTGCCGGTCCCCGCGAAGCTCCGGAACGCCTCCGCCTACACGGCGCTCACGTTCCGGACGGCGGCCGACGAGACGGTCCCCTACGGCGGCGGCACCGACCTCGTGATCACGGTGGTCGACGGCAAGGGCAAGACCTTCAGCGCCGCGGCATCCGAGCTCAACCCGGGGGCGCTCGTGCGCCTGCCGCAGAGCGCGCAGAACCCGACGACGCTCGGCAAGATCGTCCTGCAGAAGGTCAGCCTGCCTCTCTCGGAGGTCGCGGCGGCCGGACTGAAGGTCAACGATCTTCGCGAGGTGCGTCTGACGGGAGCGCCGGGCATCTCGGGCACGCCGGATGGCGCCGCGTATGTGTCGGACCTCGCGTTCGACCGCCCGGCGCTCGGCAAGGCGACGACTAAGCCGGTGATCTCGGTCGACACCGCGACCACGTACGTCGAGGAGCGCTCCGGCGCCGGCGAGGTGCGCGTGCCGGTCGTGCTGTCGGCGCCCGCGAAGACCGCTTCCGAGGTCTACGTGTCGGTCATGGGCTCCGCGGCGGCGACGTCCAAGGTGGGGATCATCGCGACGAAGGTCACATTCGCGAAGGGCGAGGTGTGCAAGTCCGTGCCGGTCCCGACGTTCGGAGACGACGTGGCCTCGACCGCGGCGTCCACGGCATTCACGATCTCGGTGACCAACACGCGCGGCGTCGTGATGGGCGACGAGGCGTTCGGACAGGTCGTCGTCCGCGAGGACGACGGCGTGATCGACGGTGAGGAGCTGCCCGCTGTGGGCGTCGCCGCCGACCCGTGCGCCGAGGCGAACACGAGGGCGAAGGGCGGCAAGATCGCGACACCCAACCCGCCGACGCCCCCGGGCGAGCACGTGTCGGTCACGGCGTCGGGCTTCCGACCCGGTGAGTCGGTCGCACTCGCCGCGGGCGACACGGCGCTCGGCGCGCAGATCGCCGACGCGAAGGGCAGCGCGACCCTCGACATCGTCATCCCCGACGGCACGCCGCACGGCAGCTTCGCGGTGACGGCGACCGGCGCCGGCTCGTCGATCGTCGCCACCGGCGCGGTGAAGGTCAAGAAGGTGCCCGGCAAGAACTAGCTGTACTGCCCAGGCAGGTTGTTTGAGATCCGGCTGATGGGCGGGAGCTTCCCGATCGCAGTGTGGGGCCTGTGGTGATTGTAGAAGTGCAGCCAGGCGGGCAGGGCTGCGCGGCGGGCTGATTCGCTGTTGTAGTG
>NZ_DATMFG010000019.1:0-60996 GCF_035556355.1 Microbacterium sp.
ACGCCCGGTCCCATTCCGAACCCGGAAGCTAAGCCTTTCAGCGCCGATGGTACTGCAGGGGGGACCCTGTGGGAGAGTAGGACACCGCCGGACACCCACATCCCCGAATGGCCACCACACCGGTGGCCATTCGGCGTTAACACACAAACGAACAGCGCAGCCCCCAAGGCGATAAGGAGAGCCATGTCGGACGAGCGAGAGTCCCGCGACAAGCGACCGCGTCCGCGGTACGCCGCGGCAGACGACGGAAACCGACGGAGCTCCGATCGCCCCTCGAGTCGCGACCGCAGCGGCACCGGTCCTGAGCGCGGCTCCGATCGATCCGACTCGCCCCGAGCCGACCGTGAGCGCTCCAGCCGGGCCCCCGGGGGAAAGCGCTACGGCGACAAGCCCTACGGCGACAAGCGCTCGAGCAGCGGCCGCCGCTCAGGGGAGCAGAAGCCGTACGCGGGCAGGCGCTCCGACGATCGTCCCGGAAGCGACCGGCGCGCGGCATCCGGCAAGCCTTACGGCGCCGACCGCAGCAGCGACCGCTCCTACGGCGACAAGCGCGGTGCCGGCCGCCCGCCGTACGGTGAGAAGCGCGGCGCGGGCAGTGGCCGGAAGGGCGAATACCGCGGCGACAAAACGTACGGTGATCGTCGCGAGTCAGGCGCCCATCGCGACGGTCGTCCCGGCGGCCGCCCGCAGCGCACGGACCAGCGTCGCGACAACCGCTTCGGTGCGCCCGGTGGACGACCGCCCCGCGCCGGCGCACGCGACGACAGGTCGCGCGACCAGATGCGCGAGTCCGAGGCACGGGCGGCGCGGCATCCGGCACCTCCCATCCCCGACGACGTGACGCCGCGCGACCTCAACCCGGCCGCCCGCAACGAGCTCAAGACGCTGAGCAAGGAGAACGCGGAGAAGGTCGCCCGCCACCTCGCGATGGCGGCGGCGCTCATCGACGATGATCCCGCGCTCGCCCACGAGCATGCGCTGGCCGCCGTCCGCAGCGCGGGCCGAATCGCCGTGGTGCGCGAAACGGCTGCGATCACCGCTTACGCGATCGGCGACTACGCCCTCGCGCTGCGCGAGCTGCGCACGTTCCGTCGGATCTCGGGGCGCGACGACCAGATCGCGCTCATGGTCGACTCCGAGCGCGGCGTCGGCCGTCCCGATCGGGCGCTCGAGCTCGGGCGGAGCGTCGACCGTTCGACGCTCCCTCCCGCGGTGCGCGTCGAACTTGCCATCGCGATGTCTGGCGCGCGTCTCGACCTCGGCCAGACCGAGCGCGCGCTGCTCGAGCTGGACATCCCGGAGCTCGACCCCGACCGCGCGTACGAGTGGAGCCCCGCACTGTTCTCGGCGCGAGCCGCCGTGCTCGAGGAGCTCGGCCGCAGCGAAGAGGCCGAGGAGTGGCAGCGCCGCGCCGTCGTCGCCGCCGAGGCGATCGACGACGCATCCGGGCTCGCCGACAGCGAGACGATCTTCATCGAGGAGATCGAGGAAGAGGTCGAGGAGCCCCAGCCCGGCGCGACTGTCGAGACAGAGCCGGCTGAAGCGAGCGAGGCGGCGGAGAGCGGTCCCACCGCGGATGCCCCCACCGAGGCATCCGCGGTGGGCGAGGCCCCGGCCGACAACGACACCGACACCGCCGCGGAAACCGAATGATGAAACGCCCGCCGGGTGCCGAATCGCGATGCGATCGACGCCCGACGGGCGTTCTGCGTCGGGGGCGTTACTCCGCGAGGTGCTGACGCGCCGCGGTCACGATCGCGTCGTACAGGCGGTTCGCGTGGTCTTCGGTGAAGATTCCGTCGGACATGCCGACCATCGACGAGACGAAAGGCTCGCGGTTGGCCTCGATCGCGGCGTCGTCGAGCCCGACGAACGGCGTGCCCAGCATCACGAGCGTCTCGTCGCTGTAGACGGCCGCGACCTCCGCCTCGGAGATCCCCGGGACGGCGTCCTGCACGATCGCGAGGATCTCGGGGCGGACGATGGCGAGGTACGCCTCCTCGTCGTAGGCACCCGCTGCGGGAGCGTCATCGACGGCCCCGTCATCGGTCGACGTGCCGTCGTCGGTCGCCTCGTCTTCCGCCGTGACATCCGAAGACGTGACGGATTCGTCGACGGCCGCCGCCGCGGTCAGGCCGATGAGCACGAACGAGAAGACCATCGCCGCGATGGCGGCGAAGCCGCCGAGAACGGCGATCGCGAGCGCCGCGATGCCGAGCCCCTTGCCGCCGTGCTTCTTGTTGGCGAGCACGACGATACCGAGGATGAGCGCCGCGAGCAGGACGAGTCCGCCGAGCAGAGCGAAGATGAACGAAACTCCGGCCACCGGAACGAAGCCGAAGGCGACGAGCACGACGCCGACCACGGCGACGACCAGAGCGATGATGCCGAGGAGCTTCGGGCGGGTGTCCGGCGCGGGCGCGAACGGCGCGGCGCCGTACACCGCCGTCGGCTGGTCAAGCCCCGGGTAGGCCGCCGTCTGCTGTGCCGGCGGGTAGGGCTGGGTCGGCTGGTCGACAGCCGGCTCGGTGGGTGTGGACATGCTGTTCCTTGGGTGATCGAGGTGTGCAAAGGCGCAAGCGCTCTAGGCTATCGTGTCGCGCCCCTCGCGCCTGCCGGCGACCGGCCGCACGAGCAGCCGTCGCCGGTCGCGCATCCACCGCTGCCCCCTGCGCTTGAACTCCTCCCGCGTCGCGAAACGATAGCGGTACGTCACGACCCTCACCCACCTCGGGCGCTCGCCGTCGAACGGATCGTGCGCGAGCAGACGCAGAGTCGGCGGATCCGCTTCGAGGAGGCGCACGAGGAAGGTTGTGAACCACTCCTCGATCGGCCGCCCGAGCGGCAGGAACCACATGAGCCAGTCCAGACGCAGGTGGTACGGGGCGAACTGGCGCGGGATGCGGAACACGTCGCCCGGCTTGCCCTTGAACTCGTACGCGTGCCAGGTCGCGGCATCCGGATCCTCGTCCATCGTGCCTTCGACGATGTACTCGATGCGCTCCTTCGTGACCGTCCCGAACGCGCCATAGGCGTTCGCGAGCTGCCAGCGGTTGAAGCTCGCGTTCATGAGCTGCCTGCGCGCCACGAGGTTCCGCGCAGGCCACCAGCTCAGCACGATGTACAGCAGCGTGACCGCGGAGGTCACGATCACCCAGTAGAGCGGGAGTCCGTCGATCAGCCATGGCGGGTCGCTGGGCGGCCGCATCGGTTCGGACCGGATGCCGGGCAGCCCGACCGCCGAGAAGCCGAGCACGATCGTCGCCCAGTTGAGCCACGCGAAGTTGCCCGTGATGACGAGCCACAGCTGCGTTCCGATCACGACGGCTGCGGCGACGGCTCCGATGATCGCGGGCACGGGACCGGGGATCCACAGGCCGAAGATGGGCGCGAAGAGGAACCACGGCACCACGAGCTGTGCGAAGTGATTGCCCAGCACCTCGAGCTTGTGGAACCACCGGGGCAGAAGATGCGCCTGCCTGCTGAGCGGGCCGGGCATCGGCTGCGTCTCGTGGTGATAGGTGAGGGCCGTGAGGTCGCGCCACTCGCGTCCGCCGCGGATCTTGATCATGCCCGCGCCGAACTCGAGCCGGAACAGCAGCCACCAGAACAGCACGATGATCGCGGTCGCCGGCGGCTGGTCGTCGGATCCGAGGAATGCCGCGAGGAACCCCATCTCGAGCAGCAGCATCTCCCACCCGAACGAGTAGAAGGTCTGGCCGATGCTCGTGATCGACATGTAGCCGATCCAGAGTGCGAGGAAGCACAGCATCGGGACCCACGGCGGACCGAGCTGGGGGAGTCCGACCAGCAGGACCGCCGCGATCGCGATCCCGGCCCAGCAGAGGATCACCAGTCGCCGGTCGGTGTAGTCGATGTAGCGGAAGATCGTCGGTCGCAGCAGGCGGCCGCGAGACTTCGACGAGGCCGCCCACTGCAGCAGTCGCGGCGCGGGCTGCAGACCGTGCTCGCCGAGGAGCGGTCGGAACTGATTGAGCGTCGAGATGAAGGCGATGAGGAACAGCGCGGCGGTGCCGCGTTGCAGCACCTGCCGCGCGAACTCGAAGTCGACTGCTGCGAACCCGTTCATAGCTCATGCGGCCCGCCGGCACCTGCCTCGGGCCGTGACGACATCATCGCACCGAGCGCCGCGGGCTCGCATGGGCCCAAGGGCCCTTTTCGCGTGGCGCGCGGCTGGCCATGATGAAGGCACACGGATCGGGATACGGAAGGGGCGGCAATGGAATCGGTACGGCTCGACACACCGGCCGGCATCAGCGCGCGTCTGGGCTGGGACCCCAAGATGAGCGAGCACGACCGCAAGCGCATACTCGCGAAGGAGCTCATCGCAGCCCGTCTCGGCATCGGCGAAGGCGACATCGCGGTGATCCGCGAACAGCCGACGAAGTTCGGCCACCGCACCGAGCTCTACGCCGAGGTCGACGGCCGGAGCGTCCCGCTGACGATCCGCAACGTGAGCTTCCGCGGCGCGACAGTCGTCGCGGTGGCGGACCCCGATCTCGCGATCGGGCTCGATCTGCGGGACGCGCATCCGGACGAAGCGACGATCCGCGAGATGCGCCGCCACTCCCACCTCCTGGACGAGGACAACGTGCAGTCGCTCCTCGAGCATTGGACGCGCGTCGTCGCGATCCGCGAGGCAGACGGGCGCAAGAACCTCATCCGCGGCGACAACGTGCGGCTGAACTCCGCGCGGACGAAGGGCTGGGTGCCCGACCGGAAGACGCAGTACGAGCTCGTCGACCTGTCGCGCGACGGGTGGATCATCACGCTCGCGTGGGCGCGGAAGGAGGAATGAGCCCAGCCGCGCAGGTTCAGCCGCGCAGGTCGTCGGGCAGCGCGGCGTCGAGCTCGGCGAGCCACGTCGTGGCTGTGCCGTCGGACGGCGCGCGCCAGTCGCCGCGCGGCGACAGCGAGCCGGCGGGCGAGACCTTCGGCCCGTTGGGCACCGCCGATCGCTTGAACTGCGCGAACGCGAAGTACCGCTGCAGGAACACCCGCAGCCACTTCACGATGGTCGCGAGGTCGTACGCGTAGCGGTCCTCGTCGGGGAATCCGGGAGGCCAGGCCCCGGCATCCGCATCGCCCCACGCGTGCGCCGCGAGGAACGCGATCTTCGACGGACGGAATCCGTAGCGCAGCACGTGGAACAGCGCGAAGTCGTGGAGCGCGTAGGGGCCGATGCGGTCCTCGGTGGACTGCAGCCTGCCGTCCTGCGTCATCGGCACGAGCTCGGGGCTGATCTCGGTGTCGAGCACGGACTGCAGGACGCGCGCCGCCTCGGGCGAGAGCCTGGTCGAGCCGTCGACGCCCTCGCCGTGCGAGATGACCCAGCGGATGAGGTGCTGGATGAGGGTCTTCGGCACTCCCGCGTTGACGGTGTAGTGGCTCATGTGGTCGCCGACCCCGTACGTCGCCCACCCGAGCGCGAGTTCGGAGAGGTCGGAGGTGCCGATGACCATGCCGCCGTGGTGGTTCGCGAGGCGGAACAGATAGTCGGTGCGGATGCCGGCCTGCACGTTCTCGAACGTGATGTCGTGCACCGGCTCGCCTTCTGCGAACGGATGGCCGATGCGCTCGAGCATCTCGGTTGCGAGCGGCCGGATGTCGATCGTCTCGATCGACGCGCCGACCGCCTCGGCGAGGGCGATCGCGTTCGACTTCGTGTGGTCGCTCGTCGCGAAGCCCGGCATCGTGTACGCGAGGATGTCGCTGCGCGGGCGGCCCATTCGGTCCATCGCGCGTGCCACGACGAGCAGGGCGTGGGTCGAGTCGAGTCCGCCGCTGACGCCGAGGACGGGCTTCGGCGCGCCGATGGCCTCCATGCGGCGCACGAGCCCCGACACCTGGATGTTGAACGCCTCGTAGCAGTCCTGCGCGAGCCGCTCGGGGTCGTCGGGCACGAACGGGAACCGGTCGAGCACGCGCATGAGCCCGATGTCGGCGCCGGGAGGATCGAGCTCGAAATGCACGGTGCGGAACAGCGTCGCATCCGACCTTCTGTTGTCGTCGAAGGTGCCCTGGCGGATGCGATCCTGACGCAGCCGGTCGAGATCGACGTCGGCGACGCTGCGGCGAGGGCCATCGGGGAACCGCTCGGTCTCGGCGAGCAGGTTGCCCGACTCGTAGATCATCGTCTGGCCGTCCCACGAGACGTCGTTCGTCGACTCGCCCATGCCCGCGGCGGAATACGCGTATGCGGCGAGACAGCGGAACGACTGCGACTGGCACAGTGTCTTGCGGTCGTCGGCGCGCGCGATCGTGATCGGGCTGCCCGACAGGTTGGCGAGCACCGTCGCGCCGGCGAGCGCCGCGCGCGACGACGGCGGGATCGGCACCCACATGTCTTCGCACACCTCGGCGTGGACGACCAGGCCCGGAACATCGAGCGCCTCGAACAGCAGGTCGGGCCCGAACGGCGCCTCGAGCTCGCCCACCCGGATGTCTTCGCCGATCTGGTCGTCGCCCGGCGCGAACCAGCGCCGCTCGTAGAACTCGCGATACGTCGGCAGGTACGACTTCGGCGCGACGCCGAGTAGCTCGCCGCGGTGGATGACGACGGCGCAGTTGTAGAGGCGGTTGCGGTGGCGCAGCGGCGCGCCGACGATGATCATCGGCAGGAGATCGACGGATGCCTCGACCAGCCGCTCGATCGCGGCGACGACGCCGTCGAGCAGCGCGTCCTGCATCATGAGGTCTTCGACCGAGTACCCGGACAGACACAGCTCGGGGAAGATCGCGACGGCGACGGCCTCGTCGTGGCATTCGCGCGCCGTCTCGAGGACGGCCTGCGCGTTCGCGACGGGATCGGCGAGCGCCACGGGGATCGTGCACGCGGCGATGCGCGCGTAGCCGTGGCGGTACGCGCTCTCGAACGGCAGGTCGGTGATCACGTCCCCAGTCTTGCAGGTGCGAACGACGTCGTGTCGGATGCCGCGGCTATCGTCGAGAGCAGGGAAGGGGAGCATGCGTTACATCGAGAACGAAGGCCGGTTCGTCTGGAGCGCAAGCGATCTCAAGGCTGCCGCAGAGTGCGAGTTCGCGTGGTTGCGCGCGATCGACGCGAAGCTCGGGCGCGTGCCCGCGGTCGAAGAGCCGGTGGATCTGACGCTCGAGCGGGCGGGGCGGCTCGGGCATCAGCATGAGCAGCGCGTGCTCGCCGCGTACCGCGAGCGGTTCGGTGCGGGGGTCGTCGAGATCCCCGAGGCCAAAACGTACGACGCCGACGCGCTCGCCGCGGCCGTCGCTGAGACCGAGAAGGCGCTCGCGTCCGACGCCGACGTCATCTACCAAGCCACGTTCGCGACGGACGATTTCGTGGGGTTCGCCGACTTCCTCGTGCGCGACGCGCCCGAAGGCTCCCGCGGCGTCGGCCCGTGGGTCGTGCAAGACACGAAGCTCGCCCGCCACGCGCGTGTCACGGCGCTGATGCAGCTCGCGGCATACGTCGCGCAGCTCGATCGTCTGGGGGTCCCGCGGTCCGACCGCGTCGAACTGCTGCTGGGCGACGGCACCGTGAGCGTCCACGAGGTCGACGACCTGCTGCCGGTGTTCGCACTGCGACGCGGCCGGCTCCGCGCGCTCGTCGATGACCGCCGCCTCGACCTCGGGGCGGAGGGTCCCGCGATCGCATGGGGCGACCCGCGGGGCGAGCTCGCGGTCATGGCGTGCGGGCGTTGCGCGACGTGCGAACTCGAGGTCGAGGCATCACGCGATCTGCTCCTCGTCGCCGGGATGCGGCCGGTGCAGCGCGAGCGGCTGCTCGCCGCCGGGATCGACACGATCGATCGGCTCGCCGAGGCATCCGTCCCGCCCGCCCGCATGAGCCCCGACACGTTCTCGTCGCTGCGCACGCAGGCTCGACTGCAGCTCGCGAGCCCCGCGGGGGTTGTGACGAAGGTCGCTCCCCCGGTGGCAGAGCCCGAAGAAGCGGTGGCCCCCGAGCCGGCTGGGCCGACGTTCGAGGTCGTCGCGCCGAAGGCGCTGGGCGCGCTGCCGCGACCCGATCACGGCGATCTCTTCTTCGACTTCGAGGGCGACCCGCTGTACACCGAGGGCGAAGCCGTCGAGTGGGGGATCGACTATCTCTTCGGGTGGGTCGACGACCGCGAGCAGTACACCGCCCTGTGGGCGCATTCGTTCGAAGAGGAGCGGCGCGCGCTCGAGACGTTCCTCGACATCGTCGCGCTGCGGCGCAAGCAGTTCCCCGGCATGCACATCTACCACTACGCGCCGTACGAGCCGACGCACCTGCTTGCGATGGCGGCGCGCCACGGCGTGCGTGAGGCCGACGTCGATCGGCTGCTGCGCGACGGAGTCTTCGTCGACCTGTATCCGATCGTGAGGCGCGCGCTGCGCGTCGGCTCGCGGTCGTACTCGATCAAGAAGCTCGAACCGCTCTACATGGGCGACGAAGTGCGCACGAGCGACGTGCAGAAGGGCGACGACTCGATCGTCCGATACGTCGAGGCGCGCGCCCTGCGCGAAGACGGTGACGCGGCCGCGGCATCCGCGATCTTCGACGACCTCGCCGATTACAACCGCTACGACTGCGTCTCGACGAGGCGCCTGCGCGACTGGCTCGTCGACCGCGCCCGAGAGGCGGATCTGCGGCCGTCGCCCGAGCCCGAGCCCGACGAGCGCGTGTACGAGCCGTCGTCGCGCGCGCTGGCGCTGGGGGAGCTCGCGAAGTCGCTTCCGGAGGACTCGCCCGAGGCGGTCGCGCTGCGCCTCGGCGCTGCCGCGATCGACTACTACCCGCGCGAGTCGAAGTCCTTCTGGGCGACGCACTTCCTGCGGCTCCGCGAGCCGGTGTCGGTGTGGGAGGAGACACGCGACGTCGTCGCTCTCGACCGTGCGCGCTGCCGCGTGGTCGAGGACTGGCACCGTCCCGAGGGCGCGCGCTCCGACCGGCGGCTCCTCGAGCTGCGGGGCGAGCTCGCGCCCGGCACGCGGCTGACCGAGGGCGGCAACCCGTTCGCGCTCTACGAGCTGCCCGTCGACTTCCCGTTCGACGCTCGCCCGCGGTGGATCCACGCGGACCACCGCGTGACGGTCATCGACGTGCTCGACGACGGCGCGATCGTCGAGGAGTACGCGGTCGGCGACGTCACGTGGGCCGAGCTTCCGATCGCACTGACGCCCGAGGCTCCGCCGCGCGCCGGCAACCAGCAGCTCGCGATCGACGCGTGGGCGGATGCCGTGATCGCCCAGGCTCCCGCCCTGCCGCAGGATCCGGCGACCGACATCCTGCTGCGTCGGCCTCCGCGCACGTTCTCGAACGCGCTGCCTGCGGCGGGCCCCGACGACGTCGCGGCGATCTCGAGGGCGATCCTCGATCTCGATCGCAGCTACCTCGCGGTGCAAGGGCCTCCGGGCACGGGTAAGACCTACGTCGGCTCGCACGTGATCGCACGCCTCGTGCGCGACCACGGCTACAAGGTGGGCGTGGTCGCCCAGTCGCACAAGGTCGTCGAGAACATGCTCGACCGGATCGTCGGAGCGGGTGTGCCCCGCGAGCAGGTCGCGAAGGCGCCGAAGGACGCGGCATCCGAACCCCTGTACACGGCGATCCCGAAGAACGGCGTCGCCGCGTTCGCGGCCGAGCAGACCGGCGGGTACGTCATCGGCGGCACAGCGTGGGATTTCAGCCACGAGGGGCGCATTCCGCGCGGCAGTCTCGACCTGCTCGTGATCGACGAGGCGGGTCAGTTCTCGCTCGCGTCGACGATCGCCGTGTCGCTCGCGTCGCCGCGGCTCCTTCTTCTGGGCGACCCGCAGCAGCTGCCGCAAGTCAGTCAGGGCACGCACCCCGAGCCCGTCGACACCTCGGCTCTCGGCTGGGTCATGGACGGCGCCGACGTCATCCAGCCCGAGTACGGCTACTTCCTCGCGCGGACGTGGCGCATGCACCCGGCGGTCGCTGCTCCCGTGTCGCAGCTGTCGTACCGCGGAGAGCTCGCGTCGCACCCGTCGACGGCGCTGCGCGAGCTCGCGGGCATCGAGCCGGGGCTGCACCCGGTGCCCGTACGGCACAAGGCGAACGCGACGCAGTCGCCCGAAGAGGCCGCGGTCGTCGTGTCGATCGTGCGCGACCTCATCGGCCGGCCATGGCGAGACGTGCGGTTCGGCGAGAACGGCGAGACGCTCCGTTGCGACGAACGTCCGCTCGCGCAGAGCGACCTCATCGTCGTGACGCCGTACAACGCGCAGCAGGTCGCGGTCGAAGAGGCGCTCGCGGCGGCCGGCTTCCGTGAGATCCCGGTGGGCACGGTCGATCGCTTCCAGGGCCAGGAGGCCGCCGTCGCGATCGTGTCGCTCGCGGCGTCGTCGGGCCGCGACGCGCCGCGCGGGCTCGAGTTCCTGCTGCTGCGCAACAGGCTCAACGTCGCGATCTCGAGGGCGATGCACACGGCGTACCTCGTGTACTCGCCGGGGCTCCTCGACGATCTGCCGCGCACGCCCGACGGGGTCGCGCGCCTCAGCGGTTTCGCGCGCCTCGTCGGCGTGGCCGAACCGCTCGAGGGCGCGGTGTTCGCCTCCGGGCATCCGGGAGTCGCCGTCACGGCACCCGCGTAGACTCGGCGAACGGACGCAGGAGGCATCCCATGGCCGACATCCCCCGTCAGTTCGAGATCGACCTGCCGCCCGAGCTCATCGGCGGCTCGTACGCCGACTTCGCGAACGTCTGGCACACGCAGACGGTGTTCGTCATGGACTTCGTGACCCTCGCTCAGCCGCCGCGCGAAGAGATCGATCCCGACACGGGGGACCGGCGCACGGTCGTGCCGGCGCGCGTCGTCAGTCGCATCCGGATTCCTCCCGAGCAGGTGTTCGAACTCGCGAAGGCTCTCACGCAGCAGCTCGAATTCTGGGAGCAGGAGACGGGGCGCCGCCCGCCGCCGGATGCCCCGCTCATCGATTAGGGGCGCCACGCGTCGAAGTCTCGGTCCCCCCAGGTCTCTATGACGCCCGGGCCGCGATGTCAACCCGGTTGGGGTCGTTCCGCCGCGCCCCGTAACCTTGCGGAGCGCTCACGCGCAGGTTGCGGCATCCGCTCGGCGAGGGGTGGATGCCGCAACTGCGTATCACCGCGACCCGCATCCGCTCCTTTCCCCGAGAGAGGAGCGCGCGATGACCACGATCCAGATCACCGACACCGGGACCGCCCGTCGCGGTCCGGTGTTCTGGCTGTGCCGGTACCTCCCCGGTGAGATCGCCGGGACGGCTGCACTCGTGCTCGCAGGACTCGGCGTCACCGTCTGGACCGACGCGCCCGTCGCCATCGCCCTCGCGGGGCTGGTCGGCGCGATCCTCGGGTTCTACGGGGTGCTCGCGATCACGATCTACTCCGAGCACTCGATCGCGGCGCACGGCCGAGCCCGGCGCGGGGCGTTCGCGCTGCTCGTGGCGGAGTTCGGGCCGGTCGAGTTCGTGGACACGCTGGTCATCCGCCCCGCCGCGCTCTTGCTCGGCGTGTGGATGGCGCCCGACCCCATCTGGGGTCTGCTCGCAGGCAAGCTCGCGGCCGACGTCGTCTTCTACGCCGCCCTCGCGAAGTCGCACAACACGCACGACATGCGCGGAAGCCGCGGCACGCGCGGCGCGCGGCGCACACGCGGCGCGCGCCCCGCGCGCGAGCCTCAGACCGTGCCGTAGAGGCGGTCGCCGGCGTCACCGAGGCCGGGCACGATGTAGCCCTTGTCGTTGAGGCGCTCGTCGAGCGCACCCAGCACGAGGGTCACGTCGCGGTCGCCGACCTGACGCTCGATCGCAGCGACACCCTCGGGCGCACCGAGGAGGCAGATCGCCGTGACGTCCTGTGCGCCGCGGCGGAACAGGAAGTCGATCGCCATGCCCAGCGATCCGCCCGTCGCGAGCATCGGGTCGAGCACGAAGCACTGGCGGTCGCTCAGGTCGAGCGGCAGACGCTCGGCGTACGTCGTGGGCTCGAGCGTCTCTTCATTGCGCACCATGCCGAGGAAGCCGACCTCGGCCGTCGGCAGCAGCTTGACCATCCCGTCGAGCATGCCCAGGCCCGCGCGCAGGATCGGGACGACGATCGGGCGGGGCTCGTCGATCTTCACGCCGTTCGTCTTCGAGACGGGCGTCTGGATCTCGATCGCCGCGACGCGCACGTTGCGGGTGGCCTCGTATGCCAGGAGCGTCACGAGCTCCTCGGTGAGCTGGCGGAAGACCGGCGAGGGGGTGCGCTCGTCGCGCAGCACCGTGAGCTTGTGCGTGATGAGCGGGTGGTCGGCGACGTGCAGGCGCATGCACTCAGGTTATCGGGCGCGGCGCGTCGGCGAGGGGCCGCGGGCGCGGCGGATGCGGCATCCGCGTACGCTCTGGGATGTGAACTCGCCCGCAGACCTGACCGCGATGCGCCGCGCTCTCTCGCTCGCGGCCGAGGCGGGGTCGCGCGGCGACGTTCCGGTCGGTGCGGTGGTGACGGATGCGTCGGGCTCGATCATCGGCGAAGGACGCAACCTCCGCGAGGTCACGAACGACCCCACGGCGCACGCCGAGGTCGTCGCGCTGCGTGAGGCGGCGGCATCCGTCGGCTCGTGGAACCTCGAGGGCTGCACGCTCGTCGTGACGCTGGAGCCGTGCGTCATGTGCGCGGGGGCGCTGCTGCAGGCCCACGTGTCGCGGCTCGTGTTCGGCGCGTGGGACGACAAGGCGGGGGCGGCCGGCTCCGTATACGACGTCGTGCGCGATCGTCGGCTGCCGTATCGCGCCGAGGTCATCGCGGGAGTCGAAGCGGATGCCGCGACCGCGCTGCTGCGCGAGTTCTTCGAGTCGAAGCGCTGACTCATTTCACCGCAGCGAGCCTGAGCCATCCGATGAGCTGCGCGGGGTGCCCTCCCGGCGAGCCGGCATCGGGTTCGGCGGGAGCCGACCGAAGGCCGGCGGGGGAATGTCTCGCCGGGGGCACCCCGCGCAGCGGACGCAAGACCTCTTGTACAGGGTGAGTGCTACGGCAACCGCGGCAGCACCTCGGCGCCCAGGTACTCGACGTGGTCGACGTCCTGCAGGTCGAGGAGCTGGAGGTACACGCGCTCGATGCCGAACGAGCGGTAGCGGTCCATGCGCTCGGCGATCTCGTCTGGGCCGCCGACGATGTTCGTGCCGTCGCGCACCTCTTCGAGCGTGCGGCCGATGCGCTCGGCGCGACGGGCGATCTCGGCATCCGACGCCCCCGCGATCGTCGACATCGCGATCGAGATCTTGAGCGATCCCGGATCGCGGCCGATGCGCTCGCATGCGGCGCGCACGTGGTCGAGGCGCTCCTGGATCGCGTCCTCCTTCGGGAAGCCGAGGTTGTACTCGGTCGCGAAGCGGGCGACGAGGTCGGGCGTGCGGCGGGTTCCGCCGCCGCCCACGATGAGCGGGATCGGCTGCTGCACGGGCTTCGGCAGTGCCGGTGCGTCGACGAGCGTGTAGTGGCGGCCCGAGAACGAGTACGTCTCGCCGAGCGGCGTCGACCACAGGCCGGTCACGATCTCGAGCTGCTCCTCGAACGGGCCGAAGCGCTTGGCCGGGAACGGGATGCCGTACGCCTCGTGCTCACGCTCGAACCACCCGGCGCCGAGCCCCAGCTCGACGCGTCCGCCCGACATCTCGTCGACCTGCGCGACCTGGATCGCCAGGATGCCCGGGTGGCGGAACGTGATGGGCGAGACGAGCGTGCCGAGGCGGATGCTCGTTGTCTCACGCGCGAGCGCGGCGAGGGTCGTCCATGCGTCGGTCGGGCCGGGCAGTCCGTCGCGCGAGCCCATCGAGAGGTAGTGGTCCGAGCGGAAGAAGCCCGTGAAGCCGTGGCGTTCGACGGCCTGGGCGAACGCGAGCTGATCGCCGTAGGTCGCGCCGAGCTGGGGTTCGGTGAAGACGCAGTACTCCATGGAGCCAGTCTTCCAGCGCGCGGACACCGGATCGCACACGCATCCGGTGGATGGAATCAGTCGGTCGACTTCAGCACGATCTGATCCGTCGCGGGGTGCGGGTGGTCGCCGCGGAACACGGCCGGCTCGAGGTAGATGACCCTGGCCGCCGCGACCGCCGCGCGCACGCGCTTCTCGATCGCGTCGATGTCGTGCGCGACGTCGGCGAGGGTGCGGTCGGTCGCGAAGCCGAGCTTCGCGGCGACGAGCAGCTCGTCGGGGCCGAGGTAGAGCGTCTTGATGTGGATGAGCCGCTCGATCTCGCCGCCCTCGGTGATCGCTTCGACGATGAGCCGGTGATCGGCATCGGTCGCGCCCTCGCCGACGAGCAGGCTCTTCGTCTCGATGCCGAGCACGATCGCGATGATGATGAGCAGCGTGCCGATCATGAGCGTGCCGATCGCGTCGAACACCGGGTTGCCCGTGATGACCGTGAGCCCCACACCGAGGAGGGCGAACGCGAGGCCCGTGAGGGCGCCGATGTCTTCGAGGAGCACGACCGGCAGCTCGGGGGCCTTCGCGTGGCGCACGAACTGCACCCACGACTGCCCCTTCTTGCGGACGTGGTTGCTCTCGACGACGGCGGTGCGCAGCGAGAACGACTCCAGCACGATCGCGATGACGAGCACGACGATCGGCAGCCACCACCACTGCGGGTCGAGGGCGTGCGGATGCGTGAGCTTCTCGACGCCCTCGTAGATCGCGAAGAGGCCGCCGACGGAGAACAGGATGATCGAGACGACGAACGCGTACACGTAGCGCTCGCGGCCGTAGCCGAACGGATGCTCGCGGTCGGCGCGCTTCTTCGCCTGGCGCCCGCCGAGCATGAGCAGCAGCTGGTTGCCTGAGTCGGCGACCGAGTGGATGGCCTCTGCGAGCATCGACGCGGATCCCGAGAGGAACCAGGCGACGAACTTCGCGATCGCGATTCCCATATTCGCCAGGAACGCCGCGATGATCGCCTTGCCGCCGCCCGATGCACTCATGCTCCGAGTCTACGGATCGGCCGCTCGCCGTCAGTCCGAGGAGCGGATGACGATCTGCTCGGTCGGGGGAGAGGGGTCGGCCGGGCGGCCGACGTAGCCGATCACCTCGAGCAGCGCCTGCCGGAATTGGATGGGCCGTTCGAGATGCGGCGAGTGCCCGACGCCCTCGAGGCTGAGTTCTCGCACGGTGCCGCCGCGCTCGGCGTACCGGCTGAGCACGTCGCGCATCTGCGACACCATCTCCTGCGCGGGCGCCGTTTCGGGCCCCGGCCAGCCCGGGATGATGCCCAGCGCACCGAGGTGATTGATGTCGTAGAGCGAGGCGTCCGAGACGATCGCGTCGGCCGTGCCGTGGATCCAGACCACGGGAGGCTTGCGGGGCAGGTCGACGATGCCGGAGACGTTGAAGTACTTCGGCGCCATCGTGTTGAGCACTCCCACCGTGCCGGCGGCGAAGCCGGGCCAGTTCTCGGAGGGCACCGAGTCGCCGGGGTAGTTCCCGGTCGCGGTCGACGTCGACAGGATCGACTCGACCCACACGTCCTCGTGCTCGGTCGTGTAGTCCGCCGCGACGTAGTGCGCGCGGAACACGCTGCGCGGCGAGGTGGGCGCCTCGTCGGTCGTGTCGTGGGCCTCGAGGCGCGCGACGAAGTCGGGATTGCCGGCGCCGCCGCCGCATCCGGCATCGTCGTCGGTCAGTCGCGTGCCGTCCCGCCGCGTGCCGCCGAAGCCGTACGGAGAGACGGGTGATTCGAGCGTGAGGCTCAGCACGGGATGGTCGAGCGCGTACTGCATGATGACGCCGGCGCCCATCGACCAGCCGACGAGGTGGGCCGTGGGGATCTCGAGCGCGTCGAGCGTCGCCTTGACGTCGTCGCTGAAGTCGCGCACGCCGCGGGTGGCGTCGATGGGCGCGTGCTCGGTGAAGCCGTACCCGCGCAGGTCGATCGCGATCACCCGGAGGTCGGACGGAAGATCGAGCATCGTCTCCTGCCAGAACAGCGACGACGAGCCGTTGCCGTGGATCAGCACGACCGTGCGCTCGGGCGGCGTCGCAGCATCGTCGCCCGCGCGCTCGAGGATTCCGACCGTGAGTCGGGGCGTCTCGACCAGTCTTCTCGTGATTCCGTCGAACAGGGTCATGGCCGGGTCCTTCGCTGAAACGGGGAGGCGGCGTCGCCCCCATATCCCGACTATAGACCGCGTTCGCGACGGATGTGAATCGCCTTTCAGGTTCGGCGGATGCCACGCCCCGCGGCATCCGCCGAGCAGATGCCTCCCGACGTCAGTGACCCGCTGCCGGCTCGGGCTCGCCCGTGTAGAAGCGGTAGGTCGCATCGGCCGCGGTGCGGGCGGCTTCCGGGGCGCCCCCGGCCCGGATGTGCGCTTCGCCCCACGCGCTCGCCGCCGCACGGTAGAACGCCTTGCCCTCGTCGGTGAACGCCCACGCCTCGGCCGTCTCGGGCGTGACGTCGGTGCTTCCGGCCAGGTGCAGCGCGAGCCCGAGGAGGCCGCCGTCCCAGCCGACTCCGGTCGCGCCCGGCCCATACGTCTCCCAGAACCCGGGCGGCACGTCGGAGGTGCGCGCCGTGTGGATCAGCTCGACGCGCGTCGAGTCGTCGTCCACGCTCTGCAGCGCGACCTCGAGCCATGAGACGCCTCCGCCGTACTCCCACGTGACGCGATAGCCGGCCGCTCCGTCGGCAGGGGGTCGGCACTCGAGCACCTCACCGCCGGCGTTGCCTTGGAGTTGGTAGCGTCCGCCGAGTCGCAGGTCACCCGACACGGGCAGGAACCAGCGCGGGATGCGCTCGGCCGATGTGACGGCGTCCCACACGTCGTCGATCGGCGAAGGGTAGGTCTGCGCGAGCGACTGCACGCGCGTCGGCGCCCCGTCGAGCTCGTCGTCGCGCACGGCGCGGTCGACCGCGTCGACCTGTGCGTTCACGTCCACCATGTCAGTTCTCCTCGTGTTCGTCGGGGATCGGATCATCGGATGCCTCGTCGACCGGGTTGTCGTGCGACGCCTGCTGCGGCGTCTGTTGCTCGGCGATTCGGCGCTGCCGCCGGCCGCGCGCGAGCTCGGTTCCGAGCGCGTCGAGCTTGGGCTGCCAGAACCGTCGGAACGGGTCGAACCACGCGGCCGCCGCCTGGAGTGGGGCGGGGTCGATCGCGTAGAGCCGGCGGGTGCCCTCGGGTCGCACGACGGCGAAGCCGGCCTCGCGCAGCACGCGGAGGTGCTGCGACACCGCCGGATGCGAGATGCCGAATTCGCGCGTCACCACCTCGGCGAGCTCGCCCGAGGGGCGCTCGCCGTCGGCGAGGAGTTCGAGAAGGCGCCGGCGGACGGGATCCCCGAGGACGTCGAGGGCGTGCATGCGCCCATGTTTGCATCCGCGCTTAATTAAGTCAACGCTTAAAGATGTTCCGTCGCCTCACGCCACCGCCGGCTGGGCCCCTCGCAAGTCGGCCGGTGCAGGCTCGGGCGGCGCGATGTCCGGCTCGATGGACCGCCGCAGTGCGACATCCTCTTCGATCGCGAGCCACGCCTCGCGCAGCGTCGTGAAGTGACCCGGTGGAGCGGCGCGATGCACCCACACGACCTCGACGTCGGCGCGGCGGCACTCGACGTATGCGATCAGGCGCCGCGCGTCGCCTTCGGGGAAAGCGCCGTCGACCGCGCACCACGCGCCGTCGCCGATCCACTTCAGTTCGAGACCACCGGCGCTGCGCGCGCCTTCCGACTCACCGAGGGACATCCTCATCTCCTCCGAGGGGTCGCGCCGGTCGTCGCCGGCGGGGAAAGGCTCCTTTTAGAGCGTGGGCCAACCTTCGTGTGATTGCAGGGGGCTTGACACCGGGAGCTCGGACCCTCACTCACATGGGTAGCGGTCCGCGCATCCGAGTTCAAGCCCCTCGTCGCGCACCGGCACGCCGCCTAGCTTCTCGACGGATGCCGGAATCGGCGCGAACCGGGAGAAGGAATGACCATCGAACCGCTCATGTGCACGACCTCGCTCGACGAGTCGCTCGGCACCCTCGAGGAGCTCGCGGCGCGCGTGTGCGAGCTCGGCAAGGCGTACATCCGGTACAGCGAGGGACCGGACCGCGACGTCGAGGAGAGCGTCGACACCGAGAGCGGGCTCACGCTTCCCGGGCTCTCGGTCAACCCGCTGCACCCCGAGGACTGGTGGACGCGTCCCATCCAGGACTGGCTCGCGCGCCAGGTCTGCCAGTACAAGGAGCTTCAGGAGAAGAACCCCGACCGCTTCGCGTGGGTGCTGCGGGGGATCGAGGTTGGCCGTGGCCCCGATTGCGAGCCGCTGGTGCGCGGCGTCGTCCCGATCGCACGGCTCGACGACCGGCTGCTCGACGAGGCCGCCGAGCGCTACCGGGAGCGGTTCGAGGCGGGCAAGGGCCCCGAGGACTGAAACGATCCGGGTCACACCGAGGGCGTGGGTTGTCGGTCGGGGTCGAGCACCGCCTTCACGCATCCGTCGCGCTTCGTCTGGAACTTTCGTGCAGCGCCGGCGCGTCCTCGATCCGCGGACCCGGCACCTCGACGACGGCGATGTCGCGGCGCCCCTTCCATGTGACAGCGCGCGCGACTATTCGTGGCGCGCGGCAGGCGCGGGGCCGTTGCGCAACTCCCACACGCGCACGGGCCTCGTGCGGCGGATGGGACCGGTCGCGGGACCCGTCCCCTGCTCCGGCGTGGCCGGACGGGGTGCTGTGCCGGCGTGCTCGGTGACGTGGATGGACATCGGTTTGATCGGGCTTTTCATGCTCTCTCGACCTCCTCGACAGAGCATGTGCGCGGGGTCGATCCACGACCGAGGGGGTTGACACTCCGAGTTGCGTCTGTCAAGGCCCTCTCCTCCCTTCCGCACGGGTACGTAGCGTCGCGGAGTGACAGGCACACTCACAAAGGAGCGGACCATGACTGTGGCCAGAGAGATCATGACCCCCAATCCGCGGTGCGTCGGAGAGAACGAGACCCTCGTCGAGGCCGCTCGCCTGATGGCGTCGCTCGACGTCGGTGCGTTGCCGATCTGCGGCGAAGACCAGCGGCTCAAGGGCATGGTGACAGATCGCGACATCGTCGTGAAGGTCATCGCGCAGGGAGGCGATCCGGCGTCGACGACGGCGGGATCGCTCGGCGAGGGCAAGCCGATCACGATCGGCGCCGACGACGACGTGCGGGAGGCCCTCGAGATGATGAAGACGCACCAAGTCCGCCGCCTTCCCGTCATCGACGGACACGATCTCGTGGGAATCATCAGCCAAGCGGACGTCGCGCTCGCGCTATCGTCGCAGGAGACGGGCGAGACTGTGGCAGAGATCTCGGAGTGAGCATGAGCGACGACAAGCCCCACGTCCCCGCGGGGGGCGCCGGTGCCGACACGGGCACGGTCGACAGCGCGTCGATCGACCCGGCCGATCGCGCCGACATCCAGAACATCTCGAGTCAGAACGACATCCCGGGCGTGGGAACGCGCGCGGCCGACGGCTCGATGGAGACCGACCTCGACGACGCCGATCCGGAGCGACAGCCCCGCGACGACGACACAGACGACGGCACGGCCCGCGGGGTTTCGGCCGACGGGAGGGTGGCGGATGCCGCGACCTCCGACGACCTGTCCGTCGACGCCTACGAGCCGGGGGTCGATCCGGGATCGGCCGACTCGAGCAGATTGGTCGGTGACGACGAGTGACGCAGGATTCAGACGACGAGAAGAAGCAAGACCCGACGCGCGTGCGCAACCAGCCCGCGCTCGGTCCGAACGCCGGCGCGGCGCGATGGCTCATCCCCGCCGGGATCATGGGCGTCGTCGCGATCGTGCTGTTCGCGCTCTCTATCCCCATCGCGCCCGCGGTCGCCTGGATAGGCATAGCGCTTCAGGTCGGCCTGTTCGTTGCGATGTGCATCACGGCGGGGTTCGTCCGCCCCGGCCGCTACCGCAGCTTCACGTTCGCGTGGCTGACGATCGCGATGGCGGCCTCGGCGCTTGTGCTCCTGATCGTCATCCTCGTCATCGCGTGGGCGGGCGTGCCGCAGTCTGCGCCCGCCGGATGATCCGGCAGGCGCAGGCGGCGGACTTCGAGGAGGCGGCGTGAAGATCCTGATGTGGCACCTGCACGGGGGCTACACGGATGCGCTCGTGCGGGGAGAGCACGAATACCTGCTGCCCGTCGACGAGGCCCGGAGCGAGTGGGGCCGCGGGAAGGCCGGCCGCGACTGGCCCCGAGCGCGGGAGGTCACCGCCGATGAGCTCATGGACGAGGAGATCGACGTCGTCGTGCTCCAGCGTCCCGACGAGGTCGACGTCGTCCATCGCTTCACCGGGCGGCGCCCCGGGCAGGAGGTGGCAGCCGCCTATGTCGAGCACGACCCGCCGCGCGAAGGACCCACGACCAGTGAGCACCCGATCGCGGACCGCGACGACATCCTGCTCGTGCACCTGACCCACTTCAACCGACTCTTCTGGGACAACGGCCGCGCTCCCACTGCGGTCATCGAGCACGGCGTGCCCGATCCGGGGGAGCTGTACACGGGCGAGCTTCCGCGCGCCGCGTCCGTCCTCACCGAGCCGATGCGTCGCTGGCGCCTCGCGGGCACCGATCTGCTGCCGGAGTTCGCGAAGACCGCTCCGATCGACGTGTACGGTCCCGGTGGCGAGGCGCTGCGGCGCACCCTTCCGCCGACGGGCATCCACCACGGCGGAGAGCTCGCGGCCGCCGAGCTGCGCGCCGAGATCGCGCGTCGCCGCCTGTACCTGCACACCGCCCGCTGGACGTCTCTGGGCGTGTCGCTCATCGAGGCGATGCTCGTGGGCATGCCGGTGGTGGCGATCGCGGCGACGGATGCCGCGCGCGCGGTTCCGCCCGACGGCGGCGTCGTGTCGACCGACTTCGACGTGCTCGCGGACGGGATCCGCGAGCTCATCGAGGACCCGATGCTCGCGCGGGAGAAGGGGGCTCGCGCACGCGCGCACGCTCTCGAGCACTACAGCCTCGATCGGTTCCTGCGGGAGTGGGATGAGGCGTTCGCGCTGGCGGAAGAGGTGCGGCAGCGGTCTGCGCCGACGTTCCTCGACGAGTTCCCGGGGTGAGGCTTCCGGCGCGAGGCTTCCGGCGTGAGGGCGGCTCGGCGACTCGCTCCGTAGGATGGCGGGATGGCACGTGAGTCCGAAGCGCTTCCGCCCGTCGCGATCCTCGGAGCGGGCTCCATGGGTGGCGCGATCCTGCGGGGCCTCGTCCGATCCGGGCTCGCGGGCGGGGGAGTGACCGTCACCAACCGCACGGTGGCCAAGGCGTCCGCGCTCGCCGAGCTGCCGGGCGTCGAGAGCATCGCTCTGGAGTCGAGCCCCGACGGCAACACCGTCGCGGCAGCGGCCGCCGATGTCGTGCTGGTCGGCGTCAAGCCCGCGATGGTCCCCGACCTGCTGCGCAAGATCGCACCCGTGCTCCGACCCGGGACGATCGTGGTGAGCCTCGCCGCCGGTGTCACGATCGCCACGTTCGAGCAGATCCTCGGGCCCGAGGTCGCCGTCGTCCGGTCGATGCCGAACACTCCGGCGGTCGTCGGAAAGGCGGTGACCGGCATCGCCGCCGGATCGACCGCCGGCGTCGACGACGTCGCGGTCGTGCGCCGACTCTTCGAGACGTGCGGCGCGGTGGTGGAGGTTCCCGAGTCGCAGATCGACGCCCTGTCGACGATCTCGGGGTCGGGCCCCGCGTACGTGTTCCTCCTCATCGAGGAGCTCACGAAGGCGGCGAGGGGAAAGGGCTTCGCCGACGCGGAGGCTCGGCTGCTCGCCGAGCAGACGTTCATCGGCGCGGCGGCGCTGCTCGAGGCATCCGGCGAGGACCCGGCCGAACTGCGGCGCCAGGTGACCAGCCCCAAGGGCACGACCGAGCGCGCGATCGCGGTGCTCCAGGCGGCCCGCCTCGACGAGGCGTTCGCCGAGGCGACGGATGCCGCGCTCGCCCGCGCGCGCGAGCTCGCGCAGGGCGCGTGAGGCGTCACTCCCGCTGCTTCATCCACCACTCCGTGAACCGCCGCGCGCGGCCGTCGTCGGCGAGGTCGACGACCCACATGTTGCGGTAGTGGTCGCCGTCCTTGTAGCGCGTCTCAGCCTCGATGAACGCGCGCGACCCGTCGATGCCGGCGACGTCCCACGTGAACTCGTACGTGCCCGGCTCGTCGGCGCGTCTGATCCACTCCTGAGTGATCGCCTCGGAACCGCGGAGCGGTTCCTCCCACGGCTCGAAGCGATACTCGGCGTCGGACGTGAACAACGCGCCGATGTCGGCCGGATCGTTGGTGCGCCACGCGGTGACGTACTGCTCGACCCATCGGCGGGCAGCGGCATCCGTCTTCTCTCTGTCGTCCATCCGGCCAGTCTGCTCCCGGCCTCGGACGCCGTCACCGGTCGAGGGCTGCGAAGCGCTCCACGTCGACGTTGGTGCCCGACACGATGATGAGGTCGTGGTTGGTGACGACCGTGTTCGCCTCGGCGTAGCGGAACGGCTTGCCGGGGCTCTTCACGCCGACGACCGTGACGTTGTACTTCGTGCGCACGCCCGACTCGTTGAGGCCGACGCCGCGGATGAACTTGGGCGGGTACATCTTCGCGAGCACGAAGTCGTCGTCGAAGCGGATGAAGTCCAGCATCCGCCCGCTCACGAGGTGGGCGACGCGCTCACCGGCCTCGCGTTCGGGGTAGATGACGTGGTTCGCGCCGACGCGCGCGAGGATCTTGCCGTGCGACTGCGACACCGCCTTCGCCCAGATCTGCGGGACCTTGAGGTCGACCAGGTTGGCGGTGATGAGCACGGATGCCTCGATGAGCGAGCCCACCGCGACGACGGCGACCTGGAAGTCCTGCGCCCCGATCTGCTTGAGCGCGTCGATGTTGCGGGCGTCGGCCTGCACCGCATGGGTCACGCGCTCCGACCACTTCTGCACGAGCTCGAGATTCTCGTCGATCGCGAGCACCTCGCGGTCGAGGCGATCGAGCTCGCCGGCGCATGCGGCGCCGAACCGGCCGAGTCCGATCACGAGGACGGGCGCGTCGCCGCGGATCTGCTCAACCAACGATCGGCCTTTCCACCGGCAGCGAGTACAGCTGCGAACGGGATGTCGCGGCCACCGCCGCGGCGAGTGTCACTGTACCAACGCGTCCCATGAACATGGTCGCGGCAAGGACGTAGACCGCGGGGTCGGGGAGGGTCTCGGTGAGTCCCGTCGACAGGCCGACCGTCGCGAACCCGGAGATCACGTCGAACAGCACGTCCTCCACCGGCGCCCGCGAGATCTGCGCGATCGTGATCGTCGAGATCGCGACGATCGTCGCCCCCCACGCGACGACCGAGAGGGCCACGCGCTGCACGTCGCTCGGGATGCGGCGTCCGAAGGCCTCGACCGACTGCTTGCCCTTGGCCTCCGACCAGACCGCGAGCGCCAGCACCGCGAGCGTGGTGACCTTGATGCCGCCGGCGGTCGAGGCGGAGCCGCCGCCGACGAACATGAGCATCGAGCCCACGACGAGCGACGATCCGTGGAAATCGTCCATGTCGACGACCGCGAACCCGCCCGAACGCGTCATCGCCGACAGGAAGAACGACTGGAACGTCGTGTCCCACGCGTCCATGCCCCCGAAGGTTGCGGGGTTGTCGAACTCGAGGAGCACGAAGATGCCCGCACCGGCGACGAACAGCAGGGTGGTGGTGATGATCGTGAGCTTCGCGTGCAGCGACCACCGCTTCACGTGCCAGCGCTGGCGCCACAGCGTGAAGATCACCGGGAAGCCGATCGAGCCGAGGAACACGCCGACCATGAGCACCGACAGCAGGAAGTAGTCGTCGGCGAACGGGACGAGGCCGCCGTCGTTCGGCACGAAGCCCGTGTTCGTGAACGCCATCGCCGCGTAGTACGGCGCCTCCCACAGCGCGACGAGCGGGTCGACGCCCGCCCAGATGAGGGAAGGGTAGAGCAGGACGGTGAGGATCGCCTCGATCGTGAGCGTCGACAGTGCGACGGTCGCGAGCAGCTGGCCGACCTCGCCGAGCCGCACGGTCTGTCCTTCGTTGACCGGTCCGCCGTGCACGCGCAGCGGGTTCGTCTCGCCCGCCGCGATGAGCTTCGCGCGCAGCCCGAGACGCTTCGAGATGACCAGGCCGAGGATCGACGCGAGAGTCAGCACGCCGAGCGCGCCGACGTTGACGCCGATGTAGGTGACGACGTGGCCGAACGGCGACCAGTGCGCGTTCATGTCGACGGTGGACAGGCCCGTGACGCAGATCGTCGACACGGCCGTGAACAGGGCGTCGGCGAAGGGCGTCCGCCTGCCGTCGGCGGCCGCGATGGGCAGCGAGTACAGGACGGTGAACAGGCCGATGAGCGTCACGAAGACGAGCACCGCGAAGCGGGCGGGGGAGGAGGTCGTGAGCGATCGGAGCTCGTCGTAGATCGTGACGGCGCTTCGGACGAGGATTCGACCGACCCGCGAGGCCACCGGGCCTGTCGCCATCGTCGATGCCCCCTTCGACTCGCTCGGCTCGCTCAGGGCACCGCCCTCGCTTGGACGGTATGTCATGGTACTCCGCGGAGCGCGCGGCTAGTCTGAGGACATGGCGGACATCTTCGACGTCATCGCGGACGGAACGCGACGCGACATCCTGAAGCTGCTGCTGGACCGATCGTCCGCCGGGGAGAACGGGACGAGCGTGTCGCACATCGTGCACGCGCTCGGGGTGAGTCAGCCGACCGTCTCGAAGCACCTCAAGGTGCTGCGCGAGGCGCGTCTGGTCTCCGTGCGCGAAGAGGGCCAGCACCGGTACTACAGCCTGTCGCCCGCCCCGCTCGACGAGGTCGACGACTGGCTCGTTCCCTTCCTCGACGCAGGACAGACGGATGCGCCCGCCGGCACCACCCCGGCGCTGCCCGACTCCGCGGCGCACGCCGCCGAAGTCGTGGGTCGTGCCGCGGCATCCGCCAAGCACGCCCTCGAGAACGCGCTCAAGAAGCTTCCCGGACGCTGAGCCGCGACCGGTCGCCCCCAGCGTCGCGACCGGTCGCGGCTGCCCGGCGTCTTCGCCGCCCGGCTTCGCGGTCGTCGACCGCACGTCATCAAGAGTCCCGCGCTCGCGTGACAGAACCTTTTGCGCGGTCGATGCGCGTGCTGTGAGCGTTCTATGCGTCGGCTGTGAGGATAGGCGTCGGCTTGTGAGGCTCAGCGGCGCCCGGCCTTTCGGCGGAAGAGCCACGAACCCCACACGAATGCGACCACGAGGATGAGCGC
Organism: Microbacterium sp.; assembly: GCF_035556355.1. Lineage (GTDB taxonomy): Bacteria > Actinomycetota > Actinomycetes > Actinomycetales > Microbacteriaceae > Microbacterium. The sequence goes on from NZ_DATMFG010000019.1 coordinate 25,258, forward strand.
GCACCATCCGACGGCCCACCACGGCTCGGCGCCGAGCGGAGTGCCCATGAGGAGCCCGCGGATCGTCTCGATGATGGGTGTGACGGGCTGGTTCTCGGCGATCCACTGCAGCCACGTCGGCATGGACGCGACGGGCACGAAGGCGCTCGACAGGTAGGGCACGAAGAGGATGATGAATCCGTAGCCGTTCGCTCCTTCGGGGCTCGATGCGGCGAGGCCGATCGCGGCGAACAGGTACGTGATCGCGAGGATGTAGAGCGCGACCATCGCGATCGCGCCGACCCACTCGAGGGGGCCGGCCGTCGGCCGGAAGCCGACGAGCACCGCGACGACGATCACGACGGCGGTCGCCAGCAGATTGCGCAGCAGGCTCGCGACGACGTGACCCGTCAGCACGGCGCTCGCGCGCAGCGGCATCGTGCGGAACCGGTCGATGATGCCCGTCTTCATGTCGCCCGCGACATACACCGCGGTGGACGACGCGCCGAACCCCGCGCACAGCAGGATGATGCCCGGCACGACGTAGTCGACGTAACCGCCCGACGGATCGATCGCGCCGCCGAACACGAACGTGAACAGCAGCATGAGCATGACCGGCAGGAGGATCGCCATGAGCAGCGACTCCCCGTCGCGCAGCGAGTGGCGCAGGCTCCGTCCGACGAAGGTCGCCTCGGCGGTGAGCCCGGAGATGCGGGGGCGGAGCGAGGGGGCGGAGGGGGCGAGGGCGGTCATGCGTACTCCTTGATCGTGGTGTCGTCCGGGGCGCCGGCCGACCGGCTTGCGGAGGTGAGCGAGAGGAAGACGTCGTCCATCGTCGGGCGACGCAGGGTCACGACGCCTTCGGTGCCCGCCTCGTCGAGCTCGTCGAGGGCGCGTCGGAGGCCGGCGACCGAGCCGTCGGTGGGGATCTCCGTCACGAGCGCCCCGTGCTCGTCGTGCAGCTCGACGGTGTCGCCGCCGATGCGCGACTTGAGTTCGGCCGGCGTGCCGACCGCGACGATGCGCCCGCCGTCGAGCACCGCGATGCGGTCGGCGAGCTGGTCGGCCTCTTCGAGGTACTGCGTCGTGAGGAACACCGTCGTGCCGGCGTCGGCGAGCGAGCGGATGACGTCCCACAGCTCGCGGCGACTGCGGGTGTCGAGGCCGGTCGTCGGCTCGTCGAGGAAGAGGATCTCGGGAGTGACGACGAAGCTCAGCGCGAGGTCGAGGCGACGGCGCATGCCGCCGGAATAGGCGCTGACGCGTTTGGCCGCGGCATCCGTCAGATCGAAGCGCTCGAGCAGTTCGCTCGCCCGGCGTCGCGATCCCCGTGCGCCGAGGCCGGACAACCGACCGAGCATGACGAGGTTCTCGTAGCCCGAGAGCATGTCGTCGACCGCCGCGCTCTGGCCCGTGAGCGCGATGCGCTGCTTGACGCCGAGCGGATCGGCCGTGATGTCGCAGCCCGCGACGACGGCGGTTCCGGCGTCGGGTCGGACGAGCGTCGTGAGGATCGTGATCGCCGTCGTCTTGCCCGCTCCGTTCGGTCCGAGGAGGGCGAACACCTCGCCCGCGGCCACGGTGAGATCGATGCCGTCGAGCACTGTCTGGCGACCGAAGGACTTGTGGAGCCCGCGGACCTCGATCGCTGCCGTCGTGGGTGACATGTGCGGCGTCCTTTCTGTGTACGGCAGAAACTGTGTATGACGCTAACATACTGTTTATGCGGTACACAAGGCTAGGGTTGGAGCATGGCCGAACGCGAAGACCTTGAGCTGCCGCGGGGCATCGCTCTCGCGTGGGGAGTTGCGGCGAACCCGCAGCGCGGGCCCAAACGCGAGATGAGCGTCGAGCAGATCGTCGAGGCGGCTGTCGAGATCGCGGATGCCGAGGGCCTCGGCGCCGTCTCGATGGCTGCGGTCGCCGCACGGCTCGGCTACACGCCGATGTCGCTCTACCGCTACGTCACCGCGAAGGACGACCTGATCCTGCTCATGCAGGAGGAGGCGACGGGGCTGCCGTCGGAGGCCGTGCGCACCGCGGGCGGCTGGCGCGAGACGCTCACCGCGCTGTACCGCGAGCAGCTGCAGCTGTACCTGCAGCATCCGTGGGTCCTCGAGGTCCCGATCACCGGCTCACCAGCGACGCCGAACAGCGCGGCCTGGATGGATGCGGGGCTCGCGGCCCTCGACGGCACGCCGCTGACCCACGACGAACGGCTGTCGGTGCTGCTTCTCGTGACGGGCGCTGCGCGATGGGCTGGGATCATCCTCGCCGGTTACGCGCGGCGGCAGCGGTCGAGCGGCGAGGCGCCCGATGAGATCACGCAGAGCGAGGACTCGCTGTACCGCGCGCTCATCACCGAGGACGAGTACCCCCACCTGCGCGCCGCGATCGACGCGGGTGTGTTCCTCGACGATTCGGATCCGTTCACGTTCGGACTCGAGCGCAGCCTCGACGGGGTACAGGCCTACATGGACCGCGTCGCCGAAGGGCGTCGGCCCGAGAGGCTGCCGTGGATGGGCCTCGACGACGCCGACATCGCCGACGACAAGCGCTATCGTGAGGCGCGCAAAGCGGTGCGTGAGGCGGAGAAGGCGCTGCGCGCCGCGCGCCGCCAGGAGAGGCAGGTGGCCCGTGAAGCGCGCGAGCGCGCCGCTGCCGCCGCTCGCAAGGCGGAGTGACGCCGCATCCGTCACAGCGTTCACAGCCGTCACGCCGGTTTACAGGAGTCTCGCGGACCCCTAGAGTGGTCGGCAGAAAACTGGGGCTTTCTGAGGGGAACTGAGATGGCGGAGTTGCCGGATGTGCGATTCCTGACGGTCGCAGAGGTGGCCGAGATCATGCGTGTCTCGAAGATGACCGTCTATCGGCTCGTGCACTCCGGCGAGCTGCCCGCGGTGCGGTTCGGGCGGAGCTATCGAGTGCCCGAGTCGGCCGTGAGCGAAGCTCTGCAACGGCCGGTGTCCGACGTCGGCTAGACTGTTCCGAGGCATTTTTCGCATTGCCCGTTGCCGGGCGCGGTCCGTTCGCGTCCAGACCCCAACATTGTGAGGTTTTTCGTGGGTTCTGTCATCAAGAAGCGCCGCAAGCGCATGGCGAAGAAGAAGCACCGCAAGCTGCTTCGCAAGACTCGCCACCAGCGCCGCAACAAGAAGTAGGCGGCAGAGACACAAGCGCCTGTCCGGCAGGACGGGCGCTTCGTGTACGCCGCGGGAGGTTCCAGCGTGAAGTCGATCACCGTCCAGCAGCTGCGCGAGCGTCAGGGCGTTCCGCTCATCGACGTGCGCGAGCCCGACGAGTTCGCCGCCGGCCACGTGCCCGGAGCCGTCAACCTGCCGATGTCGACGCTCGGCGAGCGTCTTCATGAACTGCCGGATGCCGCGTTCGACGTCATCTGCCAGGTGGGCGGCCGTTCGGCTCGCGTCGTCCAGGCGCTCGAGGCGCGCGGCTACGACGCGACGAACGTCGAGGGCGGCACGGGCGAGTGGATCGCCCAGGGCTATCCCATCGAGCGATGACCGACGTGACGACGCTCACGCTCATCAGCAAGCCCGACTGCCATCTGTGCGACGTCGCACGCGAGGTCGTCGAGACGGTCGTCGCCGACCTTCCGGACGACTCGGTCGTCGTCGAGGAGCGGTCGATCCTCGACGACCCCGCGCTGTACGAGCAGTGGTGGGAGAAGATCCCGGTCGTGCTCGTCGACGGTGAACTGCACGCGCACTGGCGCGTGTCGCCCGACCGGCTGCGCGCAGCGCTGACCGGTCGCTGAGCGTTACTTCTCCCTCTCGACGACCGGTGCGTCGGGCGCGTTCTTCCTGACCGACTCGATGCCGTTGAGCGCACTCGCCTTCGACGAGTAGCCCTCGCTCGTCGCGATCACCTGCCCGTTCGACGCCTTGAGGTTGAACCGGTACTGACCGCCCTTGTCGATCCACAGGTCGAACTTGCCCGCCATCGTTGATCTCCTTCGATCGTCGGATGCGCGCCGCCCGCACGACGGCGCCGTCGTTCGAAACCTATCGGCGTTGCGGCCCTCAGCGGTAGGGACGGATGCCGTGTCATGAGGGTCCGAGGGCTCGCCGGCCCTCGGAAGAGGGGTCAGGGGGCGAGGCGCGTGGGGCCCCTGAACAGATAGGTGACTTCGCGGATCGACGACTCGCCGAGCAGCAGCATCAGCACGCGCGCGAGACCCATGCCGAAGCCGCCGTGCGGCGGGGCGCCGTAGCGGAAGAAGTCGAAGTAGAAGTCGAGGTGCTCGGGGTCGAGACCTTTCTCCTTCGCCTGCTCGATGAGGATGTCGACGCGGTGCTCGCGCTGTGCCCCCGTCGTGATCTCCACGCCCTTGAAGAGCAGGTCGTACGACTTCGTGAGCCCGGTCTCGGGGTCGCGCATGTGGTAGAACGCCCGGATCTCGGGGTGGTAGTCGGTGATGAACACGAACTGGTGTCCGTACGTCTCCTCGACGTACGCCGAGATCTGGCGCTCGCCTTCGGGGTCGAGGTCGCCGTCGGTGCGGGGGATCTCGTAGCCGCGCTCGGCGACGATGCGGCGCGCCTCGGCGAGCGGGATGCGTGGGAACGGGATCTGCGGAACCTGCACCTCGATGCCGAAGAGCTCCTGGATCTCGTCGCCGTGCTTGTCCTTGACCGCCTGGAACGCGAACTGCAGGAGCTCCTCCTGCATCCGCGCGACGTCCTCGTGCGACTCGATCCAGCTGATCTCGGCGTCTATCGATGTGAACTCGGTCGCGTGCCGGCTCGTGAACGAGGGGTCGGCGCGGAAGGCGGGCGCGATCTCGAAGATCTTGCCGAAGCCGGCGACCTGCGCCATCTGCTTGTAGAACTGGGGGCTCTGCGCGAGGTACGCGGTCTGGTCGCCGAAGTACTCGAGCGAGAACAGCTCGGCGTTCGACTCGGATGCCGACGCCATGAGCTTGGGAGAGTGGATCTCGATGTAGTCGCGCTCGATCCAGTACGTGCGCATCGCGTGCTCGAGCGTCGTCTGCACCCGGAAGATGAGGTTGTTGCGACGCTGGCGCAGGTCGAGGAAGCGCCAGTCCATGCGCTTGTCGAGACCGCTGTCGGCCGCGATGGGCGTCTCGGGGAGTGCCGCAGCGGCGATGTCGAGGGTGCCGATCTTGATCTCGACACCGCCGAGCTTGACGCGCTCGTCGTGCTTGAGCTCGCCGTGCACCGTGAGGAACGTGCCGTGGGTGAGCTCGGAGATCGCGGTGGTGAGCGCGAGGGCTTCGTCTCGCTGCGCTCGCTCAGCATCCGTCAGATCCAGCTCTTCGCCGCTGTCGCGCGTCGCCGGATTGACGAGCTGCACCGCGCCCGTCTCGTCGCGAAGGATGACGAACTGCACCTTCTTCTGGTCGCGGACGGTCTCGACCCATCCGGAGACGGACACCGGGCCGTCTTCGCGGGCCTGCAGCTGGTTGACGAGGACGCGTTCAGTCACGAGCGACAAGTCTACGTGGGCGGATGCGGCGCGCCGACGGGGATCGCCACTACGATGCGGGCATGACGCAGCCGCCGCCGTACGGCCCGCCCGCCGGTTCGCCGATCGCGCCCTCCTACCCCGCGTATCCGGCACCGCCCGCCAAGCCGCCCGTGCGCGTATGGGACGTCGTGCTCACGTCGGTGCTGCTCGTGCTGCTGGGCGTGCTCGCCCTGATCGTGTCGTTCTTCGGATTCTTCCTCGCGATGGCGAGCGACCCGTGCGGAGTGCGCGACTGCAGCACCGAGTTGATCGGGCTCGGCATGCTCACGGCCGTCGGCTTGCCGTGGGTCGTGCTGCTCGCCGCCGTGGCCGTCGCGATCGTGATGATGCTGAAGCGCCGCATCGCGTTCTGGATCCCGATCGTCGCGGTCCCGCTCGTGATCGGCTCGTGGTTCGCCGGGGCGTTCATCGCGTCCGCGGGCGTTCCCACGGGGTGATCGCGGGCAATGGGCGCTCAGCGCGTCCACAGAACGCGCGCACGTAGACTTGACGGGTGCCCGCCGACCGCCTCCATCTCGTGCGCCACGGGGAGGTCCACAATCCTCGCCGTGTGCTCTACGGGCGACTCCCGGGGTACGGGCTCAGCGAAGCGGGTCGCAGCATGGCGCGTCAGGCCGCCGAGTGGGTGCACACCATGGACCGCCCGGTGAGCGCGCTGTGGGCGTCGCCGCTGCAGCGCACGCGCGAGTCGGCGGAGCCGTTCACCGAGATCTTCGGCCTCGAGCCGCGCATCGACGACCGCATCATCGAGCCCACAAACGTCTTCGAGGGCCGGCGCATGGTGCGCGCGCTGCTCAACCCGTGGAACTGGCGCCACCTGCGCAAGCCCGCGATCCCGACCTGGGGCGAGCCGTACGCAGACGTCGTCGCGCGCATGAACTCCGCGATGACCGAGGGGTGGGAATCCGTGGATTCCGGCGATGTCGTCATGGTGTCGCACCAGCTCCCGATCTGGGTCACGCACCTCGCTGTGGCAGGCCTTCCGACGCAGCACGATCCGCGGCGACGGCGCTGCGCGCTGTCGAGCATCACGAGCTTCGAGATGGTCGAGAACAAGTGGACCGAGGTCGCGTACGCCGAGCCGGCGGCGACGGCCGGTGCGGTCGATGTGGGAGCGGTGTGATGGGCCGTCGCGCGCGGGTGATCGCATCCGCATTCCTCTCTCTTGCGCTCGCGGGAGGGCTCGCGGCGTGTGCGAACGACCCGCTGGCCGAGCAGTACCGCGCGGGCGACAACAAGGGCTACATCGCGGGCGACTTCCGCGTGCAGGAGATCCCCGCCGACCAGCGCACCGACCCGGTCGAGTTCGAGGGCACCCTCGAGACCGGCGACCGCGTGTCGAGCGACGACTTCGCGGGCAAGGTGCTCGTCGTGAACTTCTGGTACGCGGCGTGCGGCCCGTGCCGCGCCGAGGCGGGCGACCTCGAGAAGGCGCACACGACGTTCGAGGGCGACGACGTCGCGTTCCTCGGCATCAACACGAGCGACTCGCCCGAGGCGGCGGCGGCGTTCGCCGAGACGTGGGGGGTCACCTATCCGAGCGTCATCGCGGCGGACGACGGCGCCGTCAAGCTCGCGTTCGCCGACAAGACGCCGATCCAGGCGACGCCGACGACCCTCGTGCTCGACAGGCAGGGGCGCGTCGCCGCGCGCGTGATCGGGCAGCTTCCCGACGCCTCGATCCTCACCGCGCTCGTGCGCACCGCATTGGAGGAGTCGTGAGCGTCGGAGCCCTCGTCTCGGACGGCGTGCTGTGGCTCGCGCTGCCGGTCGCGATGCTCGCCGGGCTCGTGTCGTTCCTGTCGCCGTGCGTGCTGCCGCTCGTGCCGGGCTACCTCGGCTTCATCGGGGGAGCGGTCACCGCGTCGTCGCGTTCCACACCGGCCGCTGAGCGAGCGCAGCGAGGCGAAGCGCAGCAAGACGAGGCGCAGACGCAGACCACGACGATCACGGATGCGCCGACCCGCGGTCGCCTGCTCCTGGGTGTCGTCCTCTTCATCGCCGGCTTCACGCTCGTCTTCATGGCCGTCAACATCCTGGGCGGTGCGGCCGGACGCTTCTTCATCGAGTACGCCGACATCATCACGCGCGTGATGGGCGCGGTCGTGATCGTGATGGGCCTCGTCTTCATCGGCGTGTTCGGGCTCGCGCAGCGCACGGCGCGCCCGCAGCTGCGCGGCAACCTCGGCCTCATCGGTGCACCGCTGCTCGGCGTGGCGCTGGGCATCGGCTGGACCCCGTGCATCGGCCCGACCCTCACCGCGATCTTCTCCGTGTCGTGGAACCTCGGCGACCCGTGGCGCGCCGCGCTCCTCGGCCTCGCGTACTCGCTCGGGCTCGGCATCCCCTTCGTGCTCCTCGCGCTCGGATTCGGATGGGCGACGCGGTCGGTCGCGTTCCTGCGCCGACACATCCGCGCCGTCAACCTGATCGGAGGGGCGCTGCTCGTGCTGCTCGGCGTCCTCATGCTCACGGGCGTCTGGACGATGCTCATGGCGGCTCTGCAGGGGGTGTTCCTCGATGTCCCGCTCCCGCTCTGACGGCGAGGCGTCGACGGGCCGCGTCGGCGCCGATCCGCTGCGTCCTTCCGATCACGCGGATGCCGCGCCCGAGGTCGCGCAGCCCGCGCTCGGCGTCGTCGGGTGGCTGCGCTGGGGCTGGCGCCAGCTCACGTCGATGCGCACGGCCCTCGTGCTCCTGCTGCTGCTCGCGATCGCCGCGATCCCGGGTTCGATCGTGCCGCAGCGCGGCGCCGACCCCAACGGCGTCACGCAGTACTACGCCGACAACCCCGACCTCGCGCCGATCCTCGACAGCCTGAGCCTGTTCGACGTGTACACATCGCCGTGGTTCTCGGCGATCTACATCCTGCTCTTCATCTCGCTCATCGGATGCGTCATCCCGCGCACGAAGCACCACTGGAAGGCTCTGCGCTCGCGCCCGCCGCGTACGCCCGCGCGCCTCGAGCGTCTCGACGACCACCGCTCGACGATCGTCGAGCTCGCGCCGGGCGCCGACCCCGCGGCATCCGCCGAGACGGCCGTCGGGATCGCCGGCGAGCAGCTGCGCAAGGCCGGATACCGCGTCGAGAGGTATGACGGGCGCGGCTCGTTCTCGGTGTCGGCGGAACGCGGCTACGCGCGCGAGACGGGCAACCTCGTGTTCCATGCGGCGCTCGTCGGCGTGCTCATCTCGGTGGCCGTCGGCGGCGGCTTCACCTACACGGGGCAGAGCGTCATCATCGAGGGCCGCACATTCGTCAACACGATGCTCGACTATTCGTCGTTCAACCCCGGCCGGTTCGTCGACGAGGAGCGTCTCGCTCCCTACGCGCTCACGCTCGACGAGTTCTCCGTCGAGTACGTCGCACCGGGCCTGAAGGGCTCCGGACAGGCGGGCGATTTCGTCGCCCATCTCACCACCCAGGTCGCCGGCCGACAGGCGCGTGACGGCGAGGTGCGCGTCAACCATCCGCTCGACATCGAGGGCGACCGCGTCTACCTCATGGGCAACGGCTACGCCCCGACGATCACGATCCGCAACGCGGCCGGCGAGGTCGTGTACTCGGAGTCGGTGCCGTTCCTTCCGCAGGACGCCAACATGACCTCTCTCGGCGTGATCAAGGTGCCCGACGGGATGCCCGAGCAGCTCGGACTGGTCGGCTTCTTCTACCCGACGGGGCAGGAGCTCAGCACCGGCGCCTTCACCTCGACCTACCCCGACCTCGTGTACCCGACGCTGACGCTCGATGTCTACGCGGGTGATCTCGGCATCGACGACGGCACCCCGCGCTCGGTCTACACACTCGACCCGACCGGCATGGAGCAGCTCACGGGACGCGCCGTGGGCGTCGACTCGATCGTGCTCCTTCCGGGGCAGACCGCCGAGCTGCCCGACGACCTCGGAACGATCACGTTCGAGAACGAGTCGCCCGCAGGCTCGACCGACCTCTCGGAGTCCGTCAAGCGCTTCGTCTCACTGTCGATCCACCGCGACGTCGGTGCGCCGTGGGTGCTCGCGTTCGCGACGCTCGCGGTGCTCGGACTGCTCGCCGCGCTGTTCGTGCCGCGCCGCCGCATGTGGGTGAAGGTCACGCCCGAGGGCCACACCCTCCGCATCGAGTACGCGGGCCTCGCGCGCGGCGAGGACCCGACACTCGCGGATGCCGTTGACCAGGTCGCCCAGAAGCACGGCGACGCCCTGGAGGCGGCCCTGCGGGGGCCGGCATCCGCCTCACGTCGCTCGGAAGGGGCCACGTAGAATGGCAGCCATGCCCGCAACCGAAACGCTCTCGCTCGACTCGGTGTCGGTGCTCCTGGTCTGGACGGCGATCGCGATCTACTCGCTCGCCTTCATCGCGTACGCGATCGACCTCGCCCGGCGCTCCGCGCTCGCGGTCGAGGCGAAGGACGCCGCGACGCGCGAGCGCGAGCTCGTCGGCGTCGGCGCGGCGTCGGCCGGGGCATCCGTCCCATCGGCCACCCGCGAGACGATCGGCTCCGTGCGGGCGCAGGAGGCCGCCGCGAAGGCCGACCTCGAGGCGCCGATCACGAACCGCCGTCGCATGGTCTGGGCGCGCATCGGCACGTCGCTGACGGTGCTCGGGTTCCTCTTCCACCTCGCGGGCGATGTCACGCGCGGCATCGCGGCGGGCCGCGTGCCGTGGTCGAACATGTACGAGTTCGCCCTGACCGGCACGCTGCTCATCGTCGCGGTGTACCTCGTGACGCTGTTCAAGTACGACCTGCGCTTCCTCGGTGTGCTCATCACGGGCCTCACGGTGCTGCTGCTCGGCGGTGCGACGCTCGCGTTCTACGTCGAGATCGTGCCGCTCGCCGACCCGCTCAAGAGCATCTGGCTCGTCATCCACGTCTTCGTCGCGTCGCTCGCGACGGCGCTGTTCGCGCTCGCGTTCGGCCTCTCGGTGCTCCAGCTCATGCAGGCGCGCCGCGAGGCGAAGGTCGCGGCGACCGAGGCAGCCGACGCCCCCGCGAAGACCGGACCGGGGTTCCTCCGCACCCTCCCGAGCGCCGACGCGCTCGAGTCGCTCGCGTACCGCTTCGCGATCATCGGCTTCATCTTCTGGACCTTCACGCTCATCGCCGGCTCCATCTGGGCCAACGACGCGTGGGGCCGCTATTGGGGCTTCGACACGAAGGAAGTGTGGACCTTCGTGATCTGGGTGCTCTACGCGGGCTACATCCACGCACGCGCGACGCGCGGCTGGCGCGGGGCGCGCTCGGCGTGGCTGTCGATCATCGGCTTCGTCGCGGTGATCTTCAACTTCACGATCGTGAACATGTTCTTCAAGGGCCTGCACGTCTACAGCGGCCTGAGCTGACGGCCCTCCCCGCCCGGCGGATGCTCCCAGCCCGCGAGACTAGACTTGGATCATGCCCGCCGCCCCCAAGCTCGCCTCATTTCCGGCGATCCGCGGAGCCCTGAAGTTCTACCAGATCTGCTCGGTCATCACGGGCACGATGCTGCTGCTCCTGGTCGCCGAGATGATCCTCAAGTACGTGCCCGCGTTCGGGTACGAGCTGTTCCTCGGCGGGTCGGGCGGGTTCCTGTGGTTCGCTCCCGTCGTCGAGGGCCCCGACGGCCTCGAGTCGACGGGCGACGGCTTCAACCTGTCGCTCGGCATCCTCGTCGCGCACGGCTGGTTCTACGTCGTCTACCTCTTCTCGTGCTTCCGCGTGTGGAGCCTCATGCGCTGGCCCTTCTGGCGCTTCCTGCTCCTCGCGTCCGGCGGTGTCGTGCCGCTGCTGTCGTTCTTCCTCGAGGTGCGCGTCGCGCGTGACGTGAAGGCCTACCTCTCGGAGCGCGAGGCGGCCGCGGCATCCGGAGCCGATCAGACCCATCAGCTCGCCGAGCACTCCACGCTCACGGCGAAGATCCCCACCGAAGGCGGCAAGTGACCGAGCAGACCGAGACCTCCCAGCGCCCCGTCCTCGTCGTCGACTTCGGCGCCCAGTACGCGCAGCTCATCGCGCGTCGCGTGCGCGAAGCGGGCGTCTACAGCGAGATCGTGCCGCACACGGCATCCGCCGAGGCGATCGCGGCGAAGAACCCCGTGGGCATCATCCTGTCGGGCGGCCCCTCGTCGGTGTACGAGCCGGGTGCTCCGCAACTCGACGCCGGCGTGTTCCAGCTCGGCGTGCCGACGCTCGGCATCTGCTACGGGTTCCAGGTCATGGCGCAGGCCCTCGGCGGCGAGGTCGCCAACACCGGCCTGCGCGAGTACGGCGCGACGGATGCCTCGCTGACCGGTGACGGCGGAGTGCTGCTGGCCGACCAGCCGCCGCAGCAGAACGTGTGGATGAGCCACGGCGACCAGGTGGCGCGCGCGCCCGAGGGCTTCCAGGTGCTCGCCTCGACCGCGGCGACGCCGGTTGCGGCGTTCGGCGACGACGATCGCAAGCTCTACGGCGTGCAGTGGCACCCCGAGGTCAAGCACACCGACTACGGGCAGCGCGTCATCGAGAACTTCCTGCACCGCGCGGCCGGCCTGCCCTCGGACTGGAACAGCGGCAACGTCATCGCCGAGCAGGTCGAGCGCATCCGCGAGCAGGTCGGCTCGGGTCGCGTGCTGTGCGCGCTGTCGGGCGGCGTCGACTCCGCCGTCGCGGCGGCGCTCGTGCACAAGGCCGTCGGCGACCAGCTCGTGTGCGTGTTCGTGGATCACGGACTGCTGCGCAAGGGCGAGCGCGAGCAGGTCGAGACGGACTACGTCGCCGCGACGGGTGTGCGGCTCGTGACGGTCGACGCGCGCGAGCGGTTCCTCTCGGCGCTCGCGGGAGTGAGCGACCCCGAGGAGAAGCGCAAGATCATCGGACGCGAGTTCATCCGCACCTTCGAGCAGGCCGAACGCGAGCTCGTCGCGGAGGCGGCTGAAGAGGGCGAGCCCATCCGCTTCCTCGTGCAGGGAACTCTGTACCCCGACGTCGTCGAGTCCGGCGGCGGCACGGGCACCGCGAACATCAAGTCGCACCACAACGTGGGCGGCCTGCCCGAAGACCTGCAGTTCGAGCTCGTCGAGCCGCTGCGCACGCTCTTCAAGGACGAGGTGCGCGCGATCGGCCGTGAGCTCGGGCTTCCGGAGGTCATCGTGTCGCGACAGCCGTTCCCGGGTCCGGGTCTGGGCATCCGCATCGTGGGCGAGGTCACGGCCGACCGCCTCGAGATCCTGCGCGACGCCGACGCGATCGCGCGCGAGGAGCTCACGCGCGCGGGGCTCGACGGCGAGATCTGGCAGTGCCCGGTCGTGCTCCTCGCCGACGTGCGGTCGGTCGGCGTTCAGGGCGACGGGCGCACATACGGGCATCCGATCGTCCTCCGTCCGGTCTCGAGCGAAGACGCGATGACCGCCGACTGGACGCGCCTGCCGTACGACGTGCTCGCGCGCATCTCGAACCGCATCACGAACGAGGTGCGCGAGGTCAACCGCGTCGTGCTCGACGTGACCTCGAAGCCTCCGGGGACGATCGAGTGGGAGTGACGCGCGTCCCGGTGTTCCGCGTCGAGTCGGCCTGACCCGCCTGCGCGGGCGACGCGCGCGGTGTTTGATGGGATCGTGACGGACTTCCCCGACGCCGAATACCTCGTGCTCTCGAGCCGCCTCATCCCCGACATGGACGGCGGCTACACGCTCGCCACGCTCGCACGGGCGCGCCAGATGGCGGCCGCGGGCGTCCACGACGGGCTCGGACCGCTCCTGCTGACGGTCGATCCGGGCACGCCGGCCGAGCACGCCCGGCACCGGGCGACGTTCGCGGGGCGCGACCTCGTGATCGACCCGTCGCGCATGCGGAACCTCTTCGACGAGGCGTCCGGTGCCCATGGCGGCGCCGCGCCCTGGCTGCTCGCGGCCGCGCACGCGGGAGCGCCGGATCCGGCCCTGGAGTATCGACCTGTACCGGCCGAAACGCCTGCCGTGTCGCTGCCGGTCATCGCCGGCGATCCGGACTGGCACATCAGTGCCGCTCCGGTGGTCGTGCACGACCCCGACGGCGCCGTAGCCGGCGTGCTCGACGGGTTCGGCGAGCTCTACCGCGTGTGGCTCGACCACGTCGTGCGCGAGGTCCGCGGCGAGAGGCCCGACCGGCCGGTCGTCGTCATCTGCGAGTCGCGTCAGCTGGGCGAGCTGCTCGCGGGATGGGACGACCCCGACGTGCGCCTCATGCACGCGATCCACACGGTCCACCTCGAGCCGCCGTACGACCCGTCAGGTCCCATGAACAAGCTGTGGTCACGGTGGTTCTCGCTCGCGGAGCGGTTCGATGCCGTGCTGTGGCCGACGGCCGCGCAGCGGGCCGACGTCGAGGAGCGCTTCGGAGCGTCGGACGTGCACGTCGTGGTTCCGCATGGCGTGCCGGCCGCGGCATCCGTCGTTCCGTCATCCGAGCGTGTGCCCGGCCGCGTCGTCATGCTCAACCGCCTCGCGCCGGGGAAGCGCGTCGACCACGCGATCCGGGCGTTCCGCGAGGTCGTCGCGCGCGTGCCCGGCGCGACGCTCGACATCTACGGCGACGGACCCGAGCGCGACAGGCTGCAGGACCTCATCGACGAGCTCGGGATGGGGGCGCACGTCGCGCTGCGCGGAACGACGGATGACCCGTCGCGCGTGCTGCGCGAGGCGCTCGTGTTCGTGTCGACGTCGGCCTACGAGGGGCAGGGCCTCTCGCTCGCCGAGGCGCTCGTCGAGGGGTGTCCGGTCGTGTCGTACGACGTGCGGTACGGCCCCCGCGAGCTGCTCGCCGAAGGCGGGGGAGTGCTCGTGCCGGATGCCGACGAGGAGGCGCTCGCCGACGCGATCGTGCGCGTGCTGAGCGACCCAGAGCTGCACGCGCAGCTCGCGCGCGAGGCGGTGTGCGCGGGGCGACGGGTCGACTCCGAGCACGTCGTCGAGTCGCTCGCCTCGGCCGTGCGCGATGTTCTTGCGCGACCGTCGCGGCGAGTGGCCGGCTCCCCGCCGTCCCCGTCCTCTCCGTCCTGACGGGTTGGGGCGGATTTCACGAGATCCGCCCCAAGACCCGTGTCACGCGGGCTGCGCGGCAGCGCGCACGGCCGCCGCGGCATCCGCCGGGGATCCCCGGAACGGCGCGCCGTGCCCCGGGATGACCCATGCGGCGTCGAGGCCCGCGAGGCGGTCGAGGGAGGCGAGGGCCTCATCAGGGTCGTCGGTGAACGGTGCGGGTTGCAGGCCCTCGCGTCCCGTGAGCACGTGCCGCGTCGTGAGCGCATCGCCCACGAAGACGGCCTCCGCGAGCTCGGAATGCACGGCGATGCTGCCCGGCGAGTGGCCCGGAAGGCTCACGATCCGCGGGGCGCCGGGCAGGTCGAGCATGTCGCCGTCGGCCACCTCGACGACCTCCGTCAGGTACGTCGTGCGCACGCCGCCCTTGCGGAGGCCGTACGCGAAGAAGCCGAGCGTCGGCCAGAGCCGGGCGGGGCCCATCGAGAGCTTGGGCTTGTCGCCGCCGCGCGCGCGGTCGGCGTCGGCGGCGTGCACGTATACGGGAATGCCGGTCTCGCGGCGGAGTCTCTCGGCGAATCCGATGTGGTCGCTGTCGCCATGGGTGAGGATCACGCCCCGGATGTCGCGGATGTCGCGGCCCAGCGCACGCAGCTCGGCGCGCAGGTCGGACCAGTGCCCGGGGAGGCCGGCGTCGATGAGGGTGATGCCGTCGGGCGTGTCGATGAGGTGCGCGGCCACGATGTCGTTGCCGATGCGGGAGAGGTGCGGGCCGAGTCGCATGAGCGTGTTCCGATCGTTCTGATGGCTATTCGATGTAGCCATGATAGCTTATAACCGTAGCCATGGGGAGATGATCGAATGCCGACTCCGGAACGCACCACCCTCGAAGAGATCGTCGCCGCCGCGCGGGACCTGCTGGACGACGGCGGCCCCGCGAACGTCACGATGCAGGCGGTCGCCCAGCGGGTAGGCGTGCGCGCGCCGTCGCTGTACAAGCGCGTACGCGACCGCGAAGCGCTGCTCACGCTCGTGTCGACGCAGATCGCCCTCGACCTGGGCGCCCGCCTCGCAGAGGCCGGCGACGAACTCGAATCGCTCGCACGCGCGTACCGCCGATTCGCGCACGAGCAGCCGGAGGGGTTCCGTCTCATCCTCGGCGGACCCGGCGACCCCGAGGTGCTGGCCCGTGTCAGCGCCCCCGTGCTGCGCGCCACGGGGGCCGCGATCGGCGATGAGTGCGCGCTCGATGCCGCGCGGCTGCTCACGGCGTGGGTGACGGGGTTCGCCATGATGGAGCTGCTCGGCGCCTTCCGGCTCGGCGGCAGCGTGGACGACGCGTTCGAGTGGGGCCTGGGGCGGATCGTGTCGAGCCTCGACCTTCAGGAGGCGGGCGCCCCCGGCCACGTCTTGCCAGCCCACGGGTCGTAGTCGACGAGGAGCTCCTCCTGCGGCGGACGCTCATCCTCGGGCACGTGCTGCAGGTTCACGCGCACGCGGTACCAGATCGAACTCGACCCGCGCATGCCGTCGACGAGCACGTCGGCGGGGCTCAGCTTGTCGGCCGCATCCGGATGCTTCGCCTTCCACTCCTCGAGCGCGGCCATCGCCTCAGGCTTCGTCTCGGTGCGCGCGATCTCGATGAGGGGCATGGTCGACACGCGACGCCCGTCGCCGGAGCCAGAGCCGGATCCACGCGGCGCCCGCTCCGCCGGGCCCAACTCGGCCGCCAGGTCGAGCAGTCCGTCGAGCACGCCGACCTCGTCGTCGAGCCCCTCGTGCGGGTCGCCGATCGCCGCGTACCTCTCGAGCACCGTCGCCACCGTGAACTCCTCTGGGCGGGCGGTGCGCACCTCGCTCCACGTGAGCGGAGTCGAGACCCGCGCATCCGGCAGGGGTCGAACGGAATATGCGGATGCCACGGTCCGGTCCTTCGCGTTCTGGTTGAAGTCCACGAACACGCTCTCTCCGCGCTCCTCCTTCCACCAGCGCGCCGTCGCGAGGCCCGGTGCACGGTTCTCGACCTCGCGCGCGAGCGCTTCGGCGGCGAGCCGCACGTCCTTGAACTCCCACCGCGGCTCGATGCGCACGAGGATGTGCAGTCCGCGCGATCCGCTGGTCTTCGGCCAGCCCGCGAGCCCGCGCTCCTGGAGCACCTCCTGCGCGACGTACGCGACATCGACGATCTGCGACCAGCCGACGCCCGGCATGGGGTCGAGGTCGACACGGAGCTCGTCGGGATGGTCGAGGTCCTCCGCGCGCACGGCGTGCGGATTCAGGTCGAGGCATCCGAGATTCACGATCCAGGCGAGCCCCGCGGCGTCGCGCACGACCGCCTCCTCGGCCGACGTGCCGCGCCGATAGTGCAGCGTGACGGTGTCGATGAAGTCGGGGTGGTTCTCGGGCACGCGCTTCTGGAAGAACGCCTCCTTGTCGATGCCCTTCACGAAGCGCTTGAGCACCATGGGGCGTCCGCCCGCGCCGCGAAGCGCGCCGTCGGCGACGGCGAGGTAGTACTCGACGAGGTCGAGCTTCGTGAGTCCGGGCTCGGGGAAGACGATCTTGTCGGGGTGCGATACCCGCACCTCGTGTCCGTTCGCCTCGACGAAGGTCTCCGCTCTGCCTGCCACCCTCGTCACGCTAGCGATGCCCGGATGCTGCGGCCAGGGGTTGCGCGCGGCCCGCCAGCCCACCCACCCCACCCACCCCACGCTCCCCGGCGTCGAGTGCACGACGTCGCGCCGAGGGCACGACTTCGCTGCGCCCGCAACCCGTGCACTCGACGGTAAGTCGTGCACTCGGCGCAGGGGCGAGGGCAAGAGCGGGGGCGGGGCGGGGCAGAACGGAACGAGGGGCCGCCCGAACCGGGCGACCCCTCGTGAAGAACCGTGCGAACCGTGCGTCAGCCGTCGCCGCGGGCGATGGCGAGGATGCGCAGGATCTCGATGTACAGCCAGACGACCGTGACCATGATGCCGAAGCCGCCCAGCCAGCCGTACTGACGGGGGGCGCCGTTGCGCACGCCCTGCTGGATCGAGTCGAAGTCGAGCACGAGCGAGTACGCCGCCATGATCACGACGAGCACGCCGATGATGAGGCCGAGCGGGATGCCCATGATGCGCTCGCTCAGCAGGCCGAAGGCACCGCCTGCGATCGGCACGTTGAAGATCATGAGGCCGACGTTGATCAGCGAGAACACGAGGTAGCCGATCATCGCGATCATGAAGATCTTCGTCGCCCGAGCCGACGCGCGGATCTTGCCGCTCGCGAACAGCGCGAGGGTGACGCCGACGACGGTGAGGGTCGCGAGCGTCGCCTGGAAGACGATGCCGGGCCAGATCATCTCGAAGAACGCCGAGATGCCGCCGACGAAGAGTCCCTCGAAGGCCGCGTACGAGAAGATCAGTGCGGGGCGCACCTTCTTGCGCGACGAGAAGATCACGACCATCGCGAGGATGAACCCGCCGAACGCGCCGATGAGCCACGGCGCGATGTTGGGGCTCGGGTTCGCCGGGGTGACGCCGGCCATCGTCCAGATCCAGCCCGCGAACGCGGTCACGAGGAGGATCGCGAACAGACCGAGGGTCTTCCAGACGGTGTCTTCGACCGTCATGCGACCCGTCTCGATGGCGCCCGCGGGAGGAGCCGCGAATGCGCCTTCGAGCTGGGCGTTGGCGGCGGCATCCGTCGCTGCGTGCTGCGCCGAGGCGAACTGGCTCTGACCGCCGATGGTCGCCGCCTGTGATCCGCCGGGGTAGGACTTCACGGCGCGCTGGTCCTGGAACGCCGGGTTGTTGAATGCGGGGTTGTTGAGGGCCACTGCTCTCACACTCCAAAGTCGGGATAGGACAGCTGAGCGCTGTTGATCAACGATATCGGACGCGGGGCGGCCCGAGTCCCGGCGTGGCTGTGAGAAGGCCAAGACCGGATGCCGCGCCCGCCGCCCCGCGACGGGCCGCTTGTAGCCTGGGACCGTGCCACGTCGGCGTCCGCTCGTGATCGGACATCGCGGCGCGCCCGGTTATCGTCCGGAGCACTCACGCTCGTCGTACGACCTCGCGCTCGCGATGGGCGTGGACGCCGTGGAGCCCGACATCGTCGTGTCGAAGGACGGTGTGCTCGTCGTGCGGCACGAGAACGAGATCTCCGGCACGACGGATGTCGCGACCCGTCCCGAGTTCGCGGACCGGCGCACCACGAAGCCGGTCGACGGCGTCTCGCTCACGGGATGGTTCGCCGAGGACTTCACGTGGGATGAGCTCGCGTCGCTGCGCTGCCGCGAGCGGCTGCCGGTGCTGCGCACGGTGAGCGCGTCGTTCGACGACCGGCAGCCCGTGCTGCGACTGCGCGATGTGCTCGACCTCGTCCGCGCCGCGTCGCTCGAGCAGGGACGCGAGATCGGGGTCGTGCTCGAGATCAAGCACGCGACCTACATGGAGGCGCTCGGGTGGGACCTCGCGGAGCTCATCGAGACGGAGCTGCGCGACGCGGGGTGGGCGGACGGGCGGCATCCGCTCGTGATCGAGGCGTTCGAGGCGACCATCCTCGACCGGCTGCGGGAGCGCGGCATCCGCGGTTCGTACATCTACCTCATCGAGGCGAGCGGCAAGCCCTACGACCTCGTCGCACGACTCGGCCGGCACGCGCCGACGTACCGGCGCGATGTGAGCCCGGCGGGCCTCGACGCGCTCGTCGGTCGCGTGGACGGGATCAGCGTCGACAAGCGGCTGATCCTCGCGCCCGACCGCTGGGGGCGCACGTCGGGGCCGGCGCCACTCGTGCGCGACGCTCGTGAGCGTGGGCTGCGTGTCTTCACGTGGACGGCGCGTCCCGAGAACGCGTTCCTCATCCCGCAGTTCCGCGGCTCGGGCGGCAAGGCCGCGTTCGGCGACTACGAGGGGGAGTGGCGCGTCATCCGCGAGGCGGCCCTCGACGGCGTGTTCGTCGACCACCCTGACCTCGGCGTGGCGTTCTTCGGATCGTAGCGACGATCCCACGCCGCGGTCGCCGCACGCGGCGCAGGGTACGCGAGAGGCCGGATGCGCGGAACCCCGGCGCGCGACGCGTGGACGCGCGCGCACAGTGGTGCCTTCAGGGACGAAGGAGACCACATGTTCTTCCACAAGCAGGAACTCCAGTACAAGGCGAGCCCCGCCAAGCCCGACGCGATCTTCGCGCGGCGCTTGCAGGAGGTGCTCGGCGGTCAGTACGGCGAGATCACGGTCGCGATGCAGTACGGGTTCCAGGCGTGGAGTTGCCACATCCCCGGCAAGTACCGCGATCTGCTGTACGGGATAGGGGCGGAGGAGTTCGGGCACGTCGAGATGCTCGCGATCATGATCGCCCAGCTGCTCGAGAAGGCGCCGGTCGAGCAGTCCGAGGCGGCCGCGGCGGCCGACCCCGTCTTGGGCGCGGGTGTGCGGCCCGTCGACAGCAACGGCAACCCGTGGCAGGGCTCGTACATCACCGCGAGCGGCAACCTGCTCGCCGACTTCACCGCGAATGCGAACGCCGAGATGCAGGGCCGCGTGCAGGTCGCCCGCATCTACAACATGACCGACGACGACGGTGTGCGCGACCTGCTGTCGTTCCTGCTCGCGAGGGACACGATGCACCAGAACCAGTGGATCCGCGCGGCGCAGGAGCTGCGCGAAGAGGGCGTCGAAGACCTCCCGGTGCCGAGCAACTTCCCGCTCGCTCGCGAGCGTCGCGACGTCGCATACGAGTACATCAACTTCTCGGACGGCGTCGCCGCGGCCGAGGGTTCGTGGGCCTCGGGGTCGACGCCCGACGGCAAGGGCGAGTTCACCTATCTCGACGGCCCCGAGACGGCGGTGCCCATGCCGCCGCCGACGACGCCCGACCCGCGCTTCTACGGCACGGACGGCAAGCCGAACATCGTCGACAAGGCCGAGGGCGCGATCAAGGACAAGCTCACCGAGAAGTGAGACGGATGCGGCCGGCCCGGTGCTGACCGCACCGGGCCCGTTCGTGTCGTCAGTCGGACTCGACCGAAGTCGTGTGGTGCGGCAGGCCGACCGGCTTCGACTCGCTCGACCCCCGCTGTCGCAGGTAGATCGACAGCGCGATCATCGCACCGACCGCGAGGAACTCGGACTGCCAGTTCTGGAGGGTGCGAGACCAGAAGTCCGGCGTGGCGAGATACTCAGGCCACGTGATCTGCGGCTGCCCGTGCTGCGCGTTCTCGGAGTTCATCACGACGGTGCCCGCGAGCGACTGCGCGAGCCACGACAGCACGAAGACCGTCCCCATGACCAGCAGGAGCGAGTTCGAGAACACGACCTGCCGGAATCCGCGGGCGCGGGCCCACGACGGCGAGTCCTCGCGTGCGTGCTCGCCGACCATCTGCTCCTCGTCGCTGCCGGCGCCTTCGTCGCCGGGCTTCTTCGATTCGGGTGAGCCGCGCTGAACGAGCCAGATCGTGGCGGCGATGAAGAGGAAGAACTGGAGGAACTCGGACTGCCAGTTCTCGGCGACGTCCACGACGAAGTCGGACGACAGCACGAACGCGCCGAAGGTCTCGGCGGCCTGCCCGTGCTCCTGCATCCGCTCGCTGTACTCGAAGTAGCCCGCGATGGACTGACCCGCGAGAGTCACGAGGAAGAGCGCGCCGAAGAGCAGACTGAGACCGTTGTCTCTGAGCGGGCGCACGCGTCATCGTCCCGTGAGCGGAACGATGATCATGTACGCCAACCCGACCGCGAGCACCGCGATCCACGACCAGAACACGGCGGCCTCGCCGATCCGCGCTCCTTCTTCTTCCGGAGTGAAGTGGGCCATGATGCCGCCTTTCGACGCGCGCCCCGCACGGCTGCGGGGCGACCGTCTCGATCCTGTGACTGATCGCCGGCGGAGGGCAGACCGTTGACACGTCCCCTGGGAAGGGATACCGCCCGGGGTGGGCGGCTCAGCCCGCGAGGCGCCCCCTCGCAATCACAGCGCGTCCATGTCCCAGTCGATCATGCGTCCCGGTTCGGCGGGCGGCGGGCGCAGGCGGCGCATGCGCGCGCGGAGGCGGTCGACCACCGCATCGTCGACGAGCTCCTCCTGGCCGTCCTCGTGCGTGCTCTTGGCGACGATCTGACTCGACGGCCCGACGAGGAACACGGCGCTTCCGGCAGATCCATCCCTCTCGCGGATCGGGATCTCGACGCTCTCGGCCGTTCCCACCGACGCCAGCGCTTGGCTGTAATCGACGAGCGCGAGAGCGATGTCGTCCCCGGTGAGGTACTCGCCTCCCGCGTAGATCAAGAGCTTCATGCTTCGTGCCTAACAGGCGATCTCGCGGATGCGTGTGGCCCTTGCACCGTGGCAGGGCATCTGTTACCGGCGCCCGCGGGTCGAACCTGTGAGGCCCGCACATGTCGACCGCGTAGCGTTCGACACATGCCCGAATCGTGGGAGCACTTCCTCCATCTCGTCGTCGGCCGCGTTCGCCGGCACGAGACGCTGCCCGATCTGCGGCACCTTCCGTCGCGACGCGTCGCGCTCGAGCGGACCCACTTCGTCGTCAACGACCCGGAGCGCCGACACCTCCGGAGCCGGCTCTACGTCTTGCGTCACGAGGCGGCTCGGCGCAGGTCGACCATCGCGGTTTTCTCGAACGGGCGCCGGGTCGGGTACCTCCCCGAGAGGATCGCGAAGGCGATGGCGCCGCTCCTCGATCTGCTCGGGGGAGCGGCCGTTGTGAACGGCGCGGGCGCCGGCGGCGGAAGCATCCGCCTTCGCGTCGACGTGCCGACGCACGAGGCGATGGCCGAGTTCGCCCGCTCGCATGGCGAGCAGTCGACGGATGCGGCCGCCGCGGGCGACGCCGAGTAGACGGCCCCCGCCTCGACCCCGGATCCGCCGGGACCAACGGCCCACCTTCGCTCGCGCGATTCCGCGAGCGTGGAGGTGTACCGGACCGAGGAGGATCGCATGGGAAACGTGCTCTCGCTGTCTGCCATCACGATGGCCGATCTGCCGCAGGTGGGTGGGAAGAACGCGTCTCTGGGCGAGATGATCTCCCAGCTCGAGGGAACCGGTGTGGTCGTTCCGGGAGGCTTCGCCACGACGGCGTCGGCCTACCGCGGCTTCCTCGCGGCGAACGGGCTCGCCGACCGGATCGAGCAGACGCTCGCGGACCTCGACGTCGCGGACGTCGCACGTCTCGCCGAGGTCGGCGCGGCGATCCGCGGGTGGATCCTGGAGCAGCCGCTCACCGAAGACCTCGAACGCGACATCCGCGCGGCCTACGCCGATCTCATCGCACGCGAGAGCGATGCCGACGCGGTGACGTGGGCGGTCCGCTCGTCGGCGACGGCCGAGGATCTGCCGGATGCCTCGTTCGCCGGCCAGCAGGAGACGTACCTGCACATCGCCGGCATCGAGAACATCCTCGAGGCGATCAAGAAGGTGTTCGCGTCGCTCTACAACGACCGTGCCATCGCATATCGCGTGCACCAGGGGTTCGCGCATTCGGATGTCGCCCTCTCGGCGTCGGTCCAGCGCATGGTGCGCTCCGACATCGGGGCATCCGGCGTCATCTTCACCGTCGACACCGAGTCGGGCTTCCGCGACGCGGTCCTCGTGACCAGCGCGTACGGCCTCGGTGAAGCGGTCGTGCAGGGCGCGGTCAACCCCGATGAGTTCCTCGTCTACAAGCCCGGACTGCGTGCGGGACGCCCTGCGATCCTTCGCCGGCGCGTCGGGCAGAAGGCCACCGCCCTGCGGTTCGCGGGCGAGCACACCGTCGAGCACAGCACGGTGTTCGAGGACGTGCCGGATGCCGACCGCGAGCGCTTCAGCATCACCGACGCCGAGGTGACCGAGCTCGCCCGGCACGCGCTCGTGATCGAGGAGCACTACGGGCGTCCGATGGACATCGAGTGGGCGCGCGACGGCATCGACGGCCGTCTGTACATCCTGCAGGCGCGGCCCGAGACGGTCGTCTCGCGCGAGGACGGTGCCGTGCTCGACCGGTTCGTCATGCACGACCACGGTGAGGTGCTCGCCTCCGGACGCGCGATCGGGCAGCGCATCGGCGTCGGCCGCGTGCGCGTGCTGTCGTCGATCGAGCACATGGATCGCGTCGAGAAAGGTGACGTGCTCGTCGCCGACATGACCGACCCCGACTGGGAGCCCGTCATGAAGAAGGCGGCAGCCATCGTGACCGATCGCGGCGGGCGCACGTGCCACGCGGCGATCGTCGCGCGCGAGCTCGGGATCCCCGCCGTCGTGGGCACGGCCACCGCGACGACAGACCTCGTCGACGGCGACCTCGTCACCGTGAGCTGCGCAGAAGGCGATGTGGGGCACGTGTACGCGGGCCGCGCCGAGTTCACCCACGAGAAGACGCGTGTGGACCGGATGCCCCCGATCGACGTCGACCTCATGATGAACGTCGGCACGCCCGATCAGGCATTCGCGTTCTCCGTGCTCCCCAACGAGGGAGTCGGGCTCGCGCGCCTCGAGTTCATCATCAACGAGTACGTCGGCATCCACCCGCAGGCGCTGCTCGACGCCGAGTCGGCGGGAGAGCGGGCCCTCGACGAGCAGTTGCTCGCGGTGATCGCGAAGCGGACGAAGGCCTACGGCTCGCCGCGCGAGTACTTCGTCAAGCGGCTCGCGGAGGGCGTCTCGACGATCGCGGCGGCCTTCGCGCCCAAGCCGGTCATCGTGCGCACGAGCGACTTCAAGACGAACGAGTACGCGCACCTGCTGGGCGGAGACCGCTACGAGCCGAACGAGGAGAACCCGATGCTCGGCTGGCGCGGCGCATCGCGCTATGTGACCGATGCTTTCGCGGACGCGTTCGCGATGGAGTGCGAAGCCCTCAAGTATGTGCGCGACGACATGGGGCTCGACAACCTGCAGATCATGATCCCCTTCGTGCGGACCCTGACTGAAGCCGAGGCCGTGGAGCGCGTGCTCGCCGCCAACGGCCTGCGGCGGGGTGAGAACGGGCTGAAGGTCATCATGATGTGCGAGATCCCGTCGAACGCGCTGCTCGCCGACCGGTTCCTCGACCACTTCGACGGCTTCTCGATCGGGTCGAACGACATGACGCAGCTCGTGCTCGGCGTCGACCGTGACTCGGACCTCGTCGCCGGATCGTTCGACGAGCGCGATCCCGCCGTAATCGCGGTTCTCGAGCTGGCGATCGAGGCGTGCAACCGCCGCGACAAGTACATCGGCATCTGCGGTCAGGGTCCGTCAGACCACCCCGACTTCGCCGAGTGGCTCGTGGCGCGCGGCATCCGGTCCATCTCGTTGAACCCCGACACGGTCGTCGAGACGTGGATGCGACTCGCGGAGCTGGGCGCTCGCGTTCCGGCCGCGTGAGTCACGCGGTCTCGCAACGATGCCCGGCACCTGACGGTGCCGGGCATCGACGTATCGAGCGATATGTCATCGGGCTGCCGCGGGCTCGAGGAGAGCGGCGAGCTGGATGCCCCACCCCCATGCACGCTCGACTTCACCCGACAGCAGGTGGCTCTTGCGGTCGACGAGGAAGCTCATCGGCTCGGCGAACCGCTCCGACCCGAGCCTCGTCAGGCGCTTGTCGATCACGGCGGCGGCGGAGCCGGTGAAGATCCGCGGCATGTCCGCGCGCGTGTCGAATGCGACGTGGCGCGCGACACGCGGCTCGTGCTTCTTGAGCCAGTCGCGGATGCCGGGATCCCCGAGCCGGGTCTCGAGCTCGAGCTCGAGCTGATCCCGCAGCACCCACTGCACCGCCTCGGCGCGCGTCGCCGCGCGACTGAGGCTGTGCGCGTGGGTCGGGCCGCCGACGATGAGCAGGGCGACGTCGTCGGGGACGGGCCCCGCTTCGGTGACCGGTGTGACCGTCACGTCATGCGTCGCGCGGATGCCGTCGGCGATCGCCTCGGCGATGCGCCGGGTTCCGCCGAACATCGACTCGTACACGATCAGGACCGTGTCGGCGGGTGTCTTGTTCATGGTGTGCTCCTTTGGCGGGCAGTCGTCAGATCGCCGCCCATCCGCCGTCGACGGGGATGATGGCGCCCGACACGTTCGACGCCTCGTCGCTCAGCAGCCACGTGATCGCAGCGGCGAGTTGCTCAGGCTGCGCGACGGCGGGAACGTTCGTCTGCAGGAAGGGTCCGATGCGGGTGGCTCCCCACTCGGAGTGGAAGGGCGCCTCGATGTTCGTGGCGACCGGCCCGGGCGCGACGGCGTTGCAGCGCACGCCCTTCGGGGTGTAGTAGAACGCCGTGCTGACCGTGAGGCCGTTCACGGCGTGCTTCGAGGTGGTGTACGGCGTGCCGGCGGCGGATCCGCGTTGGCCCGCCTCCGACCCGACGTTGACGATGCCTCCGTGACCCTGCGCGATCATCGCGGGGAGCACGGCGCGGATGAGCCTCATCATGCCGGTCACGTTGACGGCCATGACGCGGTCCCACGTGGCATCCGAGATGTCTGCCGTCGGTTCGAAGCCGTCCATGATGCCGGCCACATTGGCCAGCCCGTCGATGCGGTCGCCGGCGGCCTCCACGATCGGTGCGATCGCCGCGGGATCGGCGATGTCGGCGGTGACGGTGACGATGTCGCCGTCGACCTCCTCCGCGAGGTTCGCGAGGCGCTCCTCCGATACGTCGACCGCGACGACGCGGCACTCCTCGGCCGCGAGCCGCTCCACGGTGGCCCGGCCGATTCCCGAGCCCGCGCCGGTGACGATGACGGTCTTGCCGGTGAAGCGAGGTGCGATGTTGTTCATGTCACTCCTTCGTCTCGAGGCAATTCCACCGTCGGAAGGGGACGGATGCCGGGCCGATGGTCCCGTCGGCATCGCGGTGCGACGGGACCAACGGCCCACTTCACGGGGGTGCGTCGGACGTAGCCTCGCGATGGAAGCAGCGAGGGAGGCCACTGATGGAACGCATCGTCATCGGCTACGACGGCAGCCCGGCGTCCGTATCGGCTCTGGCGTGGGTCGCCGCGCGCGCGGCGCGGGAGAACGCCGCCGTCGATGTCGTCAACGTCGTGTCGCGATCGGACAAGGATCGAGCGGCGGCCCTGGACGTGCTGGGCGACGCCGAGGAGTACCTGCGCGAGCGTGTGCCCGGCCTCGAGGTCGAGCTGCATCGGCTCGAGGGCGGCATTGCCGACGAGCTGACCGAGTTCGCCGACGAGGCGGACCTGCTCGTGGTGGGAGTGACCCCGGGTCGTCCGATCCGCGCCGCGGTCGCGGGGGCGATCCCGTTGCGTCTGAGCACACGCGCGCGCGTTCCGGTCGCGCTCGTGCCCGCCGGCTGGGTCGATGGGGACGAGCCGATCACGGTCGGCATCGCCGACGACGACTCCTCTGACGCCGCGCTCGCGTTCGCGACGCGGGAGGCCCGCCGCACCGGCGTGCCGCTGCGCCTCGTGCACGCGTGGCTCATGCCGACGCCCGCGTTCTACGGCAGCACGGCTCTGGTCGAGACGCCCGAGGCCGTCATGGCGGCGCACCGCGCCGTGCTCGACGAGGCGCTCACGTGGGTGCTCGAGCGCAGCTCGACGATGTCGATCCAGACCGAGCTCGTCCGCGACAGCCGCTCGGCTGCGCTGTTGCGCTACTCGGGGCGTTCGTCGATGGTCGTCATCGGCACCCACCACCGCGGCCTGCTCGCGGGCAGCATCCTCGGCTCGGTCGCGCAGGAGATCCTGTGGCACGCCGAGTGCCCGGTCGTCGTCGTTCCGAACGAAGCCGGCGTGGAGCGCTACGAAGACATCGTCTGAATCGGATGCCGCGCTACGGCGCGCGCGAACCGGACGGTCGCGACGGGTCGCGGTGCTCGAGCTCGAACACCGCGGCCTGCGTGCGTCGCTCGAGGCCGAGCTTCGTCAGCAGCGACGACACGTAGTTCTTGACCGTCTTCTCGGCGATGCCGATCCGCTCGCCGATCTGGCGGTTGGTGAGCCCCTCCGCGATGAGGTGCAGGATCTGCCGCTCGCGCAGCCCGAGCGATCCGAGGCGAGGGTCTTCGTCGTCGGCGCGATCGCGGATCTGCTGCGTCGCACGCCGGACGACGCTCTCGTCCATGAGCGACCTGCCCGCGGCGACCGCGCGGATCGATTCGACCAGGCGGTCTCCGCCGATCGTCTTGAGCACATAGCCCGCGGCGCCGGCCATGACCGACGCGCTCACGGCGGTGTCGTCGTCGTACGCCGTCAGCATGAGGCACTTCACGTCGGGCACGCGGGAGCGGATGTCGCGGCAGAGGTCGATGCCGCTGCCGTCCGGCAGCCGCACGTCGAGCACGGCGACATCGGGCCGCGTCGCCTCGATGCGCCCGATCGCCTGTCGTGCCGTGCCGGCTTCGCCGACGACCTCGAGGTCGGCTTGCGAGCCGATCAGGTCGGCCAGTCCGCGACGCACGATCTCGTGGTCGTCTACGAGGAAGA
Source organism: Microbacterium sp. (assembly GCF_035556355.1). Classification (GTDB taxonomy): domain Bacteria; phylum Actinomycetota; class Actinomycetes; order Actinomycetales; family Microbacteriaceae; genus Microbacterium. The sequence continues at coordinate 53,132 of NZ_DATMFG010000019.1, forward strand.
CGTCGATCACTCGGGGCGGTCCTTTCGCGCGGTGGTGGTGCTCGGCAGCGGTACGCGCCAGATCGCCCGGGTTCCTTCGCCCGAGGATTCGAGCGTGAAGGTCCCGCCGCGCCGCTGCGCCTTATGGGTGAGGTTGTCCAGCCCGCTGCGGCGATGCGTGTCGCCGATGCCGACTCCGTCGTCGTCCACGGTCACGACGACATCGCCCTGATCGACAGCGACCTCGATCGAGATCCTGTCGGCGTGCGCATGGCGGATCGCGTTGCTGAGCAGCTCGCGTGTGACCCCCACGACGTCGTCGAAGAGGTCGCCGACGACGAGGTGGTCGACGGGACCGGAGAAGCGGATCGCAGCGGGTCGCCGCATCGATCCCGACATCTCGGCGACGACGTCGAGGATGCGGTGGCGGATCGCGGTCTCGTCGCGTCGTGAGAGTGCGAAGACCACGGTGCGGATCTGCGCGATCGCGTCGTCGAGCTGCTCGACGGACTCACTCAGTCGCTGCGCCTCGGGGCCCGGCGGCAGTGACGCGGCGACCGCCTGCAGCGAGAGTCCCGTGCCGAACAGCTGCTGGATCACGTGGTCGTGCAGGTCGCGCGCGATGCGGCTGCGGTCGTCGGCGAGCATCGCGCGCTGCGACTCCTCGCGGGCGACGGCCAGCTCGAGGGCGATGCCGGCGCGTGAGACGAAATCGGCGGCGCTCGCGATCTCGGACTGCGTCAGACGACGGCCGGAGGGCTCGCGCGCGATGCACACGATGCCCCACAGCCGAGCGTGCGTGCGCATCGGAGCGACGAGGGCGGGACCGATGCCGGTCTCGTCGGCGATCAGGAGCACATCTGGCTCGGCATCCGCCCGATGCGAGATGATGCGCGCCTCGGCGTCTTCGAGCACGGTGCCCGCGCACACGTCCTCGGCGTCGACGACGAGCCCGCGAAGCTGCGCCTCGTCGTCGCCGCGTGCCGCCACGATGCGCAGTCGGCCCGAGTCCTCGTCGGTCAGCAGCACCGTGACCTTGTCGACTCCGGGCAGTTCGAAGATGCGGCTCGCGATGAGGTCGAAGGCCGTGTCCGTCGGCGAGGCGAGCAGCGCTGCGGAGAGCTCGGCCGCGGCCGTCATCCACCTCTCGCGCGTGCGGGCGAGGTCGAGGAGTCGGGCGTTGTCGATCGCGAATCCCGCCGTCGTGGCGAGCGCTGCGACGAGCTGCTCGTCCTCGTCGGTGAAGTCGGCGCCGTCGCGGCGATTGGTGAGGTAGAGGTTGCCGAAGACCTCGCCGCGCACACGGATCGGTACGCCGAGGAAGCTCGACATGGACGGGTGGTGCGCGGGGAAGCCGGCGGAGCGCTCGTCGTTCGCGACATCCGTCAATCTGATCGGTCGCGGGTCGGCGATGAGGGCTCCCAGCAGCCCGTGGCCGAACGGAAGGTGACCGATCTTGGCTGCCTGGTGTTCGTCCAGCCCGACGAAGATGAACTCCTCGAGTGCGTCGCGCTCGGGCGCGATGACACCCAGCGCGCCGTACTCCGCGTCGACGAGCGTGGTCGCCGCCTCGACGATGCGACGCAGCACAGTCGAGAGGTCGATCTCCTCGACGACGGACTGGGTCGCGACCAGAAGCGCGCGTAGGCGCCCCTGTGTGCCTCGGACCTTCTCCGCCTGGGCGAGGAGGGCCGTCAAGGCCTCGTCGAGTTCGAGGCGGGGGCCGTCCGGAAAGGCGAGGCTGTCGTCCGCGGCCATGGCCGCCTTCCTTTCTTCCTCCGTGTCCACATTATGGCGGGGGAAGCGGAAGACGCCACAGCGAGGGTCTCAGCCGGAGGGCGTGTACGGCGCCGTGCCTTCCGGGAGCGGCGGATGCGACGGGATCTCGACGGGCCGCGTCGAGCGGGTCTGCTCGGATGCGGCATCCGTCACCTGGCTCGGGTCCGGGAGCTCGATCGGGGCCGTCGGCGTCGGGTCGGCATGGGGGATCGCGATCCCGGAACGGTCGGCGAAGCGCCGGCCCGCCGTGGTGCGCGGCGTGATCTTGAGGACGTGCTGCTTATAACGGGGGCTGGCCGTGACGACTTGGCGGATGCCGCTCCGCTCGATCTCGACCGCGTCGGTCACCCGGGCGGCCGTGCCTCTCACGACGACGCTCCACCAGCCGTACTTGTCGTGCCCGTCGACCTCGAACGCCGCCGCCGGCTGCGCGGCGAGGCGGACGACCTTGACGTCGGGCGCGCTGCGGATGTAGATCGCGCCCTGGTAGGCGACGAAGTTGACCGGGAAGATGTCGGGTCCGACGCCTTCCTCGAGCACGGCGAGTCTGCCGACACGCTCACGCTCGAGGAGCTCCCAGCACTCGGCTGTCGAGAGGTGAGTGGACGTGGTCATTGGCCCATCCACCACGGCATCATCGGCCAGATCTGGTCCGGCAGGAGCACGAACACCCGCGAGATCGCCGTGGTCAGCAGCCACAGGCCGAAGCCGGCTGCCGTGATGATCCACGCGATCATCTTGTGCTCTTCGAAGTCCGGCAGAAGTCGACCTTCCTTGTCGCGCTGCACGCCGGCGAGCGTGAGGATCAGGTCGATGAGCCACCAGATCCCGAGGCCTCCAATTGTCAGCAGCTTGAGGACGCCGGTGCCGACCTTGCCCAGATAGAAGCGGTCGACCCCGAGGAAGCCCAGCAGCCACGAGAACATCCAGGTCGCGATGAAGGACCTCGGCGGCGGCGGCACGGGCGGCGTCAGCGGGAGCGGTGGAGCCATGTACCCCGGGGCTCCCGTCGGTGGTGGGTACGTGGACATGCGTGCCTCCTTCGGCTCCCCTCCACCCTGGACGGGCGGGGGAGAGGCGGAGGGGCCGAAGGTCCCGCGGTCCGGGGGTCAGGCCTCCGCTTCGAGCGCGGGCGCCTCGTCCGGGGCGGCCGGCTTCCGCTCGCCGCGGCCGAGCGGAATCGTCGTCAGCAGTCCCACAATGAGGGCGCCGATGCCGACCCACGCGGCGACCGCGACGCCCTGCGAGAGAGCTTCGCGCGCGGCATCCGCGATCGCCGCCGTCATCGGGTTCTCAGAGAGCTGGGCGATGAGCGCGCCGGCCGAATCGGAGACGGCGTCGACGAGATCGCCGATGCCCGGGTTCGCCGAGATCTCGTCGGTGAGGCGGGCTTCGGTGCCGGCGCGGAGCGTCGTGAACAGGGCGGTCCCGAGGATCGCGATGCCGAGCGCCGAGCCGACCTGGCGAGCGGTCGACTGGGTCGACGACGCCTGTCCCGACTTGTCGAGCGGCACGTCGGCGAGGATGAGCTGCGTGAGCTGCGCCGTCGCGAACCCGACGCCCATTCCGTAGAAGAACAGCGGCACGCCGGTGACCCACAGGGTCGAGTCGGGGCGGATGAGCAGCGCCATGACCGCGAGCGACACGATCTCGAGCACGATGCCGAGCCGCACGAGCTGCACGGGTGAGAGGTGCTTCGACAGCGAGTGGATGGAGCCGCTCGCGAGGAACGAGCCGACGGCGAGCGGCAGCAGGGCGAGTCCCGCCTGGAGCGCGTCCATCCCGAGCACGTACTGGAACCACAGCGGCAGCGACAGGATGAGCCCGAACTCGCCGAGCGAGACCGTGAGCGCCGTGACGTTGCCGTTGCTGAAGCTGGGGATGCGGAACAGCGTGACGTCGAGCAGGACCGACTTTCCGGATGCCACACGCGACCGCTCCCAGAACACGAGCGCGCCCAGCACGACGACGGCGGCCACGAAGAGCACGGGGATGATGCTGAACCCGCCGAGGCTGACGGGCGCGTCATCCGTCGCCATCCACCAGCCGTACGCGCGGCCCTCGATGAGCGCGAAGACGAGCATGCCGAAGCCGAGGACGGATGCCGCGGCGCCCAGCCAGTCGGTGAAGCGCGCCGTGTCGTGCTGACGCGACTCCGCGACGCACACGAGCAGCCCGACGATGACGAGGATGCCGAACGGCACGTTGATCCAGAAGGCCCAGTGCCACGAGAAGGCGCTCGTGAGCCATCCGCCGAGGACCGGGCCGACCGCGGCCATCGAGCCGATCGTCGAGCCCCACACGGCGAACGCGATGCTGCGCTCGCTGCCGCGGAAGGTCGCGTTCAGGAGCGCGAGGGTGGTCGGGAGGATCATCGATCCGCCGATGCCCTGCAGGGCGCGCGCCGCGATCAGCCACGTGCCGGTGGGGGCGAACGCGCACACGATGCTCGACCCGACGAAGATCGCGAGACCGATGATGAGCAGGCGTCGCCGCCCGATGCGGTCGCTCATCGTGCCCCACACCATCAGCAGGGCGGCGAACACGAGGGTGTAGACCTCCTGCACCCACTGCACCTGGGTCGTCGTGAGGTCGAGGGACGAGATGATCTCGGGCATCGCGACCGACACGATGGTCGCGTCCATGATGATGAGGGCGACCCCGAGCGAGATCGCCGCGAGGCCCCACCAGCGCAGGCGGTGGTATCGATCGGTCGCGGAATTCACGAAGGGACACGATACACCGTTTTCCCGACAGGTTGTCGGGAAGGTGGCCGGTAGGGGTGGATCGCGAGGATAATGGCCGGATGCCGAAGATCTCCGCCCCCACCGTCGCCGAGCACCGCGCCATGCAGCGCGCCGCGCTCGTGCGCGCGGGCGAAGAGGTGCTGCTCGCCGCGGGGCTCGCCGGTGTCACACCCCGCAGCGTGTGCGAGCGCGCAGGAATGTCGCGGTCGAGCTTCTACGACTACTTCGCCACGAAGGACGACCTGCTCGTCGCGATCGCGATCGACGCGATCGAGCGGTGGGACGCCGAGATCGAGGACGCCCTCGCGGGCATCGAGCCGGGGCTGCCGCAGTTGCGGGCATTCGTCGACGCGACGATGGCGATGACCGCCGAGGGCAAGCACGCTCTCGCGGGCGTGCTGCGGGAGGCCGACCTGAGCCCGAGCCGGCTCGAAGACCTCATGACACTGCACGACGCGCTGCTGCGACCCGTGCTTCGAGTGCTCGGCGATCTCGGCGTGGAGGAGCCGCAACGCGCGGCGGTGCTGCTCGAGGGTGTTCTCGGGGCCGGCATCCGGCTCGTGTCGCATGGAACCGATCACCGGGTGGTCGCCGATGACGTGTACCGGATGCTGACGGAGGGGCTGGTTTCGTAGGGGGTTGGTCTCGTAGGGGGTCGCCTCGCGGGGAGTCAGGCTGTCGGCTTCAACGGGCAGAAGATCACCGTGCGCGTCTGGTCGTCGGGCGTTCCGGGTGGGCTCCAGTACTCCTCCCACATCGTGGACTCGTCGATCTCGCGTCCGTGCAGCGCCATGGCCGAGGCGATCGCGTCGTATGCCTTTGACACGTCCGGGTACGCGCCCATGTGTTCGGTTGTCGCGACCTCGGCCTCGGGCAGCTCGTCGGGCACGACCGCGCCGGCCGGCTCGATCGCCGCGGGAACGACGAAGCCGGCGGACACCATGAGGGTCCCGGCGGTCGGGTCGATCTCGGAGTACCGGCCGATCGCGGGTCCGTCGCCGAGCAGTCCGCGCGGCCCGAGAGCACCGACCACCTGCGCGAAAGCCGACCCCATGAACGCCGGTATCTCGTCGAAGGTCGTGCGAGTGCGCACCACTGCGATGTCGCGGCGCGGGGCCTGGGTGATCTGCACGTCGTAGTCCATTGCGGTCCCCTCACCGCGGGCGCCCCGCACGCTCGCTTGGCGATCAGAGTAGGACCGCGCGCTCGTCGTGAGGAGGACCTTCGGCCTGCGGCATCCGCACCCTTTCGATTTGGAGTTCGGCGCGTTTGGTGACACACTGTCGGTATCTTTCCGACACTCTGTCGGAGCAATCCACTCCCCGAAGGTGCTCATGTTCCTTGCCCTGCGTGAGCTGCGGTTCGCCCGCGGCCGCTTCACTCTGATGGGCATCGTGATCGCGTTGATCTCGGTGCTCGTGGTCATGCTGTCCGGCCTGTCGTCGGGCCTCGTCAACGACGGTGTCTCGGGTCTGAAGTCGATGCCCGCGACCGCGTTCGCCTTCGACGAGGGCACGATGACCGACAACGCGTTCAGCCGTTCGGTCGTCGACGACGAGCAGCTCGCCGTGTGGCAGGACGCTGAGGGTGTCGCCGAGGCGGAACCGATGGGCGTGAACATCGTCAACGGTGTGACCGATGACGACACGCAGATCGACCTCACGCTCTTCGGCGTCGAGCCCGCGGGGTTCCTCACTCCGCAGGTGTCGTCGGGCGACGGACTCGGGGCGGTTGGCGGCATCGTCGTGTCGGAGCCCCTGCGCGACGCCGGGATCTCGGTCGGAACCGTCATCACCCTCGACCGCCTCGACGTCGAGCTGACGGTCGTCGGCTTCACGCAGGGGCAAGCGACCTTCGGTCACGTCGACGTCGCGTACCTGCCGATCGACACGTGGCGCCTCATCGCGGCGGGCCAGTCCCAGCCGGGGGCGCCGACACAGGAGCAGGTCGACGCGCTCGACTTCGCGTACTCGAGCGTCGTCGCTCTGAAGGCGGCTGACGGTGCTGAGATCGACTTCGAGGCGGTCGATGCGGATGCCGGCACCACGACCATGACGCTGACCGAGGCGTTCAACGCGTCGCCGGGCTACGAGGCCGAGACGCTGACGCTGAGCATGATCCAGGTGTTCCTCTACGTGATCTGCGCGCTCGTCGTCGGGGCGTTCTTCACGGTGTGGACGATCCAGCGCACGCACGACATCGCGGTGCTCCGCGCGGTCGGCGCGTCCAGCCGGTACCTGCTGCGCGACAGCCTCGCGCAGGCGGCGATCCTGCTCATCGGCTTCACCGCCGTCGGGGTCGCGGCGGGTGTCGGGATGGGCGCGCTCATGCCCGATGCGATGCCGTTCGATCTCGAGTTCGAGCCCATCGCCGTGGCATCCATCTTGACGATCGTGCTCGGTTTGATCGGCGCCGCGGTGGCGGTGGTGAGGATCACGCGGGTCGACCCCGCTCGTGCCCTGGGAGGACAGCGATGAATGACTTTGATGTGGCGCCCGCGCTCGAGGTGACGGATGCCGTGCTGGAGCTCGGCGATGGTGACTCGCGCGTCCGCGCTCTCGACTCGGTGTCGCTGACGGTGATGCCGGGCGAGTTCGTGGCGATCGTCGGGCCGTCGGGTTCGGGCAAGTCGTCGCTGCTCGCGATCGCGGGTGCGCTCGGGCAGCCGGACTCGGGGACGGTCAAGGTGCACGGGACGGATCTCGGCTCGCTCTCGCGTCGTGCTCGGACGCGGTTCCGTCTGCACAACATCGGGTTCGTGTTCCAGTCGGGGAACCTGCTGCCGGCGCTGACCGCGGCCGATCAGTTGCGGCTGGCGGGGCGGCTCGCGGGCAATCGGCACGTCGATGCAGAGGCGCTGCTCGCGTCGGTCGACATGGCGCACCGCGCTGGCCACCGGCCGTCGGAGCTGTCCGGTGGAGAGCGTCAGCGGGTCGGGATCGCCCGGGCGCTCGTGAACTCGCCGAGCCTGCTGCTCGTGGACGAGCCGACCGCGGCGCTTGATCGGCGTCGGAGTCATGAGGTCGTGCAGCTGCTCGCGGACAATGCGCACGCTTCGGGCGTTGCCGTGGTGATGGTGACGCACGACCGGGATGTGCTGGAGCACTGCGACCGGGTTGTGGAGATGGTGGATGGAAGGCTGGGGTGCGTAAGCTGGCCCAATAACGGGTCGGCGACCGCGCGGTTCGTCACCCCAGCTCGCACCTAAGCCGCCGGAGTACGGTCAAGTCCTGGGACGTGGTGTATCGGTGATCGTGTGATCCTTCGTGTCGTGGTCAGGCTGTGAGGGCCCGGAGGTCGGGTTCGATCACCTCCTCGGTGTTGGGTTCGCCGACGCGGCGTGCGGCGGCGAGGGCGTCG
>NZ_DATMFG010000020.1:0-32702 GCF_035556355.1 Microbacterium sp.
CAATGCGCAACGTCTCCATGGCTACCTCGGCGACGTCCCGCCCGTCGAGTTCGAGAACGCGTTCTATGCTGTCCAAGCCGACCGCGAACTGCTGGTCGGAATCAAATAGCGCGAGTCTCCATCAGACCCAGGGCGCTTCAGGTTGAAGAGGTCCGTGGGGTTGGCTTCGGTCTGTTGTTCGCGGGGGAAGAGCCGGTTCGCGAGTTCGCGGAGTTCGGCTTCTTGCTCTTCGGTCCAGGTCATCGGCGTGTCTGCTTTCTCTTGGGGGTTCGGAATCTGCCGTTGGGCCATACGGTTTCGGGCAGCAGGTTCGGGGGTTGGGTTTGTTTGGCGATGACTTCGCGCATGCACCTGGTCTTGTGGGTTTCGCGTTGTTCGGGGGTGAGGGCGTGGCAGCGGTAGCAGTCGGACATGGCCGCGTCGAGGTCGGCTTCGTAGTCGCGTGGGGGTCGGGGGGTGTAGGGGGTCATTTGTTCTCCTCGAGTTGGTCGCGGAGGTTGAGGAGGGCGGCGAGCGCCTGCCTCACCTCGACCTCCTTCTGCGTCGGTGCCCTGTTGCCGTAGGTTTCGCGCTGCCACTTCATGGCTGCCTCCCTCGACAACGGGCGGCGGTTGATGCGTCCGGTTTCCCGACGCCACCTGTCCCACTCCTCGAAGGACATCTGCGAAGGGTCTTGTTCAGTCGCCACTTAGGGCCTCCAGGTCGGATCGGGAGAGCTTGGGGTAGTTGGGGCAGTGGGGTTCGTGGAGCGTCTGCCGAACGGGAAGGTTGGTTACCGCATTGGGCCAGAGACGCACCCACGGGTGGCAGGTGAGGCATTCAGCGACGACGACGTGCTTCATGCGTTCACCTGCCGTCTCGGTTCGGTGATGTCGGGGTTGGGTTCACCGATTTGGGCGTAGTACTTCGCGAGCTCGGCAGCGAACGCGTAGGGGTCGTTCCACGCACGGCAGAGGGCGTCCCAATTGCTGGGCTTCGGTGCGCTCATCGGTACATCCACTCCTCGTTCTTGGGGACGACTCGACGCTTCTCCGGGCAGTAGTTGCAGGTGCCGTCCGCGAGCCACTTGTGGTTCCCCTTCGCGCAGAAGACCTCAGCCGGATCGAACGCGATCTTCTTGGGCTCACTCGCCGCCCGCGCTTCACGAGCCGTCTTGCATCCCCAGCAGGACACCCCGGCGTCGCCGTCCGGGTGCTTCGCACAGACAGTGGGATCGACCTTCTTCGCGTCGAGACGAAGATCCGCGTTACCGGTCACGTAGGCAGAGGCCCCCTTAACTGAATTAACTTCTTGGGGGCCTACGCCTACGTGTTCGGCAACGTGACCGGTAACGTCACCGGACTCCAAACGCGATCTGAGACCTTCGCGATACTTGGCCTGGTTCTTACGCTTGCGCTCGCGGTACGCGTGCACAGTGGCCGCTGAGGACTGCCTGAGGCCACGATCATCAGCCCAGCCCTGCAACTGGAAGCCGTCGTCGGTGCGCTCCGCCAGTTCCGCGACGACGAGGCTGTCGATGTCGTCTTCGGTCACACCGTCCGAGTACAGGAACCGGTAGTGGCGGGACTGCACCGCCCCGTCCGTGCCCTGCTCGGCGCACCACATCAGAGCGTTGGTGAAGATCCGCCAGAGACGGTCGGACATGTCCATGAACCGGAGCTCTGTGAGCCAGTAGCCCGGAAGCCTTGCATCTGTCATCGCGCCTCACCGCCTCGAGCACGGTCGCGTGCCTCAGCGATGCGGTCACGGGCCTCACGGAACTTGGTCCACTTGGTCTGTCGTCGGGTTGCCCTCCCGGGCTTCTTGTTGGTCTTGGTCATTGCTGCTCCGATGTGAAGTTGTGAAGTAGAAGAAGGGGTCCGACCCGTAGGCCGGACCCCCGAAGGGTCAGTTGTCGACGAGCATCCGCAGCGCCGCCGCCAGAATGTCGATGTTGTTCTCGTTGTTGACGAGCGAGGCCGTCGCCTTCGCGTCACCGGACCTCACCGCCGCGACGATCCGAGCGGACTGCGCCGCCTCCCGCTCACGGCGACGACGATGCACCTCCGCAATACGCGCCTTCTCGTACTTGGCGACAGCGGCTCGAAGCTGCTCCTCGGTCGCGTCCGCGGGTCCGAAGCTGATCGCGTCGAAGTAGATGTTCCAGTGGGTCTCGAGGGGGTTTTCCCGGTCCCAACCCTGCGCGAGACGTTCCGCCCTGAGCTCCTCGAATCGCCGCTGCGACATGCGCTCGTGCTGACGGACGTCGACGAGCATCCGGGCTTCGTGCTTCGAACACTTCGGCTCGATGTGCCCGAGCCGGTCGATGCGGTGGTCGACGATCAGGTGCATGCGGTGCGCGAGGTCTTCGCGGGTCAGGCCCGCGGCCTCCCGAGCCCCCTGCAACTTCGCCCCGACCTCACACTGGCGGCGTGTATCAGACCGCGTGGCAGTGGGCTCTGTGGGGGTGGGTTGGTGTACGCTATAAACAGACATAGCCGGTTCCCTTTCCGTGGTTGGTGGGGTTCTGGTCCTGGCCCTGGCTGAGCTGCACACTCAGGTCAGGGCCGTTTCTTATGCCGGGGGGGGCGTTTCTTGCCCCCGACGTCTCGGGTGTGTCGATGTGATTCCCACTCGCCGCCGATCATGCTGTCGACGAGTTGGTCGATGCGGAGCAGAACTGTGTCGTAGTCGTGCTGCCGCAGGTGTTCACGGATGATGCGGGCGAGCTTCGCGTGACTGATTCCGGCGATGGCGGTGCGCCCGTTGTGGGTGAACACCATGCCTGCTTCAGTGAGTCTCTGCATCCCGTGTCTGAGAAGCTTGTCGACCTGGTGCGGATCCAACATCCTCCGCGTGCCGGTCGACGTCCTGTAGACGGTCACCGCTAGGCGGATACCTCGAACGCGGCTGCAATGTGCGCCTCCACGTCCTCCCGGCGAAACATCCGCCGGCCCATGATGATCGCGCTCTTGGGCGCGGTGCCCATGTGGATCTGGTATCGCAGCGCAGCCGGCGTGCGTCGGAGCATTGCCGCGACTTCTTCGACCGTGAGCAGCTCCCCGAAAGCGTTCCGCTTCATGTCGCTCCCTCCTGTTGGCTTGCATTTCTGCAAGGTTGGTACTCCCAGAATAGGGACCTAGGGAGCGTTTGTCAAATTTGGGCGCGCCGCTCTTTCAGTTGTGAGATAGTGGGAGGGTGGCACCTGACGACACTTCAGCCCTTGACGAGCGGTATGGCCGACAGTTGCGTGCGATTCGAGAGGAGCGCGGCGTGACGCAGGCCGAGCTCGTTGCGCAGATGCAGGAGCGGGGAATCCGCTACATGAACACGTCTACCCTCTCCCGCATCGAAGCAGGCACCCGCCCGGTGCGTCTCACGGAAGCACAGGTGATCGGGCGAATCTTCCAGGTCAGCGTCGACAGCATGACGTCCGACTTCGAAGAAATCGCGTTGTACGAGTCACGTGCGCGGTCGGCGCGCCTCAGGTACATGACATTCCGGGACTCGGTAGTGATGGTCACGCGGTCGCAACTCGCGCTCGAGGAATACCTCCCTCGCCTTCATGAGATCCGCGACAGCGGCATTGACAAGAGCCTTCGTGACGCGGTGGAGCACACCATTCGCAACATCGAGGGTTACCTCCAGATCGACGTGGCGGAGGAGGCCGCTGCCCTGCGAGATGAGACGCGCGCAGAGGAGAAGCCTGCCGACACACCCGCAGGCCGGTTCCTCAAAGCCCGCCGCCGCCGCGCCGTCTACTCTCCCGGCTCGCCGTTCATCTTCAACATGAGGGAGGACGCCGACGATGGCGAGCCTGAAGCAACGCCCTAACGGATCATGGCGCGCCCGCTACCGCGACGCGACGGGGAAGGAGCACGCGCGGCACTTCAAGCTGAAGCGGGACGCGCAGCGGTGGCTCGACGAGGAGACCGCGAAGCTGGTCACCGGAAGTTGGACGTCGCCGCGCGACTCGAAGATCACTGTTGGGGAATGGTGCGACCGGTGGCTTGAGGGGTACTCCGCACGCCCGTCCACGGTTGCTCAAGCCCGCGTGCACGTGAAGCTCATCAAGGAACAGTTCGGGTCGCGGCAGATCCAGTCGATCAAACCGTCTGATGTGAAGGCGTGGACGCGCAGCCTTGAGAGCACGTATGCGAAGTCGTATGTTGCGGCGCTGCATGCCCGCCTGGGTCAGATCCTCATCGACGCGGTACATGACGGGATCATTGCCCGCTCCCCCGTGTCTCGACGCACATCGCCCGGTCGCGGTTCTCAGCGCCCGTACGTCGCGTCCACCGAACAGATTTGGGCGATCTACGACGCCCTTCCCGAGCACGCCCGCGGGATCGTCATTCTGGGCGCGTTCGTCGGCCTCCGCAGGAACGAGATCATCGCGCTGCGGGTCCAGGACGTGGACTTCATGCGAGGCGTCGTCACGCCCGCGATCCAGTACGGCGGCAAGCCATTGAAGACTGACGAGTCCCGGAACCCGATCCCGATCCCGCAGGAGGTCGCGTTGGAGCTCAACCGGATGCCGGCGAAGTACGGAAGCGACACCATCGTCGTGAACCCGTGGGGGAGGCAGATGTCTCCCAGCATGGCGAACGCGCTGTTCAGCGCCGCGTGCAGAACGGTGAAGGGTCTGCCTGAGGGATTCCGGATCCACGATCTCCGCCACTACTTCGCGAGCCTCCTCATCGCCGCGGGCCTCGACGTCAAGACCGTGCAGGCGCGCCTGCGACACACGTCCGCGAAGACGACACTCGACACCTACGGGCACCTGTGGCCGGACCGTGACGAGTCCTCCCGTCAGGCCGTTTCTGAGGCTTTTGCGGACCGGTTGCGGACTATCGCCCCGGTTGCCGCGGAATCACGCGGATAGTCTCAGTACAGGAGGAACTGCTTCGACGTCGTCGATGCGAAACCGCCGATCTCGACGCTCAAGTGGTACGAAGCACCGCCGCCCGCGGCCCGCGGACGCTCCGCGCTGCCGCATGTCGAGACCGACGAGCGCGTGCGATCCCATACGAGGGGTGCGGCGCTCGCGACCGACTGACCGGCCTTGAGCGTGACGACGACATCGCTCGGCTCCGACTGGCAGTCCGTCGAACGCCACCACGTGTCACTGCCGCTCGTGATGACGAACGACTGAGTCGCGGTTCCCACATTGATCGTGCAGTCCTGCGCGGAGACGTTCGTGAGCCGGATCGACAGCTGCGGATTCTGCCCCGGCGCGTACGTGTCCTGGTCGGTGACGGCTTCGACGGTCACGTCCCGCGCGAGGCACGGTTCGATCGCCGGCGCGGCGGGCGGGGGCGCGGCATCTTCGGGCGGCGCCGATGGCGTCTCGGGCCCGGGCTCCTCCGGAGCGGGCGTCTGCGAACCGGCGGTCTCGGGCACGGGAATCGCTGTTGTGACATCCGTCGTCTCACTGCTCGACGGAGTCGGAGTCGACGCGGATGCGAACGCGTCAGCCCAGCTGCGCCAGGGCTGTGCGATGAGGAGCCAGATCGCCGCGATCACGATCACCAGGCCCAGCAGCACCGTCAGCCGCCGGCGCCGATACACCGCGGGCGGATGCCGCCGTCGCCGTGTCGTGCCGCTCATGCGTCCAGGGTAGGTCGGGCCCCGCGCCCCGCCCCGGCGGCACGCCCGTGTTCAGCGCGTGCGGAGGCCGTCGAGCGCGACCGCGAGCACGTCGTCGGCGAGCTCGTCGGCACCCTCGGGACCGGTTGGCCGGTACCACTCGACGATCGAGTTGACCATGCCGAACACGAGACGGGTGGCGACGGATGCCTCGATGTCGGCGCGCACCGACCCCTCGCGCTGCGCTTCGCGTACGAGCGCTGTGATCGCGTGGTCGAACGTGCGGCGGCGTTCGAGGGCCGACCGCTCCACGGCGCTGTTGCCCCGCACACGCAGGAGGAGCGTCACATAAGGAAGACGCTCGACGAGCACGCGCACCGCCCCGCGGAGCACGAAGGCCAGCCGCTCGGTCGCGGTGCCCTCGGTCGCCCCGGGCTCGGTGAGCACTCCCTCGAGTGCGCCGAGTGCTTGTTCGAGCGCGACGCCGAGGAGCTGCTCCTTCGAATCGAAGTGGTGGTAGAGGGCCGACTTCGACAGCCCGAGCCTGTCGGCGAGGGCCGCGATCGACGTGGCGTCGTACCCGTGCTCGTTGAAGACGGCGACGGCGACATCGAGCACCGCGTCCTGGTCGTAGCCCGGGCGGCCTCGACGGGAGGCGACGGGCGGATCAGCGGCGGTCGTCACGCGCTCCAGTCTGTCACCGGCGGTGGCGGATGAGGGGCGCGTCTGCCATAATTCCTGAACGATCGGTAAGTAATGGCGATCGAGAGGACGACGATGCCCGAGCCCGCGACGCGCGTCTGCCTGCGCGTCGAGCGACTCGGCGATCGGGTGGTCGCGACCCTCGACCGTCCAGAAGCCCGCAACGCGATCGATCAATCGATGATCGACGCCCTTCACGCGCTGTGCGAAGGGCTCGAGGCGTCGCCCGCGGTGCTCATCCTCACGGGCGCCGGCGGCGTGTTCGCATCCGGCGCCGACATCGCGCAGTTGCGCGACCGCCGGGCCGAAGACGCGCGGCGCGGCATCAACGCGCATGCCTTCCGACGCGTGAAGGCGCTGCCGATGCCGGTGATCGCCGCGATCGACGGCTGGGCGCTCGGCGGCGGCGCAGAGCTCGCGTATGCGGCCGACCTGCGCATCGGCACACCCCGCATGCGCATCGGCAACCCCGAGACCGGCCTCGGCATCATCGCGGCTGCCGGCGCCACATGGCTTCTGCCGCGGCTTGTCGGCGACGCGCGGGCGAGCGAGCTCCTCTACACCGGCCGCGTGCTCGACGCCGAGACGGCACTCGCGTGGGGACTCGTCTCGTCGCTCCACGAACCCGACGAGCTGCTCTCCGCCGCGCACACGCTCGCCGACCGCATCACGGCGAACGACCGGCTCGCGACGATGCACACGAAGCGAGCGCTGCGTGCTCCCGCGGAGGCGCACCCTGACATAGAGCTCGAGCTGCAGGCAGAGTTGTTCGAGAGTCCCGAGAAGTTCCGCCGCATGACCGAGTTCCTCGAGAGGAAGAAGCGATGAGCTCCGTTGACCCTTCGTCTCGCTTCGCACGCTCAACGACCGATGCGCGCGGCACCGCTCGCGCCACGACCACCGACGCCGCCGAGGCGGGGCCGGCCCGAGTGCCGGCGCGCGTCGGCGTGCTGGGCGGCGGGCGCATGGGCTCGGGCATCGCGCATGCGTTCGCAGTGGCGGGCGCGCGCGTGGTCGTGGTCGAGCGAGACCGCGAATCGGCGGATGCGTCGGGCCGCCGCATCCGTGATTCCCTCCGTCGCACAGCCGAGCGCTCCGCCGCCGCGGGTGAGCCGCTCTCGCCGCTCGACGCGCTGTCGTCCGCATTCACGATCACGACCGACGTGTCGCTGTTCGAGTCGTGCGGCCTCGTGATCGAGGCCGTGCCCGAGGACCGCACCCTCAAGGCCGCCGAGCTCGCGCGCGCCGAGGCCGCGATCGCCCCGAACGCGGTGCTCGCGACGAACACGTCGTCGATCCCGATCGAGGCGCTCGCAGCGAGCCTCACACGCCCGCAGCGGTTCCTGGGCCTCCACTTCTTCAACCCCGTTCCGTCGTCGCAGCTCGTCGAGATCATCGTGGGCTCCGCCACCGACTCCGCGGTGGTCGACGAGGCGTACGGCTGGGTCTCCGCGCTCGGCAAGCGCCCCATCGTCGTGCGCGACAGCCCCGGGTTCGCATCGAGCCGGCTCGGCGTCATGCTCGGACTCGAGGCGATCCGCATGCTCGAGGAGGGCGTTGCGAGCGCCGAAGACATCGACGCGGCGATGGAGCTGGGATACCGGCATCCGATCGGGCCGCTGCGGACGACCGACATCGTCGGGCTCGATGTGCGCCTCGCGATCGCCGAAGAGCTCGAGCGCACGCTCGGCCCGCGCTACTCCCCGCCCGAACTGCTGCGTCGCATGGTCGCCGAGGGCGACCTCGGGCGCAAGACCGGCAGAGGCTTCTACGAATGGAACGACAGGTGATGACGGAGATCGTGGCGAGCTACCTGCGCGACGAGTGGTGGAGACCGGATGCCGCGTCGGACGCGACCGTCGTGCGCGACGCGTCGACGGGCGAGGAGTTCGCGCGCGTCAGCGCGGCAGGCGCCGACATCGCGGGTGCGCTCGAGCACGCCCGCACGGTCGGGCAGCGCAGCCTGGGGGCCATGACGTTCCACCAGCGCGCGCTGCTGCTCAAGCAGTTCGCGCAGGCGCTCACCGAGCGCAAGGCGGAGCTCTACGAGCTGTCGAAGCACGCCGGAGCGACGCAGCGCGACGCGATGATCGACGTGGACGGCGGCATCGGCGTGCTGTTCACCTACTCGTCGAAAGGCCGGCGCGAGCTGCCGAACTCGTCCGTGATCGTCGACGGCCCGGTCGAGATGCTGTCGAAGGACGGCACATTCCTCGGGCGGCATATCTACTCGCGCCTGCCCGGGGTCGCGGTTCAGATCAACGCGTTCAACTTCCCCGTGTGGGGCGCTCTCGAGAAGTTCGCACCCGCGTTCCTCGCCGGTGTGCCGACCCTCGTCAAGCCCGCGACGCCTACCGCCTACCTCGCGGAGGCCTGGGTGCGAATCCTCGTGGACTCGGGGCTCCTCCCCGCCGGCTCGCTGCAGCTCTTGAGCGGGTCGGCGCATGATCTGCTCGACCACCTGCGGCTGGGTGACCTCATCGGCTTCACGGGAAGCGCCTCGACCGCCGAGCGGCTGCGGGCACATCCGAGCGTGCAGACGGGCGGCGTGCGCTTCACGGTCGAGACCGACTCCATCAACGCGTCGGTGCTCGGGCCCGACGCCGAGCCGGGTACGCCCGAGTTCGACGCCTACATCAAGCAGCTCATGGTCGAGCTCACGAGCAAGACCGGCCAGAAGTGCACCGCGATCCGGCGGGCGATCGTTCCCGAGGCATCCGTCGACGCCGTCGTCGAAGCGCTGCGCACCGCGATCGAGAGCCGCGTCGTCATCGGCGACCCACACAACGACACCGTGACGATGGGTCCGCTCGTGTCGACCGAGCAGCGCGACGACGTGCTCAAGCAGGTGGCGGCGCTCAAGTCCGCAGGCGGTCGCGTGCTGGTCGGGTCGACGGATGCCCCGCCCGTCGTCCACGCCGACGGAACGGTCGCGCCGGCGCCCGAGGGCGCGTTCGTCGCGCCGATCCTCGTCGGCTTCGGCCATGACGCGCCGGACGCCGTGCACGAGGTGGAGGCGTTCGGGCCCGTCGCGAGCCTCCTGCCGTACTCGACGCTCGACGAGGCGGCTCGCCTCGTCGACCGCGGCGGCGGCTCGCTCGTCACGAGCGTCGCCACGAACGATCCCTCCGTCGCGGTGGAGCTGCTCTCGCGCATCGGCGCGTACAACGGCCGCGTCCTCTTCCTCAACCGCGACAACGCCCGCACATCCACGGGCCACGGCTCGCCCGTGCCGCATCTCGTGCACGGCGGTCCCGGCCGGGCGGGAGGCGGCGAGGAGCTCGGCGGCATCCGCGCGGTGCTGCACCACATGCAGCGCACGGCCGTGCAGGGATCGCCCGAGATGCTGACGGCACTCACCGGAGTGTGGCACGAGGGCGCGCCGGCGCGTCAGGACGTGCATCCGTTCCGCAAGTCGCTCGCCGAGCTGCGCCTCGGCGACCAGTTCGCGTCGGAACCCCGGCCCGTCACCCTCGAGGACATCGAGACGTTCGCGCACTTCACGGGCGACACGTTCTATGCACACATGGACGAGGATGCAGCATCCGCCAACCCGTTCTTCCCCGGCCGGGTCGCGCACGGCTACCTGCTCGTCTCGTGGGCGGCAGGGCTGTTCGTCGACCCCGACCCGGGCCCCGTGCTCGCGAACTACGGCCTCGAGAACCTGCGGTTCCTGACGCCCGTGTCGCCGGGCGATGAGATCCGCGTCGTGCTGACGGCGAAGCAGATCACGCCGCGCGAGACCGAGGACTACGGCGAGGTGCGCTGGGATGCGGTGATCCGCAACCAGCGCGACGAGACGGTCGCGACCTACGACGTGCTCACCCTCGTGGCGAAGGAGCACGCCGCGGTCGCGACCGTATGAGTCCCGCTAGACCTTGATGAGGCCCTGCGTCGAGGTGCTCGTGAAGGCACCCGACCAGAACCAGAGGCCGGTGAAGTGGCCGCGGAACCAGATGTCGTTCCCCTCGACCATCTCGCCGCGCGTGAAGGCGTTGAAGGTGCCCGCGATGCCCGCGGCGAGCGACCCGCGGATCGGAGCCTGGCGCGACGGCGCCACGCGCCCGTTGACGAACGCCTTCGAGACGCGCTGCTGGATCGAGGCGGGCATCGGGACCGGCTGGCCCATGCGGTTCGCGATCCACGTGACGGGGTCGACCGTCTTGACGAGCTGGCCGCCGCGGAAGAAGCGGACCTCGACGTGGTCGCACTTGCCCTGCGCGTTGCCGCTCTCGCCCATCAGACCGATGGGCTGACCCGCGACGACCTGGGACCCCCTCATCACCCGGAGCGAGCCCGGCTGGATGTGCATGCGCACGACCGTCACGATCTGCCCGTCGATCTGGTTCGGCAGATCGATCGCGACGGAGACGCCCGCCGCGGAGTTGAGCACCCCGGCGAAGGTCACGTTCCCGGGCTCGATCGCCCGGAGCTCGCTGTAGCCGATGAAGTCGGCGCCCGCGTGCGTGCGGCCGCCCGGGCGCGGTGCGCCGAATTGCCCCCCGTTCGAAACGTCCGGCCTCGTGGCCAGACCGTTTCCCCAGACCGTCGTGATCCTCTCCTCACAGCAGGCAGGCCGGATCCGGAGCTTCGGATGCCACGGGCGGCGATGCTTCTTGGAAGAGGGGAGGCGCGGGCGGCGCGCGTGATACGCGTGCGCGTGCCGTCAGGCCGGCGGAAGCGTGCGGTCGGTCGTGAGCGAGCGTCCGCGGAACTCGGCGACGATGTCGCCCTGGTCGTCGACGACGGTCACGTCGTAGAGCCCGGACCGGCCGGTGCGCACGCGGCGACGTGCGGTGGCGGTGAGCTTCTGGCCGGGAGCCGTGGACTTCAGGAAGGTGATGTCGGCGCCCTGCGAGACGGTGATGCGCTCGTCCTCGTTGCACGCGATCGCGAACGCGGTGTCGGCGAGCGCGAACACGAGGCCGCCGTGCGTGATGTGGAATCCGTTCGTCATGTCGTCGCGCACGATCATGCTCACGACGGAGTGCCCCGCCTCGTCGTGCACGACGACCATGCCGAGCGCCGCCGACGCAAGATCGCGCTCCATCATGGCGCGCGTGGGGCGAACGGATGCCGCGCCCGCGCGGTCGGGATCGGTCGGTTCCGTCGTCATCGAAGGTCTCCGGGTCGAGTTGAGACCGAGCCTAATGCGGTCGTGGGCGACGGGCCCCAAGGACGGTCGCCCGATCATCATCGACGTCCGCTCCGGCTGCCCCGACATGACGATCGCGTCCGGCAATGTCGTCCTCATGGGAGGCGGCTCCGGGTACAGCATCACAGTGAAGGAGGGCGCGCACCTGGTCTATTGGGGCTCAAGCTGCGCGTACGCCGAGGAGATCCTCTACCTGATGTATCGGGGATACGGCTACGCCGCCGCGAACGTCTACTCGGGGAAGCGCATCATCAGCGTGTGCTTCTGGTGGACGCGTGCTGGCGTGCGCCTCTCGCCCAACACCTGCTCGAACGCGTGGGAGCACGGGATCGTCCTGGAACCGCGGCCTCCAGGTCGGCCGAGACCAGTGGGACACCCTGGACCCGAACGCGCCGCCCACCGTGTTCAACATCCAGACGACTCGAATCGACCCGGGCATCTTCGAGGCGGCGCCGTGAGTTCGCCTCTCGCGGGGTGTCCTCGAGGGGTGAACTCACGAGTCGTGCACTTCATCGGGGGCGTAGACCAGGAGATCGCCGGGCTGACACCCGAGAACCCGGCATATCGCCTCGAGCGTGGAGAACCTGACTGCCTTCGCGCGCCCGCTCTTGAGAACGGAGACGTTGGCGGGTGTGATGCCGATCGCTGCGGCGAGCTGATTCACCGTCATTTTCCGCTTGGCGAGTTCGACGTCGAGGTTCACGACGATCGGCATCAGATCACCTCGGCGAGCTCGGCAGCGTAGCTCGTCGCCGTGGAGAGGAGGCCGCGAATCACGATGAAGACCAGGAGCGCCATCACACCGATGAGCGCCCCCGCGATGAGTCCGATGGCGACCAAGCCGGGGAGCGCAGAGGTGACAGTCAGCGCTGCGAAGGCGAGCGCCATCAGTCCGGTGAACACCGCCGCAACCCACGCCATCGCCGTCAGCACACCCAACGCTGTGGGAACGAAGATGCGACCACGGCCAACCATCGACAGCAGAACCCACAGGAGGACAAGGACCGACTGGATGCACGCCACCGCGACGATGGCCCAGACGATCCCCGCGATCGCTAGGGGGCGGTAGTCGGGGAAGTTCGCCATGGTCTCACTCGCCGCAAGCGGAATGATCACGGCTTGCACGGGAATCAGCAGCAGAACCAAGAGCGCACAGGCGAGCTTCGCCAGCCCGGTGACCCAACCGTTCATGCGACTTCCGTATCGTTTCTCGATACATTACATCGACAAACGATAATCTCGGTAGTGGCTGGGTGGGATCGCCGCGCTCGAATCGGAACCGGCCGCATGTCCGGTGGGGCGCTTGCGCGCTTTGGAGGACGGATCGTCGGGTTGCTCACTAACGAGCAGCTATGAGCATCTCCGGGCACCCCTCCTCACGGGCGACGCCCGCATCGCGCAGGCCGCGGGCGTCCGCTGTCCCGTCGAGGTCTTCCGCTGATCCTGTCGACGGATCGGCCCGGGTGACACCCATCCGCCGCGTGGTGGCATAATAACTGAACGAACGGTCTGTAATTCGGATCGTGATCCGTCAGGAGTCGACGATGACCACCACCACCCTCGACGACGTCGTCGAGCGCTCGCCCGAAGAGGCCGCCTTCGACGCGATCATCGACGCCGACTCGCGCGTCGAACCGCGGGACTGGATGCCCGAGGCGTACCGCAAGACGCTCATCCGGCAGATCTCGCAGCACGCGCACTCCGAGATCATCGGCATGCAGCCCGAGGGCAACTGGATCACGCGGGCGCCGAGCCTCAAGCGCAAGGCGATCCTCATGGCGAAGGTGCAGGACGAAGCCGGCCACGGCCTGTACCTGTACTCGGCGGCGCAGACGCTCGGGATCACCCGCGACGAGATGACGCAGCAGCTCATCGACGGGCGCGCGAAGTACTCGTCGATCTTCAACTACCCGACCCCGACGTGGGCCGACATGGGTGCGATCGGATGGCTCGTCGACGGCGCCGCGATCTGCAACCAGGTGCCGCTGTGCCGTGCGTCGTACGGACCGTATGCGCGCGCGATGATCCGCATCTGCAAGGAGGAGTCGTTCCACCAGCGGCAGGGTTTCGAGATCCTCCTGACGCTCATGCAGGGCACGGACGCCCAGCGCGAGATGGCGCAGGACGCGGTGAACCGCTGGTACTGGCCTTCGCTCATGATGTTCGGCCCTCCCGACGACCAGTCGCCGAACTCGGCGCAGTCCATGGCGTGGAAGATCAAGCGCTTCTCGAACGACGAACTGCGCCAGCGGTTCATCGGGATGCTGGTGCCGCAGGCCGAGATCCTCGGTGTGACTCTGCCCGACCCGAACCTCCGCTGGAACGAGGAAACGGGCCGGTGGGACATGAGCGAGATCGACTGGGACGAGTTCCGCGAGGTCCTCTCCGGCCGCGGACCGTGCAACGCCGAACGGCTGCAGCGTCGACGCGACGCACACGAAGACGGTGCGTGGGTGCGCGAGGCCGCGGCGGAGTACGCCCGAAAGCAGGCCGCGAAGGCCGAGAAGGCGGTGGCGTGATGGCGACTCCGGGAGCCGAAGGCCGCGAGACGTGGCCCTTGTGGGAGGTGTTCGTGCGCGCGAATCGAGGCCTCAGCCACGTGCACGCGGGGTCATTGCACGCCCCCGACGCCGACATGGCGCTGCGCAACGCGCGCGACCTCTACACGCGGCGCGGTGAGGGCACATCGATCTGGGTCGTGCCGGCGGATGCGATCACCACGAGCGACCCCGACGCGAAGGGCGCCTTCTTCGAGAGCCCCGCGGGCAAGAACTACCGCCACGCGGTGTACTACACGGCGACGGAGGGGGTGCCGCACCTGTGAGCGGGCAGACCCCCACCACCGCAGCCGGTTCGGGGCGGAAAACCGACTTCGGGGCGGACGAAGTACGCCCCGAAGTCGGAAATCCGCCCCAAACCTCAGACGCTGCGCCCGACGTCGACCTCCACGGCGAAGTCACCGTCGACCAGATCGCGCTCGCTGCCGAGCTCGCGGGCGAGGGCGGGCGCGCGGCATCCGCCGAGATCGCCGAGTACGCGCTGTGGCTGGGCGACGACGCGCTCATCCTGTCGCAGCAGCTCGGGTACTGGATCGCTCGGGCCCCCGAGCTCGAGGAGGATGTCGCGCTCGCGAACATCGCCCTCGATCTGCTCGGCCACGCCCGGTCGCTGCTGCACTACGCCGGCTCCTACGACGGGCGATCCGAGGACGACCTCGCGTACTGGCGCGACGAGCGCGACTTCCGGTGCGCATGGCTGTTCCAGCAGCCCAACGGGGACTTCGCCCACACGATCGCGCGGCAGCTCGCGGCATCCGCCTATTGGTTCGAGCTGTACGGGGCGCTGCGCGCATCGACGGATCCGACGCTCGCGGCGATCGCGGACAAGGCCCTCAAGGAGGTCGACTATCACCGCGACCACGCCGTGCAGTGGACGCTGCGCCTCGCGGGCGGCACCGATGAGTCGCGCCGGCGCATGATCCGCGCGATCGGGGACATGTGGCCGTACGTCGACGAGCTCTTCCGCGACGAGCCACTCACCGACGGCCTCGCCGACGAGGGTGTCGCGGTGCGTCCGTCGAGTCTGCGCGCGGGCTTCGACGAGGTCATCGCCGAGGTGTTCGCCGAGGCGGAGCTCGACGTGCCCGACCCGAACGCGAAGGGCGCGTTCGTCTCAGCCGGCGGTGGGCGCCACGGCCGCCACTTCTCGGCGCTCGGACACCTGCTCGCCGAGATGCAGGTGCTCGCGAGACAGCACCCGGGGGCGACATGGTGACGACCGCGCTCGACTCCCGGCTCGCCGTCGCTCGTGAGGTCGCGGCATCCGTGTGCGACCCCGAGGTCCCCGTGCTGACGATCGCCGACCTCGGAGTCCTGCGCGACGTGCGCGTCGACGCCGACGATCCCACACGTGCCGTGGTGACGATCACGCCGACGTACTCCGGATGCCCTGCGATGGATGCGATCCGCGACGACCTCGTTCTCGCCCTGACCGACGCCGGCTTCGAGCACGTCGAGGTTCGCACGGTGCTCTCTCCGGCGTGGACGACGGACTGGATGACGGATGCCGCGAAGCAGAAGCTCCGCGAGTTCGGCATCGCCCCGCCGACGGGCCGCGCGGCCGCACGCGGGCCGATCCGCGTCGCGCTGGGCGTGAAGTGCCCGCGCTGCGGATCGCTCGACACGCGCGAGGTGTCGCGGTTCGGGTCGACATCGTGCAAGGCGCTGTTCGAGTGCCGCTCGTGCCTCGAGCCGTTCGACTGGTTCAAGGTGCACTGATGGAGGCACGGCTTCCGCACGCGCCCGCGACCGACGAGCACTCGACGCTCGACAACGCGCCCGAACTCGCCGAGGCATTCCTCGCGAGCGCCGTCGGCGGCACGCGCAAGGGGCGGGCACGATTTCACGAACTCGAGGTCGCCGACGTCCGGCCGCTCACCGACGACGCGATCGAGGTGACGTTCGCCGTGCCGGAAGAGCTGCGGGGCGAATTCGACTACCTCGCCGGGCAGCACGTCGCGCTGCGCACGCACCTCGACGGCCAGGAGGTGCGCCGGTCGTACTCGTTGTGCCGGCCGCCGACGCGGGGCGCGGCATCTGGAACCGGATCGATCAGCATCGCCATCAAGCGCGACATCGGCGGCCGCTTCTCGACGTGGGCGCACGGCAGCCTCAGACCCGGCGACCGCCTCGACGTCATGAGCCCGCAGGGGTCGTTCACGTCGGCGCTCGCCGACCTCGACGGGCGCCACGTCGCCGGCATCGCCGCGGGCTCGGGCATCACCCCGCTCATGGCGCTCGCCGCGACCGTGCTCGCGCGCTCCGACACGTCGCGGTTCACGCTCATCTACACGAACCGCTCCACGAGCGACGTGATGTTCCTCGAGGAGCTCGGCGGGCTGAAGGACCGCTACCCGGCCCGGCTCGCACTGCACCACGTGCTCTCGCGCGAGCAGCGCACGGCTCCCCTGCTGTCGGGCCGCATCGACGAGCCGAAGCTCCGGACGATGCTCGACGTGCTCCTGCCGCCCCAGACGGTCGACGAATGGTTCCTGTGCGGGCCGCTCGACCTCGTCCAGCTGTGCCGCGATGTGCTCGCCGATGTCGGCGTCGACCGCGCGCACGTGCGGTACGAGCTCTTCACGACCGGCGAGCCCGGGCAGCCGGCACCCGTCGCACCACGCAACGTCGAGGTGCGTCGCGGAGAGCCTGTCGTCACGGTCGAACTGACGCTGGACGGCGTCTCGTCGACGGTCGAGAGCCCCGTCGACGCGCACGAGACGATCCTGAACGCGGCGCTGCGCGTGCGCCCGGACGCACCCTTCGCGTGCACCGGCGGCGTGTGCGGCACGTGCCGTGCGCGGCTCGTGTCGGGCTCGGTGCGGATGACGGAGAACTGGGCGCTCGAACCCGACGAGCTCGAGCGCGGATACGTGCTCACCTGCCAGTCCCACCCGACGACCGACCGCGTCGTCGTCGACTACGACGGATGAATGGAGTCCCATGATCGACCTCACCATCGACGACGCGGTCGCCACGGTCGTTCTCAACAACCCCGAGAAGCTGAACGCGCTCGGCGAGCAGGCGCTCAAGGACCTCGGCGCCGCGTACGACGAAGCCGAGGCATCCGGGGTCCGCGCCCTCGTGCTGCGCGGCGAGGGGCGCGCATTCTGCGCCGGCCGCGACATCTCGGGCGTCGACCCCCGCGACGACGATGTCATGGGATACCTAGGCGGACTCGTCACGCCATTGCTGCGGCGCATGTCGGTGTTCCCCGCACCGACGTTCGCGGCCGCGCACGGTGCGTGCCTCGGCGTCGGGCTGGGCCTTCTCATCGCGACAGATGTCGTGTACGTCGCCGACACCGCGAAGATCGGCTCGCCGTTCGCGGCGCTCGGGGCGACACTCGACTCGGGTGGGCACGCGCTCTTCTTCGAGCGGCTCGGCGCGCACAAGACCCTCGACCTCATCTACACGGGGCGCCTCATGTCGGGCACGGAGGCCGTGGCATCCGGTCTGTTCTCGCAGGTGTTCCCGGCGGACGAGGTCTTGGCGGCAGCCGAGTCGGCGGCCAAGACAGCGGCGGATGGCGCGACCGGCGCGTTCCTCGCGAGCAAGGAGCTCGTGCGGCGGCTGCGCGACGAGCGGCTCGGACTGTGGGAGTCGGTCGACCACGAGAACGCCGCGCAGGCCGCGCTGTGCGACACGGACGACTACCGCGAAGGTTTCGCCGCGTTCCAGGACAAGCGCAAGCCGGAGTTCCGCGGGCGGTAGCCCACGCCTCGACGGGCTCAGCGACCGGGGTCTACTCCGGGTCGAGCACCTTCAGCATGCGGGTGTTGCCGAGCGTGTTCGGCTTGACGTGCGCGAGGTCGAGGAACTCGGCGACACCTTCGTCGGGACTGCGCACGAGCTGCGAGTAGACGTCGGGGTCGACGATCATCTCGCCGATCGGCGAGAACCCGCGGCGCTGGAAGAACTCGACCTCGAACGTGAGGCAGAACAGGCGCTTGAGGCCGAGCTCGCGCGCATCCGCTTCGAGTCTCTCCACGAGCGCCCGCCCCACTCCGCGATGGAGCCACTCGTCGATGACGATGAGCGTGCGGATCTCGCCGAGGTCCTCCCACATGACGTGCAGGGCGCCGCAGCCGATCAGGTGGCCGTGCGCGTCTTCGGCGACGACGAACTGCTGCGTCGACTCGTACAGCACGACGAGGTCCTTGCCGAGGAGGATGCGCCGCTGCACGTACGGTTCGAGCATCGACTGGATGCCCCGGATGTCGGCGGTACGGGCCCGCCGGACCGTGAAGTCGCTCACCCGTTCAGCCTAGAGCGGTCACCCGCGCATCAGCCGCGCGACGTGCTCGCCGATGAACACCGCCGTCGCGAAGGGTCCGCGCGACGGGACGTCCGGGAGCATCGACGTGTCGGCGACCCGCAGCGCCTCGACGCCGTGCACGCGGCCTTCGCCATCGAGCACCGGACCCATCGGCGCCGACCCGCACAGGTGGATGGCCGTGCCGAGGTGGGCGCGCATCCACGCGTCGAGGCGCGCGTCGTCGTCGAGCGTCGCGTCGTCGAGCTCGGTGAGCCGATCGAGCTGCCCGTCGAATGCGTCCGAGCGCAGGAGCGCGGCGGCCGTGCGGATGCCGACGCGCATGCGCGCGAGGTCCGACTCCTCCTCGAGGTAGCGGTAGTCGATGCGCGGCGGCGCGGTGGGGTCGTCCGACTGGAGCGTGATCGACCCGCGCCCCTCCGGCCGCTGCAGGCCCACGATGAGCTGCAGGTCGTCCGCGTGCGCGAGCTGGGCCGCCATGCGGCGCGCTGAGGCCCCCATGACTCCGCGAAGGGTGCGGATCGGATGCCGCGCCACCGCCCGCAGGCCGCCGGCGAGCGTCCGCGTGGACCCGGTCAGCAGATACCCGAGCGGCTTGACGGAGAGCAGCACCTCGAGGTCGCCGTCCGAGCCGCCCGAGAGCCCGGAGGAGAAGTTGAGCGCCGTGGGGAACGCGAACCGCTCGCCGGGGTCGAACACGGGCCGACGCGCCTGCCACCCGACCGCGATGTCGGGATGGTCGCTGAAGGCCTCGCCCACCGGAAGATCGCTCACCACCCGCACCCCGACCGACTCGAGGTGCGTGCGCGGTCCGACGCCCGACACGAGCAGCAGGTGCGGCGTGCCGATCGCACCCGCGCAGAGCACGACCTCGTCGCCCTGGATCACGCCGGACGTCGTCTCGACGCCGACCGCCCGAGTCCCTTCGAAGCGCACGCGCAGCGCGCGTGAGTCGGCGACGATCCGCAGGTTCGGACGATCGCGCGCGTCTGCGAGGTACGCGAGCGCAGTGTTGACGCGCACGCCCTCGATGACGTTCGCCGGCACCGGCCCGATCCCCGGCGCACCCGGCGCGTTCTTGTCGGGCTCGTCCGCGAAGCCGAGCTCGCGTGCGGCCGTCGTGAACGCGCGCACGACGACGCCGTCCTGCCGAGGGCGCGCGACCGGCATCGGCCCCGACGAGCCGTGCCCCTCTCGCGACCCGAAGTCGCGGTCGCTCTCGAGGGCCTCCAGCACGGGCAGCGCCCGCTCGTACGACCACGCGGGACCCGCGGCATCCGCCCATCGGTCGAAGTCGCCGGGGCGCGCGCGCACGAAGTACCCGCCGTTGATCGCGCTCGAGCCGCCGAGCACACGCCCCCGCGCGATCGTGTAGGGCAGGTCGGGCGTGAGGCGGCCCAGGTACGACCAGCTGTACGGATGTCCCGGCATCGCGCCCCGGACGGTCGTGCCGTCGAGCAGGTCGGCCGGGAACCGCTCGGGGGCGGGACCCGCCTCGACGAGCACGACTTCGCGATCGGGATCCTCGCTCAGCCGGGCGGCGAGCGGAGCGCCTGCGGCCCCGCCGCCGACCACCACGATCCGCGTCATGCGTCGCCCGTGTACGCCGCAGCGAGACGCCGGAACGACGCGTCGAGCAGTTCCAGCAGGTCGACGTCGTCGTGCGCGAGCCATTGCTCGTATGCGGCGAGGCACAGTCCGAGGCACGACCACGCGATCGCCTGCGGCGTGAGTGAGTCCACCCCGACCCCGAGGCGTCGGGCGACGTACTCCGCGATGACCTGCCGCCACGATGCGTACCGCAGCGTCGAGTGCGCGACGAGGCTCGGCACGTTCAGCAGCAGCCACATGCGCTCGCGATGGAAGGTCAGCTCCTCCTCCGGGAAGCGGTTGAAGTCGACGACCGCTTCGCGCAGCGCGTCCATCAGGGGGATGTCGTCCGGCACCGCCTCGAGGTGGGCGCGCATCTCGTCGAGGAGGCGGTCGAAGTCGCCCCATGGCAGGTCGTTTTTGGACGCGAAGTAGCGGAAGAACGTGCGGCGGCCGATGCCGGCGGCCTGGACGATGTCGTCGACGGTCGTCTTGTCGAATCCGCGCTCGAGGAACAGCGACAGGGCGAGGTGGCTCAGGTCGCCGTGGGTGGTGACGGGGGCACGGCCCATGCGAGCGCGTTGCGACTCGGGTGCGGGGGCGGGGGCATCCGCTTCGAGACGATCCGCGTCGAGCGTCATTCGTCCTCCTCATGGCGCCGCGAGTCTGGGCGGCTTCCGATGGATGGGAGGCCCTTCGGCAAGGGACTCTTCCAATCGGCACTCGGTGTCATTAGTATCGCCCGCATCGGGGCATCGAAGAAGATGACCAGCCCCATGAAGGAGCATCCCATGGACTCGAAGCAGATTGTGGCAGAACCGGAGAGCGCTGCGCAGGACGTCATCGAGGTCGACACGCTCGTCGAGGAAATCTCGATCGACGGCATGTGCGGCGTCTACTGACTCGCGCCGCAAGACCCGTGAACCCCGACTCGGCGTGGCGCCTGCACCCCCAGGTCTCGGTGAGGCCTGAGCCGTTCGGCGCCTTGCTCTACCATTTCGGCACCCGCAAGCTGTCGTTCCTCAAGGACCGCACACTGCTCGCGATCGTCGAAGGCCTCGCGGATGCTCCGAGCGTGCGCTCGGCGTGCGAGGCCGCCGGCGTCGCCGCGGATCAGCAGGGCCGATACCTGCGGGCGCTCGACACGCTCGCCGAGTCACACATGATCCAGGAGCGCGCAGCAGCATGACGATCGCCCTCGACGCACCGACGCGTCCCACGACGGGCACGCGGCTCGTCGACCTGTTCGAGTTCGGGCTCGACTCGCCCATCTGCCTCACGTGGGAGCTCACGTACGCATGCAACCTCTCGTGCGTGCACTGCCTGTCGAGCTCCGGACGACGCGACCCGCGCGAGCTGACGACCGAGGAGTGCAAGGCCGTCATCGACGAGCTCGAGCGCATGCAGGTCTTCTACGTCAACATCGGCGGCGGTGAGCCGACCGTGCGCCCGGACTTCTGGGAGCTCGTCGAGTACGCCACGAGCCATCACGTGGGGGTGAAGTTCTCGACCAACGGGGTCAAGATCACGCCGGATGTCGCGGCGATGCTGGCCGCGAACGACTACGTCGACGTGCAGATCTCGCTCGACGGCGCGACCGCCGACGTCAACGACGCGATCCGCGGACCTCGGTCGTATGAGACCGCGATGCGGGCGATGCAGAACCTCGCGGATGCCGGCATGAAGAACTTCAAGCTGTCGGTCGTGTGCACGCGCACGAACATCCCGCAGCTCGACGAGTTCAAGGCGATCGCCGACCGCTACGGCGCGCAGCTGCGCCTCACCCGCCTGCGCCCGTCGGGGCGCGGCGCCGACGTGTGGGACGAGCTCCACCCCACCGCCCCGCAGCAGCGCGAGCTGTACGACTGGCTCGTCGCGAACGGCGAGAACGTCCTGACGGGCGACTCCTTCTTCCACCTGTCCGCCTACGGCCAGGCACTGCCCGGCTTGAACCTGTGCGGCGCGGGCCGCGTCGTGTGCCTCATCGACCCCGTCGGCGACGTCTACGCCTGCCCGTTCGCCATCCACGACGAGTTCCTCGCGGGCAACATCCGCCAGCCCGGCGGCTTCGAGCGCGTGTGGCGCGAGTCCGAGCTGTTCACGCGCCTGCGGCAGCCGCAGTCGGGCGGCGCATGCTCGTCGTGCCAGTTCTTCGACACGTGCAAGGGCGGTTGCATGGCCGCGAAGTTCTTCACGGGACTGCCCCTCGACGGCCCCGACCCGGAGTGCGTGCGCGGCTTCGGCGAGGAGGCGCTCGCGAAGCACAAGGACTCCGGCGGTGGCATCCCCAAGCCGTCGGGTGACCACTCCCACCGGACTTCCCCGCCGCGGCCCCGCTCCGGCGCGGGCCCCGTGCGCGTGACCATCCAGCGTAGGAACGACCTCTCTCGCCCGCCCGTGAGTGCGTGCGAGGAGAACCCGCTCGCGGGATTCGTCCCGCAGCAGACCACCGGCGCCGATGGGCGCCAACAGGAGGGCAGCCGCTCCAGCCACGCGTAAGACCCGAGCAACCACGAGACGCCCGCGACGAGGCAGGCGCCGAAGTGGGGTGCGGTCTCCCGCGGGGCCGCTCCGGTTCGCCCTCGATGAGAGAGAGGGAGGACGAGATGGGACTGCTCGAGGGCAAGGTCGTGCTCATCACAGGGGGCTCGCGCGGGCAGGGTCGCGCCCACGCGATCACGAGCGCGCGCGAGGGCGCCGACGTCGTCATCATCGACACGCTGCAGCAGATCGGGACGGTGGCGTACCCGATGGCGCAGCAGGCCGACTTCGACGAGACGGTCAAGCAGGTCGAGGCTCTCGACCGCCGCATCGTGGCCGTGGAGGGCGACGTGCGCAACCAGGCGGATCTCGACCGCGCGGTCACCGAGGGCATCGCGCAGTTCGGCAAGATCGACGCGCTCATCGCCAACGCCGGCATCTTCTCGCTCGCGCCCGCGCACGAGATGACCGAGGAGATGTGGGACGACATGATCGCGGTGAACCTCACCGGAGTCTGGAAGTCGGCGAAGGCGGTGCTGCCGCACATGATGGAGCAGGGCGGCGGCTCGATCGTCATGACGTCGTCGATCAACGGCATCGAGCCGGGCGCGAATTACGTGCACTACTGCGCCGCGAAGTTCGGTGTCGTCGGCATCATGAAGACGCTCGCGCTCGAGTACGCGCGTCACGGCATCCGCGTCAACGCGATCCACCCCGGCGCGATCCTCACGCCGATGACCAGCTGGCAGGGCGCGTGGGACATGATGTCGGGCAAGCCGGCCGGTGAGGGCACCGAAGAGGACATGCTCGAGGCCGGCTACGCCTTCCATGCGCTGAAGGGCGCCGGCTTCCTTTCGCCGCAGCGCATCGCGGATGCCGCGCTGTGGCTCAACTCGGACCTCGCGTCCGCCGTGACGGGCATCTCCGTCCCGGTCGACGCGGGCCACCTGCTGCTGCCCGGCTACAACCCGGATCCGGTCAAGTAGGCGCGGCCGCAGCATCCGTCGGTTCCGTTCAAAGGAGAAGGGAAAGAGAGATGGCAGGAGCACTCGAAGGCAAGGTCGCCTTCATCACGGGGGCCGCGCGGGGGCAGGGTCGCTCGCACGCGATCCGCCTCGCGCAGGAGGGCGCCGACATCATCGCCGTCGACATCTGCTCGCAGATCGAGACGGTCGGCTACCCGATGTCGACTCCGGACGACCTCAAGGAGACCGTGAGCGCGGTCGAGGCTCTCGACCGGCGCATCTTCGCGGCGCAGGCCGACGTGCGCGACCGCGAGTCGCTGCAGAAGGCGTTCGACGAGGGCACGGCGCAGCTGGGCCCCGTCGACATCGTGCTCGCCAACGCGGGCATCGCGCCGCTGTCGCTCGAGCCGTCGCCGCAGGAGTGGTACGACGTGCTCGACGTCAACCTCACGGGCGTCTACCACACGATCGAGGTCGCGAAGCCGTCGATGATCGAGGGCGGTCGCGGCGGCGCGATCGTCATCACGAGCTCGACGGCGGGCATCAACGGCATCGGCGGAGACACCCCGGGCGGGCTCGGCTACACGGCGTCGAAGCACGGCGTCGTCGGCCTCATGCGCTCGTATGCGAACACGCTCGCGCCGCACAGCATCCGCGTGAACACCGTCCACCCGACCGGCGTCAACACGCCCATGGTGGTCAACGAGGTCATGCAGAAGTTCCTCGAGCAGGACCCGCAGATGGGTCAGGCGATGGCGAACGCCCTGCCCGTCGACATGATCGAGGCCGTCGACATCTCGAACGCGATCCTGTTCCTCGTCTCGGATGCGGGCAGGTACGTCACGGGCGTCACACTGCCGGTCGACGCCGGGTTCACGAACAAGCGCTGAGGCATCCGCCAACGGAGGCGGAGATCAAGGGGAGGAAACAGAGATGGCAGGAAGAGTCGAAGGCAAGGTCGCCTTCATCACGGGAGCCGCCCGCGGACAGGGTCGGTCCCACGCTGTGCGACTCGCGCAGGAGGGCGCCGACATCATCGCGGTCGACCTGTGCGACACGATCCCGAACGTCGCGTACCCGTCCGCGACACCGGAGGATCTCGCGGAGACGGTGCGACAGGTCGAGGCGCTCGACCGGCGCATCGTCTCGGCGCAGGTCGACGTGCGCGACGGCGCGGCGGTCAAGAAGGCCGTCGAAGAGGGCGTCGCGCAGCTCGGGAAGCTCGACATCGTCGTCGCGAACGCGGGCATCTGCGTCATGACCACGTGGGACGAGACCTCCGAGGAGGTCTGGGAC
The DNA here is from genome assembly GCF_035556355.1 of Microbacterium sp. GTDB lineage: Bacteria > Actinomycetota > Actinomycetes > Actinomycetales > Microbacteriaceae > Microbacterium. The sequence goes on from NZ_DATMFG010000020.1 coordinate 24,592, forward strand.
CAGACGATCGACACGAACCTCAAGGGCGTGTGGAACACCGTGCGGCACACCGCGCCGCACCTGGTCGAGGCCGGCGGCGGTTCGATCATCATGACGAGCTCCGCCGCGGGCCTGAAGGGACTGCCGTTCCTCACGGCATACGTCGCGTCGAAGCACGGCGTCGTCGGGCTCATGCGGGCGTTCGCGACCGAGCTGTCGGAGCACGGCATCCGCGTCAACTCCATTCATCCGACGGGCGTCGACACCCCGATGGGACAACTCGGCGACCCGGAGAAGGCGACGAAGATCCAGGAGATCATGGCCGCACACCCGCGGCTCATGCCGATGATGTCGAACCTGCTCCCCATCCAGATGACGGAGCCGATCGACATCTCGAACGCGGTGCTCTTCCTCGCCTCCGACGAATCGCGCTACGTCACAAGCCTCGCGATGACGGTGGACGCGGGCAACACGCAGTACTGAGAAGTCCGGATGCCGCGGACGTCGGTGCGCGGCATCCGGCACACCCCCATCTCGACGAGGAGGAAGGGAATCGGAAATGGCAGGAAGAGTCGAAGGCAAAGTCGCCTTCATCACGGGAGCCGCGCGCGGTCAGGGCCGTTCGCACGCGATCCGGCTCGCGCAAGAAGGCGCCGACATCATCGCGATCGACGTGCTCGAGGAGATCCCGGGCGCGCCGTACGGCCCGGCCACCGAGGAGGATCTCGCCGAGACGGTGCGTCAGGTCGAGGCGCTCGACCGCCGCATCGTCGCCAAGAAGGCCGACGTGCGCGACTACGACGGCCTGAAGGCAGCGGTCGACGAGGGCGTCGCCGAGCTCGGACGACTCGACATCGTCGCGGCGAACGCGGGCATCTCGACCGCGATGGCACCGGCCGAGCAGCTCTCGGAGGAGCTGTGGGTCGACATGGTCGACGTCAACCTCAACGGCGTGTGGCGGACCTGCAAGGCGGCGATCCCTCATCTGAAGGCATCGGGCGGCGGATCGATCATTCTCACGAGCTCGGATGCGGGGCTGTTCGCGTTCCCGAACATCGCCCACTACGTCTCCGCAAAGCACGGTGTCGTCGGACTCATGCGCACGCTCGCGCTCGAGCTCGCACCTCACATGATCCGCGTCAACAGCGTGCACCCGACGGTGGTGGACACGCCGATGGTCAACAACGACGCGACCTATCGGCTGTTCCGGCCCGACCTCGAGAACCCCACCGTCGACGACTTCAAGGAGGCGGCGGCCGGCATCAACGCGCTGCCGATCCCGTGGGTCGAGCCGGTCGACATCTCGAACGCGGTGCTCTGGCTCGCCTCGGATGAGGCTCGCTACGTGACGGGCGTGCCGCTGCCGGTCGACGCCGGTGCGGCCGTGAAGTGACCTGATCGAGTGGATCGAAAGGAGAACACCATGGGACGACTGGACGGAAAGGTCGCATTCATCACGGGCGCGGCCCGCGGGCAGGGTCGCTCGCACGCGATCCGCATGGCCCAGGAGGGCGCGGACATCATCGCGGTCGACCTCGCCAAGCAGATCGACACCGTGCCGTACGGCATGGCGACGGCGGACGACCTCGCCGAGACGGTGCGCCAGGTCGAGGCGCTCGACCGCCGCATCGTCGCGAGCGAGGCGGACGTGCGCGACTACGAGGGGCTGAAGGCGGCGCTCGACGAGGGCGTGGCCCAGCTCGGGCGGCTCGACATCGTGTCGGCCAACGCCGGCATCTTCTCGAACGCGACCGCCGAGGAGCTGACCGACGAGGCGTGGAACGACATGATCGCCGTCAACCTCACGGGCGTGTGGCACACGGCGAAGGCCGCGATCCCGCACCTTCGGGCCGCGGGCGGCGGATCGATCATCATCACGAGCTCGACGGCGGGGATCAAGGGGTTCCCGAACTTCGTGCACTACGTCGCGTCGAAGCACGGCGTCGTCGGTGTCATGCGCACGCTCGCGCTCGAGCTGGCACCCGACAACATCCGCGTCAACACGGTGCATCCGACGAGTGTCGACACCGACATGATCCAGAACGACGCGCTCTACGCGCTGTTCATGCCGGATCTGCCGGAGGACCAGCGCACCAAGGACGAGTTCCGCGGGCGCATGGAGACCATGAACGCCCTGCCGGTGCCGTGGGTGGAGCCCGTCGACATCTCGAACGCCGTCCTGTGGCTCGCGTCGGACGAGTCGAGATACGTCACGGGCATCCAGCTGCCGGTCGACGCAGGGTCGACGCAGAAGTGAGCGAGACGGATGCCGCACCCGTCGCTGCCGGGGAGCACACGCTTCCCGGCGGCGACGCCGCGTCGCTGCGCGAGAGCCGCGAGCGCATCGCGCGCCACCTTGTGGGCCGCGAACGTGAGCTCGAGTTGACCCTCGCCGCCGTGGCGGCCGGGCGCGACATCGTGCTGGAAGGGCCCCCGGGCACGAGCAAGACGACCATGCTGACCGCGATCACGCGGGAGTGGGGCATTCCGCTGCTGTTCGTCGAGGGCAACGCCGACCTCACGCCCGCGAAGCTCGTCGGGCACCACAACCCCGCGCGCGTGCTGCGCGAGGACTACTCGGCCGACAACTTCGTGCCCGGTCCCCTCGTCGAGGCGATGCAGCAGGGCGGGTTCCTCTACATCGAGGAGTTCAACCGCGCCCCGGAGGACACCCTCAACACGCTGCTGACCGCGATGGCGGACCGCTCGATCGCGGTGCCGCGGGTCGGCCGCATCCGTGCCCTTCCGACGTTCCGCGTGATCGCGTCGATGAACCCGTACGACAACGTCGGCACAACCCGGCTCTCCACGAGCGTGCACGACCGGCTCAACCGGCTCGCGGTCGACTACCAGAGCGCCGAGGCGGAAGAGGAGATCGTGCGCTTGCGGACAGGGGCGTCCGGTCCTGTGGGCGACCGGCTCGTGGGGGACGCCGTCGCCGTGACGCGTGCGACGCGCGAGCACGAGGACGTCCGGCAGGGGTCGAGCGTGCGCGGCGCGATCGACACGGTGCTCGTCGCGCAACGTCTCGCGGCGCTTCGCGGGATCGACGACCCGGAGGACGCGGACTACCCCGAGATGGTGTTCGACGCGATGATCGTCGCGCTGTCGGGGCGCATCCACCTCGACGAAGCCGCCGAGACGACGCCCGAGCGCGTGCTGCGCGAGCTGTGGGAGGACCGGTTCATCCTGCATCCGCACCAGGCAGCGCCGGGGTGAAGAGAGGTCGCGGCGGACTCGCCGATCCAGCGGCGCAGCAGCCGGCGCACAGCCGCGCGCGGCGCACCGCTGCGCAGGCGGCCGAAGGAGCTCGAGGAGCCGCCGCAGGCGTTCGACCTGTCGCGCGGTGCCGCGGGCGCGGTCGTGATCGGCTCGGGCGGCACGCGCAGGCAGGCGAGCGCGATGCCCGGCGGGCGCGCTCGCGCCGTGACCGTCGAGCACGGAAGCATCGTCCCCGTTCCGGATGAGGCGGTCGAGATCGACCCGCAGGTGCGCGCGCGGGCGCGGCAGATCGCGGCGCGCCTCGCGGTTCCCCGCGCGCGCCGCGACGTGACGTCTCGCCGCGGGGTCGGCGACCTCGCGAGCGTGCCGTACCGCGGTGCATCCGACGACATCGACCTCGACCGCACGATCGAGGTGCTCGCCGAGCGACCGATCCCCGAGGATGAGGACATCATCGTGCGCGAGCGCGTGCGCACGAAGCGATCGGTCGTGCTGCTCGTCGACGTGTCGGGATCGATGCGGGGAGAGAGGATCCGCACAGCAGCGGCGACGGTGGGGGCGCTCGCCGGCGAGCTCCACCGCGACGCGCTCGGGGTGATCGCGTTCTGGTCGGATGCCGCGATCCTGCTCGGCCTCGGCAACGAGGTCGTGCCCGACCGCGTGCTCGACGCGCTGCTGCGGCTGCCCGCGCGGGGACTCACGAACGTCGCGTTCCCGCTCGAGCTCGCCGCGAAGCAGCTCGCGCTCGCACCCGTGCGCGACGCGCGCGCGATCCTCCTGTCGGACTGCGTGCACAATGCGGGGCCCGATCCGCGGCCGTTCGCCGCGCGGCTCCCGCGGCTCGACGTGCTGCTGGACGTGTCGGGGGAGAACGACCTGGAGCTCGGCCGCGAGCTCGCCGCACGCGGGCGCGGCCTGTGCCGGGTCATCCGCAGCCACCGCGATGTCGCGCCGGCGCTCAGCGCGATGTTCGCGGGGTAGGCTCGCGCTCCGAACTCGTCTCTCGCTCGGCGAAATCCCCCTACGATTTGGCACTCGGTGCCATTACACTGGCCGATGTCGACGAGGAGGTCACCACAATGGCTAACGGTTGGTTCGAGACGGTCGCCGAAGCGCAGCGACGCGCGAAGAGGCGGCTGCCCGGCTCGGTCTACAGCGCCCTGCTCGCGGGCTCCGAGCGAGGGGTGACGTACGAAGACAACCTCAAAGCGTACGCGGAGCTCGGATTCGCTCCGCACGTCGCCGGCCTCTCCGGCGAGCGGTCCCTGTCGACGACCGTCATGGGGATCGACATCTCGTTCCCCGTGCTGATCTCGCCGACGGGCGTGCAGGCCGTCCACCCCGAGGGCGAGGTCGCGGTCGCGCGCGCCGCCGCGAACCGCGGCACGATCATGGGGCTCAGCTCGTTCGCGAGCAAGCCGATCGAAGACGTCGTCGCGGCCAACCCCAACACGTTCTACCAGATGTACTGGATGGGCACGCGCGACGCGATGCTGCAGCGGCTCGAGCGCGCCAAAGCCGCAGGTGCCAAGGGCATCATCGCGACCCTCGACTGGTCGTTCTCGAACGGCCGCGACTGGGGCAGCCCGTGGATCCCCGAGCGCCTGACCCTCAAGGCCGCGATGCGCTTCGCGCCGCAGGCGATCGTCAAGCCGTCGTGGCTGTGGAGCTTCGTCAGGACCGGCCGTGTGCCCGACCTCACGACGCCGAACCTCGCGCTCCCCGGCCAGGAGGCGCCGACGTTCTTCGGCGCGTACGGCGAGTGGATGCAGACGCCGCTCCCGACATGGGAGGACGTCGCGTGGCTGCGCGAGCAGTGGGACGGCCCGTTCATGCTCAAGGGCGTCTCGCGCCTCGACGACGCGAAGCGCGCGGTCGACGCCGGCGTCACGGCCATCTCGGTCTCGAACCACGGCGGCAACAACCTCGACTCGACACCGGCGGCGATCCGGATGCTGCCGGGCATCGCCGACGCGGTCGGCGACCAGATCGAGGTGCTGCTCGACGGCGGCATCCGTCGTGGCGGCGATGTCGCGAAGGCCCTCGCGCTCGGCGCGAAGGCGGTCATGATCGGCCGGGCCTACCTGTGGGGCCTCGCGGCGAACGGCCAGGCGGGCGTCGAGAACGTGCTCGACATCCTGCGCGGCGGTCTCGACTCGGCCGTGCTCGGCCTCGGTCGTTCCTCGGTGCAGGACCTCCGCCGCGAGGATCTGTGGATCCCCGAGGGCTTCACCCGCGAGCTGGGCAAGGAGGCGGCTGCGCCGAAGCCGCGCTCGTCGCGCCCCGCGGTGCGGAAGGACCCGTCGAAGCCGAAGGAGAAGGTCGCGAGCGGAAACGCGTGATCGATTCCGACGAACGCTCCGTGTGATGGCCGATTCGCCGCACCTCGCCTCGCGCACGTGGCGTGAGGTGCCCCGGGCCCTGCTCCTCGTGCCGCTCGGATCGACCGAGCAGCACGGTCCGCACCTGCCGGTGTCGACCGACACCTTCATCGCTACGGCTGTCGCCGACGACCTCGCCGCGCGCTGGCGCGCAGACGGCCGCGACGCGATCGTGGCACCGCCTCTCGTGTTCGGCGCGAGCGGCGAGCATCAGGGCTTCGCGGGGACCATCTCGCTCGGCACCGCCGCGCTGGCCTTCGCGCTCCTCGAGCTCGGACGCTCGGCGTCGGAATGGGCCGAGCGCATCGTGTTCGTGAACGGACACGGAGGCAACCTCGAGGCGCTCCGCGATGCCGTGCCGACCCTTCGCTCGGAGCGACGCGACGTCGCATGGCTGCCGTGCGCGCTCGAGCGCGGCACCGACGCCCACGCGGGTTTCGACGAGACTTCTCTCATGCTCCACCTGTGGCCCGCGCACGTGCGCCTCGACCTCGCCGAGCCCGGTGCGACCGCGCCCATCGCCGAACTGCTCCCCCGGCTGCGTGCCGAGGGCGTGAAGGGGGTTGCGCCGAACGGCGTGCTCGGCGACCCCACGGGCGCTTCGGCCGACCACGGCGCGCGCCTGTTCGCCGAGCTGTGCGAGACAGCGTGGAGCCGCCTGTCCGCCGGAACGGTCGCGGAAGGCGGATGCCTCACCCACGGGCCCGCGGCATGACACTGCCCGACGGATTCACGGTCCGCCTCAACCGGCACACGCGCGTCGAGGACGGCGGGCGCGTGCTCATCGGCGGCTCCCCCACGCGCGTCGCGCGGCTCAAGCGCGCCGCCATCGAGGCATTCGACAGGCGGGAGCTCGTCGTGCGCGACGCCGCCACCCGTGCGCTCGCCGAGCACCTCCTCGCGACGGGAATCGGCGACCCCGTGGCGGAGTCCCTCCCGGCGATCCCGCTCTCCGAGCTCACGGTGGTCATCCCGGTGCACGACCGCCCGGCGCAGCTCGCGCGCCTGCTCGCGAGCGTCCCTCGCGGGGTGGCGCGGGTGATCGTGGTCGACGACGCGTCGGAGCAGGCGGAGGCCGTGGCATCCGTCGCATCCGCCCACGGTGCGCAGCTCATCGCGCTCGACCGCAACACCGGGGCGGCCGCCGCCCGCAATGCCGGGCTCACCGCGGTCGAGACGCCGTTCGTCGCGTTCGTCGACTCGGACGTCGTGCTCGAGGACGGATGCTTCGAGCTGCTGCTGCGGCACTTCGCCGATCCGAAGCTCGCGATGGCGGCGCCTCGGGTCATCGGACTCGACACCGAACGGCCGAACTGGATCACGCGGTACGAGAACGCACGATCGTCGCTCGACCTGGGCGGCGACACGGCGAGCGTGCGGCCGCGAAGCCCTGTCACGTGGGTGTCGAGCACGTGTCTCGTGGCGCGCGTCGCGCACCTCGGCGACGGCTTCGACGCGTCGATGCGCGTCGGCGAGGACGTCGACCTCGTGTGGCGGCTCGTCGACGAAGGACACCGCGTGCGCTTCGAGCCCGCCGCCGCCGTGCGGCACGAACACCGTACGCGGCTTCGCACCTGGCTCGGGCGCAAGTTCTTCTACGGCACGGGCGCGCACCTGCTCGCGGTGCGCCACCCGCAAGACGTCGCCCCTGTCGTGCTGCCCCCGTGGGGCGCGCTCGTGCTCGCGCTGCTGTTCGTGCAGAAGAAGTGGTCGCTGCCGGCGATCGCGCTCACGGGCGTGGTCGTCGCCGGCCGCATCGTCAAGCGCCTCGGACACGTCCGACGGCCGTGGCCGATCGCCGCGCGGCTCACCCTCAACGGGATGGTCGCCGCCCTCGGCCAGGGCTTCGCGCTGCTGCTGCGCCACTGGTGGCCCGTCACCGTCGTGGTGGGACTCTTCTCGAAGACGATGCGCCGTGCGGCCGCGATCGCCGCGATCGCCGACGTCGTATGGGAGTTCGTGCGCCTGAAGCCGAAGATGGACCCGGTGCGATTCGGCGTCGCGCGTCGCCTCGACGACATCGCCTACGGCGCCGGCGTGTGGTGGGGAGCGCTGCGCGGACGCTCGGCCAAAGCGCTGCTGCCCGCCATCATCCGGACTCCGCGCGCGCCGCGCGAGCCGCGCGACTGAGGCTGCGCACGCCGCGCGACTGAGGCCGCGTGCGCGGCGCGACTGGGGCCGCGTGCGCGGCGCCGTCCCCGCGCCGAACTCCGGAGAAACTCGCGCCTTCCGGGCCGGAGGCCCGGGTTCGGCCGGCCAACACGCGGATCTCCGGAGTTGCGCACGCGTGCGGCGGCGCGCCGTCCTGCACCGCCCGCGGGAGTCCGTCGCCGGCGGCTGGGCTGCGCGCCCCGTTCCATCGCGGGGCGCGTGTTCGTCACGCCGGAACGGGTGCGTCTCGTAGCGTGGTGTCACTTCCCGCGGGTCTTCTTCGTCGTTGACGTAGGAGGGCCATCGTGGGATACCCAGTTGTTTCCGCCAAGAAGCAAAGAAGAGACCCCACGATGACCCACAACCAGTCTGCCTTGA
>NZ_DATMFG010000021.1:0-287283 GCF_035556355.1 Microbacterium sp.
CAATGCGCAACGTCTCCATGGCTACCTCGGCGACGTCCCGCCCGTCGAGTTCGAGAACGCGTTCTATGCTGTCCAAGCCGACCGCGAACTGCTGGTCGGAATCAAATAGCGCGAGTCTCCATCAGACCCAGGGCGCTTCAGACCGGTGGTTCGCCACCTTCAGAGAGCCGACCGGCGTCTCCATCGGTCTGTGGACGGCGAACCCGCCGACCCCGGCTGCCGGGGAGCTTTGAACCGCGCGGCCCCGAACGGTGTGTCCGTGGCAGCGGTTACGGTTCGAGAATGGTCGCCGTCTCCGCCAAACCCGTGCTCCACGTCGACACCGTCGAGGAATGGGAGCGCTGGCTGGAGTCGGATCCCGATCCCGATGGGGTGAGGCTCCGCATCCGCAAGACCGCGTCGAAGGAGCCGGGCATCACCTACGCCGAAGCGCTGGATGCCGCGCTGTGCTTCGGCTGGATCGACGGACAGAAGCAGGCGCTGGATGCCGATTACTTCCTGCAGGTGTTCACTCCACGCCGGCCGCGCGGGGTGTGGTCGAAGGTCAACATCCAGCACGCCACGCGCCTGATCGAGGAGGGCCGGATGCGTCCCGCCGGTCAGCGCGAGATCGACCGTGCCAAGGCGGACGGACGCTGGGATGCCGCATATCGTCAGCGCGACGGCGAGATCCCGCCCGAGCTCCAGGCGGCGCTCGACGCCGACCCGGCCGTCGCCGCCGCGTTCGCCGCGCAATCCGCGCAGAACAGGTTCGCGATGGCGTTCCGCGTGAGCAGCCTCAAGCGGCCGGAGAACCGCGCGGCCCGGGTCGCCCAGTACGTCGAGATGCTCCGACGGGGCGAGACGATCCACTGAGCCGACGGGTGTGGAGGACCATAGGATCAGCGCGTGAGCAACGGCGACGAGATTCTCCTGTGCTGCCTGCTGTGGGCCCGCGAAGGCGAGGCCGCCGGGCTCACCGCGTATGAGGACCGCGTCCTCGTGCTCGTTCCCCGTCACGGTGGCGAGGTGATCCAGCGCGCTGTGGGCGACGGCGCGGAGGGCAGGCCCCACGAGGTTCATCTCTACCGATTCCCGGATGCCGCGGCACTCGACGCCTACGTGACCGACGCCGACCGTGTGGCCCTCGCGAGCGAACGTGATCGGGTGGTCGCGCGCACCGAGCTCTTCCCTGTGGAGTTGCGCTGAGAGGCGAAGTCGAATGGCAGTGCTGGAAGATGTCCTCGACCTGGGATCGGAGCTGGAGCGGTCCTACCCGGTCTCTGTGCGGAATCGTTTGAAGTTCCGGGTCGGACAGCTCGTCTACGTCGCGTTCTCTGCCGACAACCTGCAGATGGGTTTCGCGTTCCCGCGAGAGGAACGGGCCGCCCTCGTCGGAGGAAACCCGAAGAAGTTCCGGATGCCGGCGCCGTCAGACCTTCGCTTCAACTGGGTCGAGTCCGACCTCGCGGCGCTGGATCCGGGTGAGGCGCGCGAGTTCGTCGTCGACGCGTGGCGGATGGTCGTGCCGCTCAAACTCTCCCGGGCCTATGACCTGGCGCATCCGGAGGGGCCCGGACCCGGGCCGAATGCTGAATGTTGACACCGCTCGACAGCGAAGGGCCCCGTGAGGGCGGGCAACCTGCCCACTCTCACGGGACCTCCTTTCGACCGGACTCTCGGCTGACGCGTCAGTCCTGGAACAGGCGCGGCAGGAAGTCGATCAGCGACTTCTGCCACACGTCCCAGCTGTGCGGGCCGGGGATGATCGGCGCGAACTCGTGCACCACACCGCGGCTCGTCAGGCTGCTGATGAGGGTCAGCGTCGCTCCATAGGTGAAGTCCTGGACGTCACCGGAGTAGATGCGCAGCAGCTTGGTCCCGGAGTTGATCGCCTCGACATCCGCGTTGGCCGGAACGTTGCCGAACGCCGACATGGCGCCGACGTAGGCGAACTCGCCCGGGAACGCCCACAGGGTGCTGAGGGCGTGTCCGGAACCCAGCGACAGCCCGGCCAGAGCGCGGTTCTCGCCGTCGCTGCTGACGTTGTACTGCGCCTCGGCGGCCACCGTGATGGCTTGCATGATCTCGTTGGGGAAGTTCACGCCGTTGCCGTTGGCCATCACGACCACCATCGGCTCGATGTTGCCCCGGAGGTAGTGGTTGTCCAGGATCTGGGCGGCGAAGCCGACCTCGATCCAGTCCGTCCACGTCTGTCCGCCACCGTGCTGGAGGTAGAACACCGGGTAGGGCTCTTCCCGCTGGGGGTCGTAGTCCGGCGGCGTCCACACGTACGCGGAGCGCTCGGGGTTGCCGGCGGCCGTGCTCGTGTAGCTCATGATCTCGACGGTGCCGCGCGACTCGGGTTCGAGCGGGGTCGTGTACTCGCCGCGGAGCGTGTCGTCGCCGGGAATCTGGAACGTGCTCCAGTTCGGCTCGGAGAAGACCGTCGTCGGGTTGGTCTCGTCCTTGTGGTCGACGCCCTCGACGATGAACTTGTAGTAGTACGAGCCCGACTCGACAGGCATCGTCAGACGCCAGCGGCCGTCGTCCTGCTTGGTCATCGGCGTGCGCGGCCAACTGCCGCCCGGGCCGAAGTTGCCCCACACCGTGACGTTGTTCGCGTCGGCGAACTCCGTGCCGGTCTCGAACGTGACGACTCCGTTCTCGTCGATCCACGGGGTCGGGGTGGTCCCGGCGGCCGGCAGCGAGTGCGGCTCGAGCGGGAGATGGCCCTCGCTCGGCCCCGTGTCACCCGGGGCGCCGAACGCGCGCAGTGCGAAGTCGTGCAGGCCCTTCTGCCACGTGTCCCACGTGCCGCCCGTCTCGGGGTCGGAGCCGTCCGACTGGAACTCGACACCCGCGCGCTCGAGCTTGTCCGCGAGCGCGACAGTGTCGTTGTAGCGGGGGTCGGTGACGTTGCCGACGTACAGGCGGATGAGGTCGGTCGCGTCGTTGATCTGCCGCGCCTTGCCCTTGCCGACGTTGCGCTCGAGGTAACCCGAGAACGAGCCGACCTTCGAGAACTCGCCCGTGGCGCTGACGAGAAGGCTGAGCGCCTGCTCCGCACCACGCCCGATCCCGGCGATCGCGCGATCGTCGGGATCGCCGGAGATGTTGAAGGACGACTCCGCGGCGGGGAGGAGCTTCTTGACGACCTCGCCGCGGATCTCATCCGTCTCGCCGTCCCCCATGACGACGACGGCCGGCTCGATGTCCCCATTGACCGTCAGGTTGTCGAGGATCTGCTTCACCCGCCCGAGCTCGACCCATTCGCGATAGCTCTGGCCCTCGTCCTGCAGGAGATACAGCACCGGGTACGGCTCCGAGCGGTTCTGGTCATACCCGGGAGGGGTCCACACCAGGGCCGAGCGTTCGGCGCCTGCGGTGCCCTTGTAGGCGAGCTCCTCGAGGTTGCCGCCGTTCGGCACATCCGCGAGCCACTCAGCGCCCGGGCCGTCGACGAACAGCGTGTTCCACGTCGGCTTCGAGGTCACCTCCTGCGGACTGGCGGGGTTCCGGAACGGGATGGCGTCCTCGCCCCACGATGGCCGTGCCGAGTACTGGTAGTAGTACAAGCCGGGCTCGAGCGGGCCGATGGTCGAGGTCCAATTGGCTCCGTTCTGCCCCATGTTCAGGGTCGTCCAGGTCTTGCCCGGAGCGAAGTTGCCCTCGACCGCGACGACCGCGCCCGTGATGCCGGTCGCCGGCTCGATCGCCGAGTTGGGGACCGTGAACTGGTAGACGTCCGAGACGACGTTGTCGATCTCGGCCACCCAGGTGTCCTCGGCGGCTGCGGCCGGCTGCGCCGCGAGGAGCGTGGACGCGCCCAACGCGGCTGCAGCGGTCATCGCCACCACTGCACGACGGGAGTGCCTTTCGGTGCCCCGCCTTCGATCTGTCAGAATCACCTTCGATTTCCTCTCGTGTAACCTCGCGCCCGCGTCATGCGGAAGCGCGCGCTCGCCCGAGGGGCGAACCAGGGGGCGGAAGGTCGACGAAGCTCCGCATGTGGCGGTTTACAACGTCGTAAATTCCCACATCACCCATAGTGGCCGCTTTGACCATCGAAGGTCATGAGAAAATTCCAACGTTGTACATGAGTGCGGATGCCGCGGCGCGAACCAGGACGCACCGGGGGCGATCCCTCCCGCGGGCGAGCAGTCAACGCTCGCCGACGACCGGGTTCCGCAGAAGGCGACATGATGGAGGCATGTCTTCTACCGCCCCACGCCGCAGCAACCCGACCGCCTGGGCAGCTTTCTGGTTCGGTCTGGCCGGGCTCGTGCTCATGCCGATCCCGCTGTTCATCGGGCTGATCCTGGGTGGCGGCCTCTCGATCGTCGCGGCCGTCCTCACCGTGATCGCACTCCTCAAAGGACTCGCGCGCGAAGGCAAGGGCATCGCGCCCGTCGTGTTCGCCGCGATCTTCGTCCTGCTCACGTGGGCCGGAATCTCGGCGGGCGGCGGCATCGTCTGGTAGCCGCATCGCGGCGCCTACGGTCCAACGCGGATCACCGTTCGGTCGAGGGGCAGCTGATTGCGCCGGATGCTTGGCTCCACTCGCTCGAACGGCAGCAGCCCATCCGACTCGAGCCCGAGGTTGTCATCCCATAGCCGTTCGGTGATCGTCCCCAGCAGCTCGAACTCGTCGAACTCGTACGGGATGCCGTCTGACGGGAAGAACGTCGGCGTGCTCTGCAGGTGGAAATGCAGGTGGGGCGTGGTCGAGTTGCCGCTGCTCCCGATCAGTCCGAGCTCCTGACCGCGTTCGACCCGATCGCCGACCGCGACCCGCACCGATCCGGGATCCATATGGCCGTAGAGCGCGTAGAGACCCTCTTCGATCTCGATCACGACGTGATTTCCGACCGTCTCCTGGATCGGAGGAATGGGCGGGGGCTCCGGCATCGACGTGGAGTTGGGCACGCCGTCCATCGCCTTGACCACGGTGCCGGCCGTGGCCGCGATGATCGGCTGACGGTATGTGAAGTAGCTCGTGATGTCGCTCGGGTCGCCCTCCCACGTCCGTCCGTCTTCGTCGAGCAGGTAGAAGTCGATCGCGAACCGTTGCGGCACCAGGCCCTGGCCATTGACTGGGGCGAACCCGCGCCGGTGGTGGGTGTCGTCGAAGCAGCATCCCTCGCTCATGTACCAGATGCCGTCGGTGACGGGCACGCCGACCGTGGGCGCGGGTCGGTCGTCGACGGGGGAGGTTCCGACGGCTGCCTCGAACGAGACGGGGCCGTTCCGGCCGTCGATGCTGCCGATGAGCCGGTGCTCGATCTCAGCCGGGATCTCATCGCCTTCGAGCTGGACGTCCATCCACGCGATCCAGGTCTCGGACGGTCGAAGCAGCACGCTTCCGGTTCCCGGAACCCCGCCGGCGGACTCTCCGAGCCTGGTCACCGTGCGAGGCAGCTCTTCCGTGCCGACCGTGCGCAGACTCGCCTGGGTGCGAGAGTCGACGACCTCGATCCCTTCCAGCTCGAACGGCGCGGAGGTGGCGTTCGTCAAGAGGAACTCGTACGCCAGGTGGAGTCTCTCGTCCGTGCCCATCACGGGTCTCGGAGTGGTGAGCATCGAGGCGATGACCGGTGTGAAGGTCGTGTCCGGGTCGAGGCCTTCGCTCGACGATGCCGGCGGTGCCGATGTCGCCGTCGGGGCGGGATTCGCGGCGGGACCCACCGTGCACCCGACGAGGGTTGCGACGGCGGCCAGAATGAGGCTCAGCCGCGCGTTGACACGTGTGGGCGTCCGGTTGTCGACCATGATTCCTCGCGAATGATCCGTCCCCAGTGCGCGGATGCGTGGGTCGCACGCTCAGTCGCAGGGTACTCCCATTGCAGAATCGGAGGTCAGGTGCGCTTCGTCGAAGACGAGACCGACTCGCAGTCTCGTCTAGGCGCCCGGCTCCTCGCGCGACGCGCGATAGCGCTCGGGCTCCTTGCCGCGCGCGAATCGCCTGCCCGAGACCTGGGTTGCGGTGATCCGCACCCACCGGTACTTGAGGGTCGGGATCCACGACTCGAGCGCGAGCGCCTCGGCGGCGTCGATCTCGCTCTGAAGCGTCAGGCGGTGGGCGACGCCCTTGAGGACGACGCTCGCGGCGTGCGTGTCGTCGTACTCGTCGACCTCGAACGCGACGCGCGGGCTCTCGGAGAGCCGCTCCAGCTTCGTGCCCGGGGCGGTGCGGAAGAGCACGTGCGGACCGTCCGTGACGTAGTTCACGGGGAAGATCTCGGGGTCTCCGTCGGCGACCACCGCAAGGCGACCCAGCTCGCACCGGTCGAGCAGGTTCCAGCACTGCTCCTCGGTCAGGATCTCGACGACCTCATCGATCCGCGACGATGCGGGGTTCGTGAACATCTCTGCCTCCTCGCACACCACGATGCGCCGCAGCCTCGAGCGCCACGGGGTCGAAGGTCCCGTGGCGGCGGGATCAGCCGTTCACGAGGACTGCGCGTGAGCGCAGCCGCCCCTGCGCGAGCAGCGTGAGGGCCTCTTCGGCGCGCGACATCTCGAACCGGTCGACCACCGTGCGCACCTTCCCCTCGGACGCCAGGCGGAGCACTTCCTCCATGTCGCGGCGCGACCCGAGGATGGACGCCTTGATGACCTGCTCCTTGTTGAAGGGGAACCCCTCGACCGAGACAGGCACGCCGCTGACGAGAGTGCCTCCCCACTTGAGGGCACGCAGCGCCTGCGCGGTCACGGCATCCGACGGGGCGAAGGTGACGGCGGCATCGAGCGAGTCTTCGAGCGCCTCCCCGGGATCGACGGCGGATGCATCGACCGTCTCGTGCGCGCCGAGCTCGTGTGCGACGGCGAGATGGTCCGCGCCGCGTGCGACGGCGACGACCTCCGCACCGGTCAGCAGCGCGAACTGCAGCGCGAGGTGGCCGACGCCGCCCAGGCCGAACACGCCGACACGCTGGCCGGGACCGACGTCGAGCTTCTTCACGGCCCCGTACCCCGTGATGCCGGGGCAGAAGAGCGGTGCGGCATCCGCCAGGTCGAGGTTCTCCGGCACGCGATACGTGTGCGCGGCCGTCGCGAGCATGAACTCGCCGTAGCCGCCGTCGACGTGCTCGCCGGTGATGAGGCGCCGGTGGCACAGGTGCTCGCGGTCGCTCGTGCAGAACTCGCACTCCTCGCACGTCCACCACAGCGGCTGGACGCCGACCGGGTCGCCGACGGAGAAGCCGGTCACGCCGTCGCCGAGCGCGGCGATGCGTCCGGTCACCTCGTGACCCGGGACGATGGGGCTGATCGCAGGTACGCCGGCAGCCACCCAGTCACCCTCGATCATGTGCAGGTTGGACCGGCAGACGCCGCAGCCGACGACCTCGATGAGAACCTGCCCTGGTCCGGGGGCGGGCGTGGCGGTCTCCCGCCAGCGAAGCGGATGCTGCGTCAGCGGTGCCGGCGTGTCGAGTTCGTTCGCGTACATGTCTCTTTCCTCATGGTCGGTCGTCGGCCGGTCGCGGCCGGGGGAGTGCAGCGCTTCAGGCGTCCAGAGGCCGGGCGACCGAGGCATCCGCCAGTGCCTGCTGCACGACTCCGTCTCGGATGAGCCACTCGCCGTCGACAGCGAGCGAGCCGCTCCCGGCAGTCGGGCGGAGGTCTTTGACGATGTCCCAGTGCAGGGCGGACTCGTTCACGCCACCGCACTGCGGGTAGGCCCGCCCGAGTGCGATGTGGACGGTGCCGAGGATCTTCTCGTCGATGAGCAGGTCGCCCGTCGGGGTCGCCAGAGCGGCGTTCGTGCCGATTCCGAGCTCCCCGACGCGCCGCGCTCCGGCGTCGGTGTCGAGCAGCCGGGTGACAAGCTCGAGCCCCTCGGATGCGGTCTCGCGTACGACCTGGCCGTTCTCGAAGGTGAGTTCCAGATCGCGCACCCGCACACCCGCGAAATAGAAGACGCCCGGGAATCGGATCGTGCCGCTCACGCCGTGCTCGACGGGCGCGGTCGCGATCTCACCGTCGGGCCAGTTCGCCTCGCCAGAGAAGGCGACCCAGCGCCGGCCGGCGACGGGGAGCTCGAGACGGCCCCATTCGTCCTCGATCACGACCGTGCGCGTGCGCGCGAGCCGATCGCACAGGGCGCCCATGCGCTCAGCCGCCTCCGACCAGTCCGCGTCGAACGAGGCGGCCCATTCGGCGAGCAGGCGTCCATAGTCGAGCCCGGTCTCGGCCGCCCACGTCGGCGTGGGAACCCGGACGAGCGCCCACCGGGTGTTCTGCCAGCGGAGCGTCGAGACGATTCCGCGACCGTGCCGGTGTGCGGCGATGCGCGCGGGGTCGGCGTCCACGACGGGCGACGTCATGGCGCGGAAGGAGACATGCACGTCCGACCACTCCATCGCCGCGACCTCGAGCGGCGGCGCCTGCTCGAGCACCGAGGAGTCCGCCCAGCGCAGGGCGCTCTCGTCGAACCGCTCATCGGTCGAGACGACCTGCGGAACCGCGCCGCGTCGCCAGCACTCGTCGACGAATCCGGCCACGGCATCCATCGCGGAGCTGTCGGTGACGAACACCGACACCTTGTCGCCCCGGGTGACGCCGACACCGTCGGCGACGAGAGCCGCGATGCGGCTCCACTCGATCGTGCTGCTGGTCATCGTGCCCGTCCGTGCTGAAGGGGAGCCAAAGCGCGGTAGAGCGCCATGTAGTCGTCGTGGTCGGCGGTGAGGGCGGCCTGCGTCGCGGAGTCCGGTCGCACCGGGTTCCGTTCGCGCACCCATGCGCGCGCATCCGTCGGCGCGCCGACCGCTCCGACGCCGAGTGCCGCGAGGAACGCGTCTCCGAAGGACGCTCCGGGGGTGTCCGCGACGACCTGCGTGAGACCCGTCACGGTCGACACGGTGCCGATGATGTACGGATTCTTCGTCGCCCCGCCGATCGCGACCACGCGGTCGATCGGGGCGTCGGCCGAGCGGAAGGAGAGGATCGCGGCCGCGATCGAGTGGCCGACACCCTCCAGCACCGCTCGGGCGACATCGGAGCGGGTGTGTTCGAGCCCGAGACCCATGAGCACGCCGCGGCTCGCCGGGTCCTGGAACGGAGTGCGCTCGCCTGCGAAGTGGGGCAGCGCGAGCAGTCCGCGCGCGCCGGGCTCGGATTCGGAAGCCAGCGCGATCAGAGTCGAGAACGTGTCCTCGTCGCGATCCGCCGTGATGTCGAGCAGATCCGCGATCCACCGCGTCGCGGTTCCGGCGGTCGAGGTTCCCGCTGCGAGCACGTAGGTGTCCTCGAACACGAACGGGGCCGACCAGAGGTCGTCGCCCACGCGCAGCCGGTCGCCGACGCGGATGAAGTAGCCGCTCGACCCGTACATCGCCATGAGCTCGCCCTCGCCCACGACGCCGGAGCCCACGGCCTCGGCCGGGGAGTCTGTCGTGCCGAGCACCACGGGAGTGCCCTCACGGATGCCCGTGGCCGCCGCCGCCTCGGCGGTCACGGTGCCGGCGATGTCGGCGCTCCATGCGACGCGGGGGAGGCGCGTCTCGTCGATGAAGTCCTCGCAGCCGCTCGTGTCCCATGCGCCGCGTGCGATGTCGTACAGCGGATGGAAGTAGCCGGCCGTCGCGTGATCGATCGTGACCTCGCCGGTCAGCATCGCGACGAGCCACGACTGGCTCGTCATGAACCAGCGCGCTCGGCTCCAGACATCCGGCTCCTCGTCTTTCAGCCACGCGATCTTCGGCCCGGCCGACTGACTCGTGAGCGAGTTGCCCGCCCTCCGGACGATCTCGTCGGCGCCCAGCCGAGCGGTGAGGCTCTCGATCTGCGCGGTCGCACGCGTGTCGATCCCGTACAGGATCGCGGGGCGCAGCGGTCGGAGCTCGGCGTCGGTCGCCACCACGCAAGGGCCGATCGCGCTCACGCCCACCCCGGCGATCTGCGCCGCGGCGGGGTGGGCCGTGAGCTCACGGGCGATGGCGGTGACGTCCGCCCACCACACAGCTTCAGGATCCTGCTCGACATGGCCGGGCTCGGGCGTGGAGATGCCGTGGCGCCGCCGGGCTTCGGCGATCACCGTCCCGGTGCTGTCAACCAGCACGCCCTTGCTCTCGAACGTGCCGATGTCGATCCCGAGGAACATCCTCAGCGCACGCTCCTTGCGACGCTCATGAGGTCTTCGACACGCGCCTTGTCCACGTCGTTCTCGAACTTGCCGTCCTTCTTGAAGAAGGTGCCCACGATGCCCGCGTCGGCGAACTTCATGCTCTCCGCGAGCGTGTCGGGCCGAACGCCGGTGTTGACGAACACGGGCGTGCAGCCTGCGTGCTCCTTCACGATCTTCAGGGTGGACGTGTCGGTCGGGGCGCCGGCGGTGAGCCCCGAGACGCAGAGGCCGTCGGGCACGCAGTTGAAGACGGTCGAACGGGTCAGCTGCGCGAGGTCGCGCTCCGCCACGTACGCGGCGGCCTCCGGGACGATGTTGAACAGCAGCCGCACGTCGCCGCCCGACACCGCCTGACGGTGCCGCGCGGTCTTGCCGACGTTCGTGTTCCACAGGCCGAAGTCGCTCGCATAGACGCCCGTGAAGATCTCGCGCACGAACGCGGCTCCCGTCGCGACGGCGAGGTCGATCGAGCGCACGGCGTCCCACAGGACGTTCACGCCGAAGGGAACGGAGAGCTCGCTGCGGATCTCGCCGATGACGCGCGCCATGCTGATGGCGGTGATCGGCTCGGTCTCGGTCAGGTAGGGCAGGCTGAACTCGTTCGAGATCAGGATGCCGTCGACGCCGCCCTCCTGGAGGGCCGTGATCTCGTGCCGCGCGTGGGCGATGATGGCGTCCATGCCGCTGTTCTTGTCGTACGCGGGGTCGCCCGGGAGAGCGGGCAGGTGGCACATGCCGATGATCGGCTTGGTCACGGGGAAGACGTCGTCGAGCCAGGTACTCACAGAGGGTTACCGCCTTAGGTGTTGCTTGGTTGGGGATGGGGTCTGGGATGAGGCGTGTCAGCCCGATCGGCGCGCGGTGCGCCAGGCCTCGGTGAAGCGGAGCAGCGCTGTGGCGCCCGGGTCGGCGATGCCGATGCTGCGCTCCTGCAGCCACGAGGCACGGCCGCGGCGGGACTGCAGGTTCTTGGTGCGCTCGACCGCATCCGCGGCGGCGGTCACGGCCGCGTCGACGGCGGTGTCGGCATCCGTCTGATCGACGAGAGCCTCGGCGACCGCCACGAGCCCGTCGTAGATCGTCTTGTCGCCCAGCTGGGTCTTGCCGCGCTGCGCGATGCTGTCTGCGGCGGCCGCCGCGAACGCCTGCGCGTCGGCGATCGCGATCTCGGTCTTGTCGGCCCACACGCGAGATCCCGCGAGGAGCGCGCCCGCGACGAGCGCGGCCATGGTGGACGGGTTGGCGTTCGCGAAGGCCTTGGCGGTCGCCTTCGCGATCTCGGCGGGCGTCGCGTCGGCCGGAAGCTGCTCGAGCGCGCCGATGACGGCAGTCGAGCCGGCCGAGACCGTGATGCCGAGGTCGCCGTCTCCGAGCTGCTGATCCAGGTCGCGCAGCTCGTCGGCGGACTCGATCAGGAGCGCGAGGCTCCGGCGGATGTGCTCGTTGAGGTCGGTCGCATCCATGTCAGGCCTCCTCGAAGAACGGGGACTTCGCCGGTGCGTTCAGCAGCTCCAGCCGCTGGTCGTTCAGCTCCAGCAGCGAGATCGACGCGCCGGCCATCTCGAGACTCGTCGCGTACTCGCCGACGTAGCTCTTGGCGATCTCGATGCCGAGCCCGCTGAGGATCTGGTGCGTCTTGCGGTACAGCACGTACAGCTCCTCGAGAGGAGTCGCGCCCATGCCGTTCACGAGCACCGCGACGCGGGCGCCGGAGGTGAGCTCCAGATCGTCGACGAGGGCCTGCACGATGTGCTCGGCGATCTCGTCGGCGGTTTCGAGGGGGCCGCGGCGGATGCCGGGCTCGCCGTGGATCCCGATGCCGATCTCCATCTCGCCGTCGGGCAGCTCGAAGCTCGGCTGACCCGTCGTGGGAAGGATGGTGGGCGCGAGACCGATGCCCATCGTCGCGGTGTGCTCGACGACGTCCTCGGCGACGGCCGCGACCTCGTCGAGGGTGTCGCCGCGCTCGGCCGCCGCTCCGGCGGCCTTGTACGCGAAGAAGATGCCCGCGACGCCGCGGCGGTCCTGCTTGCGCTCCTTCGGCTGGCTCGCGACGTCGTCGCGGCCGAGCACCGTGCGCGTCGGGATGTCGTCGAGCTCGGCGAGGTCGACGGACAGGTCGAAGTTGAAGACGTCTCCGCCGTAGTTGCCGTACAGGTACAGCACGCCCGCGCCGCCGTCCACGGCCTTCGTCGCCTCGAAGATCTGCTGCGAGCTGGGCGAGCTGAACACGTTGCCGATTGCGACGCCCGAGCAAAGGCCCTTGCCCACGTACCCCTTGAAGAGGGGGAGGTGGCCGGAGCCGCCGCCGGTGACGATGCCGACCTTGCCCTGCTGGGGTGCGTCGGCGCGCACCAGCACCCGCAGATCATCGCCCGGCGTCTTCACCAGGTCGGGGTGCGCCAGCAGGATGCCCTCGACGAACTCGTCGACGAACGCCTCGGGGGCGTTGATGATCTTCCTCATTCTCCTGTGTCCTTTCTGCGACGCTCGGTGGCGATGGCGACGGTCTCGCTCGACGCCGGCGGGGCAGGCAGCGGTGATCGCCTGCGTCGCCTGAAGTTGATCTGGTCGAACACCATGACGGCGATGAGCAGGACGCCCTGCGCGATGGCGTACTCGTACGCGGACAGGCGCATCGCGGTGAACCCGCTGGAGACGACCTGCAGCGTGAGCGTCGCGAGGACGACGCCGAGGACGGTCGCGAAGCCGCCGTTCGGGTTCGTGCCGCCCAGCACCGCGATCACGATCGCGAGCAGGACATAGCTCGACCCGTAGTCGGCACTCGCCGAGGGGTTGCGGGCGAGGAACACCAGGCCCGCGAGCGCGCCGAGCAGGCCGCTCACCGTGTACGTGAGCATCAGCGTCGACCGTGCGCTGATGCCGGAGTAGCGTGCCGCGGCCGGGTTGGCGCCCTGCAGCTGCACCTTGCGGCCGATCGGGGTGCGATCGATGACGAGGGCCAGGACGATCGCGGCGACGATCAGCACGAGGAAGAGCACCGGGATGCCGATGAGCGTCGTCTTGCCGATGGTGGTGAGCACCGTCGGAGCCCCCGAGATCGTCACTCCGCCCGTCCACACGAGCGCCAGCCCGTTGAAGAGCTGCATAGTGCCGAGCGTGGTGAGGATCGGCGTGACGCCGACGACGCTGACGAGCACGCCGTTGACCGCGCCGAGCAGCGCACCCATGGCGATCCCCGCGAGGATGATCAGCCCGGACATCGCCTCGGCGGTCTCGGGCCCGGAGGTGGCGGCCACCAGCGTGTACAGCGACGACACCGTGATCGCCGCCATGTTCGCGATCGCCACGACCGACAGGTCGATGCCGCCGGTGAGCATCGCGATCATCATCGCGAGCGAGATCAGCCCGATCTCGGGCGCCCCGACCATGATGTTCTGCAGGTTGACGGGGTTCAGGAACACACGCGGATTGAGCGCGGCGAAGAGCAGGAAGGTGACCACCAGCAGGATCACCATGCGGCCCGCGCCGCGCTGGAGGTGGACGCGGTCGATGACGCTGCGCACCGCGCCGTCGAGTCTGCTGTTGGCCGTGCGCAGGCCGTTCGAACCGAGATCGCTCATGCTCGGCTCACCTCCTCTTCGAGCAGGACGGGCTTTCGGCGGTCGCGCAGCGCGGCCAGCGCCTGGATGCTGACGCCGATGATGAGCAGAGCGCCGACCGCGGCGCGCTGCCACGTGCTGGGGATGCCGATGAGCACGAGGTTGTTGTTGATCAGCTGCACGAGGACGACGCCGAGCACCGTCCCGAACACCGAGCCGCGCCCGCCGAAGATGGACGCTCCGCCGAGGACGACCGCGGCGATGATGTCCAGCTCGGTGCCGACGAGGGACTGCGGGTTTGCATTCTTGCCGAGGATCACCGAGATGACGCCGCCGAACGCGGCGAGCGCGCCGACGAGCACGTACAGGAGGATCTGCGTGCGCACGACTTTGATGCCGACCCGGCGAGCCGCCTCGATGTCGCCGCCGATCGCGAAGATGCTGCGCCCGAAGGTCGTGTGCTTGAGCATCCACCACACCGCGACGACGACGATCACGACCGGGATGAGCATTCCGTGCAGGTAGCCGGCCCCGGGGATGTCGACGAGGTGGGCGTCGCCGGCATCCGAGATGCTCGGGGGGAGCTTGGCCGCCGAGATGTAGGCGGAGCCGATGTAGGTGAGCAGGATCCCCTTGATGATCCCCTGGGTTCCGAGGGTCACGATCAGCGTGGGAAGCCGGAACCGCGCGATCACCACGCCGTTGACGAGGCCCCACAGGGCGCCGATCACGATCGCGATCGCGAAGATCCCGACGAGCGTGGGGTCGAAGCTCGCCTGCGAGGACCATTGCACGGTGGTGTACGCCGCGAAGATCGCGATGGCGGGGAACGAGACGTCGATCCCGCCCGAGATCATGACCAGCAGCACGCCGAGCGCGAAGATCAGCGGCACGAGGGAGCTGCGGACGAGGCCGAAGAAGGTGCTGGGCGTGAAGAACGCCGGGCTCGCGAGCGCCATGGCGATGGCCACGACGATGATCACCGCGGCGAGCACGCCTTCGTTGTTCGCCCCACGCAGACGACGGAGAATGTCCATCAGGCGGTCATCCTTTCCTGAATGCCGTCCACGTCGATGTCGTCGCCGACGACCTCCGCCACGACGTGCCCCGCGCGCACGATGAGCACGCGGTGGCAGCTCGACACGAGCTCGGGGATGTCGTCCGAGATGACGATGATTCCCATGCCGTTCGCGGCCTGCTCGCGGAGGATCGCGAAGATCTCCTCCTTCGAGCCGATGTCGACGCCGACGGTCGGCCCGTTCAGCATCAGGATGTTCGGCTTGCGATCGAGCCACTTCGCGATGACGACCCGCTGCGCGTTTCCGCCCGAGAGGCTGCGCACGGGCGCCTGCACGTTGGGCGCCTTGATCCGGAGCCGCCGGAACAGGTCGGCCATCGACCGGGCGATGCGCTTGCCGTCCAGGAGGAACGCCTTGTTGCGGTACGAGTCGAGCGACGCCGCGACCATGTTGTCGGCGATGGACTTCTCGAGGAACAGACCCTGCGTGAGGCGATCCTCGGGAACGTATCCGATGCCGGCTCGGACGGCATCCTTGATCGAGCGGATGCGGCGGGTGCGACCGCCGATCGTCACGGTGCCCGTGTCGGCGGGGGCGACTCCGAAGATCGCCTCGGCGATCTCGCTGCGACCGGAGCCGAGGAGGCCGGTGATGCCGAGGATCTCGCCAGGCCGGAGAGTGAAGCTGACGTCGGCGAACGCGCCCTTGCGGCCGAGGCCCTCGACGACCATCAGCGGCTCCCGGCCGTCGGGAAGCTCGTCGACGAGCCGCTCCTCGCTGACGTCGCGGCCGGTCATCGCCTTGGCGATCGCGCGGCCCGTGTACTCGGATGCGAGGCCGGACTCGACCACCTCGCCGTTGCGCAGCACGGTGACGCGCTGCGAGATCTGCAGCACTTCGTCGAGCTTGTGGCTGACGAACACGACGGCGACGCCGCGGTCCTGGAGCCGGCGCACGATCGTGAACAGGCGCTTGACCTCCGAGTGGGTCAGCGCAGTCGTCGGCTCGTCCATGATGAGCACTCGCGCCTCGCCGACCAGCGCGCGGCAGATGGCGATGAGCTGGCGATCCGCGACCGAGAGATGCTCGACATCGGCGTCGAGATCGATGTTCAGGCCGAGGTCGGCGACGATGCGCTCCGCGGCCGCGCGGATGCGGCGGCGCGAGGAGAGCTTGCGGCGGTCCGCGAGCTCGCTCAGCATGGCGATGTTCTCGGCGGCCGTCAGGTTGGGGAAGAGGGAGAAGTCCTGGTAGATCACCTGGATGCCGGCGCGGATGGCGCCGGTCGGTGTCGTGTGGGTGTGGGTCTCACCGTCGATCGTGATGGTGCCGGAGTCGGGCCTTTCGACACCGCTGATGATCTTGATGAGGGTCGACTTGCCGCTGCCGTTCTCACCGGCGAGGCAATGCACCTCGCCGGCTTCGAGGCTGAGCGACACTCCGCCGAGTGCGCGCACACCGCCGTACGTCTTGACGATGTCGCGCACCTCGAGGACCGTGTGCGCGGGACTCATGAGTGTGCGATCTCCTTCGAGTCGCCGCGCGGGAGCGCATCTGCTCGATGCACTCCCGCGCGGTCGACGAGCGATCTATCGGATCAGAAGTCGTATTCCGCGACGTTCGAGGCGTCGACGACCACGCCCGCCTCACCGGCGAACACGTTGTCGTAGCCCTCGAGCTTCACGAGCGACTCGTAGCCGGGAACACCGAGGTCGGTGCCCTCCTCGATCGAGCCGCCCTCCGCGAGGATCTTGGCGATCGCCAGCTGGGCCTTGCCGGCCATGGCCGGGTCCCAGAAGAAGATCTTGTCGATCGAGCCGGACTCGAGGTAGCTGCTGGCCACCGACGGGATCGACGTGCCCATCACGCAGACGCTGTCGCTCTTGCCGGCCTCCTCGACCGCACGCGCGATGCCCGTGACGTCGGTGCCCGCCGAGCCCTGGAAGCCCTTGATGTCGGGGTACTTCGCGAGCAGCTCCTTGGCCTTGTTGTAGGCGACCTCCTCGTCCTCTTCGGACTCGATCGGGTCCTCGAGGCGCGTGAGGTTCGGGAAGTTCGCCTCCTGGTTCTCCAGCGCGCCCTGGACCCACTCGCTGTGCGAGCCGTTGGTGAGGCGGCCGACGAACTGCACGTAGCCGCCCTCCTCGTCCATGCACTCCGCGAGGTTGTCCATGATCTGCGAGCCGTACGCCTTGTTCTCGAACGCCTCGATGTCGATGTCGACGTTCTGCATTCCCGCGCCCTCGTGCGCGACGACGATGATGCCCTTGTCGCGCGCCTCGCCGAGCACGGTCGCAAGGCCCGCGACGTCGTTCGGGACGACCGTGATCGCCACCGGCTCCTGGGCGATCAGGTTCTGGATGATCTCGACCTGGCCCTCGTTCGTGGCCTGGGCCGGACCCTCCTGACGCGCGTCGACGCCGGTCTCGTCGGCCCACTCGTCGACGCCGACCTCCATGCGGTCGAACCAGCCGATGCCGGTCGCCTTGACGACGGTGACGTACGCGCCCTCGGCGGTGCCGCCGCTGTTCGCGCCACCGTCAGACGATCCGCCCCCGGCCGTGGTGCCACATCCCGCGAGTGCGAACACAGTCGCTCCCGCGAGCAGGGCGATTGCAGGACTCTTTCGCTTCATACTCACTCCTTCGTGATCGGGTCGCTCACGGTGCGCGTTTGCGACGATCTGGCGCACGACATTACACAGAAATCGCGCATCTGTGCAATCGAATTCGCGCAGAGCGGGCAGCAGGCGCGCAGAGTCCGCGCGAAAACGCGCAGATCGCGCGGTATAGTCGTTCGCATCACCTAGCGGAGGAGTCGGATCGCAATGACGCGTGAGGCCCAGATCGTCGAGCTTCTCGTGGAGCGCGGCTTTCAGTCGGTCGCAGAACTGGCGAGCGTCTTCAACGTGACTCCGTCCACGATCCGACGCGATCTCGAGCGCCTCGAGGCGCGCGATCTCGTGCAACGCACGCACGGCGGTGCGCTGCCCGTGCGCCAGACCGATGCGCCCTTCGACCTGAAGGAGACTCTGCACCGCCGGGAGAAGGTCGCGATCGGGAAGGCGATGGCGGATCGCATCCTCGACGGCCAGACTGTCCTGCTCGACAGCGGCACGACGACGCTGGAGGTCGCCCGGCACCTCGCCAGCTCGCGCATCACGGTCGTCACGAACGACCTGCAGATCGGGGTGGAGATCGCGCAGCGTCGCAGCGCGAGCCTCGTGTTCATAGGGGGCGAGCTGCTCCCGAACGATGTGTCGATGTGGGGTCCGACGGCCGTCGAGCAGCTGCAGAATCTCCGCGTGAACGTCGCCATCCTGGGCTGCGACACCGTCATGGACGACGGTGTCTACAGCACGTCCAGCTACGAGATCGAGCTCAAGCGCACGATGCTGTCGATCGCGAGCGAAGCGTTCTTCGTGGCGGACAGCTCCAAGTTCGGTCGGGACGCCTTGTTCAAGGTCTCCGACCTCGAACCGTTCACGGCCGGCATCACCGACGCCCGGCTCGACCCGATCCGCGCCTCGGCATTCCCCGTGCCGCTCATCCGGGCGGCCGTCTGACGCTCTCGGTGTCCCTCTCCGCGTCGTAGCCCGAGCGCTTCGCACCGCGGAAGGCGGCCACGTGCGCGATCGTCCCGCGCACGACTCCCGCCGTGCGCGCGTTCGGCGACGCTCGCCCGGCCGATCCGCGTCGGCCGCCGGACGGGCATGAGCGGATGCGGGGATGGGGCCTTTCCGCCGCCTTGCGCGGGCGCGGATCTGCGCGCAAGCCAATAATGAGAAAGTTCTCACACTTTCTTGTGGAAGGTGCTATTTTCGCTCGTAAACGAGCCGATATCCCCACGGAGTCACGTTGTCGAACCATTCTGTTTTTTGCGCTGATTCCGACGCGCCTTCGGAATCCATCCCCACTCCTGAACGCCTCGCCCGCGAGAATCTGCCGCTCGCGAAGTACCTCGCCGTCGAGAAGGCGCGGACGGCGCAGCACGTGAATCTGGACGACCTCATCTCCGCCGCGATGTTCGGGCTCGCGAGGGCAGCGCTCTCGTACGAGCCCGAGCGCGGCATCCCGTTCGGCGCGTTCGCCCGGCACCAGATCACCTGGGCGATGCTCGACGAAATGCGCGGCGCCGACCCCGCGGGCGAGCGCGGCCGCGTGAAGATCCAGCGCGTGAATGTCGCCGCGGAGGCGGTGCGCGCGCGCACCGGACGCGACGCCACGCTCGCCGAGCTCGCCAGGGAGTCGGGTCTCGGCGAAGACGTCGTCGCCGACGCGCTGCACCTCGACGCGATGGTCCGCACGGCGACGAGCTTCGAGGCCCATTTCGACGCGGAGGAGGGCCGGCAGGCCGCCGACCTCACGAGCAGCGTCATCCTGCCCGAGCACGCCGCCGAGCAGTCCGAGACGCGCGCGATGCTCCTGCGCGTGGTCGAAGCGCTCCCCGCCGCGATGAAGCACGTCATCCGCGGCATCTACATCGAGGACCGCATGGTCAAGGACATCGCCGAGGAGCTCGGGGTGAGTCACGCCTACGTGTCGAAGCTGAGGCGGAACGGCCTCGAGCTCATGCGGGAGGCACTCGAAGCATGGGAGAGCGGGGGTGAGGGCGACCGCGGCACCAAGATCAAGGCGGAGTTCTTCGAGGCGGTGTTCGGTCGCCCGCCGCGCCGCACCCACGGTCGTTCCGACGGGCTGCTCGTCGCGTCCTGACACGATACGCCTCGATCGCGGTTACGCGTTCGGGCGGTGTCGCGAATGTCGGATGTGCAGGTCCACGGACGGACCCGCATCCGACCCCAGACACGGAGGACAACATGGGTCTTCAGATCGCAACCAACATCAGCGCGCTCAACGCTTATCGCAACCTGTCGGGCACGCAGAACGACCTGTCGAAGTCGCTCGAGAAGCTCTCGAGCGGTCTTCGCATCAACCGCGCGGCCGACGACGCGGCGGGCCTCGCCATCTCGGAGGGGCTCCGTTCACAGGTCAACGGCCTCAACGTCGCCACGCGCAACGCCCAGGACGGCATCTCGGTCATCCAGACCGCGGAAGGTGCGCTCACCGAGGTGCACTCGATCCTGCAGCGCGTCCGCGACCTGCTCGTGCAGGGCGCGAACGACTCGAACAACGACGACTCGCGTGCCGCGATCGCCACGGAGATCGAGCAGCTCGGCGAGGAGCTCACGCGCGTCGCGGCGTCGACGAACTTCAACGGCATCAAGCTGCTCGACGGCACGAACGCGACGCTGACGTTCCACGTCGGCGCGGGCTCGGTTGCCGCCGAGGATCAGATCGAGGTCAGCCTCGAAGATCTCTCGGGCCTGGGCGCGACCATCGGCGCGTTGACCGCCGACGACGCGGCGACCGCGCTGACGAGCATCGCTGCCGTGGACGCCGAGATCATCACGGTTTCGACCGCTCGCGCCAACCTCGGTGCGGTCCAGAACCGCTTCGAGTCGACGATCAACTCGCTGCAGGTCGCAGCCGAGAACCTCGCCGCTGCGAAGAGCCGCATCGCCGACACCGACATGGCGGCCGAGATGGTCCGCTTCACGTCGGCGAACATCCTGCAGCAGGCGGGCACCGCGATGCTCGCGCAGGCGAACCAGTCGGGCCAGGGCATCCTGCAGCTGCTCCGCTGACCCACCGCGCTTCCGGCGCACGAGGCGCCCGGGCGGGGACTTCCCCTTCCGCCCGGGCGCCTGAACACATGAAACGGTCATCCCCGAACCACCGATGGAAGGCATCCGGGCATGAAGATCGACGGCCTCGTCTCGGGTCTCAACACCGCCGAGGTGATCGACGCGCTCATGAACGTGCACGCGATCCCGAAGACGCTGCTCACGGCGAAGATCACCGACCGCAACTCGATCATCTCCAACCTGCAGTCGCTGAACACGTCGCTGCAGGAGCTGTTCGAGAAGGCGAAGGCGGCCGCGGGCGCGAGCTCTCTCGCCGCGTACACCGCGACCGCGTCCGCCGAGGGCGTCACCGTCGCCGCGGGTGCCGGTGCGCGAGCGTTCTCGACGAGCATCGTCGTCGACGCCGTCGCATCCGCCCACACGGTCGTCACGGCGGCCGCGGGCGCCGACGCGTGGGGCGGCACGTTCACGCTCGTCGCATCCGACGGCACGAAGACCGAGGTCAGCGCGACGGGCACGGGCCCGCACGACCTCGCGAAGGCGATCAACGCCGCGAAGGCCGGCGTGGTCGCGACGGTCGTGCCGGCGGGCACGGATGCCGGGGGCGATCCGCTCTCGCGGATCCAGCTCACCGCCGACAGGACCGGCGCGGCCGCCTCCTTCAGGATGTACCGCGGCACCGCCGACGAGGTCGCGGGGGGAACCGCGACCGATGTCGCTGCGGATGCCGGGGCGGCGGTCATCGCGCAGGGCGCGGACGCCCGCATCCGCCTCTTCGCAGGCACGGCGGCCGAGCAGACGCTGACGAGCGCGACGAACACGTTCACGCCGGCGGAGGGCATCGACGTCACGGTCTCGGCCGTCAGCTCCGACCCGGTGACCGTTACCGTGGCGCTGGACGCGAAGGCCCAGACCACATCGGCAGAGGCCTTCGTCAAGGAGATCGCCGCCCTGCTCACGCGCATCGACAACGGCTCGAAGGCGACGATCGGCGACGCGGGCGAGAAGACGCGGCTCGGCGTCTTCAGCGGCGACAGCACGGTGCGCTCGCTGCGGATCGCGCTCTCGAACGCCGTCCAGGCCCCGGTCGACGGCTGGTCGCCCTCGACCATCGGCATCTCGTTCGACCGGAATGGGGTGCTGTCCTTCGACGCCGAGAAGTTCGAGAAGGCGCTCGCCGACGATCCGGAGGGCACCCAGGCGATGTTCTCGCAGATCGCCGCCCGCGTTCAGG
Source organism: Microbacterium sp. (assembly GCF_035556355.1). Classification (GTDB taxonomy): domain Bacteria; phylum Actinomycetota; class Actinomycetes; order Actinomycetales; family Microbacteriaceae; genus Microbacterium. Next base: position 21,575 of record NZ_DATMFG010000021.1, read on the forward strand.
AGACCACGAACCAGTACTCGGACAAGTACGAAGGTCTTCTCACCCAGCGCATCACCGGTCAGCAGGACGAGGTGAAGAGCCTCCAGACGCAGGTCGAACGCTGGGACCTGCGTCTGGAGCAGCGCCGCGCCACCCTCGAGCGCACCTACGCGCAGCTGGAGGTGCGGCTGTCTGCGCTCCAGTCCCAGTCCGCGTGGCTGACGTCGCAGCTCGCCTCCCTGCCTTCTCCGCCGTCCTCGTCATCCTGACCGCGAGGACCTCCGCCACCGATTCTCTGGGAGCCCATGACGATGCGCACCTCACCGGAACGCGCCCGGCAGCAGTACCTCGAGCAGCGGGTCGCCTCGGCCTCACCCGAGCTGCTCGTGACGATGCTCTACGACCGGCTGCTGGTCGACATCGATCGCGCCGCCGCGGCGCAGGACAGCGCCGAGTGGATCGCCGCCGGGAACCACCTCATCCACGCGCAGCAGATCGTCGCCGAGCTGACCGCGTCGCTCACGGATGCCTGGGACGGAGCCGAGGGCCTGCGGAGCCTCTACACCTACCTCACCGGCCGGCTCATCGTCGCGAACGTCGGGCATGACCGCACCGCGACCGCGGAGTGCCGTGACATCGTCGCGCCGCTGCGCGATGCGTGGCACCAGGCCGCCGCGAAGCTCGCAGGGGTTCCGGCATCCGTCGAGTCCGCCCTCGCGTGAGCGACGTGACCGACGGGGCCGACCACCTCGCCGAGTGGCTCAGGCTGCTCGACCGATTCGAGGCCGCGCTCGATGCGGCCGACGAGCAGCTCGTGCCCCAGGAGCTCGAGCCTCCGCCGGGCCCGCCGCCCGAAGAGGTGCGCGAACGAGCCGAGGCGATCCTCGCGCGGCAGCAGCTCATGATCAACAGCGTCATCGCGTCGCGCGCGAAGGTCGCGCGTCAGCTCGCGGCGCTGCGCCGGGTCCCGACGACGCCGCCGGATGCGCCGGCCTACCTCGACGTCGAAGGCTGACGCATCGCGGTTACGCGATCGCGAACCTGTCGCGATAGTCGGCACCGAGCAGGGATCGCTCGACGTCTGGCCACGGATAGGCCCATCCCCAGCATCCGGAGTGCGCCGTGCTCGAATCCGTCACCGCCGTCGCGTTGTCCAGCGCGCTCGACGGCCTCTCTCTGCGTCAGCGCGCGATCGCCGACAACATCGCGAACATCAACACGCCCGGCTACCACGCCAAGCGCGTCCTCTTCGAGGACGAGCTGCGCGAAGCCGTCGCGCGCGGCACCGGTGCCGCCGAGGCGATCGTCGAGCGCTCGCTCGAGCCGACCCGCCTGAACGGCAACAACGTGAACCTCGACACCGAGACGCTGTCGAACATCGACACGGTGCTGCGCTTCCAGTTCGCGAGCCAGGCGTTCAGCGGCCAGGCCGACTCCATCCGCACGGCGATCGGGCAGGCATCCGCATGACCTTCGACGCGATCGGCATCGCCGGCACCGGCTTGAACGTGCACCGCAAGTGGCTCGACGCCCTGAGCGACAACATCGCCAACATCAACACCGCGACGCCCGCCGGCGAGGAGGCGTTCCGCGAGCGGCTCGTCACCGTGCAGGCGGGTACCCGGAGCCCGGGCGTCTACGTCGCCGGCGTCGTCGAGTCCGAGGCCGACGGCCGCCTCGTGTACGACCCGGAGCATCCGTACGCCGATGAGGCCGGCTACGTGCAGTACCCGAACGTCGACCTCGGCGACCAGATGAGCATGCTCATCCTCGCCCAGCGCGGGTACGAGGCGAACGCGGCCGTGGTCGACCGCGCGAAGACCGCCTACGAGGCGGCCCTCCAGATCGGACGCGGCTGATGTCCGGCCCGATCGACGCGATCCCGCCACTGGGCGCGGGATCTCTCACGCCGCTCAGCTTCGAAAGACCGGTTCCGGATGCGGCGGTCGCCGACGCCGCCGCATCCGGAGCCTTCTCCTCGACCCTCGCCGACGCCGTCGAGAACCTGCAGGAGCTGCAGTCGACCTCGAACGCGCTCGCCGTGAAGGCGGTCACCGGTGACCTGCAGGACATCCACCAGGCCACGATCGCCGCCACCCGCGCGTCGCTCACGCTCGATCTCGTGGTCGCCGTGCGCGACCGAAGCGTTGCGGCGTTCAACGAGATCATGAGGATGCAGGCCTGACATGCCGAAAGTGCTCGTGGGTTACTACGACCGTGCCAAGCAGGTCGTGTCGGGCTTCACGCTCGCGCAGCGCACCATCGCGATCATCGGCGTCGCGCTGCTCGCGATGGGCGCCGTCGCGCTGGGCGCGTGGCTCACGCGGCCGCAGATGAGCCCCCTGTTCACGGGGCTCAGCGCCGCGGACGCCTCCGCCGTCGTCGAGCAGCTGAAGTCGGCGGGTGTCTCGTACGAACTGACTGAGGGCGGTGCCACGATCCTCGTCCCCGACGACCAGGTCTACGCGCAGCGTCTCGCCGCCGCCTCCGCGGGCCTTCCCGGCGACACGAGCGAGGGCTACACGCTCCTCGATGAGATGGGCGTGACCGCGAGCGAGTTCCAGCAGTCGGTGACCTACAAGCGGGCGATCGAGGGAGAGCTCGCGCGCACGATCGGCGCCATGAAGGACGTCTCCACCGCGAGCGTGCAGCTGGCGATCCCGGAAGAGAGCGTCTTCGTCTCGGAGAAGCAGAACCCGACGGCATCCGTGTTCGTGAAGACCCGCAGCGGCGCGACCCTCGACGAAGACCAGGTGCAGGCGATCGTGCACCTCACGAGCGCCGCGGTGTCGGGGATGACGCCGCAGGACGTGGCGGTGACCGACCAGAACGGCCGCGTGCTCTCAGCCATCGGGGCCGGCATCGTCGGCGACGCCTCGAAGCAGGCGTCCGAGCGCGAGGCGAAGGTCGCCGCCGCCGTCACGCAGATGCTCGAGACGATCGTGGGCCCCGGCAACGCGACCGTGACGGTGTCGACGGACGTCACGAACTCCACATCGGAACGCCTCGAGGAGGTGTACAGCGCGCCGGACGGCGAGCTGAGCCCGACCGAGCAGACCACCACCGAGACCTACACGGGTGGCGGAGCCCCCGGCGCGGGCGTGCTCGGTCCCGACAACATCGCGGTCCCGAACGGCGGCAACGGTGAGGGGACGTACGAGTACGAGGAGACGATCCGCAGCAACGCCGTCAACAAGGCCACGGAGAAGACGGTGACCCCGGCCGGGGAGGTCACGCGGCAGACCGTGAGCGTCGCGCTCAACCGCGGCGAGGTCGCGGGCGTGACCGCCGAGCAGATCGAGGCGCTCGTGACGACGGCCGCGGGAATCGACACCGAGCGCGGCGACACCGTCGCGGTCGAGTTCGTGGAGTTCAGCCAGTCACCGGCGCAGCTCGCGGAGGAGGCGCTCGCGCAGGCGGAAGCGGAACGCGAGGCGCTGCTTCAGCAGGAGCTGCTGCGCTCGATCATCATCGGAGGGTCGATCCTGCTCGCGGCGATCATCGTCGTGGCGGCCCTCGTCGTGCGCCGGCGCATGAAGCGCCGCCTGCTGCACACGGAGGACGGGCCGATCGAGTACCTGGCCACGATGACCGAGTCCGAGGAGCAGAAGCTCAAGGCGATCAAGGGCTGGAAGGACCCGCTCGAGGTCACCGCGCCGCCCCCCGCCAAGACGCTGCCCACGGCGGTGCTCGACATCGAGGACGAGGAACCCGAGCCCGATCAGGTGCTCGTCGAACGCCGTCGGCGCGAGATCGACGAGATCGCGAAGTCGGATCCCGACGCGATCGCCGCCGCGCTCGCGAACCTCATGGATGAGGCGATGGTATGAGCCTGCTCGCGGAAAGGCCGACCGCCGATGTCGGCCCCGTCGACGAGACGGAAGACACGAACGAGACGGATGTCGCGCTCCAGCCCGCCCAGCCTGCCTCGGCCGCACCGCCGCTGAGCGGGCTGCGCAAGGCGGCGATCGTCCTCCTCAACATGGACCGCGCCGCCAGCGCCGAGGTGCTCCGCCGCATCGGCGAGGAGCGCGCCGAGCTGCTCGCCGCGGAGCTCACGCAGCTGGGCGGTGTGGACGTCGCCTCGACCGCTCGCGCGCTCGGCGAGTTCCGCCGCATCGCGGTCGGCGGCTCGGTGCCGTCGCGCGGGGGACAGGAGCTCGCGACGGGCCTGCTCGAGACGGCGTTCGGGCGCGAGAAGGCCGTCGGCATCGTGAGCCGCGTCATGTCGCAGGGCGCGGTGTCGTTCGACTTCCTCAACGCGGCCGATCCGGCTCAGCTCGCGACGATCCTCGAAGGGGAGCTGCCCGCGACGGTCGCCGTCGTGCTGGCGAACCTGCGGGCCGATCGCGCCGCGGCCGTCCTCGCGGCGCTGCAGGACCCGCTGCGCACCGACGTCGCGCAGGCCATCGCGACGATGGGCACCGCGACCCAGGAGGCGATCTCGATCGTGGCGGACTCGCTGCGCTCGCGCACGGGTGTGTTCGCGGTCCGCGACGTGCAGGAGTCGATCGGCGGCGTGCAGCCGCTCGTCGAGATCATCAACCGCTCCGACACCTCTCTCGAGAAGTCGCTGCTCGCCAGCCTCGAGGGGAGGGACCCGGCGCTCGCGGAGGACATCCGCGGCCGCATGGTGACATTCGCCGACATCGTGCGGCTCGACGACCGCGACGCGCAGCGCGTGCTGCGCGGGATCGACCTGCGGATGCTCGCACTCGCGCTCAAGGGCGCGGACGAGCCGATCGCCGAGGTGATCCGCCGCAACATGACCGAGCGCAACCGCGAGAACCTCGCCGAGGAGGCCCGCACGCTCGGTCCTGTGCGCATGCGCCAGGTCGACGAGGCGCGCGCCGAGGTCGTGCGCATCATCCGCGAGCTCGCGGCCGCCGGCGAGATCACGATCTCGCGCGACGACGAGGACGAGCTCGTCGAATGAGCCGCCCGCGGCGCGCGAGGTTACGCGCGTCGCACCCTGTCGCGATAGTCCGATGCGAGCACGGATCGCTCGACCTCCGCCACGGACCGGCCACATCCACTACCGGGAAGCCCGCCGTGCTCGATTCCGCCTTCACGCCGCTCGTGGTGCCGCGCCTCGGTGCGACCCCCGTCGATGCGCGCAGCGAAGCCGATCGCGCCCGCGCACGGGGCTACGCGGACGGGTTCGCGGAGGGTCGCCGCGTCGCGCTCGAAGAGGCGCGCGCCGAGCAGGCTCGCGAGGACGAGCGGATGCGGATGCTGCGCGAGGCGTACCTGCACGAGCGGGGCACGGCGCTCAGTGCGCTTCGGGCCTCCAAGGTCGCGCTCGACGAGCGCGCCGCACGGCTCGGCGACGTCGCCGCGGCGCGGATCGAGGAGCTCGCGACAGAGCTCGCCACCGCGATCCTCGGGGTGGAGCTGTCCGACCCGGCGCGGTCGGCCGCACATGCGCTGCGCCGTGCGCTCGATGCGATGCCGGTCGGCCTGTGGACGCGGGTCACGCTGAGCGAGCGCGACGGAGAGACGCTGCGAGAAGACGCGGATGCCGCGCACCTGCTCGACGGGATCGAGGTGGTCACGGCATCCGACGTCGATCCCGGCGGTGCGATCGTCGAGATCGAGGACGGCGCCGTCGACACCCGGATCGGGGAGGCGCTGCGCCGGGCCGCCGACGCCCTGCGCGGGGCCGATGAGCACGGCGGCGAGGTGCTGTCGTGAGCACCGCGACCGCGTCGTGGATCCGTGCGTTGAGCGCGGTCCGTCCCGAGCGCTCGGGCACCGTGGACGCCGTCGTGGGCCTGAGCGTCGAGGTGCGGGGGATCAGCGCCGCCGTCGGCGACCGCATCCGCATCGAGACGCATGACGGCCGACCCGTCGACGCCGAGGTCGTGGCGGTCGACGGCACGTCGGCACGGTGCATGCCGCTCGGACCGGTGGCCGGCGTCAGGGCTCGCTCGCGGGCGCGTCACGCGGGGGCCCCGCTGCACGTTCCGACGGGGCGGGTGCTGCTGGGCCGCGTGCTCGACGGGCTCGGGAGACCGATCGACGGCAAGGGTCCGCTCGATCCGGCGACCGCCTTCGTGCCCCTCGACCACGAGTCGCCGAGCATCATGACGCGTCGGCGCATCGACCGGCAGCTCGGGCTCGGCGTGCGCGTCCTCGACACGATGACCCCGGTCGGGATCGGGCAGCGACTCGGCATCTTCGCCGGCTCCGGGGTCGGAAAGTCGTCGCTGCTGTCGATGATCGCGCGCGGGTCGACGGCCGACGTGAACGTCATCGCGCTTGTGGGCGAGCGCGGGCGCGAGGTGCGCGAGTTCCTCGAGGACGACCTGGGCCCGGCCGGTCTCGCCCGCTCGGTGGTCGTCGTCGCGACCTCCGATCAGCCCGCCATGGCCCGTATGCGCTCGGCGTTCGTCGCGACCCGCATCGCGGAGCACTTCCGGGACGAGGGCCACGACGTGCTCCTCATGATGGACTCGCTCACGCGCGTCGCGATGGCTCAACGCGAGATCGGACTGTCGGCCGGTGAGCCGCCGGCCACACGCGGCTACCCGCCGTCGACGTTCTCCGTGCTCGCGCGGCTGCTCGAGCGTGCCGGAACGGGACCCACCGGGTCGATCACGGGCCTGTACACGGTGCTCGTGGACGGCGACGATCACAACGAGCCGATCGCGGATGCCGCGCGCGGCATCCTCGACGGACACGTCGTGCTCGATCGAGGGCTCGCTGTGCGCGGGCACTTCCCCGCGGTCGACGTGCTCGGCTCGGTCTCGCGCGTCGAGTCCAAGGTCACGAGCGGAGCGCAGCGCGAGGCATCCGTCGCTCTCCGCAGCGTGCTCGCTGCGCGCCGCGCCGCGGCCGACCTCATCGACATCGGTGCCTACCGACAGGGTGCGAACCCGCTCGTCGACGCGGCGCTCGCACACGAGGGCGCGATCGACCGCTTCCTCACGCAGGGGATGGACGACCTCGCCGACGTCGGCGATTCCTGGCAGCGGCTCGCTGCCCTCACCACCGAGTTCGGAGGGCTGACGCCATGACATTCCCCCTGGCAGGACTTCTGCGCGTGCGCGAGATGCAAGAGCGCCTCGCCGCGCAGCAGCTGTCGCACGCCACCGCCGAGCGCGCCGAGGCCGAACAGGCCCGCGACCGGATCTCGTCGAGTCTCGCCGAGACCGCCGTCGCGATCGGAGACCCTCGGATGCTGCTGGCCATGGCCGCCGCCCGTTCGGCCGGAAGCAGCGCGCTGAGCGACCTCGAGGCGCTCACCGTGCTGTGCCGAGAGGCAGAGGCCCGCGCGAAGTCCGCCCACGTCGAGGCGCGCCGTGAGCTCAAAGGGCTCGAGCGCCTCGAACTCGCCCACCGCACGCGCACCTCGAAGGCGCAGCGCGACGCCGAGCAGAGCGCGCTCGACGAGATAGCCGTGGTGCGGTCTGTGCGTCGAGAAGGGAGCGCCGCATGAATGCACTGCCCGTCATGACCCTGCTCGCGGCCCCGACCGTCGCATCGGTCTCCGGTGCCGACCGCGGCCGCGCGGGCGAGGCGACCGGGACGCGATTCGGCACCGCGCTGGCGCTCGCCGCGCTCGAGCTTCCCGTGGTCGAACTCGACCCGTCTGAGAACTCTGCGGGTGCGCCGGCAGGCGAAGACGACTCGACGGATCCCGCCACTCCCGTGACGTTGCCGGTGGACGGCTTCGGCGGGGGAGCGTCGGAATGCATCGGACCGCGGCATCCGGCGCCCGCGACTGCACTCATCGCTGAGGCACCCCGGCCTGGAGTGGCCGCGCCGTCGGGCCCGTCCGCGCCCGATGTCGCCCCGCCCGCCGACTCGGGCGAAGTCCCCGCCGCCACGATGCCCGCGGCCGCCGCCCTGTCGACCCCTGCGGCCGCTCCCGCGGACCCCGGGTCGGCCGCCGGCGAGCAGGCTCTCTCGGGGCCGGATGCCTCGCCCGTGCGCGCGACCGCACCCGCGCCAGCCCCCGCCACGGCCGGCGTGCGGACGGCGCCCGTCGCTCCGGAGGCATTCCAGCCGACTGCGCCCGAGCGTCCTGCGAACCCGCCTCAGGTTCCCACCGCGCCGCCGACGCTCGCGCCCCGCGAGTCCGAGCAGGCGGAGGAGGCCGGTCCTGCCCACCGCGTGACGCACGCAGCGCCTGCGGTCGCGCCGGCGCCGACATCCGTCTCTGCGCCGGCGCCGGTCGAGGCATCCGGACCTCCTGCGGCCACGCCCCGCGCGATCGCCGCCCAGGTCTCGCCGACTGTCATCGCGATCGCGCAGCGCCCGTCGGGCACGCACCAGCTCACGATGACCGTGCACCCCGAGAGCCTCGGCCCGGTGACGGTGCGTGCGCGCATCGGCGCCGGCGGCGACGTGCAGGTGGAGCTTCTCGGGGCGACCGACGCAGGACGCGATGCCCTGCGGGCGATCGTCGCCGACCTGCGCCGTGATCTCGCGGCCGTCATGCCGAATGCGAGCCTCAGCCTCGCGTCGAGCTCCGCCGGTGAGACGGGTGCACACGATCGCGACGCGCAGCCCGGCATCGGCGAGCGCGCGGGCGATCAACCCGAAGGCGCACAGCGCCCTGACGGCGAGAGCACTCCGCGCGCGGCGAGCACCGCCGCGGACCGCTCCGTCCCGACCACCGTCCACGCCGCCTCCGGCGCCGGGCTCGACATCTTCGTCTGAGGAAGGAGCGCACGATGACCGTCGAAGCCGTCACCTCGACCCCGCCGGCCTCGCTCTACACGGGCGGCACCACCGACCCCGCCGCGCGCAAGCAGGTGCTCGACGGCGAGGTGTTCCTGCGGCTGCTCGTGACACAGCTCACGCATCAGGATCCGTCCAACCCCATGGACACGAACGAGATGATCTCGCAGACGACCCAGCTGGCCATGATGGAGCAGCTCACCGCACTCACCGACATCGGCGGCGAGGCCTTCGCGCTCAACATGCGTCACGCCGCGACGGCCCTCCTGGGCCGCGAGGTCGGGTACGAAGACGCCGAGGGCCGACTCGTGACGGGCACCGTGACGAGGGTCTCGTTCAACGGCCCCGTCCCGCAGGTCACCGTCGGCGACGCCGACATCCCGCTCGACATGATCACCGACATCTCCTGACATCGAACCCACTCCCCACAGGAAGAGACACCCATGCTCCGCTCGCTCTACTCCGGAATCTCCGGGCTCCGCTCGCACCAGACGATGCTCGACGTCACGGGCAACAACATCGCCAACGTCAACACGGCCGGCTTCAAGGGCTCGTCGGTCGTGTTCCAGGACTCCCTCTCGCAGCTCATCGGCAACGCGGGCATCCCCGACGACCAGGTCGGCGGCCGCAACCCCGCGCAGGTCGGCCTCGGCGTGCAGGTCGCCGGCATCCGCACCAACTTCGCGCAGGGCTCGGCGCAGGCCACCGGCCGCGGCGGCGACCTCATGATCTCGGGCGACGGATTCTTCGCGGTGCGCTCCGGCGGCGAGACGCTGTACACGCGAGCGGGAGCCTTCACGTTCGACTCGACCGGCAAGATGGTGACGGTCGACGGCGCCGTCGTGCAGGGCTGGGCCGCGACGAACGGAGTCGTCAACACGGGCCTCGCTCCGGCCGACATCGTGCTGCCGCTCAACGCGATCTCCCCGGCCCGCGCCACGACCTCCGCGACCGTCACCGGCAACCTGCCCTCGACGGCGGAGATCGGCGACACACTCGTCCGCGACGTCACCGTCTACGACGCGCAGGGTGCGGGCTCGACGCTGAGCCTCACATTCACCAAGACCGCCGCAGGATGGGATGTCACCGAGCCCGTCAGCGGCGCGACCGGCTCGCTGACGTTCACCGACGGCGTGCAGACCGCCCCCGGACTCACGCTCACGGCGGGCGCGCTGACGGTCGACCTCACGGCCGTCACGGGATACGCCGACATGTCGACGGTCGCCGTCACCGGGCAGGACGGCGCCGCCGCCGGCTCGCTCAAGTCCTACAGCATCACCGGCGACGGCTCGATCATCGGCATCTTCAGCAACGGCCGCACAGAGACGCTCGCGAAGATCGCGATGGCGACGTTCGCCAATCCCGAGGGTCTCGAGAAGGCGGGCGGCACCGCCTACCGTGTCTCGGCGAACTCCGGTCAGCCGCAGCTCGGCGTACCCGGCGCCGCAGGCTTCGGCGACCTCGTGTCGGGCGCGCTCGAGATGAGCAACGTCGACCTGTCACAGGAGTTCACGAACCTCATCGTCGCGCAGCGCGGCTTCCAGGCGAACGCCCGCATCATCACGACGAGCGACGAGGTGCTGCAGGAGCTCACGCAGCTCAAACGCTGATCGCACCGAAGACGGATGCCCCCGCATCATCGGCCCGCCCCGGTTACCCGGGGCGGGCCTCGTCGCGATAGTCGGGGCCAGACCCCGTCCGCCCCTCGAGACCCCTCGCCCGAACCCGGAGTGCGCCGATGATCACCGTCACTCGCCTGGACCACGCCAGGTTCGCGGTCAACCCGGACCTCATCGAGCGGGTCCACGCGGCGCCCGACACGACGCTGCACATGGTGGACGGGCACGTGTACGTGATCGAGGAGACCCTCGACCAGCTCACCGATCTGATCGTGGGCTATCGGGCCAGAGTGCTGGCCACGGCGCAGGCTCTCGTGGGGCGACCAGAGGTCTGATCGTGGATCCGGCATTCATCTTCGGCGTCATCATCGCCTTCGGGGCGCTCCTCGCGATGATCACGATGGAGGGCGCGAGCATCGACGCCCTTCTGCTGCCCGCGCCGATGATCCTCGTGCTCGGCGCGACGATCGGCGTCGGCATCGCGAGCCACACGTTCCGCGACACGATCCTCGCCGTCAAGAGCCTCGGTCGCATGATCCGTGGGCCGAAGACGACCCCCGAGGCGGTGATCCCGTTCCTCGTGACGTACGCCGAACGGGCGCGCAGCGACGGACTGCTCTCGCTCGAGCGCGAGCTCGACGGCGCACCCGACGACTTCACGCGCAACGCGCTCCAGGCCCTCGCGGACGGCATGGACGCGCGGGACCTGCGGACCGTCATGGAGGACGAGACCGCCGCAGCATCCGCCCGCAATCGGGTCGCCGCGAAGTTCTACTCCTCGCTCGGCGGCTACGCGCCCACCATCGGCATCGTAGGCACCGTCGTATCGCTCACGCACGTGCTCGAGCGCCTCGACGAGCCCGACCACCTCGGCCCCATGATCGCCGCGGCGTTCGTCGCGACCCTGTGGGGCCTGCTGTCGGCGAACTTCATCTGGCACCCGATCGCCGGCCGGCTGAACCGCATCGGGGCCTCCGACCAGGAGCGCATGAATCTCGTGACCGAGGGGATACTCGCGATCCACGCCGGCAGCGCACCGCACGTCGTGCAGGAGCGCCTCGAGGCCCTGGCCGGCGTCAAGGTGAAGGCCACCTCGAGCAAGCCCGAGGAGGTGCCGGCGTGAGCGCGATCAGCGGAGCGCGCGGAGGCCGTCGCGAGATCGAGGCGCACGAGCCCGACGAGCGCTGGGCGGTCTCGTACGCCGACATGGTCACGGTGCTCATGTGCCTGTTCATCGTCCTGTTCGCGATGTCGACCGTCGACAAGGGCAAGTTCGAGCAGCTCGCGAACAGCCTCGCGAGCGGCTTCGGCCGCGACGTGACGGAGGGTGGCGCCGACACGACCGAGGGGCTCGTGATCCCGCCCGAGATGCTCGACGAGGACGGTGCCGAGGAGCTCACCGCGCGCGCCGCCACCGAGTACGAGTCGCTCGTCGAGCTCCGGGAGCGCATGCGCCAGGCCCTCGCAGCCAAGGGGCTTGAGAGGACCGTCGACTTCGTCATCGACGACCGCGGCCTCAAGGTGGGACTCATCGGAGCCGAGACGTTCTTCGCCGACAACAGCACGCAGCTCTCGGCGAAGGCGAACGCCGTGCTCGACGCGATCGGCGATGTGCTCGCGGGCGTCGACAACGAGGTGAGCATCGAGGGGCATGCCGATCATCGGGCCGCGGTGCCGCCGTTCCCGACGAACTGGGAGCTGTCCAGCGGCCGCTCGACGCAGGTCGCCCGGTTCCTCGTCGAGCGCGAGGGTGTCGCCGGGGGCCGGGTCAAGGCGACCGGCTTCTCCGACACTCGGCCGCTCGCGCCGGGCGACGACGCGGCGGCGCTCGCGGTCAACCGGCGCGTGGACATCGTCGTCGAGTCGAAGGAGGAGGAGCGGGTCAGAGCGCTCCTTCCCGAACTCGTCGCTGCTGTGAAGGAGGCTGACGGACCGTGACCATCGTCGTGGAGGAACCTCGGACGACCGGAGCCCCGGACGCCGCTGTGCAGCACGTCCCGTACGACTTCAGCCGTCCGGCGCAGCTGAGTCGCGAGAGCATCCGTCACCTCGAGGCGGCATTCGAGTCGTTCGCCCGCCTGTGGTCGTCGCAGCTGACCGCCAAGGTGCGGCTCCGCGCGCACGTCGCGCTCGAACGGGTCGAGCTCGTCACATACGAGGAGTACGCGAGCACGCTTCCCGGTACGACCGCGATGGTCACGGGAGCGTTCGCCGACCGCGAGGAGCCGTGCGTCGTGCAGTTCGGACTCGATAGCGCGCTGCTGTGGGTCGTGCAGATGATGGGCGGCAGGAGCACGACGCTGCCCGAGGGTCGCACGTTCACGCCGATCGAGCTCGCGCTCGTGCGGCACGTGATGGACGGCACCTTCGAGCACCTCGGTGCGAGCCTCGATCCACTGCTTCCGGATGCCCCGGTGTTCGGCGCCGTGCACTACAACCCGCAGTACATGCAGGTGATCTCGGCCGCCGCGGCGGTGATCGTCGCGCGGTACGCGATGCGCCTGGGCGATGCCGAGACCGCGGCGACCGTCATGCTCCCGGTCTCGGTCGTCGTCGACCGCCTCGCCGAGGCTGGCGACGGCGTCGCGCCCGGGCACACGGCCGAGCACACCCTCGACCAGGTCAGCCGTGCGCCGGTGGACGTCGCGCTGCGGCTCGCGCCCATCACCATCCGCGCGGGCGAGGTGCTCGAGCTCGCACCCGGCGACCTCCTCCGCTTCCCGCACCCCGAGACCAAGCCCTTCGAGCTCGTGGCCGGCGCGACGCCGATCGCGCGCGCGACGCCCGGCGCGCGCGGCTCGCGTCTGGCCTGCACGATCACCACCGTCCACGAGGAGACCCGCTGATGAGCACCTTCCACGCGACCGCCGTCGCCGCCGCGATCGCCGGCCGGCTGCCGTTCGGGCATCCGGTCATCCCGACCCCGTCGACCGACCCCGGAGCCGTCGGCACCGCGGTCGTCGCGACCTTCACCGGTGCGCCGGGTGCGCGCATCGCGATCCAGGTGAACGACCCGTCGGCGCTTCAGGACGGTTCGGATGCCGCTTCCCTGACCGACCGGCTGCACCCCGTCTTCGAATCCGCCGTCGCGGTGCTCGGGCCGGGCACGCTCGGCGAGGCCCGCGAGGTGAGCGCGCAGGAGGCATTCACCGCCCCGGGCACCCAGGTGTTCGATCTTCTGGGCGCCGACGGGTCGGTCGTCGGGCGCACGGCCGTGACCCTCGACGCGGAGGACGCCGCGCAGCCCGCCCCGCCCCAGCGGCTCAGCCGCATCGCCGGCGTCGAGATGGATCTCGTGGTCGAGATCGGGCGAACCCGGATGCCGGTGCGCGACGTGCTCTCGCTCGAGCCCGGCCGCGTCGTCGAGCTCGACCGGGCGGCCGGGTCGCCCGCCGACATCCGCCTCAACGGCCGGCTCATCGGACACGGGACCGTCGTCGTCGCCGACGGCGACTTCGCGGTGCGCGTCGAGCGCATCCTCGAGGGTGCGGGGAGCGTCTGAGCATGGAAGAAGTCCTCATCGCAGCCCGCGTGATCGTCTCGCTCGGGGCGGTGCTCGGCCTGCTCCTGTGGCTGCGCCACCGCATCCGCAAGGGTCAGTCGGGCACAGCGGCGCCGAAAGCGGACGCGACCCACACGGGCCCGGCGAAGCTCACCGCGCTGTTGCCGGGACGACCCGGGGGGAGGCCGCGCGCGAGCCGTCCCGACCGGATCGAGGTCGTGACGCGTGCCGGGCTCGGCGGCAAGGCGCAGCTCGTGGTGGCCGAATTCGGGGGCATCCGGTACATCCTCGGCGTGACCGAGCGGGGGATCAGCGTCGTCGACACGCAGGAGGTGTCGTCGGTCGACGCCGACGCGGTGCAGTACATCTCACAGACCGGCCGGGGGGAGGGAGTCGGGCGCACGGACACCGGGGGGATCGAAGTCCGTCGCCTGACCCGCAGGGCGGCTCGCGGGTTACCGCGAGCCGCCCTGTCGCGATAGTCGGCGGGGAGCACGGATCGCTCGACACCCCCGGCTACGGATCGGCCACGCCACCATCTTCGGAGTGCCGCCTTGCCCGCATCCGTCTCGACCGTCGTGCCGACCGCGCGGGCCGCGCGCGCGAGCCGGCGAACGGCAGCGGTCGTCGCCGCGGGGATCGGGGTCGCGCTGGTGCTCGTGCTCCTTCAGGCCGCCGTCGTCCACGCGGCCACCCCGCCCGCCGACGACGGCGGCGGAAGCGTCACGATCAACGGCATCGACGGGACGCCGTCGGCGAGCATCACGACGCTGCTCGGCATCACGGTGCTCAGCGTCGCGCCGGCGCTGCTGCTCATGATGAGCAGCTTCACGAAGATCTTCGTGGTCCTCGCGCTCACCCGGAACGCGCTGTCGCTGCCGTCGATCCCCCCGAACCAGGTGCTCGCCGGGCTCAGTCTCTTCCTGACGCTGTTCATCATGTGGCCGGTGCTCACCGACATCAACGCGATCGCCGTCACGCCGTTCGTGGAAGGGAGGATCGACTTCAGCCAGGCGTTCGACCTCGCGCAGGTGCCGCTCAAGGAGTGGATGCTCGGCTACACGCGCGAAGAGGACATCGCGCTCATGCACCGGGCGGCGCAGATGGACAACCCCGCCGATCCGTCGAGCGTCCCGCTGTACACGCTCGTCCCCGCGTTCATGATCAGCGAGCTGAAGGCCGCGTTCCTCATCGGGTTCGTCGTCTTCGTGCCGTTCCTCGTGATCGACCTCGTGGTGGCGAGCGCGCTCATGTCGATGGGCATGATGATGCTGCCGCCGGTCATGATCTCGTTGCCGTTCAAGATCCTGCTGTTCCTGCTCGTCGACGGCTGGGGCCTCGTCGTGACGGCACTCGTGCAGTCCTACGGGAGCGGCGGATGACCCCCGAAGCCGTCATGGACATCGGCCTGGCCGCCCTCGTGGTCGGCGCCAAGCTGTGCGCGCCGCTGCTGGTCACCGCCCTCGTCGTCGGCTTCACCGTCTCGCTGCTGCAGTCGATCACCCAGGTGCAGGAGATGACGATCTCGTTCGTGCCGAAGCTCGTCGCCGTCGGGATCGCGCTGCTCGTGTGCGGGCACTGGATGATCTCGGAGATCGTCGCGTTCACGAACGACCTCTTCGCGCAGCTCCCGTCGCTGCTGAGTGGGGCGCCGTGAACATCCCCGTCGACTTCGTGTGGCTCGAGGCGACCGCGCTCGCGTGCGTGCGGATCACGGCGTTCCTGGTGTTCGCGCCGCCCTTCAGCCACGCGACGGTGCCGATGCGCGTCCGCGCGATGCTCGGCGTGGGGCTCGCGCTCGCCGTGTCTCCGGTCGCCATGGCCGGCTACGAACGGCTCGACACGGGCGCGTTCCTGCTCGCGCTCGCGGGCCAGGCGATCACGGGCGCACTGCTCGGGTTCCTCGTGCTCGTGATCTTCAGCGCGATCCAGGGTTCGGGCCATCTCATCGACACGTTCGGCGGCTTCCAGCTCGCGCAGGCGTTCGATCCGGGGATGGCGATCAACGGCGCCCAGTTCACCCGGCTGTTCCAGATGACCGCGATCGCGCTGCTGTTCGCCTCCGACGGGTACCAGCTCGTGCTCGCAGGACTGCTCCGCTCCTTCGACGCCGTGCCGGTGACGGGAATGATCGACCTCGCCCGTCCCGCCGACGTCCTCATCACCGCCGCGGGGCAGATGATGCTCAGCGCTGTGCAGATCGCAGGACCCCTGCTGATCGTGCTCGTGCTCGCCGACGTCGGCCTGGGTCTGGTCACGCGCGTCGCGCCCGCCCTGAACGCGTTCGCGATCGGCTTCCCGCTCAAGATCCTCCTGACCCTCACGCTCGTGGGACTGGTCTACATCGCGCTCCCGAGCGTCGTCGCGGCACTCGCGCAGGACGCCGCCCGGACGCTCGTGGGGGTGACCCGATGAGCGACACCGACACCGGCGAACGGACCGAGAAGGCGACCGATCGGCGCCTCCGCGAGGCCCGCAAGAAGGGGCAGCTCGGACGCAGCCAGGACTTCACGGCATGGATCTGCATCGCATCCGCCGCCATCATGATGCCTTTCACGATCGCCGCGGCCGCACAGGTGCTGACCGAGCAGTTCCTGCGGGTCGCGCAGGTCGCTCGGCAGCCGACGAGGGCGAACGCGGTCGAGGCCCTGAGTGCTGCGATGGCCTCGATCGGCGGGGTCCTCCTGCCGATGCTCGTCGTCGTCCTGCTCGCGACCACCGCGATGGCCGTCGCGCAGGGCGGTGTCCACGTGCGCGGACTGACGATGCGGCTGGAGCAGTTCGACATCGTCGCGGGGCTCAAGCGGGTGTTCGGCCGGCGCGCGCTGTGGGAGGGCGTCAAGGCGCTGCTGAAGACGCTCGCGATCGGCGCAGCGCTGTGGATCGTCGTATCCGGCCTCGTGCCCGTCCTGATGGACAGCGGGCGCCACAACGTCGCGTGGCTGCTCGAACGAGCCGGCGAAGGGGTCGTCGCGCTTCTTCAGGTGGCGGTCGTCGTCGGCGTGCTCCTCGCGGCGATCGACATGGCCGTCGTGATGCGCCGCAACCGTAAGCACACCCACATGACGAAGAAGGAGGCGAAGGACGAGCACAAGAAGAGCGAGGGCGATCCGCTCGTGCGCGCGCAGCGCCGCTCCCGCCAGCTCGCCCTCAGCCGCAACCGCATGATCGCCGCCGTCGGCGACAGCGACGTCGTGCTGCTCAACCCGACGCACCTCGCCGTCGCGCTGCGCTACGAGCCGGGCAGGTCCGCGCCGCGGATCGTCGCGAAGGGCGCGGGGGTCGTCGCGCAGAAGATCCGCGAGCGTGCCGAGGAGGCGGGCGTCCCGATGATCCGTGACATCCCGCTCGCACGTGCGCTGCACGCGGCGTGCGACATCGGGCAGGAGATCCCCGAGGAGCTCTACACCGCGGTCGCGCAGGTGCTCGCGTTCATCGAGCACCTCAAACGTCGCGGGTCGGCGCGCGGCACGCACACGATGCCTGCGGCGAGCATGAGGAGCCGCGGCCTATGACGGATGCCGCCGCACACAGTTCGAGGAGAGGCGAGAGGTCAGAGTCATGATCAGACAGCTGCTGTCGAAGGCGACCGTTCCCGTCGGGGTCGTGGGGATCATCCTGCTGCTCATCGTCCCGATCCCGACCGCGCTTCTCGACGTGCTCATCGTCGTGAACATCTCGTTCGCGCTGCTGATCCTGCTCACCGCGATGTTCGCGAAGAAGCCCCTGGACTTCTCGGTCTTCCCGAGCCTGCTCCTGGTGGCCACGCTCTTCCGGCTCGGCCTGAACGTCGCCTCGACGCGCCTCATCCTCGGCGAGGCGCACGCCGGGCAGGTCATCCAGGCGTTCGGCCAGATCACGATCAGCGGGTCGCTCGTGATCGGCGCCGTGATCTTCCTCATCCTCACCGTCATCCAGTTCGTCGTCGTCACGAAGGGCGCCGAGCGCGTCGCCGAAGTCGGGGCCCGGTTCACGCTCGACGCGATGCCGGGCAAGCAGATGGCGATCGACGCCGACCTGAACGCGGGGCTCATCACCGAGGAGGAGGCCCGCCGGCGGCGCGCCGAGGTGGCCGCCGAGTCCGACTTCTACGGCGCGATGGACGGCGCCTCGAAGTTCGTCAAGGGCGACGCGATCGCGGGGATCGTCATCGTCGCCATCAACTTCGTCGGCGGCATCATCATCGGCATGGCCCAGCGCGGCATGGACATGGCGGATGCCCTGCAGAACTACAGCATCCTGACCATCGGCGATGGCCTCGTCACCCAGATCCCGGCGCTGCTCATGGCGGTCGCGACCGGCATGATCGTGACGCGCGAGAACACCGAGTCCGAGATCGGGCAGGCGGCGGGTCGCCAGCTCATGCAGTCGCGCAACGCGTTGCTCATCACGGGCCTCGCCGCCATCGCGATGGGGCTCATCCCAGGCATGCCGTTCCTGGCGTTCCTCGCGATCGGCGGCCTGCTGCTGTTCGCGGCGGCCCGCGTGAGGGCGAACCGCGCGCGCAAGGCGGCGGAGGCGGCAGAAGCGCAGGCGACCGAATCGGCGGATGCCGCGGCCGAGGGCCCCGACGAGCTCATGGACCGCATGCGCGTGCATCCGCTCGAGATCTCGCTCGCGCCGGACATCATCGACCTCGCCGCGGGCGGCGCGGGCGACCTCCTGACTCGGGTGAAGTCGCTGCGGCGCAAGCTGGCGCTCGAGCTCGGCATCATCATGCCGCCGGTGCGGACGCGCGACAATGTCGAGCTCCCCGCCGAGACCTACGCGATCCTCATCGCCGGCGTCGAGGCGGGCCGGGGGAGCGTGCCGCGCGGACACGTGCTCGCGATCGGCGCCGACCTGGACCAGCTGCCCGGCAGGCGCGTCACGGATCCGGTCTTCGGGCTCGAGGGCAAGTGGGTGCCGGCCGAGATGTCGCACGCGGCAGACATGGCCGGCGCGACCGTGATCGACCGCGCGAGCGTCATCATCACGCACCTCTCCGACCTCGTGCAGGCGCAGGCCGACCGGCTGCTCTCGCTCGAAGACGTCCGGCAGCTCACGGAGCACCTGAAGCAGACGCATCCCGCGACGGTCGAGGAGCTCACGCCGGCCGTGCTGTCGCTCGCGGGCATCCAGAAGGTGCTGGCGGGACTGCTCGCCGAGCGCGTGCCGATCGTCGACCTGGCCCGGATCTTCGAGGCGCTCGTGCTGCGGGGCAAGACGACGACCGAGACCCCGATGCTCATCGAGGCCGCGCGCACCGCGCTCGGGCCTGCGATCGCCGCGCGCTTCGCCGAAGAGGGGCGGATCCGCGTCGTGATGTTCGATCCGCTGCTCGAGCAGCAGCTTCTCGAGGGCATGCGGGTCGTCGACGGCCAGCCGCAGATCGTGCTGGCACCGGATGCCACGCTCGACCTCCTCGACAGCATCCGTCGCACCGTGGACGAACTGGACCGATCGGGTCCGGAACCGATCCTCGTGTGCGCGCCGTCGCTGCGGCAGGCCGTGCGCAGAATGGTCGCGACGCAGGTGCGAGGGCTGCCCGTGCTGTCGTACGACGAAGCCGCGGCGGGCGGCTTCGCCACCGACGTCGTCGGAGTGGTCCGGTTGTCGCAACCCGCGCTTCCAGGTGTCAATCCGTGACGATTCCACTCGTATATCAGCGGATATGGTCTATGGTGATCTCAGGACGAGCGCGGCGCGCTCACGCCATGGAGGGCGGACATGCTTGTACTCACGCGACGAGCCGGCGAGAGCATCCTGATCGGCGATGACATCACCGTCACGATCCTGGGTGTGACCCCCGGCGGAGTGCGCGTCGGCATCGACGCGCCGCGCGACAAGGGCATCCACCGGGCCGAGATCGTCGTGGCGGTGAGCGACGAGAACCGCGGCGCCGTGCAGTCCTCCTCCGACGAAGCGGCCGAGAACGCGCTGCTGAACGCGCTGGGACGCCGGTCGGAGACGGAGTGACGGCCGGCGGGCGGTTACGTCGGATGTGCGCTGTCGCGATAGTCGTGCACGTGACGGGCGACCCCGTCGCCAGACTTCGACCCGACGAGGTGACCGCCCGTGTCCGCTCATGAGCTGAGCATGCATCTGATGCGAGAGCGCGAGATGCTCGAGCTGCTGCTGTTCAAACTCGACGTGCAGCAGATGCTCCTGGCGACCGGGAGGACGCGGTGGATTCCGCAGACCGTGAGCGAGATCGAGCGCGTGCTCGCCGCGATGCCCGTGACCGCACTCACGCGCGACACCCTTGTGGTGGCGGTCGCCGACGAGTGGGGTGTTCCGGATGCCACGACCCTGCGCGAGCTCATCGACGCCGCGCCGAGCTGCGCGTGGCGCGAGGTGCTGAGCGGGCACCTCGAGGCCATGCTGGGCCTTGCCGCCGAGATCGGCGAGCTGAAGAAGCTCAACGAGCAGCGTCTGCGCACGGCGCTCCGCGTCACGCAGGAGACGATCGCAGGCCTGGGCGTGCCCACCGGAGAGTACGACCAGTCCGGTGACGTCGTCCGCGACGGCAGCGGCTCCCGACTCCTCGACACGAGGGTGTGAGGCGACCGTGTCCACCTTCTCCGGCATCCGTCTCGCCGAATCCGGCCTCGCCGCAGCCCGGACGGGGATGAACGTCACGGGCCAGAACATCGCGAACCAGACCACGGTCGGCTACACCCGACAGCGCGTCGAGCAGACGCCTGTTCCGGCGCCCGGTCTGACCGGCCTGTGGCCTTCGGTGCTCGCCGTCGGCGGCGGAGTCGGCGTGACCGCGATCGCGCGGCTCGGTGACGAGGTGCTCGACGCGCGTGTGCGGGACGCGCTGTCGGCCTCGGGCTTCTGGAGGGCACGCGCGACCGCTGCGAGCCAGGTCGAGGCCGCGATGGCCGAACCGACCGAGGACGGTCTGGCTGCGACCCTCGACCGCTTCTGGGCCGGGTGGTCCGATCTCGCCAACGATCCGGATGCTGCGGCCGCCCACGTCGTGATCACGAACGCCCGCGTGCTCGTGGGACAGATCGCCGCGGGATACCAGTCGGTTGCGAACCAGTGGTCCGGTCTGCGTCAGCAGGTCGACCGCCAGATCTCCGATGTGAACGCTGCAGCCGAACAGGTCGCGGTGCTCAACGGGCAGATCCGCGACGCGGTGCAGTCCGGGCGCAACGCGAACGAGCTGATCGACCAGCGCAACCTGATCGTCCAGCAGCTGTCGACGACGGTCGGCGCGACGGCCACCGCCGAGACGGACGGCACGCTCACGGTGCGCGTCGACGGCAACGCGCTGGTGTCGGGAGATCGCGCCCGCGCCCTCGTCGTGGCCGGCCCGGTCGACATCGCCGACGGGGGCCGCATCACCGTCGCGTGGGCGGATCGCCCCGACATCGCGGTGGCGGTGACCGGCGGCACTGTCGGCGGCACGATCAGCGCGCTCGCGCCGGAGTACGACGGAGGCTCGCTCGCGGCTGTGGCAGCGGCCTACAACCGGGTGGCCGGCGAGCTGGCGACGGCGGTGAACGACATCCATCGCACGGGCGAGACGTCGGCCGGCGTTCCGGGCGGCGACTTCTTCGCGCTGGACCCGGCAGGCCCCGCGGCTCTCGGATTGAGCGTCGTGCCGGACGGCATCGCGGACCTGGCCCTGGGTGCGCCGGGCGCGGGTCCGCTCGATACGACGATCGCCGACCGGATCAGCGCGCTGAGCATGTCCGCCTCGGGGCCGAGCGCGACGTGGTCGACGTTCGTCACCGGCTTCGGCGTCTCGGTCGCAGGCGACCTGCACCGCGCCGACATCGCCGACACGGGCGCTGTCGCCGCGATCGCTGCGCAGCAGTCGACCGCGTCGGTCGACGGTGACGAGGAGACGATAAGCCTCCTCACGTACCAGACCGCTTACCAGGCGTCCGCCCGCGTGCTCACCGCGATGGATGAGGCGCTCGACATCCTCATCAACCGAACCGGCCTCGTCGGCCGCTGATCGTCCTGGAGCCACGATGATCGGACGGATCACCAGCAGCACGATGACCCAGCAGACGCTTCACACCCTCCAGGCGAATCTCGCCCAGAGGGATCGGCTGATGAACCAGGCCACGTCGCAGCGCGCATTCCGGACGCCGAGCGAGGACCCCGCCGCCGCAGCGAGCGCGCTCGGAGTCCACAGCGAGCAGGCGCGCGTCGCGCAGTACGCCCGCAACCTCAACGATGCGATGGCGTGGGTGACGACCGTCGACACGGCGCTCGGCGCCGGCATCGATCTGCTCAACCGTGCTCGCGACCTCGTCGTGCAAGGCGCGAACTCCGGCGCGATGAGCCCCGCGGCCCGCGACGCGATCGCGGCCGAGCTGGAGAGCATCAGCGCCGGCTTGCTCGCACAGGCGAACACGACGCTCGCGGGGCGCAGCGTCTTCGCCGGCACGAGCGATGCGGGCCGGGCCTTCGAACCGGGGACCTTCACCTTCAACGGCACGACGGGGAGCGGTGTGCAGCGGCGGATCGGCGACAACGAGACGGTGCGCGTCGACAGCGACGGCGCGGACGCGTTCGGCGAGGGGGCGACGAGCGTGTTCGCAATGCTGAACGACATCGCCGCCGAGTTGCGAGCGGGCGGCGAGATCGGGTCGAGGCTCGGCGACATCGACGCGCGCCTCGAGAGCATGATCGCGGCGCGCGGTGCGACCGGCGCGCAGCAGTCCCGGATCGAGCGCGCCTCCGCGCAGAACCTCGCCGTCTCGGTCGATCTCGAGGCTCGCCGGGCCGAAGTCGAGGACGTCGACAGCCTCGAGGTGCTCATCCGGCTCCAGTCGGCCGAGCTCACGTTCCAGTCCGCACTGCAGGTGACCGCCCGCGCTCTGCAGACCAACCTCTTGGAGTTCCTGCGATGAGCATGAGCACCGCGGCCGTCGTCGAGTTCGCATCGCCGCCGTTCGGGCTCGCGCCGCTCACGTTGTTCACGCTCGACCGCATCGACGGCGCCGAGGGGCTGTACGCGCTGCGCGCGAGATCAGAGGCGGTGCGGCTGTTCGTGCTCGACGTGCTGTCGGGCGACTTCGGCTATCGCCCGCAGCTGACCGACGGCATCCGTGATCTGATCGGGGCCGCACGCGACTCCGACGTGCGCGTGTTCGTCGTCGCCAATCCGGCCGATGACGGCGTCTGCGTCAACCTGCGCGCGCCGATCGTCATCCACCGCGAGACCGGATGCGCCGCCCAGGTGATCCTCGACGACCAGAGCTATCCGTTGCGGGCGCCGCTCGTCGCCCCTTGACAACGGATGCGGTGATAAACGAGGTAAAAACCACGCATCACCACCTTTACCAGCGAACTTTGCCATCGACGCGGTATCCTCGGAAGAGGACGTGACCGCATGCTGACGACGGCACGTCGTTCAAGTGGACAGAGTCCCGGTCTGGGTTGAGTTTTCCGGGGCTCACGTACCGCTCGCATCGGCGAGCAGCAGGGGATGGCAAGAATGAGCACGATTGCAGGGCTCGAGCAGGGGCGTGTGAGCAAGAGGGAGTTCGTGCAGCGCGTCGCGCGGCGCGGCAAGCTCCCGCTGGGGGTCACGCAGCAGGTCTACGACGCGTTCATCGAGGAGCTGATCGACCTGGTCTCGAAGGGGAACAAGGTCACGCTCACGGGATTCGGCAAGTTCTATCCGCAGGAGCACAAGGGTCACCGCGTGCGGTTCGCGGACGGTGACGGCTCCACCCAGATCGACGACTACACGGTGCTGAAGTTCTCGGCGACACGCGCGGTCAACCGGAGCGTCGCCGGTTCCTGACGACGGCACAGCCACAAGCCGCAACCACGAAGAGGCCCCGGGAGAGATCCCGGGGCCTCTTCAGCCCCCCGGCCGGTCTCAGAACGCGTCGAACGCGTAGGTGTTGTGCCCGACGAGCGTGAGCGACACGCTCACCGGCAGGTCGTCGGGAGTCTCGTCGTACTCGTCGAGGATGTCCGTCTTGTGGAGCGGGAGCTGGATCGACCCGTCCTCCTCGAACACGAGGTCGCGCGGGAGGAACGAGATGTACAGCGACCGCTGCTTGTTCCGCAGCTCGAGCGTGCGGGTGTCGTGGACGCGCTCGAACAGGTTGAGCGCCGTCTCGCCGGCGAGACAGCTGCCGTCGGCGAACTTCGCCTCGACCCGGTAGTGGCTGGGCTCGATGGCCTTGATGTTGAGGTCGTGGACGATCTCGGAGAACTGCGCCGTCGGGTTGTTGAGCTCGAACGCGATCGCCCGCAGATGGTCGTAGTTGAGTCGGACGCGGCGCGAGAACAGCGCGGCGCTCTGGACCTCGGATGCCGGGGCCTCAGGCGCCTGATCGGTGAGGTACTGGCGGACCTCGTCGGGTCCGGGGTAGTCGAACCGCATGTGGTAGTGGAATCGGCCCGGCCGGTTGACGATGTACTGGCTCACATCGTGCACGTCGTTCACGGTGACGCAGTAGATGCGCTTCACCTGCGACATGCCGTCGAACAGCGAGAGGAACTGGTGCTGCCGGTTCACCTCGCCGTGGTGGAGCTGGCGTCCGTTCGGGAAGATCTTCTCGAACTCGTCGAAGATGATCAGGCACTCCTCGAGGCTGTCGAGGAAGTCGGCGATGCCGTCGGCGTCCTGCGTCACGAGCACCACCGGGATGCCGCGGGCGATCGCCTCCTGCCCGACCATGCGCAGGAACAGCGACTTGCCCTGGCCCTTGTCACCCGACAGCAGCACGCCCAGGCTGCGATCGGTGCGCTCGTAGGAGCGGAAGATCTTCTCGACCTTCTGCTCGCGCTGTCCGTAGACGCGCTCGCCGCCGGCGGTGAGGTTCTCGACCCTCAGGAGGCTGAAGCCTTCCTTCCCGTCGAAGTGAACGCGGTACGTGCCGAGCGGAAGCGACGCGTGCGTCTTGACCGAGGAGTCGTAGACGCGGATGCGAGTGCCTGTCTCAACGTATGTACTTGCCACGAGCGATCTCTCTCGATTCTCATGAAACTCTCATCTACCGGTCCGGAGACAAAAGTATCGGGAGCCGAGGGAGTTTGCATTTTCCGCTGGGAGTGTTGAGGTGAACTTGCGGAAATCCTGCGAAACGAGGAGAAACAGGCGGGCCGGATGACGCCCATGAGCGGTCGTGCGGCTAGCCGCAGTTCGGGCGACAGCCTCGCTGGGTGGTCGCGTCGACGAGCACCGAGCCGATGTCGGTCGGCTGCAGCGCCTGATACGCCGCACCGTCTGTGGCGGCGGCGATCTGCTCCAACGCGGCCTGGTCGGTATCGGGACCGTAGCCGATCGCGATCACCGCGACCGGCTTCGACGGATCCCGCAGCTTCTCGAGCTCGGCGAGGAGGCCGGGCAGGTCGAGGCCGTCGTCCTCCTCGTTGTAGCCGTCGGTGTTGAGCAGGACCAGGTTCACCTGCCCGGGCACGTACGTCTCGCGCATGTACTTCACCGCCGCGAGGACACTGTCGTAGAGTCCGGTCCCTCCGCCCACGAAGCGGTCGAGCGAGTTCGCCGTGTCGATCGTGAGCTGCTTGTGCGCCGGGGCGCCGAGCGATCCGAAGGGCACGATCTCCTCCCAGTCCTGTCCGCCGCTCCGGCGGCTCGAGAACACCCAGATGGCGAGCGAGGACTCATCCGACATCGAGTCGATCGCGCGCACGGCTGCCTGCTCGAACAGGTCTATCCGGCTCATGTCGCCCGTCGCCGGCTGCGACATCGATCCCGAAACGTCGTTGAGTGCCAACATGCGCGACGGAGCAGTCAGGACCTCCCACGTGCGCAGCGCCTCGGCCTGGTTCGCACCGTCCGTGGGCTCGGTCGCGACGCTCGGGGCGCCGCCACCGTCCGTGAGCGGCGCACCCGAGGCGGCACGCAGGCCGTGCTCGGCCAGCAGGTCGCTCGCGTCGGCGACCGCCGCGGTGAGCGCGTCGACGGCCTCGAGAGTGTCGCCTGCGGCATCCGCGACCGTCACCAGCGACACCGTCACGGTGGGCTTCACGTCCACGGGGTAGATCGGCACCAGCGGAGCGGCGTCGCTGTCGGCGTACAGGGCCTGTTCGGTCGTGATGGCGACGGTGGGCGAGGCCGCAGCGGATGCCGCGGCCAGCGCGTCGCCCGTCGTGGGAACCACGGCCTCGGCGTCGAGGCCGAGTACGAGACCGGTGAACGCGCGTGCGTCGCCGCCGACCGCGGTCTGCAGCGCGAGCAGGGCCGCGGCGCTCGCCGACGCCGACGACGGGTCGGGCAGCACGGCCGCGACCGCACCCTGGGCGAGGCTTGCGAACCCGGCTTCGGCGCCGAGGGCACGCGCGGTGGGGTCGGTCGCCGCGAAGACCACCGGCGTGCTCGCGATGGGATCGCTGACGATGAGCTCCGGGGCATCCGCGCCCGCCGGCTCGCGCTGGCTGGAGACGCGCGCCGGCCACATCGACGAGTCGGGGACCCATACATCGAACTCCAGAGCGGTTCCCTGCGCCAGGGCGGCCGCGGTGACCGCGCTGTCTTCAGTCGTGATGGTCGTCTCCGGGCAGTCGGAGCGATCGCCCGCCATGTCGGCGACGATCGCCTCGAGCGCGCCGGCGACCACCGGGTCGGCCGTGATGTCGAGACTCGCGGGCAGGCAGTCACCCGCGACTGCGGGTTCCTGCGGCTGGCCGGACTCGCCGGCGGCCCCGCGGATGAACACGACGCTCAGCACGACGACGAGCGCGACGACGAGGGCGCCGGTGATGCTCAGGAGGATGATCGAGCGCCGGCGCCGCTGCTGCGCACGGGCGGCCGCGCGCGTGCGGATGCCGGCGGTATCGGTGCTCGGCTGCATTCGGACCACATGCACTCCGATGAACGGCGGGTGGGGAGCCCGCTACTGGGGAGACGGCGTCGTACCTGGGGACGGGGTCGTCCGTCTGGGGGAGACTCCAGGGGAGTCTAGGCGACGGTCGCCGAGACCCGAAAAGACGCTCTCCCGCCCCCGGGACTCCGTGCGGCATCCATCCCGCCTGGTCGATGTGCTCGCGGTTACTGCAGCGCACGCACCTCGACGGGCGACTGCACGGCGCGCGAAGCGCGCGCGGCCCACTCGATCGCGGTCGCCTCGTCGGACGCCTCGATCACCCAGAATCCGCCCACGTACGCGGGCGCCTGCACGAACGGCTCGTCGAGCACGCGCACGTCGCCCGACGACGCGTCGACGGTCTTGGCGGTCGACGGCGGGTGGAGTCCGCCTGCGTAGCGCCACACGCCGGACTCCTTCAGTGCGGTGTTGAACTCCTCGACCGCGGCGATCACCGCGGCGAGCGCATCGGGGTCGCTCTCCTGCATCGAGGCCATGGTGGGCTCCGTCTCGGAGTCGTGGGGCATGGTCAAGAAGTACTCGTTCATCGGTCGATCCTCTCGTCGGGGCGCGGTGGACGCCCTCACTGAAGCGTCGAACGGGACCGACCGGAATCGACATGCGGTTGCGCGTTCGTCTTCGACCGCCTGGTCGGTCAGGGCTGGAGCGCCCGCCGCATGGTGCTCATGAGGGCGCGCACTGCGTTCTCGAGCCCTTCGTCGTCGGGTGGACTCGTGATGAGCCAGGTGTCCATCGCCTTCCCCATGCCCATGGCCAGGGCGATGATGAGGCCCGGGGGCAGGTCGGTGCGCACAGCGCCGATCGCCTGACCCGTCGCGAGCGTCTCGGTGAGCCAAGGCATCGCCTCCTGCTCGGCCTCGTGCTGCGCGGATCTCAGCGCGGGGGTCCCCGCGCCGGACAGCCAGTCGCGCAGCACGGCGCCGAGCCGCGGAGAGGCGGCGAGCCTGCGCATGAGGTGCAGGCACTGCGACTCCAGCGATGCCCAGAAGGCATCGGGGTCGGTGCGGGCGGGGAGCGGCACGCCGCCGCCCTCGGCGAGCAGTTGCTGCAGACCATCACGGATGACGTGCGTGTACAGGTCCTCCTTGTCGTCGAAGTAGTAGTACATCGAGCCTTTGGAGACCCCGGCGTTCGAGATGATGCGGTTCAAGGACGCCCCGCGATAGCCGTGGGCCGCGAACTCGTCGAGAGCGGCGTCGAGGATCCTCGTCTGCTGCTCGTCGGCGAGTCGGTGGAAGCGCGGGCGCGGCATGCGACCATTCAACCGTTCGGCGTCGGCGGGAGCTCGATCGGATCGCGCAGACTTCGTCCCATCGCGAGCCGCGACACGAGCGGGACGCCCATGAGGCCGATGACTGCCGCCCGGAGCCAGAGTTGCGCGCGATTGCGCGGGGCGAACGCCGAACCGAGTCCGATCGCCGCATCCTGTTTGTCGCCCACCACCCTCTTCAGTCGATCCTCGTAGGAGCTGAACGCCGCCCGGTGGTCGCCATCCGTCTCGTGGAGCGCGCACGCGAGGACGAACGCCTCGACCATCGCCAACGCGGATCCCTGGCCCGCGAGCAGCGACGGGCAAGCCGCCGCATCGCCGATGAGCGCGACGCGGCCCTTCGACCACTGCGGCATCCGGATCTGGCTCGCCCGATCCATGTAGAACGTGCGCGCCCGCGGCATCTGCTCGAGGACGCCGGGAACGTCGCCGCCCATTCCGCGGAGTCGACGCCGCAGCAACGACTGCTGCTCGCCCACATCGTCGATCGGGACGTCGCCCTCGTGCCGGAAGATGAAGCAGAACATGGTGGCGTCGTCGTGCAGTGCCAATCGCAGCATCTGCGCACCGACCTCGGTGTGAGTCACCGCGATGAGCTCCTCGCGCGGTCGGTAGCCCTCGAGGTCGAAGGCGGCCACGGTGATCCCGAGGTAGCGCTCGTACTGCTTCTCGGGGCCGAACGAGAGCGAGCGGATGCGGGAGTGCAGTCCGTCCGCACCGACGACGAGGTCGAACTCGCGCTCCACCCCGCTTTCGAACCGAACCCGCACGCGGGTGCCGTCGTCGTCGAGGGTCTGGACCGAGTCGCTGAAGATCGTCTCTGCGCTGCCCTCCATCGCGCAGTAGACGGCTCGCGAGAGCTCGGATCGGCCGACGGTGACGTAGCGCCCGCCCGCGGCGCCTTCGATCACGCGCACCGGATCCAGGTGCGCGATCCGTCGACCGGTGCGCGACACTTCACGCATCTCGCGGACGTGATACCCCTCGTCCATCAGTCGCGGGACGATGCTCATGCGCTCGGCCACATCGAAGCCCGTGCCCCAGAAGTCGACGACGTACCCGCCCTCGCGCAAGTGGGGCGCGCGTTCGACGAGCGTCGGCTCGTGCCCCGTGCGCAGCAGCCAGTATGCGAGCGTGGGCCCGGCGATACCTGCCCCCGCGATGAGGATCCTCACGTCACACCTTCTAGACCAACGGTTCGACCACTGGTCTAATAGTTCCACCGTCGCGTGCGTCGCGCCAGAGGTGCCCGTCGATTCCTCGGCGTCGCCCGGCGTGCGAGGATGTGCGCATGAGCGGTCAGCCGGGACCCGGCGCGACTCCGACCCTGCGGTTCCTGGGCGGCGCCGACTCCGTGACGGGCTCGCGGTTCCTCATCGAGTTCGAGTCGACGCGCGTGCTCGTCGACTGCGGGATGTTCCAGGGCTACAAGGTGCTGCGCGAGCGCAATCGCGCGCCCTTCCCCGTGCCGCCCGATTCGATCGACGCCGTCGTGCTCACGCACGCCCACCTCGACCACTCGGGATACGTGCCCGCCCTCGTGCGCGACGGGTTCGACGGCCCGGTGTACGCGACGCCGGCCACGACGGACCTGGCCGGGATCATGCTGCCCGACAGCGGCTACCTCGCCGAGGAGGAGGCGAAGCGCGCGGAGCGCCGCGGATACTCCAAGCACGCCAAGCCGCTTCCGTTGTATACGGCGGAGGACGCCGAGCGGTCGCTCGCGAGCTTCGTGCGCGTCGACTTCGACACTCCGCACGACGTGGGGAGGGGCATCCGGTTCACCTTCGTGCCTGCCGGCCACATCCTCGGTGCGGCGGGCGTGCGCGTCGAGGTCGGCGGGCGCTCCGTGCGGTTCACGGGTGACCTCGGCCGCCCGCACGACCCGATCATGCAGCCGCCGCGCCCGCTCGAGCCGGCGGACGTGCTCGTCACGGAGTCCACCTACGGCGACCGCAGCCATCCGACGATCGACCCCGAGGATGTGCTCGCCGACGTCGTGGGCCGCGTGGTCAAGCGCGGCGGGGTCGTGCTCATCCCTGCGTTCGCCGTCGGACGCACCGAGACGGTGCTGTACCACCTGTCGCGCCTGATCGACAGCGGTCGCGTTCCGGATGTGCCGGTGTTCCTCAACAGCCCGATGGCGATCGACGCCGCGGGCATCTATCAGCGGTACCCCCGCGAGCACCGCGTCGACCCGCAGCGATTCCGGCGGATGTACGAGCTCGCGAACCTCGTCCACGATGTCGACGAGTCGAAGCTCCTGAACCTGCGCGGCGGGCCCATGGTCATCCTGTCTGCGAGCGGCATGCTCACGGGCGGGCGGATCCTCCACCACGTCGCCGCCTACGCCGGAGACAAGCGCAACGCGATCGTGCTCGTCGGCTACCAGGCGGGCGGCACGCGCGGATCCGCGCTGCTGGGCGGCGCGACCTCGCTGCGGATCTTCGGCAACGACGTTCCGATCCGCGCCGAGGTGGTGTCGATCGACGGGATGTCGGCGCATGCGGATGCCGACGAACTGTACGACTGGCTCGCCGCGGTCGACGTGCCGCCCGACATCGTCTACCCCGTGCACGGTGAGCGCGACGCGGCCGACGCGCTGCGCGCTCGCCTGCAACGGCAGCTCGGCTGGCGCGCCCGCGTGCCCGAGCACCTCGAGACGGTGCGGATCTGAGCTCAGCGCTGCGTGTCTTCGGACACCCGCCCGTCGGACCCGGTCACCTCACGAACCTCCGAGTCCCGGCCGCCTCGCAGCGCCCGCCAGAGCACGAACACGCCGGCCGCGATGACCAGCATCGGCCACACGTAGTTGAGGACGACGAACCACTCGCCCGCCCCGAAGAGGATGAGGACCCCGGCGAGAGTGAGGGCCGCGGCCGGGACCCACGCCCATGTGCGACGCCGCGCGCCGCCGGGCAGCAGCGCCACGAGCGCGAACGTGGTCGCGAGCCCGAACAGGAAGATCGCACCGGCCACCGACGCGCCCACGATGCCCGTCACGCCTGCGACGACGGCGATCGTCAGGAGCGCGCCGGCCGGGATGATCGCCCACCATCTGGCGGTGCCGCGGAGGTACACCGCCCAGAACCCGATGCTGAGCGCGCCGAAGAACGGCACTTCGGCCCCTCCGCTGACGGCGGTGTCGAGCTGCAGGATCGTGGCGACCGCCGCACCCGCCAGCGCTGCGCCGGGGAGCGCCGCCCACCACGCGGGCCGGTCGGCGAAGAACACCCACCAGAAGACCCCGCTGCCCGCGGCCAGGAGGGCGGCCCACACGACCGGGGGAGTCGTCAGCACGCCGGTCGCCTCGAGCAGGAGCAGCGTCCCCGCGACGAGGATCAGCACGCCCAAGCCGATCTGGACGGAGAGGCGTCTCATCGTCCTGCCTCCGTCTCAGGTCCGCGCTCTTTCGGCGGATGCCACAGGCGTGGCGAGCTCGTCGGCGATCGCATCCGCCCACGCGTCGATCTCATCCCACTCGCGGAAGTCGCCGTTGGGCAGCAGGTCGCGAATCGCCGGCATCCACACGACCATCCGGTCGGCGCCGCGCAGCTGCTCGTGGTCGTACGCGCCGCGGAACACCTTCTTGCCACGCGGACCCAGCAGTCCCTCGTACTCGGCGAACTGCTTCGGCTCCGCCTCCTTCAGGACGTCCTTGCCGTCCTTGTCGACGACGTCCGTGCCGAGCGGACCGCTGGCGAAGAGCCAGACGGGGTGGGCGGAGAGCTCGGCAGCGTGACGCTCGACGAACTTCCTCGCGCCTTTGCGCCAGTTGAAGGCGTAGACCGCCGAGCCCACGACGTACGCGTCGAACCCGGATGCGTCGTCGATGTCCATGCACGAGCGGACGCTCACCTCATGCCCGCGCTCGCCGAGACGGTCGCCGAGTCGCTCGGCGATGCCCTGCGTCGCGCCGTACTTGCTCGCGTAGGCCACCAGGATCTTCATGGTCGTTCCCCCTCCATCGGTCGGAACCTCAGCGATTCACTGTAGGCGGGCGCCGCCCGGGGACGAGGTACGAAGGTCCCGCGGTCACGCGTATCCTGACCGGCAGCGTCGACCCACACCGAAGGAGGTGCGCGATGACCGCCGCTCCCGCCCCGTTCACCACCGACGACTTCCGAACGCGCATGGAGCGCGCCGTGGAGGACGCCGTCGCGGAGGGGCTCGACGGCCTGCTGGTGACCCCCGGACCGGACCTGCTGTGGCTCACGGGCTACAGCCCCACCGCGATCACCGAGCGGCTGACGCTGCTCGTGCTCAGCACCGACGCCGAACCGCGGATGCTCGTGCCCACGCTCGAGCGACCTGACCTGGACTCCGCGGTGGGCGCATCGGCGCTCTCGATCAGCGACTGGCGCGACGGGCAGGACCCTTACGACGTCGCCGCCGAGCTGCTGCGGCCCGGAGCGCAATACGCCGTCTCGGATTCGACGTGGGCGATGCACCTTCTCGGGCTGCAACGTCGGGTCGCCGGCACGCGGTACTACGCGATCACCGAGCGGCTCCCCATGCTCCGTGCGGTGAAGGACGCCAACGAGCTCGCGCGCCTCGAGGCGGCGGGGTGCGCCGCGGATGCCGCGTTCGAAGAGATCCTGAACGTCTCGTTCGCAGGGAGGAGGGAGACGGACGTCGCGGCCGACCTCGCACGGCTGCTGCGCGACTTCGGCCACGAACAGGTCGACTTCACGATCGTCGCGTCGGGTCCGAACGGCGCGAACCCGCACCACGAGGCGGGCGAGCGCACGATCGCCGAAGGCGACATGGTCGTGATGGACTTCGGCGGACTCATGCACGGGTACGGCTCCGACACGACGCGCACCGTCGCGGTCGGCGAGCCCGCCGCGCAGATGCGCGAGGTGCACGACATCGTCCGTGCGGCCCAGGAGGCCGCGTTCGAGGCGGTGCAGCCGGGCGTCGCGTGCCAGGAGATCGACCGCGTCGCTCGCGGGGTCATCACGGATGCGGGTCACGGCGACGACTTCATCCATCGGACCGGTCACGGGATCGGCATGACCACCCACGAGCCGCCGTACATGGTCGAGGGGGAGGAGCGCCCGATGGTGCCCGGCATGTGCTTCTCGATCGAGCCGGGCATCTACCTCGCGGGGCGGTTCGGCGTGCGCATCGAGGACATCGTCACGGTCACGGAGAACGGCGGGCGGCGCCTGAACAACACGACGCGCGAACTGGTCGTCGTCGAGTGACCATGCCGGTGACGCATCACTACGAGGATGTGCCCTCGGCCGGCACAGCACGGCTCGCGACCGATGACTCGCACTACCTCTCCGAGGGGCCGGTGTGGGACGGCATCCGCGAGAGGATCCTGTGGGTCGACATCATGAACGGCACCGTGCACTCGGGTCGCCTGCGCGCAGACGGCACCATTCAGGCCGACGAGCGGTACGACTTCCCGGATACGGCCGGAGCGGTCGCGGTCGCGGAGAGGGGTGAGCTCGTCGTCGCAGGAAGGCACCGCCTCTACTTCCGTTCGGCGGACGGAGTGATCCGCGCGGGGGTGGAGCTCATCTCGGGGGACGAGCGTCGCTTCAACGACGGCAAGCCGGACCCGCGGGGGCGTTTCGTCGTCGGCACACTGGGCCCGGGTGGAGAGCTGCTGATGCGGGTCGACGGCGACGAGGTGACCGTGCTCGACGACGACCTCACACTCTCGAACGGGCTCGCGTGGTCGACGGACGGCGGGCGCTTCTACAGCATCGACACGTGGAGCAAGCGCATCCACGTGCGCGACTACGACGCCGCCACCGGAGCGACCGGCCGGCGTGAGCTCTTCGCGCGGTTCGAGCACGGCGCCCCCGACGGGATGACGACGGATGCCGAGGACCACCTGTGGGTCGCGATGTGGGGCGAGGGGTGCGTCCTGCGCATCTCGCCGGCCGGACGAATCGTCGCGCGGATCGACGTCCCGGCTCCGCACACATCGTGCGTCCAGTTCGCCGGTCCGGAGCTCGACACCCTCGTCATCACGACGGCGACCGAGCACCTGACCGCCGAGCAGCTGCGAGCCAGCCCGCTGTCGGGGCGACTGTTCACCGCCAGGCCGGGCGTGCGCGGCAATCCGCCGTACCTCTGGAACGGGCGAAGCTCCCGAGCGGGCGCGTGACCGTCGGCTGAGCCCGCTTTCACCCGCAGCGCGCGATTCCGCCCGCTCCCAGCGTGACCGCGGTCGGCCATCACCTGCAACGCGCCGACGTGGGCGGCAGCGAAGGCCCCACCGCCGCCGAGGACGAGCCCCAGGGCAGGATCGTCGACCACCACCGCGACCTCCTCCCGTGAGGTGCTAGCGAACCTACACCTCCCTCCGCGACCCTGACAGCGGCCGGAGGGGTCGTTCGGCGGACGCCGCGGTGCGCGGTCAGTGGTGGAACACGCCGGGGCGCCACCCCTCGGCGGGCAGCGGATGCCGCGGCATCGGATGCTTGCCTTATTCGCAATAGATTATTAGTATTTCAATTATTACGGAGACCTTTGGTATCGGCGACGGGGCCGGTCATGACGATGCAGTCCAGGAAAGGAATCACAGCATGAGATCACGCAGGCGTACGTGGATGGGGATCGCGGGCATGGTTGCGGCGCTCGCGCTCGTCGCGGGTTGCTCCAGCACCAGTGGCGGGGCAGCGCAGACTTCGGCGCCGAGCGACGGTCCCGTCGACCCCGAGTGGGAGGCCGTCGTCGAGGCGGCGAAGGAAGAGGGCAAGGTCGTCTGGTACACCGTTGCACCGGAGACAGCGCGCGAGGGGCTCAAGGCCGCGTTCGAGGAGAAATACCCAGAGATCAAGGTCGACGTCCGCGTTATCGGAACCGCCGACATGACGGCGGCGCTCGAGGCAGAGCACGCGACGGGCGCCGAGGGCGCCGATGTAGTTACGTCCGTGAACTTCGCGTGGCTCGAGGAGAAGCTCGCCGAGGGCGACTGGTTCACCGACCTCGAAGGGCCCTCGTTCGAGGACCCCGAGTGGGTTGAGAGCGACTGGATCCGTGACGACAAGCTGATCCTCTCGCCGCTCGGCCTCCTGGTCGTCGGCTGGAACACGCAGCTGTTCAACGGCGAGATCGAGAGCTACGAAGACCTCCTCGACCCCGCGTACGGCGACGGGGCGATCGGCGTCGTCGACCCCGCGATCATCGCCATCCACGCCGACTGGTACCAGTTCCTCGAAGACAGTACGAGCGACGGCTACCTCGAGAAGCTCGCGAAGCAGAAGCCGACCGTCTATGCCAGTGCGCTCGCGATGCAGGAGGGCCTGCTGGCCGGCGAGATCGCTATCGGCATGTTCGTCTCCGCCGCCGACATGTCGGTGCGCAAGGAGGAGGGCGCGCCGATCGAGTACGTTGTGCCGGACCCGGTCTGGGGCGTGCCGAACGTGTTCATGGCGGTCGAGTCGGCCAAGAACCCGAACGCGGCGCAGGTGTTCCTCGACTTCTTCGCATCGGAGGAGGGTCAGCGCGCCACCGCCCACGGCGGTGCCACGCCGCTCAGCGCGGTGCAGCCCGACACGATCGGCGCCTCGTCGAACGTGCAGCTTCTCGACTCCGAGCGAGTTCTCGACCTCGAGTGGTGGGAAGAGTACACGGCCAAGTGGAACGAGCTCTTCCGCTGAGCCTGATCCGCAGTCGACCTGCGCGTGGCCCCGTCATCTGATGGCGGGGCACGCGCGGAACGGAGAACTCCCGCATGCCCATCAGCCACAAGATGCTCATCGGCGACGGCTCGGTCGACGCCCTCGACGGCGCGACATTCCCGAGTGTCAACCCCTTCACAGGTGAGGTGTGGGCGGAGGTGCCGCTGGCGACCGAACACGACGTGGATCGCGCGGTGCGTGCGGCCGAGGAGGCGCTCGACGGCGAGTGGGGCCGGCTCACGCCGACGGCACGAGGCAAGCTCATCCACCGGCTGGCCGATCTCATCGAGGAGAACGTCGAGGGGCTCGCGGTCGCCGAGTCGAAGGACAACGGCCGGCTCCTGCGTGAGAACCGCGCCCAGATCGCGCAGCTTCCGGACTGGTATCGGTACTTCGCGGGCGCGGCCGACAAAGTGCAGGGGTCGGTCATCCCCTCGGCGGACCCCTCATTCCTCATCTACACGCGCCGTGAGCCGATCGGCGTGGTGGGCGCGATCCTCCCGTGGAACGCCCCCCTGCTCGTCCTGACCTTCAAGCTCGCGCCGGCGCTCGCGGCGGGGTGCACCTTCGTCGCCAAGCCCGCCGAGCAGACGCCGGTGACGACGCTCATGCTCGGCGAGCTCGTGCAGCAGGCGGGGTTCCCCGCCGGCGTCTTCAACGTCGTGACCGGGTTCGGCGACGTCGGTGCGGCGCTCAGCGCCCACGAAGGCGTGGCGAAGATCGCCTTCACCGGATCGACCGCCACGGGCATGGAGGTCATGCGTTCCGCCGCCGGACACCTCGCGCCTGTGACGCTCGAGCTCGGGGGCAAGTCCCCGAGCATCGTGTTCGACGACGCCGACCTCGACACGACCGTCGAGGGCATCGTGGGCGGCATCTTCGCGGCATCCGGCCAGGTCTGCACCGCCGGTTCGCGCCTGCTCGTCCACCGCTCGGTGCACGACGAGCTCATCGCCCGACTCGCCGACCGCGCGCGGACGATGCGCCTGGGAGACCCGCTGCTCGATACGACCGAGATGGGGCCGATCGCGTTCGAGGCGCAGCTGCAGAAGATCGAGCACTACGTGGAGAGTGGAGTGCGCCAGGGGGCGCAGCTCGTGGTCGGCGGGCGGCGCCCGGCCGAGCCCGCGACTGGGTGCTTCATCGAGCCGACGATCTTCACGGACGTCCGCAACGACATGGACATCGCGCGCGACGAGATCTTCGGACCGGTGCTGTCGGTCATTCCGTTCGACGCGGATGACGACGCGATCGCGCTCGCGAACGACACGCATTACGGACTCGCGGCGGGTGTGTGGACCCGTGACGTCAAGCGCGCCCACCGCACGGCGGCCGCGCTGCGTGCCGGGAGCGTGTGGGTCAACACCTACCGGAAACTCTCGTTCAATGTCCCGTTCGGCGGGTACAAGCACAGCGGCATAGGCCGCGAGAACGGCTTCGACGCGGTCCTCGACTTCACCGAGACCAAGTCGGTCTGGATCGATGTCTCGCCGGAGGCGGGCGTCGCGTGACCGCGCGCACAGCAAGGAAGGCACGATGAAGTTCGGACTGTTCCAGACGCCGTTCATCCACCCGAAACGGTCGGCGCGTGAGACCTTCCGCTGGGCGGTCGAGCAGGCTGTGCAGGCCGAGGCCGCCGGCCTCGACGAGGCGTGGATCGGCGAGCACTTCACGAACGCGTGGGAGCATCCCGAATCCCGAGCTCGCGCTTGCGTACGCCGCGCTCGAGACGGAGCGCGTCACGATCGGGCCGGCGGCCCACCTGGCTCCGTACCACCACCCCGGACACCTCGCGTCGCAGGCGGCGTGGCTGAGCAACATCGCCGAGGGCCGCTACATCCTCGGGCTCGCCACCGGACTGAACCCGTTCGACGGGATGCTCCAGGGCGTCGATCCGGCGGCGGACAAGCTCGCGATGACGATCGAGTCGCTCGACGTCATGGAGAAGGTCTGGGCCGGCGAGCCGTTCGAGCACGAAGGGACGCACTGGAAGTCCTCGCTGCCGGATGTCCCGCGCGAAGTGCAGGAGATGCGGTCGCTGCGGCCGTACGGAGGTTCGCTCACAGTCGCGCTCGGCGGTGCGAGCCCGGGCTCGACGTCCATCAAGCTCGCGGGCGCGCGCGGGTTCGCCCCGATGTCGTTCGGGGCGAGCGACGACGTCATCGCCAACCACTGGAGGACTTACGTCAACGCGGCCCGCGAGGCCGGGCGCGAGCTTCCGGAGGATCACTCCCAGCACCGCGTCACCCTCACGATCGTTGTGGCCGACACGGATGCCGAGGCGATGGACCTCGTGCGCAACGGGCCCATCGCCACCACGTGGCTGGAGTACATGGTGCCCCACGAGCAGCTGCGTGCCCAACGATCGAAGGTGAAGCCGGTGTGGGATCCGGGTGCCACCATCGACGAGCTCGCGCGCGGCCACATGTACGTCGGCAGCCCCGCGACGGTCGCGGAGAAGCTAAACGCGATGATCGAGGCCTCGGGCGGCTGGGGCACGGCGCTCGTCCTCGGCTACGACTTCATCGACGAGCCGGAGCGGTGGAACGAGAGCCTCCGTCTGATCGCCGAAGAGGTGAGGCCGCGCATCATCGAGAAGCGGCCGGCGGACGTCATCGACTGACAGGGGAACGCATGAAGGTCAATCTCGGACTCGGCCCGCACAACTCGTTCGACATGATGCGGTTCCACGATCGCGACACGAGCCGGCCGCAGGCGATCGCCGACTCGGTGATCCTCGAGAAGATCCATGCGGTCGGCGACCTCGCCGAGCCGCTCGGATTCGACGGGCTGTGGTTCCCCCAGCACTTCGGCAGTCCGTACGGGATGTGCCCGAACCCGCTGCAGGTGCTCGCGTACTTCGCCGGCCGGACGGAGCAGATCAGCTTCGGCACCATGATCATCGTCGCGCCGTGGTGGCAGCCGGTGCAGCTCGCGCACGAGATCGCGTACCTCGACAACCTCTCGGGCGGGCGCTACGAGGTCATCGGCCTGGGGCGCGGCGTGGCGAAGACGGAGTTCGACGCGCTCGGCGTGCCGCGGGACGAGAGCCGGGAGCGACTCGACGAGACGATCGAGATCCTGACGCTCGCGCTCACCCAGGAGCGCTTCTCGTACGAGGGCGAGATCTTCACGATCCCCGAGATGTCGATCCGCCCGCGGCCGATGAGCCCCGATCTCGCGACCCGGCTGCACGGGGCGTCGTCCACCGGCCCGTCGCTCGAGAAGAACGCGCGCGCGGGGCTCACGCCGCTCTTCGTCGGCAACAAGCCGCTCGACGTGGCGGCGCAGGAGGTGCGGCGGGTCAACGAGATCCGTCGAGCGGCGGGAATGGAACCCGTCCAGCCGAAGAACGTGCTGTTCGCCTACTGCGCGGCGTCGGACGAAGAGGCGCAGCGCGCGGCCGACTACATCGAGCACGCCAACCGTGACGTGCGGCTCCACTACGGCTTCGACGACCCGTCGAACTTCGAAGGCGTCAAGGGGTACGAAGCGTATGCCGAGGGGCGCGGTGCCGCCACCGCGGCGACCATGGGCCAGTCGCGTCGCTACGACGAGTCGAACCTCCTCATCGGCTCACCCGAGACGATCATCGAACGCATACGCGGGCTTCAGAAGGTGTGCTCGTTCTCCGAGATCACGATCAATCCGTACTTCGGGGAGATGCCTCTGCCCGAGGTTGAGGCGAGTGTGCGCCTCTTCGCTCAAGAGGTCCTGCCCGTGATCCACGAGATGGACGCTCCGCTCCACCCCCATGCGAGTGGTGGGTGACGCACGTGCACACGGGAGCCGGAAGCAGGTCGGCCGCGACATGAGCCGCGAACTCGACATCACCGTCGTGCGCGACGCGCTGGCGCGCGTGTATGCGGACGCGCGCGTTCCGATCGGCGCGGTCGCCGCCGTTTCGCATCGCGGAGCGGCGCCGGCCACGGTCGTGCTCGGCACCCGCACCACCGACGGCGCGCCGATCGACGAGTCGGCCATCTTCCAGATCGCCTCGATGACCAAGCCGGTGACGACGGTGGTCGCGCTCCAGCTCATCGAGGAGGGTCGGCTCAGCCTGAACGCGCCGATCGCGGAGTGGATCCCCGAGCTCACCCGCCGACAGGTGCTCGCCGTCGACGCGGAGGCCACCCGCGCCGCCCACCGCGAGATCACGGTGGAGGACCTGCTCACCCAGCGCTCCGGCATCCCCTACGCGCACGACGCGACCGGTGAGGTGCGTCGTCGCATGGAGAGCGAACTCGGCCCGCCGCTGGGCGGTCCGCACGATCCGGACGAGTGGGTCGGTCGGTTGCGGCGGATACCGCAGTCGTTCGATCCCGGTGCGAGATTCCAGTACGGGCTCTCGACGGACATCCTCGGCGTGCTCATCCGGCGAGCGCTCGGAAGAGGGCTCGGCGAGGTCATGGCGGAGAGGGTCTTCGGACCACTGGGAATGCGCGACACGGGATTCCGGGTGCGCCCGCAAGACCTGCCGCGGCTCGCGCGCATGTACCGCGCGACCCCGGATGGCCCGGTCGACGTGAGCGTCGTCGTCTCGGAACCCCCTGTGTTCGAGTCGGGGGGCGGCGGGCTGTACTCGACGGTCGGCGACTATCTGCGCTTCCTCGGCATGCTGCGCGGCAGCGGGGCGATCGACGGCGTGCGGCTGCTCTCGCCGGAGTCCGTCGCGGCGATCGCGACGAACCGCCTCACCCCCGCGCAGCGCGCGCTGCCGGCGCTCGGCGCGGACGAGTACTTCGCGACCCACGGCTTCGGTTACGGCGTGGCCGTGCTGCTCGAGCCGGAGTCGCTGCCCACGCGATTCCGACCCGGACGAGGGTCGTACGGCTGGTCGGGCGGCTTCGGGACGTGGTGGCTCATCGACCCCGAGAACGACCTCCAGCTCGTGCTCATGGCGCAGTTCGAGACGGCGACCTCGCCGTTCGTCTCGACGGGAGTCGACGGTGGACGCCTTGGCCACTTCCGGCGCCGAGACGTGATCGCGTTCTGCGAGGCCGTCTACCGGCAGATCGACACCGAACCCTGAACCCGACCCCCCATCGAAGGAGGATTCCATGAAGGTCTTCTCAGCACTCGCCCGCTCCCTCGCCGTCGACCACGGGGTCACGACCGTATTCGGACTCCTCGGTGCGGGGACGATGATGATCGTCGACGACCTCGTGAACCGCCACGGCGGCCGCTGCATCCGGATGGTCCGCGAGGACGGCGCCGTGCTGGGAGCCCTCGGATACCAGCATTCAACCGGTCGCCTCGGCGTCGCCGCCGTCGGTGCCGGCCCCGCCCTCACCAACGCGTTCA
The DNA here is from genome assembly GCF_035556355.1 of Microbacterium sp. Taxonomy (GTDB): domain Bacteria; phylum Actinomycetota; class Actinomycetes; order Actinomycetales; family Microbacteriaceae; genus Microbacterium. The sequence goes on from NZ_DATMFG010000021.1 coordinate 62,401, forward strand.
CCGCCCTCGTCGAGGCGGCGCGGAATCACAGCCCTCTGCTCGTCATCGCCGATGACCGGTTCGAGATGCACGGGAACGTGCAGGGCATCGACCAGGCATCCGTCGTCGCGCCGACGGGAGCCGCGTACCTCGAGGTGCGCAGCCCGGAGACGGCCGTCGAGGACCTGGCCCGTGCGGTGCGACTCGCGTTCGCCGAGCAGCGGCCGGTCGTCCTCGACCTCCCGGTGTCGATCGCGATGTCCGACGCCCCCGATGCCGCGCCCGACCTCACGGCGGAGGAACCGGTCGCACCCGCTCTCGTGCCCGCCGAGATCGACGCCGCAGCCACGCTCATCGAGCACTCGGAGAGGCCGCTCGTCCTGGCGGGGTGGGGCGCCTATCTGGCGGGCGCGCGCGGCGAGCTCGATCGCCTCGCCGAGCGGCTCGGTGCACCCGTCGCCACGACGATGAAGGCGAAGAGCTTCTTCTCGGGCTCGCCGGCGAGCATCGGGACGTTCGGCGGGTTCTCCTCGCCGCACGCGAAGTCGGTGATCCGCGACGCCGACCTGATCATCGCGTTCGGAGCCGGCCTCAACGAGTGGACGGGCGACCATGGCGCCCTCCTCGAGGGCAAGGCGGTCATCCAAGTCGATCGCGAGCGCGAGCACATCGGTCTCACGTACCCCGCGACCCTCGCTGTCATCGGCGACGCCCGAGACGTCGCCGTCGCCGTCGATGCCGAGCTGGACCGGCGCGGTGCGCCGCGTCGGGAGCAGTGGTCCGCCCCCGCCGCATCCGCCCCTTCTCCGACCTCTCCGGGGACGGTCGAGCTCCACGCGTTCACGCGCTGGCTCGAAGAGGCGAAGCCGGATGCCGCGAACGTCGTCACCGACGGCGGACGCTACGTCATCGCGCCCATGCAGCACCTGACGGTCGAGGATCCGCGGCACTGGCTCGCGCCGATCGGCGGCTTCGGGTCGATCGGCCTTGCGCTGGGCGCGTCGATCGGGGTCGCCGTCGCGCGACCGGCGGCGCCCACGGTCCTCGTCATCGGCGACGGCGCATTCATGATGTCGCACTACGAGCTGCACACCGCCGTGCGGAACTCGCTCGATCTCATCGTCGTCGTGATGAACGATCGCTCCTACAGCTCCGAGTACCACCTCTATCTGGCGTCGGACAGCGCGGACGCGCAGCTGGCGCTCGACCTGACGACGTTCGACTGGCCCGATTTCGGCGACATGGCACGGGCCCTAGGGTTCGACGCCGTGACGGTGACGTCGATGGACGACCTCCCGGCGGTGGAGGCGGCGATGACGGACCGCGCCCGGCCGCTCCTCATCGACGTGCGCCTCGACCCTCGCGCGATCGTCGGCTTCCACGACGCATCCGCGCCGCACTGACCGAGTAGCAGAGGCGTTCTAAACATGCAATCATTGCTAACTATTAACACTTCGACGGATTCGCAACAGGGCGGAGGGCAGATGCCGGACGAAGGCGATCGGCGTCCCACGTTCGGACTGTGGGTTCGCAGGCACGGCCTCGGCGTCGGGCTGCTCCTGGTCCTCGTGTACCTCGTCGTCTTCCCGCTCGCCCAGATCCAGATCCTCGCTCTCGAGGATGGCGGTCGCGCCTATCAAGAGGCCCTCGAGGTGCCCGGTATCGGGACCACTCTGGTGACGACAGCCCTCCTGGGCGTGGGCTCCCTCATCATCTCGGTGGTGCTCGGAACCGCACTCGCGTGGTTCGCGCAGCGCCTGCCGCGGCGCGCGGCGTGGCTCGCCGTCGTCCCCGTCCTGCCCGTCGTGCTGCCTGCCGTCGCCGTCGTCGTCGGATGGGCGTTCCTTCTCTCGCCGACCGTCGGGTACATCAACATCTTCCTGCGGGCGCTGCCGTTCGTCGATGTCGAGGTCCCCGCGGTCGGCATGCCGAGCGGTCCGCTGAACATCTACACCGTCCCCGGCATCATCTTCGTGACCGGCCTGCAGATGGTGCCGCTCATTTTCCTCTTCGTCCAGTCGAGCCTGCGGCAGCTCAACTTCGAGACGATCGAGTCCGCCTCCGTCGCGGGGGCGTCGCCGATGCGCGCGTTCTTCTCGGTCGTGATCCCGTCGTTGCGGCCGGCGCTCGTCTACTCGACGGCGTTCGCCCTGCTGCTCGGTCTCGGACAGCTCACCGCACCGCAGTTCCTCGGCGTGCGCGACGGCATCCGCGTGCTCGCGACGGAGGTGTACCGGTTCGGCGGTCAGGACCCCACCGACTTCCCGGTGGCCGCCGCCGTCGCGTCGCCGCTGCTGATCGCGGGCGTGGTCTTCATCATCGCCCAGCGGCTGCTGCTGAGAAGGGACTTCCGGTTCGTCAGCGTCGGGCTGAAGGGAGCCTCTCGTCCGATCAAGCCCTCACGGCTCGCCGTTCCGGTAATCGCGACGTACGGGATCTTCACGCTCGTCCTGCCGTTCGCGGCGATCATCTTCGTGTCGCTGCAAGTTTATTGGACCGGCATGGTCGACTTCGCGACCCTGACGTTCGACAACTACGTGAAGGCGTTCGAGACGACGGCGATCACGGATGCCCTGTGGACGAGCATCTGGACGTCGCTCGTCGCGATGGCGATCGCGCTTCCGCTCGGGTACCTCGTGGCCGAGCTGCTGTACCGGAGGCGGGGAAGCGGCGTGGTGCGTGCGATCGTCGACGTGCTCGTGCAGATCCCGCTCGGCATCCCGGCCGTGGTCTTCGGCGTGTCGTTCCTCTACACGTACCTCGGCAACCCGTTCCTGCTCTACGGCAACCCGATCCTCATCGTGCTCGTGTACATCGTGCTCGTGCTGCCGTTCTCGGTCCGCATGCAGCTGACTGCGCGCCTGGCGCTCGGTTCTGCTTTCGAGGATGCCGCCCGGGCCGCGGGCGCGAGCCCGCTACGTGCTCACGTCACAGTGCTCGTGCCGATGATGCGCGGCTCGCTTGCGGGCGCGAGCGTGCTGATGTTCGTGATCCTCACGCACGAGTTCGCGGCCTCGTTGTTCGTGCGCTCCACGACCACGCAGGTGCTGGGCACGCTGCTCTACCAGCAGTGGGTGTACGCGACCTATCCCATGGTCGCCGTGATGAGCATCATCATGTCCGCCGTGACGGCGGTGGGCTTGATCATCGCCGTGAGCGTCGGCGGGCGCACCGTGCTCGACAGGCTCTGAGAGGGGTGCGGCAATGGCGAGTGTGACGATCGACGGCCTGACCAAGGAGTACGGCGGGAATGTCGTGGTCGAGGGGCTTGACCTCGTGATCGACGACGGCGAGTTCCTCGTCCTCCTCGGGCCGAGCGGATGCGGCAAGACCACGACACTCCGTTGCATCGCGGGCCTCGAGACGCCCGACGGTGGAACGCTCCGGTTCGGCGAGCAGACCATCTTCGACGGCGCTGCGCGCGTCAACGTGCCGACGCACAAGCGGGACGTGGGCATGGTCTTCCAGTCGTACGCGCTGTGGCCGCACATGACTGTGCGCCAGAACGTCGCGTACCCGCTCAAGGTGCGCCGCGTGCGCCAAGGGCTGCGCGAGCACTGGCCGGACAAGGCGCTCGAGCTCGTGCGGTGCACGGAACTCGCCGATCGCTATCCCGGTCAGCTCAGCGGCGGGCAGCAGCAGCGTGTCGCGCTCGCGCGGGCTCGTCGCGCAGCCGGCTCTCGTGCTGATGGACGAGCCGCTCAGCAACCTCGACGCGAAGCTGCGGCACCAGGTCCGCACCGAGATCAAGGAGCTCCACCAGGAGCTCGGCTTCACCGCGGTGCTCGTCACCCACGACCAGGACGAGGCGCTCGCGCTCGGAGACCGTATCGCGATCATGCGGGACGGCCGGATCGAGCAGATCGCTACGCCGGAGCACCTGTTTCAGCGGCCCGCGACGGAGTACGTCGCCTCGTTCATCGGGCTTTCGAACCGCATCGAATGGACGCGCGACGGCATGGTGTGGCGTTCGGAGTCGGGGGCCGAGGCATCCGTCGACGTCCTCGGAGTAGCGGGCGCCGAGGGTGCGGTCTCGTGCGTGCTACCCGAGGACGTCCAGGTGCTGCGCGAAAGCAGGGCGGCGGGGCAGGGCGAGCTCGTCCTGCATGGCCGGCTCGTCACCGCGGAGTACGGCGGGCGTCACTCGGACGTCGTCGTCGACGTCAACGGCCAGCGCCTCCACGCGCGGGTCTTCGACGACCGGGCGCGCGGGCTCGAGCCCGGCGACGACATTGAAGTGGCGATCGACTTGCGGCGGCTGCGGTCGTTCGCGGCATCCGACGCACCGGCCGTGGCGGCGTAGCGCAGATTCGGCCCGCCACCCGTCGCGGCTCGCCCCAGGATCAGTGCGTGCGCGCGAGCTCCGGCGGCAGACGGCCGCCGATCGAATCGGTGACGCGGGCGCACACCGCGAGCAGGTCATCGCGGAGGGCTTCGACGCGCTCGAGCGAAGAGCTGCGTGGGATGCCGGAGATCGACAGCATGAGCACGGCCTGGGCGCGGGCGTCGAACACCGGTGCCATCACGGACTGGACGGAGCCGGCGGTCGCCTCATCGACGTCCTCCGGCGTGCTGTGCCGCTCGAGCGAAGCGACGAGCTCGGCTGCGTGCCGCACGAGCATCGGAGTCTGGCCGACCCTGCCGATCTGGCTGAGCGTCTCCCACAGGTCCTCCATCCGGTCGGAGTAGAACGCGGGGGTCCAGCCGTGCCGTCGTACCGCGTCGACCTCGATGTCGAGCCTCGCGCGCTCGGCATCCGTGAGCGGCACGGGGCTGCGGGCGTACCACGCGTCGATGCACTCCCGTCCGGCCCACGCGACGAACACGCGGCCCGCGGGCGGCGCGAACGGGAGGGCGGTGCCGATCCGCAGCGGCGCCGTCGCGCCGCTCGGCGAGGCGGATGCCACGAGGATGAAGCTCTCGGCGCTCGGGACGAGGGCGAGGACCTCGATGCCGCTGCGCTTCGCGAGCGCCGTCATCTCGTCGCGCGCGCGATCGGCGAGCACGAGGTGCTCGGCCAGCGCCGACTGAGCGCCCATGACGAGGGAGCCGAGCGAGAACGCCCCGTACCCGCCCTGGAAGAAGAGCAGCGGGAGTGTCGGGTTCTCGACCGCGAGGTCGGTCACGCGCCCGATGTAGATGTAGTGATCACCCGCCTCGTGGATCACGTCCGGCACGCAGTCGATCCATGCGACGACGTTCTCGAGGATCGGCGCGCCCGACGGGGCGGGGCGCCAGGAGGTGCCGGAGAACCTATCGGCTCCACGCGTCGCGAACGCCCGGCAGAGCGACTCCTGATCTGCCGCGAGCACGTTGACGCAGAACGAGGTCGCCTCGCGGATGCGGGGGAAGGTCGAGGAGGACCGATCGGCGAGGAACGCCACGAGCGGGGGATCGAGCGACACCGAGGTGAAGGATCCGACGACCATGCCGATCGGCTCGTCGCCTTCCATCGCGGTGACGACGCAAACGCCCGTCGGGAAGTGCCCGAGCACCGTTCTGAACTCGCGCTGCTGGATCTCAGGGAAAGACGCCGTTGTCATAGTGATATAGATTACACAGATTCGTTCCCGCGGCCCAGGTACGGGTGCGAACCGCGTCCCCGCCGGATGCCCCGCCGGGATGCTCGGCGTCAATCGCCGAGGATCGCGGTGACGTCGGCCTGCACGAGGACGCCCGCGTCGAGCTCGGCCTTCACGACGTGACGGGCGGGGCGCGACGACGGATCGGGGAACAGCTCGACCCACTCGCGGTTGAGCGAGGCCCGGTTGCGGTGGTCCACGAGCCACACGGTCATCTTCATGATGTCGTCGGTCGTGCCGCCGACCTCGGCCATGAGCGCGCGCACGTGGCGGAAGACGTTCGCGACCTGATCGTCGAGCGTCTCCGGCAGTTCGCCCGTCTCGGGGTCGCGGCCCGTCAATGCGCCGGAGAACACGAAGGGTCCCTTCCGGCTCGCGGCGGGAATCGGATTCCTGTGCTCGAAGCCGGGCAGGTCGACGGATTCACGAGGGGTCATGCGGATGCCTCGCCGTGCGCGGCCTCGGCGAACAGGGCGCGCATCCATTCGTGCTCGGGGTCGCGGTCGTGGACCGGATGCCACCACAGCGCGTTCTTGACGGGGGTGGCGTCGAACGGCGGCTCGTGCAGCACGACGTCGCCGGACGCCTCGATGATCGGCGCGAGACCCGCCTGGACGAGGCCCAGCCGATCCGTTCCCGCGACGAAGAGCGGGAGCGTGAGGAAGCTCTCCACGACCGCCGAGATGCGGGGTTCGATACCGAGGTGCTGCAACTGGCGGCTCGCCGACGTGAAGGCCGTGCGCGACTGGTAGGTGAACACCCACGGCGAGTCTGCGATGAGCTCCATCGTCACGCCGTCCGCCGCGCGCTCGTTGTCGGCCGACGCGACGATGAGCCAATCATCGCTGCGCAGATCGACGAAGGGCAGGTCCGTGAGGAAACCGTGGGGGATGAGGAGGCCGTCGACGTACCGCAGCCGCGTATCGATGTCGTCGATGATCGCGGGGCTGTGCAGCATGAACCGGAAGCGCACGCCCGGAGCCCGCTCCGCGGCGAGGCGGGAGGCGGCGCGGCCGATCGTGGCGAAGCTGTAGTCCGAGCCGTAGATCGAGAACTCGCGCGTGGAGTCCTCGGGCGACCAGTCGGCCTGTGCGTCGAACACCCGGCGCGCCGCCTCGAGTGCTGCGGAGGTGTACTCGGTGAGCCGGATCGCGAGCGGCGTCAGCTCGTACGCGTTGCCGCGGCGCGCGAGGATCGCGTCTCCGAAGTGCGTCCGCAGGCGGGCGAGCGACGCGCTGAGCGCAGGCTGGCTCAAGTGCAGTCGCTGCGCCGCGCGGGTCACGCTGCGTTCGGTGAGCAGCGCATCCAGGGCGACGAGCAGGTTGAGGTCGAGGCGGGACAGCGGAGGGTGGTCCGACACTTCGCTGCGCCTCCCTTCGCGGACGGTTCGGGTCGTCCCAGCATATAAACACCGATGATGGTCCACATCGTTGAATTCGGCTTCCCTGATGTGGACGGACGTCGGAGGCTGGACGCAGGGATCACACCCGAACGCTTGATGGAAGGGATCGAAGATGATCAAGCTGCTCTCGCACCTCTCTTACATCGCCGTCACGTCTCCGGACGTCGAGGCGTCGGTGAAGTTCTACGAGGAGCAGGTGGGCCTCACGGTCGCGGACCGCGTCGACGGCACGGTGTACATGCGCTGCTGGGGCGACTACTACGCGTACTCGCTCGTCATCGTGCCGGGCGATGAGCCATCGCTGCACACGATGGCCTGGCGCACGACGAGCGCCGAGGCGCTCGATGAGGCGGCGAAGCGCATCGAGGCCGCCGGCGTCCAGGGCGAATGGCTCGACGACGTGCACAAGATCGGCCGCGCGTACCGGTTCACGGGTCCCTTCGGCCACTCGATGACCCTGCACTGGGATGTCACGCGTCACCAGGCGGGCGGAGCGGAGGCCTCGATCTTCCCCGACCGTCCCGAGAAGCGGTCGAAGGTCGCCGGCGCTCCGCGCCAGCTCGACCACGTCACGGTCGCCGCGAGCGACGTCGACGAGTTCGTCAAGTGGTACGTCGACGTGCTCGGCTTCCGCTTCATGGCCCGGACGGTCCTGGACGAGGCTCCGATCTCCGTCTTCTCGGTGCTCACCACGAACGAGAAGTCGCACGACCTCGGCGTCGTCCGCGACGGCTCGACCCGCGCCGGACGCATCAACCACTACGCGTTCTGGGTCGACACGCGCGAGGAGCTGCTGATCGCCGCCGACACCCTCATGGAGAACGGCATCGCGATCGAGTACGGCCCGTCCATCCACGGCATCGGCGAGCAGAACTTCCTCTACTACCGTGAGCCATCGAGCCTGCGCATCGAGCTCAACACAGGCGGCTACCGCAACTACGTCCCCGACTGGGAGGCCAACACGTGGCGGCCGTCGCAGGGATCGAACAACATGTACCGCAACGGAGCGATGCCGATGTCGATGACGGAGTCGTTCCCCGCGGCCGACGGCCCGAGTGCGACGGAGGAGGGCGTGCCCGACGAGATCCGCGCGGCGCTGCTCAACCCGCACGCCAAGCACGGACAGGGCTGAGACCCGGACACATGGCGACCACGACACCCGCACCCTTCGCCCTCGTCCGCTTCCGCGACGGCGAAGCGATCCGCCTCGGGCTCGCGACGGGTGAGCGCGTGCGCGCGCTCACCCCCGACGAGCTCGGCGCGCCGACGCTCAACGACTTCCTCGCGGCGCCCGACTGGGATCGTCTCGCGTCGCTCGCCGAGCGCGACGGCGACTGGCATCCGCTCGCCGACGTCACGCTCACCGCTCCCGTCGAGCCGAGACAGGTGCTGCAGACGGGCGCGAACTACCGCCAGCACGTGATCGAGCTCGTCGTCGCCGGGCTCACGCAGGACTCCGACCGGACGCCGGAGGAAGCGCGCGAGTTCGCGGCGAAGCTCATGGACGACCGCAAGGCGAACGGCGAGCCGTACTTCTTCATCGGGCTGCCCGCGTGCGTCGTCGGCGACGACGTGCCGCTCGTGCTGCCCGCGTACAGCGACGTGCACGACTGGGAACTCGAGCTCGCCGTCGTGGTCGGGCGCGAGGCGTTCCGCGTCTCGCGCGAGGAGGCGCTCGACCACGTCGCCGGCTACACGATCGTCAACGACATCACGACGCGCGACCTCGTGTTCCGCAAGGACATGAAAGAGATCGGCACGGACTGGTATCGCGCGAAGAACGCCCCCGGCTTCCTGCCGACGGGTCCGTTCCTCGTGCCGGCGCCGTTCGTCGACGGCTCGGACCTCGAGGTGCGCCTCGAGCTCAACGGCGAGGTCATGCAGGACGCGTCGACGAGCGATCTCCTCTTCGACATCCCCGCGCTCATCTCGGGGGCGTCGCAGAACATGCCGCTGCTGCCGGGCGACCTGCTGCTGACGGGCTCGCCCGCGGGCAACGGACAGCATTGGAAGAGGTTCCTTCGCGACGGCGATGTCATGACGGGCACGATCGAAGGGCTCGGCACGCAGGTCGTGCGCTGCGTCGCCGAGAGGGAGTGACCTGCGCGCCACGGGGCGCGACGACGAGACGAAACGACACCAGAACAGGGAGGTTCTGAGAAATGACCGCAGTGAACAAGGTCGCCATCGCCGGAGCCGGCGCCGTGGGCCTGGCCGCGGCGATCCAGCTCGCGAAGGCGGGCGTCGAGGTCGACGTGTTCGAGGCCAAGCCCGAGTTGACGGCGCTCGGCTCCGGCATCTCGCTGCAGGGCAACGCCCTGCGCGTGTTCGACGCGCTCGGCGCATGGGACGACATCCGCGCGGCGGGCTTCGCGTTCGAGGGGCTCAACCTGCGCGCGCCCGGCCCGGGCGCGCCGATCGTGGCCGAGCTGCCGGACGTCAAGACCGGCGGCCCCGACTACCCGGCGGCGATGGGCATGCCCCGCCCCGCGCTCGCCGAGATCCTGCTCGACCATGCGCAGCGCGCGGGCGCGAACGTCCGGTTCGGAGCGAAGGTGACCGGCTTCGCCGAGACGGCGGATGCCGCGGTCGAGGTCTCGGTCAACGATGAGCCCGCGGGTGTGTACGACCTGCTCATCGGGGCGGACGGCCTCAACTCGACCGTGCGCGACGCGCTCGGCGTCGATACGAAGCCCGAGCCGAACGGGATGGGCATCTGGCGTGCGTTCGTGTCGCGTCCGGCCGAGGTGCAGCGCACGGAGCTGTACTACGGCGGGCCCGTCTACATCGCCGGCTACACCCCGACGGGTGAGGGCACGATGTACGCGTTCCTCGTCGAGAAGGCTCAGGACCGCTTCGGTGTCTCCGACGAGGAGGCGACGCGCATCATGCTCGAGGAGTCGCGCGCGTACGACGGTCCGTGGAACGCGATCCGCGCCGACCTCGAGAAGGGCGCGCACGCGAACTACACGTGGTTCACGAAGCACATCGTCGAGGCGCCCTGGAACCGCGGCCGCGTCGTCATCATCGGCGACGCCGCCCACTCGTGCCCTCCGACGATCGCGCAGGGTGCGGCGCAGGGCCTCGAGGACGCGCTCGTGCTCACCGAGCTGCTCACGACGCGCGACGCCGTCGACCAAGAGCTGTGGGACGCGTTCCACGCGCGGCGTCTGCCGCGCGCCAAGGCGGTGGTCGAGGCATCCGTCCAGCTCGCGCAGTGGCAGATCGACGGAGACCGCGACGCCGACGCCGGCGGCCTCATCTTCGGCATCGCCCAGCAGATGGCGCAGCCCGCATGACGGTTGTCGACGTCCACGCGCACCTGCTGCTGCCCGCGCTGCACGCCGAGGTCGAACGGCGCGCGCCCGAGGGGGTCGCGCAGGCGGCCGCGCTCGAGCTCAAGCGCCACGGTCCCGAGAGCCAGCGCATCTCGGGCGCGATGGTCGGCGCGCGCATCCCGAAGCTCACCGACCTCACCGTGCGCCTCGCCGACATGGATGCTCAGGGCGTGGACCGGCAGTGGGTGAGCGTGTCGCCGAACCACTTCTACCCGTGGGCGCCGGAGGGCCTCGCGGTGTGGATCGCGCAGGAGGCGAACCGTCTCGTGGCCGAGCACGTGGCGCAGGCGCCCGATCGGCTCACGGGTCTCGGGGTTGTGCCGCTGCAGCATCCGTCCCGCATCGTCGAGTGCGTCGACGACGCGATCCTCGGTCGTGGGCTCGCCGGCATCGAGATCTCCTCGTTCGCCGGCGACGTCGAGCTGTCGGACCCGCGGCTCGAGCCGATGTGGGCACGGGTCGCGGAACTCGGCGCGGTCGTGTTCCTGCATCCGTTCGGGTGCTCGCTCGACGAGCGCCTCGACCGGTTCTACCTCGCGAACACCGTCGGGCAGCCGGTCGAGAACGCGGTCGCGCTGTCGCACCTCATCTTCGCGGGCGTGCTCGACCGGCATCCGACGCTCAAGATCGTCGCCGCGCACGGAGGCGGCTACCTGCCCACAGCGATCGGCCGCAGCGACCACGCGTGGCGTGTGCGGCCCGAGGCGCGCGGCTGCGAGCACGAGCCGTCGTCGTACTTGAAGCGGCTGTGGTTCGACACGGTCGTGCACGACGCGGGCGCGCTGCGGCACCTCATCGAGGTCGCCGGCGCGTCGCAGGTCGTGCTCGGCAGCGACTACCCGTTCGACATGGGTCTCGAGGATCCCGCGGCGTTCGTGCGCGCAGCAGGCCTCGACGACGCGACGACCGATCGCGTGCTCGGCGCCAACGCCGACGCGCTTCTCGAGACGAGGGTGCGGGCATGAGGATCGCACGCTGGACAGACCCGGGCCCCCGCGGAGCGGTGGGAGAAGGCTTCATCATCGACGATCGCGTCGTGCCGTTCCCCGACGGCCTGACCGTGGCCGACGTGCTCGCGCGTGGACTGGCCGAGACGGCGGCACTGCACGAGCGGGTGACCGATGCCCCGGGCACTCCGCTGGCCGACGTGCGACTGCTCGCGCCGGTCTTGCCCGCCGCGGTCCGCGACTTCGTCGCGTTCGAGGAGCACGTCGAGGGCGTGAGCGCCGGGGTCGAGGGCAAGAGCAATGTGGCGCCCGAGTGGTACGAAGCCCCGACGTTCTACTTCACGAATCCGCACACGATCTCGGGTCCGGGCGAGGTCGTGCGGCCTCCCGTGACGGAGCGGCTCGACTTCGAGCTCGAGCTCGCGATGGTCATCGGCGCGGCGCCGGGCGTCGGCGAGTCGAACCTCACGGCGTCGGAGGCGGCATCCGCCATCTTCGGCTACACGATCATGAACGACTGGTCCGCGCGCGACCTGCAGGCGCGCGAGATGAAGGTGCGCCTCGGCCCGGCGAAGGGCAAGGACTTCGGGATGACGCTCGGGCCGTGGATCGTCACGGCCGACGAGCTCGAGCCGTACCTCGACGAAGACGGCTTCCTCGCGGTGCGCGCCGAGGCGTGGATCAACGGCGAGCGCATCGGCGAGGACCTGCTGTCGAATGCGGGATGGCCGTTCCCCGAGCTCGTCGCGTACGCGTCGCGCAACTCGCGCGTCGTGCCGGGCGACGTGCTCGGCTCGGGAACGGTGGGCAACGGCGGATGCCTCGGCGAGTTGTGGGGCCGCAACCGCGGGCTCACCCCGCCGCCACTCACCGAGGGCGATGAGGTGCGGCTCGTGATCGAGGGGATCGGCGAGCTCGTGAACACGGTGGGCGCGCCCGTACCGGCGCCCGAGGTGCTTCGGGCACGTCCGCGTCCGCGCAACCGCCACCGGGACGGAGCCGCCGGCGAGGGGAGTGGATCTTGACGAACGACGAGCCGCGCCTGGAGGAGATCGCCGACGGAGTCTGGGCGTACGTGCAGCCCGACGGCGGCTGGATGGTCAACAACATGGGCGTGATCGCCGGCGACGTCGTCACGAGCGTCGACCTGACGTCGACCGAGCGCCGCACTCGCGCTTATCTCGACGCGGTCGCGGACGTGACCCGACGCGAGCCGCGACGCGTCGTGTTCACGCACTCGCACCCCGACCACTGCAACGGCGCGTCGCTCGTGCCGGAGGCCGAGGTCATCGCGCACCGCTCGGTCGGCGACGATCTGCAGCGCCCGCACCGACTCGCGCCGCACATCTTCGAGCCGTTCGAGCAGGGCGACGCCCGCCCGCGCGTGCCGACGCTCGTGTTCGACGACGGTGTCACGCTCGACCCCGCGGGCCTCCGGATCGAGGTGCGGCACCCGGGCATCCGCGCGCACACTCCCGGCGACTCGTACGTGTGGCTGCCCGAGCAGCGCGTGCTCTTCACGGGCGACCTCGTGTTCAACGGCGGCACGCCGTTCGCCCTGTCGGGCTCGCCCGCGGGCTGGTTGGGCGCGCTGGAGCAGATGGCGGCGCTCGACCCCGTCACCGTCGTGCCCGGTCACGGCGAGGTGGGCGGTCCTGAGCTCTTCGAGCCCGTCGCCGCCTACCTGCGCTTCCTCATCGCCGCCGCCGAGGATGCCCGCGCTCGCGGCCTCACCCCGCTCGAGGCGGCTCGCTCGCTCGACCTCGGTGAGTTCGGCCGGCTCATCGAGCAGGAGCGCATCGTCGGCAACCTGCACCGCGCGATGGCTGAGCTCGACGGAGGCGAGGCCGACTTCGCCGCCGCGTGGGAGGACATGTACGAGTACAACGGACGCCAGTCCCTCTCGTGCCACGCGTGATCGCGTTCCCGCTGACGGGCCGGGGCCGGGCCGGCTACGCCGAGCGCGGCAGAACGGTGAGCACGCGCTCGATGTAATCGCGGAACTCCGCCATGAAGTCGCGCAGGAACGCGGCGGTGTCCTCGGCGAGCACCTCGCCGTCGGGCGCGAAGACCTCGGGCGTGAAGTGGATGTACGCCTCGGGCGCCGTCATCTGCCGCGCGTTGCAGAAGCTCAGGACCGCCCGCAGGCTCTGCTGCGCGACCGCCGTCCCGATCTGGCCGATCGAGGCGCCGATGACGGCGGCCGGGATGTGGTCGAACGAGTTCTGTCCCCACGGGCGCGAGGCCCAGTCGATCGCGTTCTTGAGCGCCCCGGGAATCGACCGGTTGTACTCCGGCGTGACGAACAGCACCGCGTCGGACGCCGCGATCGCGTCCTTGAGCGCCGTCGCCTCCGGCGGGTAGCTGTCGTCGTAGTCCTGGCTGTACAGCGGCAGATCGCCGATGGGGATCTCCGTGAACGCGAGATCGTGCGGCGCGAGGCGGATGAGCGCCTTCGCCAGGATCCGGTTGATGGAGGTCGACGAGAGGCTGCCGACGAAGTATCCGACTCTGTATCCGGCCATGGTGGCTCCGTTCTTCGAGACCGTTGCTGCCGGGTACAGCGTCCGTCGCCGGCCGCGCCCTGGGAACCCCATTGCGCTCGACGCCCGAACGTGTTTCCGCCGTGCGCGAACTCGGGCCGCGGCCGCCGGGTCAGGTCGACACTTGTTCACGTGGACGATCGAGAGGCTCTCGACGCGTACTCGTCGACCGTGATGCGCGTCGCGCAGACGGTGCTGCCCTCGCTCGCGGCGGTGAGCGTGCGCACGCGGCAGGGCATGGGAGCGGGAAGCGCGTCGGTGATCAACGACGACGGGAACCTGCTCACGAGCGCGCACGTCGTGGACGGCGCGAGCCGCGTGGAGCTCGCGTTCCCGGACGGCGCGGTCGTGCCCGCATCCGTCATCGGCGCCGACCCGCTGTCGGACCTTGCGGTGCTCCGTGCAGAGGGCGAGACCCCGCCGCCGGTGCGGCTGGGCGACGCGTCGACCCTCGGCGTCGGCCAGCTCGTGGTCGCGCTCGGAAATCCGCGAGGGCTCTCCGGCAGCGTGACGGCAGGCATCGTCTCGGCACTCGGGCGTTCGCTGCCGACCCGCGCCGGGCGCGTGATCGACGAGGTGATCCAGACGGATGCCGCACTGAACCCCGGCAACAGCGGAGGCGTGCTCGCCGACAGCGCGGGGCGCATGGTGGGCGTGAACACGGCGGTCGCCGGCATCGGGCTCGGGCTCGCGGTGCCCATCAATGCGACGACGCGCGAGATCATCCAGGCGCTGCGCACGAACGGCCGCGTGCGACGTGCGTGGCTCGGCATCGCGGGCGCCACGGTTCCGCTCGGACCGGACGTCGCGGCGAAGGCGGGGGCGAAGGTCGGCATGCAGGTCGTGTCGGTCGTGCCGGGAAGCCCGGCGGCGCTGGCAGGAGCGCGCGCGGGCGACATCGTGCTGTCGCTCGACGGCGCCGCGATCGCGGATCCCACGGCCCTTCAGCGGCGCATGGTCGAGGCCGCGATCGGGCGGCGCATGGAGATGACCGTGTGGCGCAACGGAGCCCTGGTCGACGTCGTCGTCGAGCCTGAGGAGCTCCGCGTTTCGTGAGTCCCGCCCACCTCGTGCGCGCTCGATGAGAGGCGCATGAGAAATGGCGGGGACACGCCGTTATCGGTTTGTAACCCGCTGCGGGAACCCGTTAGCGTCGGCCGTTATCAACCCGGCCCCCGACGGATTGGATACCTCGCGCGTGGATATCGATGCGCTCAAGCGAACCTGGGCTCAAGTCTCGGCGCACGGGGACGCAGTGCCCGGGTTCTTCTATGCGCACCTCTTCCTCGCGCACCCCGAGGTGCGCGACATGTTCCCCGTCACGATGGCGACGCAGCGCGACCGGCTGGTCAGAGCCCTCGGCCGCATGGTCAGCAACGTCGACAACCTCCCGGAGGTGGTCGGGTACATCGAAGACCTCGGCCGCGATCACCGCAAGTTCGGCGCGCTCGCGGACCACTATCCGGCGGTGGGGGCGTCGCTTCTCGCGACGCTCAAGCACTTCCTCGGGAGCGCGTGGACGCCCGAGCTCGCATCGGACTGGGCCGAGGCGTACGGCCTGATCGCGACCACGATGATCACCGCCGCCGAGGCGGCCGAGTCGCAGCCCGCGACGTGGGGGGCCGAGGTGGTCGCGACAGAGCGTCGCGGAATGGACATCGGCACGGTGACGATCCGCGTCGACGACGACTACGAGTACCGACCCGGCCAGTCGGTCACTCTCGAGATCCCGCAGCGGCCCCGGCAGTGGAGGTACTACTCGCCGGCGCACGCTCCGCGCGCCGACCGCACGATGGACTTCCACGTGCAGCTCGTCGCGGGCGGCCAGGTCAGCGGTGCGCTGCTGCGAGACGTCAAGCCCGGTGATCGTGTGCGGCTCGGCCCGCCCATCGGCGAGCGGCTGACGCTCCCACCGGATCGCGAGTGGCCCGACCTGCTGTTCGTCGCGGGCGGCACCGGCATGGCCCCGATGCTGGCGATCCTCGATCAGATCGCGGAGCGACACCGAACCACGGGAATCGGCCCGCACGTCGCGCTGTACCACGGGGTGCGGCATCCGTGGGGGTTCTACGCCAAGCCCGAGCTCGAGCGCCTTCACGGCGCGCCGTGGCTCGAGACGGAGTTCGTGGTGTCCGACGATCCGTCCTTCCCCGGACGCCGCGGGCTGGTCGGCGACGTCGCGGCGGCGGACGGGCCGTGGCACGGCCGCACCGCGCTGGTGTGCGGCTCGCCGCGCATGGTCGAGCACACGGCGGCGGCGCTCCGCTCCGCGGGGCTCGAGCCCGACCGCATCCGCAGTGAGAAGTACGAAGACCCCTACAGCCAGGACGTCAGCGAATCGGGCAGTCAGGCAGGCTCCCGAGAACTCGCCCAGCCGCGCGTCGGGATGGGCATCTAGGAGAGGGCAACATGATCATGACCGGGACCCAATCCGCGCCGATCACCCCGGAACTGCTGCGCGGTGCATCCTTCTCTCGCGAGACCGACGGATACAGCCGGGCAGAAGTCCATTCGCTGCTGGCCGCCGCCGCCGACGCCCTGGAGGTCGCCCGTCGCGAGAACGAGGCGCTCACCGCGAGCCTCAGCTCCGAAGACAACGAGATCTCGAGTCGCGCGGTGCTGCTGCTGAGCCAGGCGCAGCGCATCGCCGACGACGCGGTCGCCGAGGCCGAATCGTACTCGAAGGACCTCATCGAGACCGCCCGGAACCAATACCGCGAGATCGTCGAGCGCGCCCAGCAGGTCGCACACTCGATCGAGCGCGAGTCGGGCGTGCGCCCCTCCGCCGAAGCGACGGCTGTCGATTCCGGCGCACCGGCCGGAGCGCCCGCAACGCCCTCGGTGTGGACGTTCGACCAGCCGCCGGCGCCAGCCTTCGCGACCGACGACCTGCTCGCCGCCGGCCCGGCATCGGCGGACGAGGTCGTCAGGGCCCGCCAATTCGCGCGCATGGCGACGGCACAGGTGCACTCGCTGCTCGAGTCGATCGAACGAGAGCTCGGACGCCTCGGCACCGGCGGTGCGCGCGAGGAGACGGTGCCGCCGCCGTCCAACCGGCGCTCCTCCTTCGTGAGCAGTCCCAGCCCGAACGGCGATGGCCGACAGGGACTCTGACCCCGACCCACCGGCGCCCCCGTGCCGGCATCCCCCCACCCCACCACGATCGGAGCACCCATGACCGACACGAGCGCATCGACCACACTGTACGAACGCCTCGGCGCGGGCGACGGCATCGCCGCCGTCGTCGACAACCTGTACCGGCACATCATCGGCGATGAGACCCTCGCACCGTTCTTCGCCGGCACCGACATGGTCGAGCAGAAGCGCCACATGGCGCTGTTCCTCGCCGTCGCCACCGGCGGTCCCGACGGGTACCGAGGTCGTGACATCGACGCGGCGCACGCCGGCCGCGGCATCACCGACGCCGACTTCGACCGGGTCATCCAGCACGCCGCCACCGCACTCGCAGAAGCGGGCGTCGACGACGAGACCATCCAGACCGTCGCCGGGGCGCTCCTGCCCCTGCGCGCACAGGTCGTCGCGGACGCCTCGGCTGCCTGATCGCCGCCGCTGCGGCCGCGCCGTCACGTGACGGCGGCGCGGCGTGCGAACCTGGGCTCGCGCCAGACCTCGGTCCCGAGGATGTCTTCGAGCGCTGCGACGGCGTTCCACACATCGACGTGCGAGACGTACAGCGGAGCGAAGCCGAACCGCATGAGATCGGGTGCGCGGAAGTCCCCGATGACGCCGCGCTCGGTGAGTGCCTGCATGACCGCGTAGCCGTCGGCGAACCGCACCGACACCTGGCTGCCGCGCCTCAACGGCTCGCGCGGTGTGACGACCTCGAGCCCCCATCGCGCGAGGCGCTCGTCGACGAGTGCCATGAAGAGCGCCGTGAGCCGCAGGCTCTTCTCGCGCACCCGCGCCATGTCGACCTCGGCCCAAAGGCGCAGGCTCGCCTCCAGCGCCGAGATCGCGAGCACCTGCGGCGTTCCCACCCGGAATCGCGTGATCCCCGGTGCCGGCGCGTAATCGACGGCGAAGTCGAAGGGTCGGGCGTGACCGTTCCACCCGGTGAGCGCCGGGCGGGCGGCGGCGTGGTGCCTCCCGGCCGCCCACAGGAACGAGGGGGCGCCGGGGCCGCCGTTGAGGTACTTGTAGGTGCAGCCGACTGCGAAGTCGGCATCCGCCTCGTTGAGGTTCACAGGCACCGCGCCCGCACTGTGGCACAGATCCCACACCATGACCGCACCCGCGTCGTGGACGCGCCGCGTGACATCGGCCATGTCGTACATGCGGCCCGTGCGGTAGTCGACGTGCGTGAGCACGACGACCGCGACATCGTCGTCGAGCACGTCGTCGAGCGTGGGGCCGTCGTCGGCGATGAGCCTGCGTTCGAGCGGGGTGTCACCTCCGAGCAGGGCCTGCACGCTCTCGAGCACGTAGAGGTCGGTGGGGAAGTTCCCCCGTTCCGACACGATCGCGTGCCGATCAGGGCGCATGCGGGCCGCGGCGACCGTCGTCTGGAAGAGACTGGCCGACGTCGTGTCGCCGATCACCACCTCGCCCGGCGCGGCGCCGATGAGCGGGGCGATCATGTCGCCCACCGTGCGCGGCTTGTCGAACCATCCGGCGTCATTCCAGCTGCGGATGAGGCCGGATCCCCACTCCTCGGAGATCACCCGCTGCACGTGTGCCGCGGTGTCGCGCGGGAGCGCTCCGAGCGAGTTGCCGTCGAGATAGACCACGCCCTCGGGCAGGGCGAAGCGCTCGCGGAAGGGTGCCAGCGGATCGGCCGCGTCGAGCGCCGCGCACGTGTCGCGGTCGAGGCGTCCGGCGTCGAACGAGGGGACGGTCATGGTCGGGGCATCCGTTCGCTGAAAGTCGGGGCGGAACGACGAACGGCGTCGTCGCCGGGTCGCTCGCCCGACGGGTAAGGATAACTGCTGTCGCCTGAGGAGCCGCTCGCACACCGACTTGCCGCTACAGAATGTTAGTGACTAACATCCTGTGGATGAGCAAGGCCGACACCCGCCGTCGACTCCTCGCCGCCGCGCTCGAGCTGTCGGCGGCGAAGGGGTTCGATGCGACGACCGCGGCCGAGATCGCCGCGCGCGCCGGAGTCAGCGAGATGACGTTCTTCCGGCATTTCCCGACGAAGGCCGCTGTGCTCGTCGACGATCCGTACGACCCGCTCATCGCCGAGGCGATCGCCCGCCGTCCGGCGGACGAAGGACCGTGGCAGGCGACGGTGCGAGGGATCGCCGACGCGTGGCGGGCCGTGGAACAGCCGGATGCCGCGGCCGTTCGCGAGCGGCTGGCTGTCGTCGCGTCGACGCCGTCCCTGCGGTCCGCCCTCGCCGACGGGAGCGCCGCGACTGTCAGCGCCATCCGCGAGGCGCTCGAAGGGCGCGGAATCGCGCCGCACGAGGCATCCGTCATCGCCGCGTCCGTCGTGGCCGGTCTCAACGAAGCCCTTCTGCTGTGGGCGTCGTCGCAGGCGGGTGACCTCGGCGCCGCGATCCGCGACGCCCTCGACGTGCTGGGCGGACGATGATGGGCTCGCTCTCCCTGCGGGCCGTGTCGCGCCGCTTCCGGACGGACCCCGGTGTGCAGGATCTGACCCTCACGGTGGGGTCGGGTGAGGTCGTGGCCCTCGTCGGGCTGAACGGAGCAGGCAAGACGACGCTGCTCAAGCTGGCTCTCGGGATGCTGCGGCCCGACTCCGGCACGGTGGAGATCGGGGGAGTGCCCGTCGAGAGGCTTGCAGCCGCGGCCTGGCGCGATGTCGGCCACCTCGTGGACGGACCCGCGCTCTACGGGGAGCTCACCGTGCGTCAGAACCTGCTGCTGGCTGCGCGGATGCGCGGAGTCGCGGCATCCGTGGTCGAATCGTCGATCGCCGACCTCGTGCTCGAGCGGTTCGCCGACCGGCGGGCCTCGCAGCTGTCGCTCGGAAACGGGCAGCGGGCGGCGCTGGCGATGGCGTTGCAGCACGGACCCGGCGTCCTCGTGCTGGACGAGCCGGGCAATGCACTCGATCCCTCCGGGATCCTGCTGCTCCGGGATCGCATCGTCGAGCGCAAGGCAGAAGGAGCCGCGGTCCTCGTGAGCAGTCATCATCTCGATGAGGTCGCGCGCATCGCAGACCGCATCGTCGTCATGAACAGGGGCCGGCTGATCGGTGAGCTGGAGCCGGGATCCGGCGACCTCGAGCGTGCGCTGTTCGACCGGGTGCGCCGCGACGACATCGCGCTGGGGGCGTCATGATCGCCGCCATCCGATGTGAGGCCGGCAAGACCGTGCGCTCGCTCGTGGGGATCATCACGATCGTCGCGTACGTGGGCGGGGTGACGACTCTGTGCTCAGTGATCATCACCATCGCGCGCTCGGGCGACACGCAGCTCATCGCGAAGCTCGGGTCCTCAGTCACCGTCGATTGGGCGGGGCTGGTGTCGGCCGCGGCGCAGATCACCGGCGCGGGCGGGTTCGTGGCGAGCGGGGTCGTCGCCGCGTGGATCTTCGCCCGCGAGTTCGCCGATCGCACCGTCTCCCGTCTCTTCGCGCTTCCGGTGTCGCGAGGGCGCATCGCGATCGCGAAGATCGCCGTGCTCGGGTTGTGGAATCTCGCCGCCGCCGTCCTGATCCTCGCCCTGCTCCTCATCGCGGGCTCGGTGCTCGGACTCGGTGTGCCGACACCCGGCGAGTGGGCGGCGCTCGCACGCATCCCCATCCTCGTCGTGCTCACCGCGATCGCCGTCCTCCCTGTCGTGTGGGTGGCCTCGATCACGGGATCCCTCCTCGCGGCGGTCGGCTCAGCAGTCGGGCTTTTGGTGGTGACGCAGGTCGGTGTGCTCTCGGGTTCCGGCGGCTGGATGCCCTTCGCCGCGCCGGCCCTATGGGCGATGCCGGGCGGGGCGTCCGTGTCGGCCGGTCAGTTGACGCTCACGGCGGGCGTGGGTGCCGTCGCTGCGGTCGCGACGGTCGTCGTGTGGCGGCGCCTGCAGCTCGACCGCTGATCGGGGTCCCGGGCGCGCCCGCGTGTTCGCCTCGCATGTCCTCCAGCGGGCGTATCGTGAAGCAGTCCCAACCGGGGCGATGGTGAGCCGGGAAGTCTGGTCGGCACGTTCGTGAACATGTGACCGAAAGGCAGGCCATGGGTGCACAGCTCATCGTCCGGGGCGATCTGCTGCCGGTGCTGCAGCAGCTCGCCGCAACGCAGGCCTCGGGCCTCGAGCCGCCGCGCGCGGTGGTGTGGGGTGCCGACCTGCGGGACGCGACGTCGAAGCGCGACGCGCAGAAGCGGCTGGTCGCTCACTGCCGTGACGTGGCCGCGGTGGCGGCGGCGCATCCGCAGCTCGCGCACGTCTTCGTCGCGTATTCGCACGGCGGGGTCGTTCCGGCGGGCGGATGCCTCGCGACGGCCGCCCGCGCGGCCGCTCGCCTGCACGCGGAGCTCGAGCGCGCGAGGGGGCGATACGTCGAGGTCGTGCTGCTGGACGTCACCGGATGCGAGGACGCCGACACGCTCGAACGGCGCGTCACGCAGGCGATCGCGACTCCGGCCGGCGTCGCCGGCGACGTCGCACTCGGGTGGACCGACATCGTGGACTCGTCCATCCACGCCGCCGCAGCGCGAGAGCTCTGCTGAGGCACCGGCGATGCGCGTCCTCATCCTGACGGTCGGGACCCGCGGCGACATCGCGCCGTTCGCCGCCCTCGCCGAGCGGCTCGCCGCCGAGGGGCATGACGTCGCGCTCGGCGCTCCCGAGGCGTACCGCGACACCGTCCCCGACGCGGTGCGATTCGAGCCGATGGCGACCGAGATGGACGACGTCATGCGTGCCGGCATGGGCGAGTCGACCGGGCCCCGTGAGGCTCTGTCGCTGGCCCGCCGCATGTCGGCGGCTATGCGCGTGTCGCTCGGCGAGCAGTGGGCGATCGCGCAGCGGTTCGAGCCGACCGTCGTGGTGGCGCACCCGAAGACCCTCGGCGGGCCGCACATCGCCGAGCGTCTCGGGGTTCCCGCCGTCGCGTCGCTCCCTCTCCCGTTCCTCACCCCCACCTCGGCGTTCCCGATTCCCGTCGTGTCGCGCCCGCTGGGCCGGCGGCTGAACCGCGCGACGTACGCGTTCAACCGCTCCGCAGGTCTCGCGTACGGAGGCATGGTGAATCGCTTCCGCACCGACATGCTCGGACTCCGGCGCACGAGCAGGTTCAGCGACTATCTGCACACGCCGGACGGCGAGCGGATGCCGGTGCTCTACGCTTTCAGCCGGCACGTCGTGCCGCGACCGGCCGACTACCCCGACTCCGCGCACATCGCGGGTTACTGGTGGCGCCCGCCGTTGCGGGAGTGGACTCCGCCGGCCGAGCTCGCCGCATTCCTCGCGCAACGAGGACCCGTCGTCTACATCGGGTTCGGGAGCATGGGCTTCGCGCGAGACGCGGAGCGTCGCGGGGAGATCATCCTCGAAGCGGTGCGCCGGGCGGGCATCCGGGCCGTCGTATCGAAGGGCTGGGGTGCGGTGCGGATGCCGGCGGACGACGATGTCCACGTCGTAGAAGAGGTGCCGCATGACTGGCTCTTCCCGCGTGTGGCGGCGGTCGTGCATCACGGAGGAGCTGGCACCACGGCCGCGGGGTTGCGCGCCGGACGGCCGACGCTCATCTGCCCTGTGCTGGTCGATCAGCCCTTCTGGGGCGACCGCGTGCGCGACCTGGGCGCGGGTCCCGAGCCGCTGCGGCTGCGCCGCCTCTCGGCCGACGAGCTCGCCGCGGCTCTCGGCGACCTCGCGACGAACGAGGACTACCGGGAGAGCGCGGCGCGCATCGCCGACGCGCTCTCGAACGAGGACGGCACGGGTGAGGCCGTGCGCGTCCTCGAGGGGATCGAGTCGCGGACCTCGTCCCTGTCCCCGTAGCGTTCGCCGGGTTCAGCGGGCGCCGGCCGGCCGCCGCTGATCCAACACCCCGAGCACGACGATCACGAGCCGGAGCCCGAACGTCAGAGCCGCGGACCCGCGACGAGCATGATGAGAGTGACTCGGGACCTTCTCCCGCGGAGCTCGGCGCAGCTCAGCCGTCGGGCACGAGCACTGCGGCGCCGTCGAACCGCCCGCCCTTGAGGTCTCTGAGCGCCTGCGCTGCGTGCGACAGAGGGTACGGATGCACGGTCGCCGTTACCCCGTACCGTGCGACGCGTTCGAGGAACGCGCGCCCGTCGGCCCGTGTGTTCGAGGTGACGCTGCGCAGCTGCTTCTCGTAGAAGAGCTCGTCTTCATATACGAGCGAGGGGATGTCGGTGAGGTGGATGCCGGCGACCGCGGCCGTTCCGCCGCGGTCGAGTGCCCGGAGAGCATGGGGCACGACGTCGCCGACGGGCGCGAAGAGGATCGCGCTGTCGAGCGGCTCGGGTGGAGGATCGAAGAAGCCCTGGGCCGACGCCGCGCCGAGCTTGAGCGCGAGCGCCCGCGAGGCGGCGTCGCGCGTCATGACGTGCACCCGGGCGCCCTCGGCGAGCGCGACCTGCGCACACAGGTGCGCGCTGCCGCCGAAGCCGTAGAGCCCGAGCCGCCCGCCCGCCGGGAGCTCCGCGCGCAGCAGGGCGCGGTATCCGATGATGCCCGCGCACAGCAGCGGCGCGATCGACACGTCGTCGGCATCCGGCAAGCGGTACGCATAGGCGGCCGGCGCGGTCGCGTACTCGGCATAGCCGCCGTCCGCATCCCACCCGGTGTACTCCGACGAGGGGCACAGGTTCTCCCGGCCCGACCGGCAGAACCGGCACACGCCGCACGTCCGCCGCAGCCACGCGATCCCGACGCGGTCGCCTTCGCGGAAGCCCGCCACCGCGTCGCCCGCGTCGATCACTTCGCCGACGACTTCGTGACCGGGCACCACTCGGGGCTTGTGCACGGGAAGATCTCCCTCGCTCACGTGCAGGTCGGTGCGGCACACCCCGCACGCCGTCACGCGCACCAGCAGCTCGTCGTCACGCGGACGCGGGACGGGCAGCTCGACCCAGTCGAGCGGGTCGGACTCCATCGGGCCCGGCCGCGCGACGACCCACGCGCGCATCGTGGCGGGCACAGCAGCCATACGCACCATTGTGCGCGCCATGCATCGCGTGAGAAAAGCGTGCGATCCATCCCACAGCGACGCCGATCGGGGCCACGATGGGAGCAGGCGACCGCAAACCCCTCGCCGGTCGCCGGAGGAGCCCGCCATGGGCAAGTTCACCTACGAGACGACCGTCAAGGTCGACTTCGACGACCGCCTCCTTCTCCACCTCCAGACGGTCATCGGAACGAAGCTGCGCCGTTCGGAGGCGTTCTTCTTCAGCTGGCGCGAGGATCCGAGCCTCGGGAGCGGCCGGACCACGATCTGGGTCCATCCCCACGCGTCGCTCATCTTCCGCTACTACGGCAGCAGGGCGCCGTCGCTCAACCGCCTGTGGCTCGAGGTCCTCATGCACGAGGCCAACTCGCCGGGTGGACTCCACGTCGTTCCGGAACCCGCCGACCACGAGCCTGACGACACCTTCACGCAGGGCCACGTGCACGCGCCGGGGTAGGCGCGGCATCCGTCTCGCCGTGTCAAGCCCCCCGTCGACTCGCGCGCCGCGTGAGACGGTGCGAGTGACGCGAAAGGAGCGTGACATGGACGAGCGCGAAGAGGACCTGGGTGCCGGCGGCGAAGGCGCCGACGAGCCCGACACGCTGGCGGGAGGCGAGTTCCAGGACGAGCTGGCCGCGTCGAGTGACGAGGTGGACCGCGAGACCGGTCGCTACACGGACGGCCGCGGTGCCGGCGAGGGCGGCTACGCCCAGACCGAGGAGGCGTTCGGCGATCAGCCCGACACGCAGGGCGACGACCCGCTCGTGGCGGAGCTGGGCGAGGAGGGTCAGGGCGATCTCGCGCCCGAAGACCTCTGACCAGAGCCGGATGCCTCCGCCGTAGCCCCGGGCCCCGGGAGTGTCAAGGGCGTGGTGTCGGCGTGCGCGAGCGCGGACCGTTGAAGGACGGCCGCCGAGGAGGAGCACCGGTATGGGCAAGTTCATCTACGAGGGGTCGATCAAGGTCGACTTCGAGGACCGCGTGCTCGCGCACCTGCAGCTCGTCATCGGCAGCAAGCTGCGGCGCGGCGAGGGCTTCCACTTCACGTGGCGCGACGATCCGAGCATCGGCGACGGGCGCACCACGATCTGGATCCATCCGCAGGCCTCCCTCGTCTACAAGTTCTACGGAAGCCGCAAGCCCGCGCTCAACCGCGCGTGGATCGACGCGCTCAGCTACACGGCGAACTCGCCGTCGGGGCTGTATGTCGTCCCCGAGCCGGCGGAGTCGGCGGATGAGCGGATGCTGACCGATGAAGCGCATTGACATCGTCTACGGCGGGCAGCTCTACAGCGTCGGCGGCCGCGACCCGCAGGAGATCCTCGACGAGATCGCGGAGGGCGTGAAGCGCGGTGCCCACTGGCTGCGCGTGAACGACGGCGAAGGGCTCCGCCGTGACGCCCTCCTGCTGATCACGGCCGGCGTGCCGATCGCGGTGATCCCGATCCCCGGCGATCAGGAGCCCGACCGCGGCGGCCGCACGACCCCCCCTTCGACTGAGAAGATCTCCCCTCGACTGACACGGTCGTCGCCGCCTCGGTGAGCGCGCCGGCCTGACTCCCCGCACGAGCCGTCGAGCGATCCAGCTCGACGGCCCTTCGTCGCGCCCGGCGCGCGGCGCCGCATCCGTCGATCTTTCCGGAATCGGGAAGAGACGCGGCGGTATTCAGTGTTACTATCTACCGGTACCAAGTGTTACTGAGTACCGACGGAGGGTGCGATGAGCAAGCAGGCGACCGAGATGCTGAAGGGCATTCTCGAGGGCATCGTGCTCGCGGTGCTGGCCTCGCGGCCCGCGTACGGCTACGAGATCACCGCGTGGCTGCGGGAGCAGGGGTTCACCGACATCGCCGAGGGCACCATCTACGCCCTGCTCGTGCGCATCGAGCAGCGCGGGCTCGTCGACGTCGAGAAGGTGCCGTCCGAGAAGGGCCCGCCGCGCAAGGTGTACTCCGTCAACGCCCGGGGTCACGAGTACCTCGAAGAGTTCTGGAGGACGTGGAGCTTCCTCGCAGACCGACTGGAAAAGCTCCGCAAGGAAGGAGAGTGACATGGCCGCCAAATGGATCGAGGCGCTCACGGGGTCGCTCGAGCAGAAGAAGCAGTACAAGCAGAGCCTCGCTCGCATCGAAGCCCTGCCCGCCCCGTATCGCACGGCCGCGAAGGCCCTCCACCGGTACTTCCTGTACTACGGCGGAATGGTCGACGGCGACACGCTCGTCACGATGTTCGGCGACCTCGCCGACCTGTGGGAGCGCGCCGCGGCTGACGGCACCGCGGTGCGCGACATCGTCGGCGACGATCCGGTCGACTTCGCCGAGACCTTCGCCCAGTCGTACACGGGCCGGCGGTGGATCGACAAGGAGCGCGTCCGCCTGACGAAGGCGATCGACGACGCGGTGAAGGAGCAGGGATCATGACCGCGACGATCACGGAAGCCCCAGCCATCCGCGTCCAGGGCCTGCGGAAGTCCTACGACGACGTCGAGGTTCTGCGCGGCGTGGACTTCGAGGTCGAGCGGGGCGAGATCTTCGCGCTGCTCGGCTCCAACGGAGCAGGCAAGACCACGACCATCCGCATCCTCTCCACGCTCGCGAAAGCGGACTCGGGCAGCGCGACGGTCGGCGGTTTCGACACCGCCGACCGTCCGGCCGAGGTGCGCGGTGCGATCAGCCTCACGGGACAGTTCGCCGCCGTCGACGAAGTGCTGACGGGACGCGAGAACCTCGTGCTCGTCGCGCGGCTTCGCCATGTCGCCGATCCGGGAGGGGTCGCGGATGCCCTGCTCGAGCGCTTCTCGCTGACCGAGGCCGGCGGCCGCAAGGCCGCGACCTACTCGGGTGGCATGCGGCGCCGGCTCGACATCGCGATGAGCCTCATCGGCGAGCCGTCCGTCATCTTCCTCGACGAGCCGACCACGGGCCTCGACCCTGAAGCGCGCCTCGAGGTGTGGCAGGCGGTGCGCGAGCTCGCGCGCGGCGGCACGACCGTGCTGTTGACGACGCAGTACCTCGAAGAGGCCGAGCAGCTCGCCGACCGCATCGCGATCCTCCACGAAGGTCGGATCATCGTGAACGGCACCCTCGACGAGCTCAAGCGGCTCCTGCCCGCGGCGAAGGTCGAATACGTCGAGAAGCAGCCGAGCCTCGAAGACGTCTTCTTCGCCCTCACGGGTGAGGAGGACTCAGGAAGGAAGGAATCATGACCGCCCACGCCATCGGCGACACCGCGGTGCTCACCGGCCGGTCGCTGCGCCACATCCTGCGCAGCCCCGACACCATCATCACGACGGCGGTCACGCCGATCGCCATCATGCTGCTGTTCGTCTACGTCTTCGGCGGGGCGATCGACACGGGTGCCTCGAAGGGGTCGTACATCGACTACATGCTGCCCGGAATCCTCCTCATCACGATCGCGTCGGGCATCGCCTACACGGCGTACCGGCTCTTCCTCGACATGAAAGGCGGGATCTTCGAACGGTTCCAGTCGCTGCCGATCTCCCGGTCCGGGGTGCTGTGGGCACACGTGCTCACGTCGCTCGTGTCGATCGTCGTCTCGCTCGCGATCGTCGTCGGCGTCGCGCTGCTCATGGGCTTCCGCACGGGAGCAGGCGTCGGCGGGTGGCTCGCCGTGGCGGGCATGCTCGTGCTGTTCACGCTCGCGCTCACGTGGCTCGCCGTGATCCCCGGGCTCACGGCGAAGACGGTCGACGGGGCGAGCGCGTTCTCGTACCCGCTGATCTTCCTGCCGTTCATCAGCTCGGCGTTCGTGCCGACCGAGTCGATGCCGGGCCCCGTGCAGTGGTTCGCCGAGAACCAGCCCGTGACCTCGATCGTCGACACGATGCGGGCGCTGTTCGCCGGTCAGCCGGTCGGCGGTGAGATCTGGATCGCGATGGCCTGGCTCGTCGGGATCCTCGCCGTCGCGTACATCGCGTCGATGGCGATCTACCGCCGCCGCATCAGGTGAGATAGGCGTCGACCATGATCGGACCGCGGATGCCGCGAAGGGCGTCCACGATCCGATCGACGCCTTTGCGGCCGAGGCTCGACAACTGGAGGTCGTGCGGGCCGAGCTTCTCGAGTCTGCCCGTGCGGATCCGCACGACCTCCCACCCCGCGCTGCGCAGCAGGCGGTCCTTGCGGCGATCGGACTCCTCGCGAGGCCCGACGTGCTCGAGGCCGAACCGGCCCGGGCTGTCGTACTCGATCGCGACGCGCAGCTCCGCCAGCACGATATCGGGCCACACCTCGAGATGGTCGAAGAACGGCCGGCTCACGCGCACGGCGTTGAGCCCCTGCGTGAGCGGGAGCCGGGCGAACAGGTCGGCGCGAAGCGTGGCCTCGACGGCGGATGCCGGTGCCGGCGCGCACTCGCTCGTGAACGCCTCGCCCACGGGCAGATCGGGCGTCTTGTCGCAGACGCGTCGCCGCGGCTTCGCCCGGGGCCGTGGGACCGGGGCCGGCGGATCGTCGGGTCGGCGGATGCGCGGTGGCGCAGCCTGCAGCGAGCACTCGGGACACCACGCCGACCGCCTGCGCTTCTGACCCGGGCGGTTGCGCTGCTCGGTGGGCGTCGCCGCGAACAGGTGCCCGGCCTCGCACTGCCACAGCAGAAGCACGTCGGCCGCCGGCGGGATCTGCGACAGCACGATCCCCGCGTTGAGCTCGGGATGGTACTGGCGCACGAGCATCGGGAAGGACGCCCATGCCTCGCGGTACGTGCCCACGGCGTAGGGCACCTCGGCGCCGCGCGAGAACTGGCGGCGCGCCCACCACAGCTCGACCCTCTCCGCCATGGCGCAGAACGTAGCGCGGACCTCGGACGCCGGTGGCGGCATCCGGTTCGTCCACGGCGACGGTGTCAGAGCAGCTGACCCGCCCTCGTGAGGACGTCGCGCAGGATGCCCTCGATCTCGTCGAACTCCGCCGGGCCGATCGTGAGCGGCGGCGCGAGCTGGATGACAGGGTCGCCGCGGTCGTCGGCGCGGCAGTACAGACCCGCCTCGAAGAGCTCCTTCGACAGGAAGCCGCGCAGGAGGCGCTCCGACTCCTCCTCGTTGAACGTCTCGCGCGTGGACTTGTCCTTCACGAGCTCGATGCCGAAGAAATAGCCGTCGCCGCGTACGTCGCCCACGATCGGCAGGTCGAGCAGGCGCTCGAGGGCGGAGCGGAACAGCGGTGAGTTCTCGCGGACGCGCTCGTTGAGCTTCTCCTCTTCGAAGATGTCGAGGTTCTCGAGGGCGACGGCGGCCGAGACCGGATGCCCCGCGAACGTGTAGCCGTGCGGGAAGCTCGTGTCGCCCGTGCCGAACGGCTCGTACACGCGTTCGCTCAGGATGGTCGCGCCGAGCGGTGCGTATCCGCTCGTCATGGCCTTCGCGCACGTGATCATGTCGGGGACGTACCCGTACGCATCGCACGCGAACATGTGCCCGATGCGCCCGAAGGCGCAGATGACCTCGTCGCTCACCAGCAGAACGTCGTGCGCGTCGCAGATCTCGCGCACGCGCTGGAAGTAGCCGGGAGGCGGCGGGAAGCACCCGCCCGCGTTCTGCACGGGCTCGAGGAACACGGCGGCCACCGTGTCGGGTCCTTCGAAGAGGATCATCTCCTCGATGCGGTCGGCAGCCCAGCGTCCGAACTTCTCGAGATCGTCGGCGGGCGCTCCGACGTCGGCGGCGCGGTAGAAGTTGGTGTTCGGCACGCGGAAGCCGCCGGGCGTGACCGGCTCGAACATCTCTTTGAGCGCGGGCAGGCCCGTGATCGCGAGCGCGCCCTGCGGAGTGCCGTGGTAGGCGACCGCGCGCGAGATCACCTTGTGCTTGGTGGGCTTGCCGCGCAGCTTCCAGTAGTGCTTCGCGAGCTTGAACGCCGTCTCGACGGCTTCACCGCCGCCTGTCGAGAAGAACACGCGATTGAGGTCGCCCGGTGCGTAGTCGGCGAGGCGCGCCGCGAGCTCGATCGCCGCCGGATGCGCGTACGACCAGATCGGGAAGAACGCGAGTTCTCCCGCCTGCTTGGCCGCCGCATGCGCGAGCCGCCGCCGGCCGTGTCCTGCGTTGACGACGAAGAGTCCGGCGAGCCCGTCGAAGTAGCGCTTTCCCGACTCGTCCCAGATGTGATGGCCCTCGCCGCGGACGATGACGGGCACGCCCGAGTCCATCGTCGACTGCCGCGAGAAGTGCATCCAGAGGTGGTCGCGAGCCTTCTGCTGCAGCGCGGTAAGGCTGCCGGTCTCGCGGGCGTGGGTGTGGTCTTTCGTGGTCATCGGCACTCCCCGTGGTGCGTCCTGTGCCCACATTAGGGCCGGGGGAGTGCCGCTTCTACAGCCTCGGCGGGGCGAGCCTCACGCGGTGGGCGTGTCGGCCTGCGGGCGCAGCTGAGCCGCCGCGAGCTGGTCGAGGGCCTCGGCGATCTGCGAGATGACGGATGCCGTGGTCTTGGCGACGTCGGGTGAGAGTCCGTCGATCACCGAGACGAGCGTCGAGTGGTGCGCGCCGAAGGCGTCGTCGACGCAGTGGATCGCCGCCTCGGTCGGCACGAGGTAGTGTGCGCGGCGGTCGTGCGGGTGCTGCACACGCGTGACGTACTCGCGCTGGACGAGGCGGTCGACGACGTTCGTGACGGTCGCGCTCGACGTGTCGAGCATCACGATGAGGTCTTTCGGGCTGAGGTCGCGCCCGTCTCGGTAGCCCTGCACGAGGTAGCGGAGCGCGGTGAGGTCGAGGTTCGACAGCCCCGACACCGCGAGCGCACGGTCGGCCTGCACGCGCTCGGCGCGACGCAGATGCAGCACCGCTTCGGCGAGCGCCCGGCCCTCTGGACTCTTTGGGGGGCGCTCCGCGTAGAGGTGCTCGCTCTCATGGCGTACGACGGTCTGCGGCATGGGAATTCTCCGACTTGCTCCTCCACGACTCGGCTGGGTGCTCGGGACGCGCTCACCCATCATATGGGTTCGGCGGCGAGACGTCCAATAGATTGCACACTTGCCGAGATACTTATTTACTGGGATTGACAAATGGTTAGTTGCCTGGCTAGTAATTTACTAGCGAACAGAAAGGGCGCGGACATGACGATGAACAAGCACACCCGAGAGCGCGTGGCGGATGGGGCCGAGGTGATCCCCGTCTTCCCCCACGCGCTCGGCGTCGCACTCGTGCCGCAGCCGCGTCCGATCGGGCGAGGCGGCTTCGCCGACCTCATGGCGGACTGGCGGCACCGCCGGCGGCTGAGTCGTCACTGCGACAACGCCGCGTGAGCGCACGCATCCGCGACAACGACACCGAGATCCAGCACCACCCACCAACCCAGTACCCGAAAGGAACGATCGATGGGACTGCTCTACTACGGAGCCGAGGCGCAGCCGATCGAGATGCCGGACCGCATCCTCGCTCACGTCAAGGTCGTCGCGACGACGAAGCTTCGTCGCAACGAGAGCTTCACGATGACGTGGAAGCACCCCGATGACGGCCCCGCCGGGCGCACCAGCGTCTGGATGCAGCCCGCCATCCCGCTCCGGTTCGTCTTCGCGAGCGCCGAGCCCGAGACGCTCGACCCCGACTGCCTCCGCACCCTCGCCAACGCCGCCGCCGGCTCGGGCGGAATGATGATCGAGTGGGCGAGCGAGCAAGAGCTGCGCGAGCCCATCGACATCCGATCACAGGTCGCGGTCGCGGCCTGACCTCGACCGCCCACGGCGAGTCGCCACGAAGTGCTGTGCAGGGCAGCTCGTCGTGGCGACTCGCCCTGTGCGCGGATCACGCGCGCGGAGGGTTCGCCGGCAGCCACTCGTCGAGACGCGTCTGGAACAGCTGCGCGCCGTCCACCGGCACGAGCGTGCGCTCGTCGACCGTGGCGCCGTAGTACGGCGCGCCGTCGTCGCGCACGACCGTGCGCGGGTCGCGGCGGAACGCGAGGCCTCGCCGCACCCACTCGTCCATGCCGAACTGCTCGGGGCCGGCGATCTCGATGTCGCCGTTCACCGGCTCGCCGACCGCGGTGCGGGCGATCGCGGTCGCGACGTCTTCTGCGGCGATGGGCTGCACGAGGGCTCCGGGCAGCCGCACGGTGTCGCCGTCGGTCGAGATGTCGGCGATGCTTCCGACGAACTCGAAGAACTGCGTCGCGTGCACGAGCGAGTAGGGCAAGCCCGACTCGCGGATGAGGTTCTCCTGCGCGACCTTCGCGCGGAAGTACGGGATGTGCTGCGGACGGTTGGTGCCGACGATCGTGAGCGCGACGTGGTGCCCGACCCCCGCCTCCTCCTCGGCGGCGATGAGATTCCTGGTGGAGGTCGTGAAGAACTCGAGCACCGCGCTCTCCTCGAACGACGGCGAGTTCGACACGTCGACGACGACGTCCGCGCCGGCGAGCGCTTCGGCGACGCCTTCGCCGGTGATGGTGTCGACGCCTGTGTTCGGGGCGGCGGCGACGGCATCGTGTCCGTGCCGCTGCAGTTTCGCGACGACCTTCGAGCCGATGAGCCCGGTTCCGCCGATGACGACGATCGTTGCCATGTTCGTGCCCTTCTCCGTGGGGGAGCCGTGTGCGCCCGAAAGCTAAGACAGACCGGATGCCGCGCGTGTGACCGCTTCGCCCTCATCCGTTCCAGTGCGTGAGCTTCGCGGGGTTGACGACCATCCATACGTGCGAGACGGCGCGGCCGCGCATGTCGAATCCGACGACCCCGACGACCCGCTTCTCGTGGAGGAGCATGAGCCCGGGTGCGCCGTTCACGTCGGCTTCGACGATCGAGCTGACAGGCAGAGCCTCGGTCAGCGCGACCATCGCCGCTGCGACGACGGCGGCTCCGGTCGCCCTGCGCACCGGCGCCGCGATGCGGTCGCCCGCGTCGACGAGCACCAGTGCGTCGCGGGTGAGCGACCGCGCGAGCGCGACGGCGTCACCGCACTGCCACGCCTCCTGCGCGGTGCGCACGGTGGCGCGCATCCGCCTCGTGCGTATGTGCTCTCGTCCGGTGCGACGGGGCCACGGCGTCCGGCGCCACGGTCTCATCCCTCGCCCATCGTGACGTACTCGGGCATGGGTGCCGCCTTCCTGAGCCAGGGCAGACGGATGCGTCGACCCGAAGCCCCGCTCGACAGCGTTGACCGGGTGGAGCGCCGATCTGTGACACGGCGCTCCGAGGGGGCGGTCAGTCGTCTGTCGCGTCGACGCGCGCCGAGATCGACCGAAGGACCTCGAGGGCCGCATCCGCCCTCTCGGGAGTGAAGCCGAAGGTCTCGGTGATGACCTGGTAGATGCCGGGCGCGTGGACGCGGAGCGCATCGCCGTCGGGCGTGAGCGACACCGTGACGGAGCGCTCGTCGCGCGGGTTGCGCGTGCGGGCGACGAGCCCCAGCTTCTCCATTCGCTTGACCAGCGGTGTGATCGTGCCGTAGTCGGACTGCAGGCGTGCGACGAGGTCGCCGACCGTGAGGTCGCCGTACTCCCACAGCATCGCGAGAACGAGGTACTGCGGGTACGTCACTCCGAGCGGTTCGAGCAGTGGGCGGTAGACCGCCGTCACGGCCCGGTAGGCGGCGTGCAGGTTGAAGCACACCATGTCGGCGAGGGGCACGGCGGGTGGGGCTTCGGTCTTGGCATCCGTCACCCTTCCAACGGTATCAGGAAGTGACGAGTGCGCTATTCACTAGCGCGCTAGGTACTGCATCTCGGCGGTGCTCGTGGGCACTCACCACTTCGGCGAGCTTCGCCGGATTCATCATCCACATGATCTGACTGACGGCGTTCGCCTCGATCGTCACCGTCAGCACGGCGAAGATGCGATCAGCGCGTCGGAGCAGCGCGGCCGCGAGGCCGTTCACCTGGATCATCTCGATCGAGACATCGCCCCAGAACCAGTGCGAGACCCCGAGGAGGAATCGCACGAGCTTCTCCCTGCCGAGAATCGGCCGGCGCGCCGTGCGGCGCACGACGCCGCCGCCGTCGGTGTAGCTCACCGCGTCCTCTGCGAGAAGGACCTCGAGCGATTCCGCGTCTCCGCCGCGTGCGGCGCGCAGGAACGCTTCGAAGAACCGGCGATGAGCGGATGCCGCGACCGCCCGCCCGCCGCCGGCCGCGAGGTGCTTGCGGGCGCGGCTCACGAGCTGCCGGGCGGCGACCTCGGTCGTGTCGACGATCTCGGCGATACGGGCGTACGGATAGTCGAACGCTTCGCGCAGCACGTAGGCGGCCCGCTCCGTGGGCCCCAGGCGCTCCATGAGCAGGAGCGTCGCGAGGCGCAGGGCTTCGCCGCGCTCCGCGCCGAGCGTCGGGTCGTGGGCGGTGTCGACGGGACTGGGCAGCCATGGCCCGATGTAGGTCTCGCGGCGCACGCGCGCGCTGTGGAGGACGTTGATCGCGATCCGGGTCGCGGTCGTGGCGAGGAATGCTTCGGGCTCGCGCACGGCGGCGCGGTCGCACTGCTGCCAGCGCAACCACGTCTCCTGCACGACGTCCTCCGCGTCGGCGGCGCTGCCGAGCATGCGGTACGCGATGCCGAAGAGGCGACCGCGTGCGTGCTCGAACAGCCCCAGGGCATCGGCGTCGATCTGGGCGGCGCCCCCCGGTCCGGTGTTCATGCGAGCAGATTACATCGTGTGCTAGCTAATAGAAAGAGGGGAAATAGTATTCGAGCCGATCTGCCAATCGGCGAAGCGCATCCGGGCGATGCGCGCGTCGGCGTCCGGCAGCAGATCGTCGGGCCCGAGCCACGCTCCGAAGTAGGTCCCCAGGGCATCGGCGACGACCTCGCGTTCGTCGTGCCGGAACCGCAGTTCGCGTCGCGCGAGATCGGCGAGGTCGAAGATCTCGGGGCCGCCGTACTCGACCGTCCCGTACACCGGTGACCCGAGCGCGACCTCCGCGACGGCGGCCGCGACGTCGTCGGCGGCCATCGGCTGGATGCGCGTGTCGGCGAGCCGGATGATGCCGCCTCGGCTCGCGTTGTCGGTGATGCTGCGGATGAACTCGAAGAACTGCGTCGCGCGCACGAGCGAGTACGGCCGCCCTGACTCCACGATGAGCCTCTCCTGCGCGTCCTTCGCCTGGAAGTAGCCGCCCTCCGCCCGCGCGAGCCGGTCCGTGCCGACGACCGAGAGGGCGAGGTGGTGGCCCACACCCGCGGCGGCGCCGTAGGTGAGCAGGTTCAGCGTCGACGCGTAGAAGAACTCCCGCGCGGCGGCCTCGTCGGTGTATGACGAGTTGGACACGTCCACGACGACGTCCGCCCCGTCGAGGGCCTCTTCGAGGCCTTCGCCCGTGTACGAGTTCACGCCGGTCGCACGTGCCGCCGGCACGACCTCCAGTCCGCCTCCGCGCAGCTGCGTCACGATGCGCGACCCGATGAGGCCGGTCCCTCCGATGACGGTGATCTTCATGATCTTCTCCTTGCTCGGTCCGGTCCGGTGGCGGGGAGCGCACCGGCTCATGCAGGGCTGACAAGACAGCGGACCGTTTCGTGACGACGACGCGCGGTGAGGGCCGACATCGGCCGCACCGGTCACACGCACAGCATCCGTGCGGTCGTCTCTGGTGAACGCCGGACCGCAGCGAGCTGCACTCCAGAAAGGGAATCGACATGCCCGAACACACTCTCCAACCCGAGGCGCGCGCGTTCGCCGACGCCGCCGCGCAGCCGCCGTCGCTCGTGGAGCGGGGCGTCGACGGCGCCCGCGCGCTGCTCGATGAGGTCCAGGCGGGTCCCGTCGACAAGCCCGGCGTCGACGAGGAGTGGATCACGGTGCCCGCCGAAATCGGCGACGTGCCCGTCCGCATCGTCAAGCCCGTCGGCTCGGCGGGAGCCCTGCCGGTCGTGCTGTACGTGCACGGCGGGGGCTGGGTGCTCGGCAACGCCGGCACGCACGACCGACTGGTGCGCGAGCTCGCTGTCGGAGCCGACGCCGCCGTCGTGTTCGTCGAGTACACGAGATCGCCGGAGGCGCGGCATCCGGTCGCGATCGAGCAGGCGTACGCGGCAGCCCGCTGGGTCACGACCGACGGCGAGACGAAGGGGCTCGACGCGTCACGACTCGCGATCGCCGGCGACTCGGTCGGGGGCAACATGGCCGCCGTCGTCGCGCTCCTGGCGAAGAAGCGCGGCGACGTGTCGTTCGTGCACCAGTCGCTGTACTACCCGGTGACGGATGCGGCGATGGACACCGCGAGCTACCGCGAGTTCGCCGCGGGCTATCACCTGCGTGCCGACGCGATGGCGTGGTTCTGGGACAACTACCTGCCGGATACCACGGCCCGCCGCGACCAGACGGCGTCGCCCCTGCGTGCCCCGATCGACGAGCTCAGGGGGCTTCCCGAGACGCTGCTCATCGTCGATGAGAACGACGTGCTGCGCGACGAGGGCGAGCAGTACGGGCGCCACCTCATCGAAGCCGGCGTGCGCACGACGCTCGTGCGCTACGACGGCACGATCCACGACTTCATGATGCTCAACCCGCTGCGCACGTCTGCGGCGACGACCGCGGCGATCGAGCAGGCGATCCACGTCCTGCGAAAGGCGTTCGCACGCGTGATCGTCCCCGCGTGACCCGACTCATCCCATCCCCATCACACAGAGAGAAGAGAACCATGTCCGAAAGCAAGCCCACCATCGTGCTCGTCCACGGCGCCTTCGCCGAGTCGGCGTCGTGGAACGGCGTCATCGAGCGGCTCCAGGCCAAGGGCGTCCGCGCGGTCGCCGTCGCGAACCCGCTGCGCAGCCTCTCGGGCGATGCGCAGTACGTGCGCGACGTGATCGCGTCGATCGACGGACCGGTCGTGCTCGTCGGCCACTCGTACGGCGGACTCGTCATCACGGAGGCGTCCTCCGGCAACGAGCAGGTCGTCGGTCTCGTCTACGTCTCGGCGTTCGCACCCGACACCGGCGAGAGCGCGTTCACGCTGTCGACGAGCGCCCCGGGCAGCACGCTCGGCGACGCGGTCGCGGCGTACCCCGTGGCAGACGGCGGCCCCGAGCTCGTCATCCGCCCCGAGGCCTTCCACGCGCAGTTCTGCGCGGACGTGCCGGAATCCGTCGCGGCGCTCATGGCTGCCACGCAGCGTCCGGTCACGCAGGCGGCGCTGGCGGAAGGGCTGCCGGGCGAGCCCGGGTGGAAGCGCATCCCGTCGTGGCACGTGTTC
This sequence comes from Microbacterium sp., assembly GCF_035556355.1. Taxonomy (GTDB): domain Bacteria; phylum Actinomycetota; class Actinomycetes; order Actinomycetales; family Microbacteriaceae; genus Microbacterium. The sequence continues at coordinate 99,450 of NZ_DATMFG010000021.1, forward strand.
GGGGATCAGGACCGCAACATCCCGGTCGCGGTGTTCCGCACCGGGGCGCAGCGCGCCGGATCGCAGGGCACCACGGAGATCGCCGGCGCGTCGCATGCGCTGAGCGTGTCGCAGCCCGATGCGGTCGTGGCCACGATCGCCGCCGCGGGCCGCGCGTACGTCGAGAGCGTCTCTGCGAGCGCGGCGTAGCCCCAGGCCCGGCGGTGTCCCGGGGTACGGTCCGGCCCCCGGGACACCGCCTTCACCGCATGCGCCTTGTCCAAGACCGGACCGAGCGAGAGGACCACTCATGACCACCCCGCTCATTCAGCCGCCGCGGAGCGTGACCGCCGGCGAGCTGTCGGTCGCCTACCGCGACCATGGAGACCCGCACGCGGAGCCCGTCGTGCTGCTGCACGGGTTCCCGTATGACGTCCACACCTACGACGACGTGGTGCCGCTGCTCGTGGAGGCCGGCTTCCGCGTGCTCGTGCCCTCCTTGCGTGGTCACGGCGCAACGCGGTTCCTCCGCGCGGACACGCCGCGCTCGGGACAGCAGGCCGCGCTCGGGGCGGACCTCCTCGCGTTCCTCGACGCGCTCGCGCTCGAGCAGCCGATCCTCGCGGGGTACGACTGGGGAGCGCGGGCGGCCTGCGTCGTCGCGGCGCTGTGGCCCGAGCGGATCTCGGGACTGGTGTCGGTGAACGGATACCTCATCCAAGACATCGCCGCTTCGGCGACGCCGCTCGCGCCCGAGCTCGAAGCGGGCTTCTGGTACTTCTGGTACTTCGCGACCGAGCGCGGCCGCGCCGGGCTCTCCCGTGATGCCCGTGGTATCGCCGAGGTGATCTGGAGACGCAACTCGCCGGAGTGGCGCTTTCGCGACGAAGATCTCGATCGCACCGCCGAGGCCTTCGCGAACCCCGACTACGTCGACGTCGTGATCCATTCGTACCGCCACCGCCTCGGCCTCGCCTCCGGGGCGCCGGCGTTCGCGGAGCTCGAGCAGCGGCTCGCGGACCTTCCGCCCATCGCGGTGCCGACGATCACGCTCGACGGCACCGCGGACGGCAACTTCCCGGCGACCGACGGCTCACAGCATGCGCGCTTCTTCACCGGGCCGCGCGAGCACCGACAGGTCGAGGGCGCGGGGCACCACCTCCCCGCCGAGGCGCCGCACGCGTTCGCCGAAGCGGTGCTCGACGTCGCCGAGCCGCCGGGCGACGGGGCCGGGACGCCGTGAGGTTCATGCGCCGCGAATCGACGGATGACGACCGTCGTCCAGATGGCGGGGTACGTCGTCATGCGGCTCGCCCTCGTCGCGCCATGGGTGCGGGCCGCCGCATCCGATCCCGCCTCACGCCCCACCGCGTTGCGCTACGCCGCCGGTGTCGGCGCCACGCCCCCCATCTGTGCGGAATCAGGACATCTGGCGAAGACAGGTGATCCGGCCGGGGATCCTCCTGCGCCCGCCAGATGTCCTGATCTCGGCCGTCAGCGCGTGGCGCGGGCGAGGTTCGCGCGCAACTCGTCGGCCGTCTGGGGCACCACGTACGCGGGCTGGTCGCGTTCGACGCGCCAACTCTCCGAAAGCGGACCGACCACGACGGTGTCGAACCCGAACTCGTCGTAGATCTTCGTCACGAGCTCGATCGCGTCGTCGAAGTCGCTCGCGGTCGGCAGCGCCCGGCGGTTCGGGGTGCCGGCGGGCGACCCCGCCGTGAGGATCTCGGTCGAACGGATCGAGTTGAACGCCTTCGCGACCTTCGCGCCGCGCAGGTGCTCCTGCAGAAGGCCGCTCGTGGTCGCCTTCTTCTCGTCGAGCTCGGCGATGTGACCGTCGCGCTCCCAGTAGTAATTGTTCGTGTCCAGCACGATCTTGCCCGCGAGCGGCTCGACGGGGATGGCGCGGTACGCCTTCAGCGGGACGGTCACGATCGCCCAGTCGGCGGCGGTCGCGGCATCCGTCGCCGTTCCCGCCCGGGCCCGCGGGCCGAGCTCGGTCACGAGGCTCGCGAGCGTCTCGGGCCCGCGCGAGTTCGCGACCACGACGTCGTACCCGCGCTCGACGAGCCCGCGGGCGAGAGTCGATCCGATGTGTCCTGCTCCGATGATTCCGACGGTCGTCATGCCGGAGTCAATCGCCGTGGAGCCGCGCACATTCCCGGATCGCGCCTCACGGATGCTCCGGCGCCGCGGTCGAGTGCCGCGCGATGAGGTGCGTCGGGATTGGCGTCGCCTCGGTCGTCGTGTCGGGCTCTTCGGCCGCGAGGAGCACCTTCTGCATCATGAGCTCGCCGAGCGCCGCGAAGTCCTGGCGCACCGTGGTGAGGGGCGGGTAGAGGTAGCCGGCCTCGGGGATGTCGTCGAAGCCGACGACGCTCACGTCCTCGGGAACGCGCAGTCCGCGCTCGCGGAGCGCCGAGAGCACGCCGATCGCCATCTGATCGTTCGCCACGAAGATCGAGGCGCCCGGCCCGATGTCCCACGCGGATGCCAGGCGGTGACCGCTCGCGGCGGACCAGTCGCCGTACGCCGGCTCAGTGAGCTCGAGCCGGTGGGCCGCGAGCTCGTCGCTCCAGCCGCGCGCGCGTTCGATCGCATCCGGCGCCGTTGCGGGTCCCGCGAGGTGCAGGATGCGCGTGTGACCGAGCTCGGCGAGGTGGCGCACCGCGGCGCGGGCGCCGCGGTACTGGTCGATCGACACGATGAGCGGGCTCCGACGCGCGGTCGACGCACACGCGACGACGGGGATACTGAGGTCGAGCGAGCGGACGAGCTCCAGCACCGCGACGTGGACGACCACCAGCACGATCGCGTCGACGCGCTGCCGCAGGAGCCCTTCGATCGCGGAGCGCCACGCCTTCGGGTCATCCGGCGGTGCGCTCACCGTGTCGACGCTGTAGCGGGACTCGCGTGCGGCGTAGTTGAAGTTCAGCGCGACCGACGTCGGACCGTAATCGGAGATGCCCGGAGTGACGAGGCCGATCGTGCGCGTGCGACGCGTGACGAGGGCGCGCGCGGCCGGCGACGGACTGTACCGCAGCTGGGCGATCGCCTGCTCGACTCGCGCACGGGTCGCGGGTCGCACATTCGGCAGGTCGTTGATGACGCGCGACACGGTCTGGTGCGAGACGCCTGCCAGCCGGGCGACGTCGAAGATGTTGGCGGCCCGCGTCGAGCCGTCTTCGGAGGTCGTGCGCGTGTCAGCCATCGATCTCCTCGGGCCGGGCCACGAGGGCGAGGAGGGAGTCGACGGTGAGCATGCTCGAGGGGAGCGTGTCGACGATCCGGCCGTCGCGCAGGATCGACACGCGATTGCCGACGCGCAGCACCTCCTCGAGCTCGGCCGAGATGAACATGACGGAGAGCCCGTTGTCGGCGAGCTCGCCGACGAGGTTCTGCACCTCGACCTTGGCGCCGACGTCGATCCCGCGCGTCGGCTCGTCGAGCACGAGCACGCGCGGCGACAGCGCGAGCAGTCGCGCCAGGAGCAGCTTCTGCTGGTTCCCGCCCGACAGGGTCCCGGCCGGTCGGTCGAGATCGGGCGGGCGGATGTCGAGCGCCTCGACCCAGCTCATCGCGAGCTCGCGTCGGCGATCGGGACGGATGCGCCGGAACACGCCCTCCTCGGCCTGCAGCGCGAGCGTGATGTTGTCGAGCACGCTGAGGTCGGCGATGATCCCCTCGGTGCGGCGGTTCTCCGACGAGTAGACGACGCCGAGGTTCATCGCCCGTCGCGGATGCAGCCCGGGCTGCTCGCGCCCGGCGATGCGGATGATCCCGGCGCTCACGCGGTCGGCGCCCGTGATCGCGCGCGCGAGCTCGGTGCGGCCCGAGCCGAGGAGGCCGGCCACCCCGAGGACCTCGCCTTCGACCATGTCGACGTCGGCGTCGCGGATGCCGTTGCCCACGGTGACCCCGCGGGCGCTGAGGTAGGGCTCGCGGGGCGTCTTCGGGTCGACCTCGGCGCGGGTCTTGGCGTCGAGGGAGGCCGCGGTGCGCCCGAGCATCGCCTGCACGAGCTCGATGCGCAGCAGTTCGTTGGTGAGGTACTCGCCCACGAGGCGCCCGTCGCGCAGGACGGTCACGCGGTCGCACAGCTCGTACACCTGATCGATGAAGTGCGACACGAACAGCACCGCGACGCCCCGTCGCGTGAGGTCGCGCACGACGCGGAAGAGCTCCGCGACCTCGTCGACGTCGAGGCTCGACGTCGGCTCATCGAGGACGAGCACCTTGACGTCGGTCGAGATCGCCCGTGCGATCGCGACGAGCTGCTGCACGGCGAGCGAGTGCGTGCCGAGGAGCGACGCCGGGTCGATCTCGAGCCCGAGGTCGGCGAGCACGGCTCGCGCCTCCGACCTCATGGTGCGCCAGTCGATCACACCGAGACGCCGCGGCTCGCGCCCGAGCGCGATGTTCTCGGCGACCGACACGTTCGGGAGCAGGTCGATCTCCTGGTAGACCGTGCTGATCCCGGCACGCTGGGCGTCCTGCGGCGACGAGAAGCGCACGTGCTCGCCGTCGAGTGTGAGCTCCCCCTCGTCGAGGGGCAGCGCACCGGTGATGGCCTTGATGAGCGTCGACTTTCCTGCGCCGTTCTCGCCCATGAGCGAGTGCACCTCGCCGGGGAACAGGCGGAAGTCGACCGCGTCGATCGCCGTGTCGGCGCCGAACCGCACGGTGGCGCCCGTCAGCTCGAGCAGCGGGCGCCTTTCCTCCATTCCGCCATTATCCCGTCGGACGTGCGCCGTCCAGGTGGCGCGCGGGGCTGTCATCTGCCGCGTCGCTGCGACCTCGCGACGATGAGCCGCTGCACGACGATGAAGACCAGCAGAAGCGCACCGATGATGATCTGCATCCAGGACTGCTCGGCGCCCATGAACGAGATGAGCTTCTTGATCGTGCCGTAGACGAGCACCCCGATGAGAGACCCGAGCACGTACCCGGTGCCGCCCGTGAGCAGTGTGCCGCCGATGACGACCGCCGCGATCGCGTCGAGCTCCGTGCCGATGCCGTTGCGCGGATACCCCGCCCCCGAGTAGGCGGTCAGCAGCAGACCCGCGAGACCGCCGCACACGCCGCTGATGACGTACACGAGGATCTTCGTGCGCGCGACGTCGAGACCCATGAGCCGCGCGGACTGCTCGCTCCCGCCGATCGCGTAGACCGTGCGTCCGAATCGGGTCCAGTGCATGACGAAGAACGCGATGGCGACGACGAGCAGCGCGATGATGCCGGTCGGCGTGATGTACCACCCGCCCACCGACCACCGCGTGCGCTGCAGCCACAGGATCGCGGGATCCTCGACACGGATCGACGAGAGGCTCACGACGAAGGCGAGCCCGCGTGCGAGGAAGAGTCCCGCGAGTGACGCGATGAACGGCTGCACGTTGAAGTACTGCACGAGCACGCCTATGAGCAGCCCGATGAGGGCGCCTCCGGCGAGCATGATCGGGACCACGAGGAAGGCGGGGAGGCCCTGTGCGAGAAGGCTCGCGCACAGGATGCCGGTGAACGCCATGACGGATCCGACCGACAGGTCGATGCCGCCCGTGATGATGACGAGCGTGAGCCCCACCGCGAGCACGATGAGGTACGCGTTGTCGAGCAGCAGCGCCGACAGGTTGCCGGGTGAGAGGAAGTTCGCGAACCGCACGCGCGCGCCGATGAGCAGCGCGATGAGGATCACGACGGCCGACAGAGTCGGCATGAGCGACGCGTGGCGGCGCAGGAAGGTCGAGTACCGCGACGCGAACGTCTCGGCCGGCTTGGGGCGGGTGTCGATCGCGGTCATGAGGCCACCTTCGCCTTGTCGATCGAGGAATCGGATGCCGCGCCTCGCGCTCTCGCCCGGACGGCGCTTCGCGCCCACGCGTGCAGCCGTGGCGACTGCACGATGACGACGACGATGACGACGATCGCGAAGAACACCGGGCTCTGCGCCGACGGGACGCCGAGGAAGAGGATCGTGGATTCGAGGGTCTGGATCGTGAGGACGCCGACGACGGTGCCGGCGATCGTGAACTTGCCGCCCATGAGGGACGTGCCCCCGAGGACGACCGCGAGGATCGCGTAGAGCTCGATGAACAGGCCGGTCGCATTCGCGTCGGCTGCGCGGATGTTCGCGCTGTAGATGATGCCGGCGATGCCCGCGAGCAGACCCGTGACGGCGTACGCCGTGAACACGATGCCCCTCGCGCGCACGCCCGCGAGGCGGCTCGCCTCGGGGTTGATGCCGACGGCCTCGGTGAGCACGCCCAGCGCGGTGCGCCGCTCGAACAGGGCGATCACGATGATCGCGGTGAGTGAGATGAGGAACGCGACGGGCAGCCCGATGAGGTAGCCGGTCGCGATGAACGAGTAGGGCGGGCTGTTGACGGTCGTGATGAAGCCGTCGGTGATGAGGAGGGCGACCCCGCGGCCCGCGAGCATCAGCACGAGCGTCGCGATGATCGGCTGGATCCCGACGACCGAGACGAGCAGGCCGTTCCACATGCCGAGAGCGAGCGAGACGCCGAGCGCGGCGAGCACGGCCACGGCGACCGTGCCGACGCCGGTCGGATCGGACGAGGCGTCGATGATCGTGAGCGCGACCGCACCCGAGACGGCCATGACCGCGCCGACCGACAGGTCGATGCCTCTTGTCGCGATGACGATCGTCATGCCGAGCGCGACGAGCATGAGCGGCGCGCTGTTGCGCAGGATGTCGATGAGCGCCCCGTACAGCTGGCCGTCGCGCACCGTGATGCCGATGAACTGCGGCCGCGCGATCGTGTTGATCGCGATCAGCACGAGCAGCGCGACGATGGGCCAGAACAGGCGATGACGGATGACTCTTCTCATGCCGCTGTCTCGCTCCCGTTGTGTGCGATGAAGTCGATGAGCCCGTCGAGGTCGATCTCGCTCGAGTCGAGGTCGCCGATCTTCCGACGATCCCGCATGACGACGACGCGCTGGGCGAGCCGGAGCACCTCCTCGAGCTCCGACGAGATGAAGATGACGCTGAGCCCCTTGTCGCTCAGCTCGGCGACCTTGCGCTGGATGTCGGCCTTCGCGCCGACGTCGATCCCGCGCGTCGGCTCGTCGAGCACGAGCAGTTCGGGCGCGGTCGCGAGCCAGCGCGCGAGCAGCACCTTCTGCTGGTTCCCGCCTGAGAGGTTCCCCGCGAGCATCGTCGGGTCGGCCGGTCGCACCCCGAGCGCCTGGATGAGCTCGGCGACGATCGCATCCGCCTCGCCCTTTCGCAGCCGACGGACGGCGCCCCGCTTCGCCTGCACGCCCAGCACGATGTTCTCGGCGACGGTCAGGTCGGGGATGATCCCCTCCGCGCGGCGGTCTTCCGACGAGAACGCGATGCGGTGATCGATCGCGTGCCGCGGCGTGTGGATGCGCGCGGGCTTGCCGTTGACCTGGATCGCGCCCGTGTCGGCGCGATCCGCGCCGTAGAGGAGCCGCACGAGCTCGGTGCGTCCCGATCCGAGAAGCCCCGCGATGCCGACGACCTCGCCTTCGTACGCGTCGATGTCGACCGGCTCGAGCGTGCCGCGGCGGCCTACTCCGGTGGCCCGCAGAACCGGGGTCCTCGTGCGGTCGATGGTGCGATCGGCGACCGACGACAGCGCCGCCAGCTCATCGAGCTCGCGGCCGATCATCTTCGAGACGAGCTGCGCGCGCGTGAGCTCCGAGGCCGCGTACTCGCCCACGAGCCGTCCGTTGCGGAGCACGGTGATGCGGTCGGAGATCTCGAACACCTGGTCGAGGAAGTGGCTCACGAACAGGATCGCGACGCCCTTCCCGCGCAGGTCGCGGATGACCGCGAAGAGTCGCTCCACCTCGCCGCGGTCGAGGCTCGACGTGGGCTCGTCGAGCACGAGCACCTTCGCATCGAGGACGATCGCACGGCTGATCGCGACGAGCTGCTGGATGGCGATCGAATGCGTCGACAGCTGCGAGCGCGTGTCGAGCTGGAGTCCGAGGCTCTCGAGGTGCGCGGCCGCCTCGCTGTGGGTCGCCTTCCAGTCGATGCCGCCCGCGCTGCGAGGCTCGTGGCCCAGCATGATGTTCTCCCCGACCGAGAGGTTCGGACAGAGGTTGACCTCTTGATAGACGGTGGAGATGCCGGCCCGCTGCGCGTCGGCCGTCGTCGCGAAGACGCTGCGGCGCCCCGCGACGGTGATCTCACCGGCGTCGATGGGGTAGACGCCGGTGAGCGCCTTGATGAGCGTCGACTTGCCCGCGCCGTTCTCGCCCATGAGCGAGTGGACCTCGCCGGGGCGCAGCGCGAAGTCCACACCGTCGAGCGCGAGCACACCGGGAAAGCGAATGGTGATGCCGGTCATCTCGACGACCGGAGGGACTTCGACGTCCGCTGGCATGTGTGGTGGCCTTTCCGCCCTCATTGTGGACACACGGCCGGGGGAGTGCTCGGATGACCCCCGGCCGCGTGTCGCGTCGTGCTCGTTTCCGGATCAGTAGGCGCGCGAGTCGATGACCTCGGCTGCCTGCTCCTGCGTGAAGCTCTGGTCCTCGACGTAGTACGCCTTGTCGACGCTCTCGCCGTTGAGCACCTTCTTCACGAGTTCGGCCGCCTGCTCGCCCAGCAGCGGGTTGCACTCGACGATGAAGTTGATCTTGCCGTCGACGAGCGCCTGCATTCCGTCGTGGACCGCGTCGATCGAGATGATCGCGATGTCCTCGCCGGGAACGCCGCCCGCGGCCTCGATCGCCTCGATGGCGCCGAGTGCCATGTCGTCGTTGTGCGCGTAGAGCAGGTCGATGCCGTCGATGCCGTACTTCTGGATGAAGCCCTCCATGACGGTCTTGCCGCCGTCGCGGGTGAAGTCGCCCGTCTGGGAGTCGATCTTCTCGATCTGCGTGCCCTCGATCGCCGCATCGAACCCTTCGGCGCGGTCATTGGCGGGCGCGGAGCCGGTCGTGCCCTCGAGCACGACCATCTTGGTGGGTGTGTCGCCGAAGTTCTCGGCGGCCCATTCACCGGCGATCTCGCCCTCGCGCTTGAAGTCGAGGCCGACCCACGTCGCGTAGAGGTCCTCCGAGGCGGTGACCGTGCGGTCCTCGAGGATGACGGGGATGCCGGCGTCCGCCGCCTCCTGGAGCACGTCGTCCCAGCCGTCCTCGACGATCGGCGCGATCACGATCGCGTCGACGCCCTGGTTGATGAAGTCGCGCACGGCCGCGATCTGCGCCGCGGGGTCGTTGTCGGCGGCGTTGAAGACGAGGTCGAACCCGTTCTCCTGCGAGAACGCCGCCTTCATCGACTCGGTGTTGGCCGAACGCCAACCCGACTCGGAGCCCGTCTGGGCGAAGCCGACCGTGATCGTCTCGTCGCCGGCGGCGTCGCCGGCGCCGGCGTCTCCACCGGATGAGCTGGCGCAGCCCGTGGCTGCGATCGCGAGGGCGCCGATGATCGCGACGGCGCCGAGGAACTTCTTCTTCACTTCCAAAACCTCCTCGTCTTGGTCCGGCGTCGATGCCGGATCGTGGTGCGGGCGCTGACGCTTGGGTTGCGGCCCGTTCGCCAAATGTTAGCCCTCACATTTCTGGTTCCGGCAATGTGTGAGCGATAACATTTCCGTAACAGACCGCGATCTCGCGTGTCGGAGGCGGGTCTCACCGTGAACGATCTCACGACATGAGGTCGGGCGGGGAGCGCCCGTCGGTCGCCCGACCCGCCTGTTATCGGTAACATCACCCTTACAACGATGTAACGCGTGGAGGAGCGCATGCCCGCGGGGAGCAACCCAAGTCCGAGCACGCCGGTCGAGACCGATGCGATAGCGCGCACGCGCGCCGACGTCGCCCGTCTCCACGCCGAGCTCGTGCGGTACGGCCTGGTCGTCTGGACGGGCGGCAACGTGTCGGGTCGCGTCCCCGGAGCGGACCTTTTCGTGATCAAGCCCTCGGGCGTCTCGTACGACGAGCTCGCCCCCGAGAACATGATCCTGTGCGATCTCGACGGCAACGTCGTCCCAGGCTCCCTGGGCAGCGAGCGCAGCCCATCGAGCGACACGGCGGCCCATGCATACGTCTATCGGCATATGCCCGAGGTCGGCGGGGTCGTCCACACCCACTCGACGTTCGCGACGGCGTGGGCGGCTCGCGGCGAGGAGATCCCGTGCGTCCTCACCGCGATGGCCGACGAGTTCGGAGGTCCCATCCCGGTGGGCCCCCTCGCGATCATCGGCGACGACTCGATCGGCCGCGGCATCGTGGAGACGCTCAGTGGGCATCGCTCGCGTGCCGTGCTCATGCAGAACCACGGCCCGTTCACGATCGGGGTCACCGCCAAGGACGCGGTGAAGGCCGCCGTCATGGTCGAGGACGTGGCGCGCACCGTCCACTTCGCGCGTGAGGCGGGACCCGTGATCCCGCTGCCGCCCGACATCATCGACCGGCTCTACGACCGGTACCAGAACGTGTACGGCCAGAAGGAGGACGATCGCCGATGACAGCGACGGACGAGTCGACGGATGCGGCGACCCGCGCGATCCTCGAAGGCCGCACGTCGCTCGGAATCGAGCTCGGGTCGACGCGCATCAAGGCGTGCCTCGTCGGCGAAGATCCGTCCCACGTGCTCGCCGTCGGCAGCCACGAGTGGGAGAACGAGCTCGTCGACGGCCTGTGGACGTACTCGCTCGACGCCGTCTGGTCGGGGCTGCGCGCGGCGTATGCCGATCTCGTGACAGACGTGCGGCGGCGGTACGACGTCGTTCCCGAGACCTATGGCGCGGTCGGCGTCTCGGCGATGATGCACGGCTATCTCGCGTTCGACGCGGAGGGCGAGCTGCTCGTGCCGTTCCGCACGTGGCGCAACACCAATACGGGGGCGGCCGCCGAGGCGCTCACGGACCTCTTCGGCGTGAACATCCCGCTGCGGTGGTCGATCGCGCACCTGTACCAGGCGGTGCTCGACGAGGAGCCGCACGTTCCGCGCATCCGGTTCCTCACGACCCTCGCCGGGTACGTGCACTGGAAGCTCACGGGCCGGCGCGTGCTCGGGGTCGGCGACGCGTCGGGGATGCTGCCGATCGACGCCGAGACGGTCGACTACGACGAGGTCATGGTCGCGCAGTTCGACGCGCTCGCGTCGGCCAGCGCGCTCGCCGCCCCGCTGCGCGAACTGCTGCCGCACGTGCTCACCGCGGGTCAGTCCGCGGGCGAGCTCACGGCCGAGGGCGCCGCGCTGCTCGATCCGACGGGCGCATTGCGCGCCGGCATCCGGTTCTGCCCGCCCGAAGGGGATGCCGGGACCGGGATGGTCGCGACCAACGCCGTCGCGCCGCGCACCGGCAACGTGAGCGCGGGAACGAGCATCTTCGCGATGGTGGTGCTCGAGCGGCCGCTCGAGCGCATCCACCACGAGCTCGATGTCGTGACGACGCCGGCGGGCGACCCCGTCGCGATGGTGCATTGCAACAACGGCGCGAGCGAGCTCGCCGCGTGGGCGCGCGTGTTCGGGCGCTTCGCGGCCGCGGCGGGGCACGAGCTGAGCGACGACGAGGTGTTCGAGACGCTGTTCCGCGAGGCGCTCGAGGGCGACGCCGACGCGGGCGGCGTGCTGGCGTACAACCAGGTCGCGGGAGAGCCGGTCGTCGGCCTCGCCGAGGGCCGCCCGCTCGTCGTGCGCACCCCCGACAGCCGGCTCACCCTCGCGAACCTCATGCGCGCGCACCTGTACGGCGTGTTCGGCACGCTCGCGCTCGGCATGCGCGTGCTCGAGTCCGAAGGCGTCGGGCTCGACCGCATGCTCGCGCACGGAGGCATCTTCCGCACGGCCGGCGTCGCCCAGCGGTTCCTCGCCGCCGCACTCGACGCGCCGGTCGCCCTGGCCCCCTCCGCGTCGGAGGGCGGGGCGTGGGGGATGGCGGTGCTCGCGGCGTACGCACGGGCCGCAGGCGAGGGGGCCGGTGAGGCATCCGGTCTCGCGTCGTTCCTCGACGAACGTGTGTTCGCGGACGCGACCTTCGAGACCGCCGACCCCGATCCGGCAGACGTCGAGGGGTTCGCCGCGTACCTCGACGCGTACCGTGCGGGGCTCGAGGTCGAGGCCGCCGCCGTCCGCGCCCTGCCGGCCAACGGACGCTGAAGATCGATTCGAAAGGACACCACGGATGACGCTCTCCACCTCGCTCGACGGGTACGAAGTCTGGTTCGCGACCGGCAGCCAGACCCTCTACGGAGAGGAGACGCTGCGTCAGGTCGCCGACCAGTCGCGGAGCGTCGCGGAGGGCCTCGCGGGTCTGCCCGTGAAGGTCGTGTGGAAGCCGGTCCTGACCGATCCCGACGGCATCCGTCGCCTCGCACTCGATGCGAACGCGCGCGACGACGTGATCGGCGTGATCGCGTGGATGCACACCTTCAGCCCCGCGAAGATGTGGATCGCCGGACTCGACGCGCTGCAGAAGCCGCTGCTGCACCTGCACACGCAGGCGAACGTGGAGCTGCCGTGGGCCGACATCGACTTCGACTTCATGAACCTCAACCAGGCTGCGCACGGCGACCGGGAGTTCGCCTACATCCAGACGCGTCTCGGCGTCGCGCGCAAGACGGTCGTCGGGCACGTCTCGAACCCCGACGTGCTGCGGCAGGTCGAGGACTGGCAGCGCGCTGCCGCGGGATGGGCGGCCGCCCGCTCGCTCAAGCTCGCGCGGTTCGGCGACAACATGCGCTACGTCGCGGTCACCGAGGGCGACAAGACCGAGGCAGAGCTGCGGTTCGGCGTGCAGGTGAACACGTGGGGCGTCAACGAGCTCGCCGACGCGGTCGCACAGGCGACGGATGCCGAGATCGACGCACTCGTCGAGGAGTACGTCGACTCGTACGACGTCGTGCCGGAGCTGCTCCCCGGCGGCGACCGTCACGAATCTCTGCGCGACGGCGCGGCGATCGAGGTCGGCCTGCGCTCGTTCCTGGAGGGAGGCGGATTCGGCGCCTTCACGACGTCGTTCGAGGACCTCGGCGCCCTCAAGCAGCTACCGGGGCTCGCCGTGCAGCGGCTCATGGCCGAGGGCTACGGATTCGGCGCCGAGGGCGACTGGAAGACGGCGATCCTCGTGCGGATCGCGAGCGTCATGGGCGCGGGGCTGCCGGGCGGCGCGTCGCTCATGGAGGACTACACGTACGACCTCGTCGCGGGCGACGAGAAGATCCTCGGCGCGCACATGCTCGAGGTGTCGCCGTCCCTCACGACGAAGAAGCCGCGGCTCGAGATCCACCCGCTCGGGATCGGCGGCAAGGAGGATCCGGTCCGCCTCGTGTTCACCGCCGACCCGGGACCTGCGCTCGTGGTCGCGATGAGCGACATGCGAGACCGGTTCCGCCTCGTCGCGAACGTCGTCGAGAACGTCGAAGCACCCGATCTGCCGAAGCTCCCCGTCGGGCGTGCGGTGTGGAAGCCCGCCCCCGACTTCGCGACGTCGGCCGCGTGCTGGCTCGCGGCGGGTGCCGCGCACCACACCGTCATGACGACCGCGGTGGGGATCGACGTGTTCCGCGACTTCGCCGACATCGCGAAGACCGAGCTGCTCGTGATCGACGACTCGACGACGGTCCGCGGGTTCCAGCAGGAGCTGCGCTGGAACCAGGCGTACTACCGCCTCGCGCAGGGCTTCTGACCCGAGCCGGGCGGTCACCCTTCGCGGCGCGCGCCGTCGGAGGGCGTCACGGTGAAGCACCGCGGTGCTGCGAAACCGGATGCCGCGAACGCGGCGGTCACGGCATCCGTCACGTCTTTCGAGCTCTCGCTCGGCACGAGGGCGATCGCGGCTCCGCCGAAGCCGCCCCCCGTCATGCGCGCGCCGATCGCGCCCGCGGCGACGGCGGTCTCGACCGCGGTGTCGAGTTCGGGGATCGAGATCTCGAAGTCGTCGCGCATCGAGGCGTGGCTCGCGAGCAGCAGGTCGCCGATCGCGCCCGGGCCGTGAGTGCGCAGCGCCTCGACCGTGTCGAGCACGCGCCGGTTCTCGGTCACGACGTGGCGGACGCGGCGGAGGGAGACGTCGTCGAGGGTCGCGGCGGCGCGCGTGAGGTCGTCGCCCGAAAGGTCCCGCAGCGCGGTCACGCCCATGACGGCGGCTCCGTGCTCGCAGGTCGCCCGGCGCTCGCGATAGCCGCCCGTGGCGTGCGCGTGGGTCACGCCGGTGTCGATGACGAGCACCTCGAGCCCCTGCTCGCGGAAGCCGAGGTCGACCGCCTCGGCTTCGAGCGAGCGGCAGTCGAGGAACACCGCGGAATCGGCACGGCCGAGCATCGCCGCCATCTGGTCCATGATCCCGGTGGGCGCTCCGACCGCCTCGTTCTCGGCGAGGCGGCCGGCCCGGGCGAGCGCGACGCGGTCGTGGCCGAGGCGCCACATCTCGTCGAGCGCCGCCGCGACGGCGCACTCCAGCGCGGCCGATGACGAGAGCCCCGCTCCCACGGGAACGTCAGACGCGATGGCGAGATCCACTCCCGGCAGGTCACCGTCGCGCTCGGGCAGCAGCGCCCACGCGACGCCCAGCGGGTAGCGTGCCCACTCCGGCACTGCCTCGCGGCGATCGGGGAACACGAGGGCGAGCTCGTCGAGCCGAACCTCGACCGTTTCGGCTTCGAGGGTCGACGCGACGCGGATGCGCGGTTCCGCGCTGCGGGTCGCGGCGGCGTACGTGCGTCGGTCGATCGCGAACGGCAGCACGAACCCGTCGTTGTAGTCGGTGTGCTCGCCGATGAGGTTCACGCGCCCCGGCGCCGACCACACTCCCGCCGGTTCGCCGCCGATCGTCGCGGCGAACAGGTCGCGTGCGTCGCGCGCCGCTTGAGGGAGGGTCACAGGATCACTCCTTCGACGGCTTCGCGCAGGCGTACGGCGGCCTCCTCGGGCGGGACCTCGACGGTCCATGCCCACATCGCCGACTCCGAGCCGGCGAGGTACTTGAGCTTGTCGGCCGCGCGGCGCGGGCTGGTCAGCTCGAGTCGCAGGCGCACGACGTCGCGCCCCACGTGGACGGGCGCCTGGTGCCACGCCGCGATGTACGGCGTGGGCGTGCCGTACAGGGCGTCCACGCCGCGCAGCAGCCGCAGATAGAGGGGCGCGAGCTCGTCGCGCTCGTCGTCGGCCAACTCGGTGAGATCGGCGGCGTGCCGGTGCGGCATGAGGTGCACCTCGATCGGCCAGTGCGCGGCGAACGGCACGAACGCCGTCCAGTGCTCGCCCCGGAGGACCACTCGCTCCGACGCCTGTTCGAACGCGAGCACGCGCGCGAAGAGGTCGCGGCCGGCGTGCGCGATGCGCTCGAGCAGCCGGGTCGTGCGGGGCGTGATGTACGGATACGCGTAGATCTGACCGTGCGGATGCGGCAGCGTCACCCCGATCGCCTCGCCGCGGTTCTCGAACGGGAACACCTGCTCGACGCCGGGCAGCGCCGACAGCGCCGCCGTGCGGTCGGCCCACGCCTCGATCACGGTGCGCGCGCGGGTGACCGTCTGCGTCCCGAACGACCCCTCGTGCTCCGGGCTGAAGCACACGACCTCGCAGCGCCCGACCGACGTGCGCGTCCGCCCGAGCCCCAGTTCGTCGAGATCCTCCAGGCCCGTAGGCGGGTCGTCCGCGGGCGGGGTCCCCTCGACCGGCTCGCGCAGCGCGGGACCGAAGGCGGGAGCGCGGTTCTCGAACACTGCGACGTCGTACCGCGAAGGCACCTCGGACGGATTGTCGGGCGACTGCGGGGCGAGCGGATCGGCGTCGGCGCCCGGGAGCATCACGCGGTGCTGACGCGCCGCGGCGACCGTGATCCAGTCGCCCGTGAGCACGTCGAGGCGCATCGTCGCGGTCTGTGGCCGAGCCTCGAGCACGCGCGCATCGACGGCCCGCTCGGGGCCGAGGGTCGTCCCGGGATCGTCGTAGTAGAGGAGCTCCCGCCCGTCCGCGAGGCGTGCCGACCGGCGCACGACGCCGGCGCCGAGCGTCACCGGCGCGTCGGTCGGGGCGTGCTGCCTGGCGGTGTCCACGTCGCCACGGTAGCCCGAGCACGTGGCATCCGTCGCCGCCGCGGCACGTGTAGCCCGCCGTGCCCCCGGAGTCAACCCCCGCGGGATATCTCCCGCTGTGGGCGACGATCGGTTCAGAAGGAGAGGTGGTGTCGAGTGGACAGCCTGACGGTGCCGCACGAAGAACGCCGCTCGGACGCCTCGGACGGCGACGACGAGAGCGCCGAACAGACGATCGTCCTCGATGACGGAGGCCTCCTCGATGAGGCCGACCTCTTCGAAGAGGCTGCTCTCCGCGACTGGATGGAGCGCTACAGCGCGACCTGAGCGGGGGGACGCATGAACGGCCGGGGGGCCGCTCGGTGCACGACGGCGGATCGCCGCGCACCGAACGGACCGTGGCCGCGGTCACGATGCTGATCGCGGCCACGGTCCTCTCCGGCTGCGGCATCCGGATCCCCGCGGATCCCGACGCGCCGCCCGGCGATTCGTCTCAGCCGGCTCCTACGACATCACGATGACCGCGCGCCCGGTGATCTCGCCGCGCGAGAGCGCCCGGTAGGCGGCATCCGCGTCGTCGAGGCCGTACCGGCGCGTGACGAGGTCGACCGTGTCGAACTCCCCGCGACGGGCGAGCTCGACGACGGCGGGAAGGTCCTCGCGCGTGCGCGCGCCGAACGAGCCCGTGATCGTGTAGCCGCGGCGTACGAGCGGCGTGATCTCGACCTCTGCCGCGGCATTCCCCGCCCCGATCCCGATCGCGACCATGCGGCCGCCGTCGGCGAGCGTGCGCACCGCCTGCGCGAACGTCGCCGGGTGTCCGAGTGCTTCGAACGCGACGTCGACCCCGCGCCCGCCCGTGAGCTCGCGGACGGCGGTGGCGGCATCCGTCTCCCTCGAGTTCACGATGTGGGTCGCGCCCAGTGCGCGCGCGGCCTCGAGCTTCTCCTCCGACACGTCGATCGCGATGATCGGGTCGGCGCCCGCGGCGCGGGCGACCTGCACCACGCCGCTGCCGACTCCGCCGACCGCGACCACCGCGACCGACTCGCCCCGCTCGACGTGCCCCGCGCGATGCACCGCTCCGTACGCCGTGAAGGCGGCGCACCCGAGCACGGCGGCGGTCACGGGGTCGAGGGCGTCGGGCAGACGGGTGAGCGCCGACAGCGGCACGACGGCGTACTCGGCCAGTCCGCCCATCGAGTACATCGCGAGGAACGACCCGTCGGCCAGCGACAGACGGCTCTCGCCGTCGTACAGCGTCCCGCGCAGGCGGTTCTGCCCGAAGAAGTCCGCACACAGGTCGTCGCGCCCGCGGCGGCACGCGTCGCACTCGGTGCACGGCATGATGAAGGCGCCGACCACGTCATCGCCCACGTCGAACGCGGCATCCGTCGCTCCGTCGCCGAGCTCGACGATCGTCCCGCTGATCTCGTGGCCGAGCACCGCCGGACGCGGGAACGCGACCTCGCTCTTGATGACGTGCAGGTCGGTGTGGCACACCCCGCACGCGCGCACCTTCACAAGCGCCTCGCCGCGCCGCGGCCGCGGCACCGGGATCTCGATCACCTCGAGCGCGGGCCGGTCGTCGCGCAGGACGGCGGCCTTCATCGTCTCGGGAAGCGACTCAGGACGGGCGGGCGAGGCGGGCTGGGTCATCGGCGACTCCTCTGTCGGACGGTCCTCGTGGGCGGTGCCGTGGTGGCGTGCGTTCCAGGATCGAGGCGACCGCGACGGGCGGCAACCGCGCGTGTCGCTCGGTGGAAAGCGCCCGTGACGTCGGCGGGGGTCAGCGGGGCCCGGGGCGGACCGTCACGTCGCTGATGACGGCGTCGCGCGGCAGGTCGAGCACGGTCAGCACGGTCGTGGCGACCGAGTCGGGATCGATGAAGGCGCTCGGATCGTACTCGCGCCCCTCCTGTTCGTGGACGCGCTCCTGCATGGGTGTCGAGGTGCGGCCGGGATAGACGGTCGTGACGCGGATGCCGTACGGCGCCTCCTCGCCGCGCACCGCATCCGCGAGGGCCTTCAGACCGTGCTTCGACGCGCCGTACGCCGCCCATTCCGGATGCGCGGACAGTCCTGCCCCCGAGTTCACGAACACGATCTGCCCGCGCGCGGCCCGCAGGCCGGGGAGCAGGAGTCGCGTGAGCTCGGCGGGGGCGATGAGGTTCACCGTGAGCTGCTCCGTCCACGACGCGACCGTCAGGTCCGCGACGGTTCCGAGCTCGACGATGCCGGCGGCGTGGACGACCGTGTCGATGCGATTCGGCAGATCGGCGGCCGCGATCGCTTCGGCGAGGGAATCCGGATGCCGCAGGTCCGCTGCGATCGTCGCGGCGCCGTCGAACCTCTCGGCGAGCTGCGCGGCGCGGTCGGTGTCGCGCGCGACGAGGATGAGCCGGTCGCCGCGGTCGGCGAGGCGGCGGGCGATGGCCTCGCCGATTCCCGAGCCGGCACCGGTGAGCACGTGCGTTCGAGTCATCCGGCCATCCTCTCTCATGTCGTCATGTTGCATCGTGTGTCGTCATATGGAGCCGCGCCCTCGCGGCCCGGGTGACCATGACGACATGGCCCCGCTCATCTCCCCCGCTGAGCTTCACGAGCTGCTCCTTCGCGATCCGAATGTGCGTCTGCTCGACGTCCGCTGGCGCCTGGACGAGCCCGAGGGGCGCCCCGCCTATCTGGACGGGCACCTTCCGGGAGCGGTCTACGTCGACCTCGAGCACGAGCTGGCCCTGCGCGGCGACCCGCGTGAGGGAAGGCATCCGGTCCCGCCTCGCGCCGTGCTGGAGGAGGCGGCACGTCGCTGGGGCCTGCGGGCGGGCGACCCCGTCGTCGTGTACGACGACCTGCACGCCGTCGCAGCGGCGCGCGCGTGGTGGCTGCTCACCCACTCGGGAGTGCCCTCCGTCCGCGTGCTCGACGGCGGTCTGCGCGGGTGGATCGCCGAGGGGCTGCCGCTCGAGACCGGAGATGTGCAGCCGCGCCGCGGCACGATCCAGCTCGACGACCTCGATCCCGGCGCGGTCGCCGACATCGACGACGTCGAGGACTGGCCGTGGCGCGGAACGCTCCTCGATGTGCGCGCGCCCGAGCGCTACCGGGGAGACACCGAGCCGATCGACCCGGTCGGCGGTCACATCCCGGGAGCGGTCAACCTGCCGACGACAGTCCACGTGCACGGCGGGAGGTTCCGGTCGCCCGACGAGCTGCGCGCGGCCTTCGCATCCGTCGGCGCGACCGAGGGCGTGCCGGTCGCCGCCTACTGCGGCTCGGGGATCGCCGCGACCCACACCGCGCTCGCGGGCGCCGTCGCCGGCGTCGAGGTGACCGTGTATCCGGGCTCGTGGAGCCAGTGGTCGAACACGCGCGGCAGGCTCGTCGCCGTCGGAAGCACACCCGCGGCCGAGGTGGTGCCGTCATGACCGGGCCGCTCATCATCGGCGCCATGGTGCGCACGCTCGGCGCGTATCCGTCGGGCTGGCGGCACCCGGGCGCGCACGCCGACCCGCAGACGGATGCCGCGATCCTCCGCCGCATCGCGCAGCTCGGCGAGGACGCGGGGCTCGACTATCTCTTCTTCGGCGACTGGCTGGCGACGGGCCCCGACCTCGAGTTCCGCGACCCGTACCTGCTCGCACGCATCGATCCCGTGAGCGCGGTGCTCTACCTCGCGGGCATCACCGAGCGCATCGGGCTCATCGCGACGGTCAACACGACGTACGCGGATCCGTATGCCACGGCCCGTGCGACCGCGTCGCTCGACCTGCTCACGGGCGGCCGGGCCGGCGTGAACCTCGTGACGGGGGCCGAGCCGCGCGCGGCGGCGAACCACGGTCGCGACGCGCATGCCGACAACGCGACACGGTACGACCGTGCCGAGGAGTTCGTACGCGCGCTGCGCCTGCTGTGGGAATCGTGGGACGACGGCGCGTGGATCGCCGATCGCCTCACCGGCACGCTGATCGACGAAGACGGACTGCGCGCGCCGGAGTTCCGCGGCGATCACGTGCGCGTCGAGGGTCCGCTCAACGTCGCGCGGCCGCCGCAGGTGCATCCGCCGATCGTCCACGCGGGCACATCCGACCGTTCGCGTGCGCTCGCGGCGACCGAGGCCGACCTCGCGCTCATCGCCTCACCCGACCTCCACGCCGCGCGCGAGGCGCGGGCCTCGCTGCGGGCGGCCGCGTCGGCTGCCGGACGTTCGCCCGACGCCATCAAGGTGATCGCACCGGTGCTTCCGGTGGTCGCGGAGACGGATGCCGCGGCCCGCACGATCGTCGATCGCCTGCTGGTGCTCGTGCCGATCGACGACGGCGAGTCTGCGCACGTCGGGCGGCCGGGATTTCCGGCGAATCGCTCGCTCGCGGCCTTCCTCGACGCGGCCGGCGTCGCCGCGGACGACCCGTCCCGTCGGGCGGGCGTCGACGAGCCGGTGGACGCTGTCACCGCTGCGCGGTTCGGCGAGGCCGCTGCGCGGACCCTCGCGCTCGTCGAGCAGCGGACGGGTCGCCGTGTCGGGGGAGAGGCTCCGGTGACATGGCGGCACCTCATCGCGGCGCACGCCGTTCCGGCCGCGTTCGTCGTGGGTGATGCGTCGACGGTCGCGGACCACTTCGAGCGCTGGTGCGACGAGCACGCGGCGGACGGCTTCAACGTGCTGTCGGCGTTCCAGCCGGATCAGTTCGAGGCGTTCACCGCGCTCGCCGTGCCCGAGCTGCGGCGCCGCGGTCTGCTCGGTCGCGAGGGTGACACGCTGCGCGAACGGCTCGGGTTGAGTGCGCCGCGGCTCCTGCATGCGCCTGTGGCGGCATCCGCTTCCTCCACCGGCCCCTGAGCGAGGAGCAGCGACGAGACGAACGGCGTCTGGGATGCGTCGTCTCGCTTCGCCCGCTCAGCGTCCGGCACCCCGCGCAGCGGCATCCGTGTTACCCACTGTGACCCTGTGTGAACGCGTCTTGCGAGCGGTGACGGGCCGTTTCGTCACACTCTGCGGCACCCGCCGCGACATGCGTAGCGTGGCCGCCAGCTTTCCGAACCATCCCCCCGACTCCAGGAGACCCGACATGTCCCGTCCCGCAGTTCGCGCCGTCGCTGCACTCGCCGCGATCGCCACCGCGGCCACTCTCGCGTCGTGCGCGTCGAGCAGCGCGCCGAGCGGCTCGGGTGAGCCCGCCGGCGACCCGGTCACCGGCGGCACCCTGACCTACCTCGAGCACCAGACCTACACGAACCTGTACCCGCCGCAGGCCGGGTTCTACCCGAACGGCGGCATCGTGAACAACATCACGGCGCGCCTGACGTGGCAGAACCCGGAGACGCTCGAGATCGAGCCGTGGATCGCGACCGAGTGGACCGTGAACGAGAACGCGACCGAGTACACGTTCGAGCTGCGCGACGACGCGACGTTCTCGGACGGCACGCCCATCGACGCGGCCGCCGTCGCGAAGAACTTCGACACCTACGGGCTGGGGAACCCCGACCTCGGGCTGACGATCTCCGAGGCGATCAACAACTACGAGTCGAGCGAGGTCGTCGACGACGACACGGTGACGTTCCGCTTCTCCGCGCCGTCGCCCGGCTTCCTCCAGGCGACGTCGACGATCAACTCGGGGCTGCTGTCGCCCGACACGCTCGACCGGTCGCTCGAGGAGTTCGGCGCGGGCAACGCGACGGAGATCGTCGGCTCGGGGCCGTTCGTGATCACCGACGAGAAGCTCGGCACCGAGCTCACGTTCGAGGCGCGCGAGGATTACGACTGGGCTCCGCCGAGCTTCGAGCACCAGGGCCGTGCGTACCTCGACGGGATCCACCTGATCGTGGCGCCCGAGGACTCGGTGCGCATCGGGTCGCTCCTCGCGGGCCAGGCAGACTACATCCGCTACGTGCAGGCGTTCGATGAGGCCCGGGTCGAGTCGGCCGGCTTCGAGCTGCACGCCCCGCAGACGCGCGGCGTCAACAACTCGATCGGCCTGCGGTTCACGAACCCGCTGCTGAGCGACATCCGCGTGCGCCAGGCGCTCGTCGCGGGGGTCGACGCGCAGGAGGTCGTCGACACGATCTTCACCGCGAACTACCCGAAGGCGACGTCGGCGCTCAGCTCGACGGCCCTCGGCTACAAGGACGAGTCGTCGTTCTACGAGTACGACCCCGAGAAGGCGCAGGAGCTGCTCGACGAAGCCGGGTGGGAGCCGGGCTCGGACGGCATCCGTGAGAAGGACGGTCAGCGACTGTCGCTCACGGTCTACGAGGCGAAGCCGCAGCCCCTGTCGAAGCAGACGCTCGAGCTCATCGCGCAGCAGCTGAAGAAGATCGGCGTCGAGCTGAACGTGAAGTCGGCGGACGCCGGCACCTATGCCGAAGACATCCAGGACCCGCTCAAGACTCCGCTGTACCACTCGATGGTCGGGCGCGCGGACCTCGACGTCATCAAGAGCCAGTACCACACGCAGAACCGCGACACGCTCCTGTCGGACGACGCCGAGCTCGACCGGCTGCTGGAGGTCGTGGCCTCGGAGCCCGATCCCGCCGAACGCGTCGAGGCGTCGCAGGCGGTGCAGGACTACCTCGCCGAGCAGGCGTACGTGATCCCGCTGTTCGAGGAGCCGCAGGTGTACGGCACGGCTCCGTACGTGCACGGCGTCGAGTTCGAGTCGGTCGGCCGCCCGCTGTTCTACGACGTGTGGCTCGACGAGTAGGTCACAGGAGCTGAGCCGATGCGCTATGCGCTGAGACGGGCCGGGCAGGCCGCGATCGTCCTGATCGCGGCCTACACGGTCACCTTCCTCCTTCTGCAGCTGATGCCCGGGGATGCGATCCTCATCCGCTACGACAACCCCGAGCTCGGGCTGACGGCGGAGCAGATCCAGCAGATCCGGATCAACTACGGCGTGGACGCACCGTGGTGGCAGCAGTACCTCACGACGCTCGCCGGCTATCTGCGCGGGGAGTTCGGGTACTCGACGCAGTACGGCACCGGCGTGCTCGAGCTGATCGGCGAGGCACTGCCGTCGACGATCGCGCTCGCCGGCATCGGATTCGTCGTGGCGGCGATCCTCGCGGTGGCGATCGCGTTCCTCTCCACCCTCTCTCCGTTCGGGTGGCTGCGCCGCGGGCTGCAGGCGATCCCCGGCGTGTTCGTCTCGATCCCGGTGTTCTGGCTCGGCATCCTCCTCATCCAGGTGTTCTCGTTCGGCCTCGGGTGGGTGCCGATCGTGGGTGCCGACCCCGTCGTCGGCTTGATCCTGCCGGTGCTCACGCTCGCGGTGCCCATCTCGGCGCCGCTCGCGCAGATCCTCATCCGGTCCATCGACGAGGTGCGCCTCCAGCCGTTCGTGACCGTCATCCGCGCGAAGGGCGCATCGGAGTCGCGTGTGCTGTGGACATCGGTCGCGCGCAACGCGATCCTTCCGACGCTCACGATCGCGGGCGTGCTGTTCGGCGAGCTCGTCGGCGGCGCGGTCGTGACCGAGACGGTGTTCGGTCGATCCGGGATCGGACGGGTCACCGAGCAGGCCGTCGCCAACCAGGACATCCCCGTGCTGCAGGGCATCGTCGTGCTCGCGGCGTTCACGTTCATCGTCGTGAACCTCGCGGTCGACCTGCTCTACCCCGTGCTCGACCCGAGACTTCGGTCGGGCTCGCGCCGCGCGACCGCAACGGCAGCCCCCGAGTCCGCCCCGACGCCGGTGGAGGCATCCGCATGACCGCTCCCGTCCTTCCCCCCGATGTCGACGCTGTCCGCAAGGCGGCCCGCGACGAGGCATCCGGCGTCGTCACCGATCCGATCGAGGCGGATGCCGCGGCCGAGCCCGGCCGCCCCCGTCGGCGCTCGTCGATCGCACGCCTCTTCGCGCGAGGCCGACGCCCTTCGTGGACCCTCGTCCTCGCCGTCGCGGTCGTCGTGATCGCCGTGCTGTGGGCGCTCGTTCCGTGGGCGTTCACCGGATACGACCCGATCGACGGTGTGCCCGCCGAGAAGCTCCAGCCGCCGAGCCTCGAGCACTGGTTCGGCACGGATGCGATCGGCCGCGACCTGTACGCGCGTGTCGTCTACGGCGCGGTGCACTCCCTGTCGGGGGCGCTCATCGCGGTGACCGTCGGCCTCGCCGCGGGCACGATCATCGGTGTCGTCGCCGGGTCGGTGGGAGGACTCGTCGACGACATCCTCATGCGGATCGTCGACGTGCTGCTGTCGATCCCCGGCCTGCTGCTCATGCTGTCGGTGATCATCCTGCTCGGCTTCGGCACGGTGAACGCCGCCATCGCGGTCGGGGTGGTGAGCGTCGCGTCGTTCGCGAGGCTGTCGCGCTCCGAGGTCGTGCGCGTGCGGCGCAGCGACTACGTCGAGGCGGCGTTCGGCAGCGGCGGCACCTTCTTCTCGGTGCTGCGCCGCCATGTGCTGCCGAACTCGCTGACCGCGGTGATCGGCCTCGCGGCGCTCCAGTTCGGCACGGCGATCCTCGCGATCTCGACGCTCGGGTTCCTCGGCTACGGCGCACCGCCGCCGACGCCCGAGTGGGGCCTGCTCATCGCGGAGGGCCGCAACTACGTCGCGACCGCATGGTGGCTCACGACGCTGCCGGGCCTCGTCGTGCTCGTCGTCGTGCTCAGCGCCAACCGCATCAGCCAGTCGCTCGGAAGGAGCTCGCGGTGACCGTGCTCAGCGTCGAGGGCCTGCGCGTCTCGTACGCAGGCCGTGCCGGTCGCCGCGAAGTCGTGCACGGCGTGGGTTTCGACGTCGCCGAGGGCGAGGTCGTGGCGCTCGTGGGCGAGTCCGGATCGGGCAAGTCCACCACCGCGCACGCGCTGATCGGCTTGCTCCCCGAAGGCGGTCGCGTCGACGGCGGCGCCGTGCGCCTGGGCGGCGTCGACATCGCGGGGTGGTCGTCGCGCCGCCTGCGGGCCGTGCGCGGCGTGAGCGTCGGACTCGTGCCGCAGGACCCCGTCGCATCTCTCGACCCCGTCCGGCCGATCGGCGTGCAGGTCGGCGAGATCCTCCGCGTGCACGGGGAGCGCGACGCGCGCGTCGTGAAGGCGCGCGTGCTCGAGCTGCTCGAGCGCGTGGGGCTCGACGACCCCGAGCTGCGGTCGCGGCAGTACCCGCACGAACTCTCCGGCGGAATGCGTCAGCGCGTGCTCATCGCGACGGCGATCGCGCTGCGCCCGCGCCTCATCATCGCGGACGAGCCCACGAGCGCACTCGACGCGACCGTGCAGCGGCGCATCCTCGATCTCATCGACGACCTGCGCCGCGAAGAGGGCACATCCGTGCTGCTCGTGACGCACGACCTCGGGGTGGCCGCCGATCGCGCGCAGCGGATCGTCGTGCTGAAGGACGGTCGCGTCGTCGAGGAGGGGCCGGCGGCCGACATCCTCGACGGTCCGCGCGATGCGTACACGCGGCAGCTGCTCGCCGACGCCCCCGCGCTCGCGACCGGATTCCGCCGCGCGCCCGCGCCGCTCTTCCTGCGGGATGCGTCTGCCGCTGCGGCCGAGAACCCGTACGCGATCACAGCCACCGGGCTCGTGAAGGAGTTCGCCGTTCGGGGGCGCGAGCCGTTCCGCGCCGTCGACGACGTGTCGTTCCGCGTACGTCGTGGCACCACCCATGCGCTCGTGGGCGAATCAGGGTCGGGAAAGACGACGACCGCGCGGCTCGTCACGCGATTCCTGCATCCGGATGCCGGCACCATCGACCTCGACGGCACCGACGTCGCCGGGCTCTCGCGCTCCGAGGTGAGGGAGCTGCGCCGTCGCATCCAGCTCGTCTACCAGAACCCCTTCTCGTCGCTCGACCCGCGCCAGAGCATCGCGCAGATCGTCGCGGAGCCGCTGCACAACTTCCGCGAGGGTCGCCGCGCCGACCGCGCCGCGCGTGCGGCCGAGCTCATCGACCGCGTGGCGCTCCCCCGTGACGTGCTCGACCGCACGCCGCGAGAGCTCTCCGGCGGTCAGCGTCAACGCGTCGCGATCGCGCGGGCGCTCGCGATCCGCCCCGATGTCGTCGTGCTCGACGAGGCGGTTTCGGCGCTCGATGTCACGGTGCAGGCGCGCATCCTCGAGCTGCTCGAGTCGCTGCAGCAGGAGCTCGGACTCACGTACCTGTTCATCTCGCACGATCTCGCGGTCGTCCGGCGCATCAGCCACACCGTGTCGGTCATGCGGCGCGGCCGCGTGGTCGAGCAGGGCGCGACCGAGGATCTCTTCTCGAACCCCACCCATGACTACACGCGCGAGCTGCTTGCAGCCGTGCCCGGACGAACGGAGGTCGCGGCATGACCACCGCCCCCACTCTCGCCTTCTTCACGAGACTCCTCGACGACGCGCCGCCTGCCGAGCGCTACCGCCTCGCGACCGACCAGATCCGGCACGCGGAGCGCTTCGGCATCCAGCGCGCGTGGGTCGCGCAGCACCACTTCCGTGCCGCGGAGGGCGGCCTGCCGTCGCCCTTCGTGTTCCTCGCGCACGCGGCGGCGGCCACGAGCGAGATCCGGCTCGGCACGGGTGTCGTGACGCTGCCGCTCGAAGATCCGGTCCGCGTCGCGGAGGACGCGGTCGTCGCCGACCTCCTGTCGGGCGGCCGCATCGACCTCGGCCTCGGCAGCGGCGGCACGCCGTCGTCGTTCATTCCGTTCGGCCAGCACGTCTCCGACAAGGCGACCGTCTACGACGAGAAGCTCCGCAAGCTCCTCGCCGCACTCGAGGGTCAGGACGTCGGCGGGGGCAACACGCTGTATCCGGATGCCGGCACCCTCGGCGGCCGCGTGTGGCAGGCGACCTTCTCGGCCGCGGGCGGCACGCGCGCGGGCGTCCACGGGCACGGCCTGCTCCTCTCGCGCACGCAGCCGCGCCCCGCCGACGACCCGCACGCGTCGCTCGCCGCGATCCAGCAGCCGATCATCGACGCGTACCTCGAGGCCCTTCCGGCGGGCGTCGCGCCCCGCGTCACCGCATCGCGCACCGTGTTCGTCGCCGACGACCGCGCCGACGCCCTCCGCTTCGCCGAGGTCGGCCTGCGCCGCGCGGCCGAAGGCTTCCGCCGGGCGGGGCAGACGATCCCCGGCGACTCGCTCGACGAGCTCATCGTCGCCCTCGACACCCATCTCGGAACGCCCGACGAGGTCGTCGCGTCGCTCGCCGCCGACGAGACGCTCGCGCGCGCCGATGAGATCGCGTTCCAGGTGCACTCGGTCGACGCGCCGCACGACTTCGTCCTGCGCTCGATCGAGCTGTTCGCGACCGAGGTCGCCCCGAAGCTCGGCTGGGCGACGAGCGACCGGAGCCTGGCATCCGCCCTCGAAGGATCCCTCGGAAAGGAGACCGCATGACCGCCCCCACCGTCGACGTCGTCGACACCCTCACGGGCGCTGCGTCCGACGGCGTCGTCACCGCCGTCCGCAGCATCCGTCCCGTCACGCGCGAACAGCTGCAGGCCAGCTACGACGCGCTCTTCGACCCCGTCGACGACTCCGACGTCTCGCTGACCGAGCGCCTGCTCATCGCGGCGTTCGCGACGCGGCTGACCGGGGCGGATGCCACGGCCGACCACTACGCGCGACTCGCGGCGGAGGCGGACGCCGGTGCGGCATCCGTCATCGCCTCCCTCGCGGACCGGGCCGGCACATCCGGTCCGTTCGGCCGGTACCGCGAAGCGGGCCTCGCCGCCGAGAGCACCGACGGGCTGCGGTTCTCGGTTCCCGACGACGCACGAGGCCTGCTCGGCGACCGCCTCGCGGCGGCGCTCGAGCACGCCCATCTGCTCGTCTACCGGCCGCGCGAAGCGGCGGATGCCGCGCTGCAGAGCCTGCTCGACGCGGGGTGGACCGTGTCGGGGATCGTCACCCTGTCGCAGCTGGTCGCGTTCCTCGCGTTCCAGCAGCGCGTCGTCGCGGGACTCCGCGTGCTCGAGGAGGTCGGCGCATGAGCGAGACGTTCGCCACCCAGGTCCAGACGTTCGTGTACGACGAGCCGCATCCGCATGCGTTCACGCGCGGCGAGGTGGGCTGGCTGCCGTGGCTCGAGCCGCTGCCCGTCGACGAGCTCACCGACCGTCACTACGACGGACTCGTCGACCGCGCACGGGCGTCGAGCGACTACTTCCGCCTGCTCGCGCGCGATCCCGAGATCCTGCGGGCGCGCACGCTCGTCGACAAGGACATCTTCTACAACACCGCCGAGGGTCTTCCGCGTGCGGAGCGAGAGCTCGCGGCCGCGGCGGCGTCGCGCGTCAACGGCTGCGTCTTCTGCGCGTCTGTGCACGCGAGGTTCGCGGCGCATTTCTCGAAGCAGCCGGAGCTCGTCGACACGCTGCTGTCCGAGGGCGTGGGAGCCGACCTCGGCGAGCGCTGGAACGCGATCACGGATGCCGCGGCCGCCCTCACCGCGACGCCGATCGCCTTCGGACCGCATCACGTCGCGCGCCTGCGCGAAGCGGGTCTGGGCGACCTCGAGATCTCGGACGTGATCCACGGGGCGGCGTTCTTCAACTGGGCGAATCGCCTCATGCTGTCGCTCGGACGCCCCGTCGCACCGGCTGACGAAGCCTGACGGCGACGACGACGCCCGGCGCGGCACACCCGGTCGCTCCGGGCGTCGCGGTTCGCTTGTGCGCCTTGCGCCGCCTATGCTCCTGGCATGGGCAGGTTCATCTATGACGCGTCGGGCAACTCGGTAGAGATCGAGGATCGCACCCTCGCACATCTGCGCATCGTCGTGATGAACAAGCTGCGCCGCTCCGAGGCGTTCATGTTCGATGTCGACATGGGCGACGGCAGCGGTCGTCGCAGCTTCTGGATGCACCCGTCCGTGCCCATGCAGTTCCACTTCTACGGCGGCCGTCAGCCGCGCATCAACCGCATGTGGGTCGAAGAGCTCATGCAGGCCGCGAGCGGCCCCAACGGGCTCACGATCGTGCCGGAGCCCGCCGACGAGCCGATCGTCGAAGAGGGCTGACCCGGCCCCGTCCGCGCGGAGCCGTCAGGCGAGACTGCGCGACTTGCCGGCCTTCACAGCGGGCGCGGGCGAGTCGCTGGCGTCGCCGGCCGCCGCGGGCCCGTCGCCGGGCGCGGCGGCCGTGTCGAAGTGCTCGGCCACGAGCATGATGCCGCCCGACGAGTTGGCCGAGTTCGCGAGGTCCTCGATCCACTCGCGGCTGAGCTGAGCGGGCTCGGGGTCGTCGAAGACGAAGCGCAGCGGAATCGAGGGGTGCAGCCAGAGCGTCGTACGACCCCGCGGCTCGCCCTCGGGGTGGCGCCACGACACGGTGAAGCTCTCGTTCCGGCGCAGCTTCGTCGCGATGACCACCTTCAAGTGCGCGAGGGCGCGGTCTTCGATGTGGATCGGGGTGCCGGCTCCGCCGTAGTAGATCGTGCCCATTCGTTCACCCTAGGCGGCGAAAGCCAGAACAGACGAAAGATCTCACCTGGTGAGCATCCGCGTCACGTCGTGTCCACAGTGTGGACGCGGTCGCGAGTGCGTGAATCCCGGTCAGGACGCCGTCGCCGCACGAACCTGACCGCCCGCGGCGTCGCCCGCCATGGGATCGCGCAGGAGGTCGCCGAACGCCGCCTCGGCGGCCCCGATCAGCAGGCGGTCCTCGGCGAGAACCGCCGTGCGGATCTCGAGGTCTTCAGCGGATGCCGGCATGCACTGCGCACGCACGGATTCGTCCAGCGCCGCCGGGTCGCTCTCTGCGATCGTCGCGAGGAAGCCGCCGAGCACCACGACCGCCGGATTGAGCACGTTGACGGCGTTCGCGAGCGCGGTCGCGAGGATGCGTCGCTGACGCGAGAGCTCCGCGGCGACGTCCGATGCTTCCGACGCGAAGATGGCGGCGGCGAGCGTCGGCTCGTCGGCGGCGGAGAGACCCACGGCGGCCAGCAGGCGTGCTCGGCTCACCTCGTCTTCGAGGACGCCGTCGGCCGCGCGCCGGTCTGCGGGGGAGAGGATGCCTGGCCGGTTCTGTCCGAACTCACCCGCGTAGCCCGCAGTGCCGCCCACGGGGATGCCGTGCACGATGAGCCCGCCGCCGATGCCGCTCGCGCCGCCGTTGAGGTAGACGAGATCGTCGATGCCGCGACCCGCTCCGAACAGGTGTTCGGCGATCGCGCCGAGCGAGGCGTCGTTCCCGACCGCGGTCGGCAGCCCGGTCGCCTCCTCGACGAGCGTGCGGACCGGCGCGTCGCGCCAGTCGAGGTGCGGCGCGATGCGCACGAGGCCGTCGGCGGCGCGCACGAGTCCGGGAACCGCGACGCCCGCGGCGACGATGCGCGCGTCGCGCAGGGTCGTGCCGCGCCATTCGTCGGTGACCTCGGCGATGAGGCGGGCGGCCTCTTCGGGCGACATCAGATGGTCGACATCGATGCGGCGCCGTGCCGGGATGCCGCCGTCGAGGCCGACGGCGGCCATCGTGAGTGCGTCCACCTCGGGGTTCGCTGCGATCGCGATGACCCGTGGGTCGGGGGCGACCACGGGAGACGGGCGACCCACCCGGCGGGACGGGTCGGGCGCGCGCTCGACCGTGAGGCCGAGCGACGTGAGCTCGGCGACGAGGTCGGCCACGGTCGACCGGTTGAGCCCCGTGAGGGCGGTCAGCCGCGACCGCGAGAGCGCGCGCTCGAAGTGGGCGAACTGCAGCACGCGTGCGAGATTCGCACGTCGCACCCCTTCGACGGTGCCTGAGCGGTCGGCCACCTGACCACTGTAGGGGCGCTCGATGCGATCGGACGCCTCCAACCGCCGAATATGTTGGGCTTGACTCGAAATCCGCCGACTCCTATCCTTGAGCCGTCCAGATCACTTTCGACATCACCGTCGAAACTTTCGAGAGGTTCGAAGATGAACACACGCAGCACGTTGCGGATCGCCGCAGGCGTCGCCGCGACCGGCCTGGCGATCGGCGCCCTCGCCGGCTGTGCGGCCGGCGGCGGAGGCACCGACAACGACGGCAACGGCGACGAGGTCACCATCACGTGGTGGCACAACGGCACGGGTGAGCCGCTGAAGTCCTTCTGGGAAGAGGTCGCGGCGGAGTTCGAGGCCGACAACCCCGGAGTCAAGGTGGACGTCCAGGCGTTCCAGAACGAGGAGCTCCAGCGCACCCTCATCCCCAACGCGCTGCAGGCGGGCGGCGACGCCGCTCCCGACCTGTTCATGGTCTGGGCCGAGGGCGAGATCAAGTCGCAGGTCGAGGCGGGCTACCTCAAGGACCTCAGCGGTCTGACGGACGTCATCGAATCGATCGGCGGCGCCGGCACCGGCTGGAACGTCGACGGCAAGCAGTACGGCATCCCCTACCGCTTCGGCATCGAGGGCATCTGGTACAACGCCGACCTCTTCGAGCAGGCTGGCATCACCGAGACGCCGACCACGTTCACCGAGTTCAGCGAGGCGATCAACAAGCTCGCCGACCTGGGCGTCGCGCCGATCGGCGTCGGCGCGGGCGACGGCTGGCCGGCCGCGCACTGGTGGTACCAGTTCGCGATCAAGACGTGCTCCGAGGACGCGCTCAAGGAGGCGGCCGACACCCTGACCTTCGACGACCCGTGCTTCGTCGAGGCGGGCGAGAACCTCAAGGCCTGGATGGACGAGTTCGACGGCGACCTTCCGTTCCAGCAGAACCCGACCAGCACCCCGGCGCAGAGCGTGCCGAACAGCTCGGCCGGCCTGCTCGCGGCCCAGTCGACGGCGATGGAGCTCATGGGAACGTGGCACCGCGGCGAGGTCGCGAAGCTCGTCCCCGGTGCCCCGGCCGACAACCCGCCCGCGCCCGAGTGGCTCGCCTGGATGCCCGTGCCCGACATCGAGGGTGCTGCCGGTGCCCCCGGCGCCGCGCTCGGCTCGGGTGACGCGTGGGGCGTCTACGTCGACGCGCCGGAGGAGACCCTCAAGCTCCTCGAGTACATCTCGAGCGTCGACGTGCAGACCCGCTTCGCCGAGACCGGTGAGATCCCGACGGTCGCGGGTGCCGAGGCCGGCATCACCGACCCGGTGCTCAAGCAGATCGCCGAGGGCACGGTCAACGCCGAGCTCGTGGTGACGTGGCTCGACACGCAGTACGGTCCCGTCATCGGCAAGGCGATGAACGACGCCATCGTCAACCTGATGTTCGGCAACGGCTCGCCCGAGGACGTTCCTCAGGCGATGAACGACGCGGCCGCGACCCTGTAGTAAGGCGACACCGCACCTCATGACCGCAATCAACGAGGCCGGGCCCGCGCTTGACGCGGGCCCGGCCCCCGTCGGGACCAGGAAGCGCTCCGCGCGCGCCCGCAGGCGCCAGTGGGGCGAGGTCACCCTGTTCGCAGGACCGGCGGTTCTCGTCTACCTCCTGTTCGTCCTCCTCCCCGTCGTCCTGGCGGCCTACTACAGCTTCTTCAATTGGAACGGGCTCGGACCCCTCGAACGCTTCATCGGCTTCGACAACTACGCCCGGGTCCTGACCGACCCGGTGTTCCACCGCTCGGTCGGCAACAACTTCTTCATCCTCTTCCTGTCCCTGCTGATCCAGGGACCCCTCGCGATCCTCGTCGCGCTCCTGATGAACCGGCGCCTGCGCTTCCGCGGGCTGCTGCGCGCGCTCATCTTCGTGCCCTACGTGCTCAGCGAGGTGACCGCCGGTCTCGCGTGGCAGATCATGCTCCAGTCCGTGCCGCCGGCGCGGTA
Source organism: Microbacterium sp. (assembly GCF_035556355.1). GTDB lineage: Bacteria > Actinomycetota > Actinomycetes > Actinomycetales > Microbacteriaceae > Microbacterium. The sequence goes on from NZ_DATMFG010000021.1 coordinate 132,087, forward strand.
CGGGCCCATCGACACGTGGCTGCGGATGATCGGCATCGAGAACCCGCCCGCCTGGCTCGCCGACCCCAACATCGTCATGTGGACGATGTTCGGCATCCTCACGTGGAAGTACCTCGGCCTCGCGATCATCCTCATGCTCGCCGGACTCGCGGGCATCCCCGAGGACCTCTACGAAGCCGCAGCGCTCGACGGCGCCGGCTGGTGGAAGACCCAGTGGCACATCACGGTGCCGCTCCTCGGGCCCACCATCCGCATCTGGGCGTTCCTGTCGATCATCGGCTCCTTGCAGCTGTTCGACCTCGTGTGGATCGTCACGGGCGGCGGACCCCTTCATGCTTCTTCCACGATGGCGGTGTACATGGTCGAATACGGCCTCAACGTGACCCAGATCGGCTACGGCAGCGCCGTCGCGGTCGTGCTCTTCCTCATCTCGCTCGTCGTCGCCCTGATCTACCAGCGCTTCGCGCTGCGTCGCGACCTGCAGGGCGCCCTCACGACGGGGGTGCGCTGACATGACCGCCGCACTCGAGCACCGCGCCGGCAAGCGCGGCATCGACTGGAGCCAGCCCGTCGTCTACGTCGTGGCGCTCGTGGTCGCCGCGATCGCGATCGGCCCCGTGCTGTACGTCACGATCGCCGGCTTCCGCACGAACCCCGACTTCTTCGCCGACCCGGCGGGACTCCCGGATCCGTGGGTGATCGACAACTATGCGCGCATCCTGAGCGACCCGCGCTTCTGGAACCAGGTGCTCGCGAGCACCGTGACCGCGCTCGGCACGACGCTCGGCGTCATGCTCCTGGGCGTCATGGCGGCGTTCGTGATCGCGCGGTACGACTTCCGCGGGCGCAACTTCCTCTACGCGCTGTTCACGACCGGGCTGCTGTTCCCGCTCACGATCTCGATCCTGCCGCTGACCGTCCTGCTGCGGCAGCTGAACCTCTTCGGGACGTGGTGGGGCCTCATCATCCCGCAGGTCGCGTTCGCGCTGCCGACGACGATCATCATCCTCGTGCCCTTCCTGCGCGCCATCCCGGGCGAGCTCGAAGACGCGGCCGTCGTCGACGGCACGTCGCGCATCGGGTTCTTCTGGCGCATCATGCTGCCGCTGTCGATGCCCGGCCTCATGACGGTCGGCGTGCTCGCGTTCGTCGGCAGCTGGAACGCGTACCTCCTGCCGCTGTTCGTGCTGCAGGCCGGCGGCGCGCGTCCTGAGGAGTACACGCTGCCACTCGGCGTGCAGTTCTTCTCGACGGCATACGGACAGGACACGACGGGCGTGCTCGCGTACACCTCGCTCGCGATGCTTCCGGCGATCCTGTTCTTCACCCTCGCCGAGAAGCGCATCGTCGGCGGTCTCCAGGGGGCGGTGAAGGGATGACGACGGATGCCTCGACCGAGGCTGCGACCGACGCGTGGCGTGACGCCGCGCTGCCCGTCGACCGGCGTGTCGACGCGCTCGTCACCGAGCTGACCCTCGAAGAGAAGATCGCCCAGCTGTACGGCATCTGGATCGCCGCGTCGAACGACGGGGCGGAGGTCGCGCCCAACCAGAACGAGATGACGGAGGACGTCGACCTCGCCGACATCGCGCCGCTCGGTCTCGGGCAGCTCACGCGCACGTACGGCACCGTCCCGGTCGATCCGGCGGCCGGTGCCGTGTCGCTCCTGCGCACGCAGCAGCGCATCGTGTCGGAGTCTCGCCTGGGCATTCCCGCCCTCGCGCACGAGGAGTGCCTGGCGGGCTTCGCCGCATGGGGCGCGACCGCCTACCCCGTGCCGCTGTCGTGGGGCGCCACCTGGTCGCCCGACCTCGTCGAGCGCATGGGCGCGCGGATCGGCGCCGACATGCGCAAGATGGGCGTCCACCAGGGACTCGCCCCCGTGCTCGACGTCGTGCGCGATGCGCGCTGGGGCCGCGTCGAGGAGACGATCGGCGAGGACCCGTACCTCGTCGGAACCACCGCGACCGCCTACATCAGGGGGCTCGAGTCGGCGGGTGTCGTCGCGACGCTCAAGCACTTCGCGGGCTACTCGGCCTCGAAGGCGGGCCGCAACCTCGCGCCGGTGTCCATGGGCCGCCGCGAGCTCGCCGATGTGATCCTGCCGCCGTTCGAGATGGCGATCCGCGAGAGCGGCGTCCGCAGCGTCATGAACTCGTACACCGACATCGACGGCGTGCCGTCGGCGGCGGACGAGTCGCTGCTCACGGGTCTGCTGCGCGACACGTGGGGCTTCGAGGGCACCGTCGTCGCGGACTACTTCGCGATCGCGTTCCTCGTGACCCAGCACGGCACCGCCGCGGACTGGACCGACGCGGCGCACCAGGCGCTGAAGGCCGGGATCGATGTCGAGCTCCCCGGTCGGAAGACCTTCGGGCCGGATCTCGTCGCCGCCGTGCGCGACGGCGTCGTGCCGGAGGCGCTCATCGACCGTGCTCTGCGTCGCGTGCTGGCACAGAAGATCGAGCTCGGGCTGCTCGACGGCGAGTCGGGGTACGTCCCGCCCGTGCTCCAGGGGCGGGAAGGTGCGACCGCCGACGAGGTGCGCGGCTCGGTCGACCTCGACCCCGCCGAGAACCGCGAGCTCGCGCGCGAGCTCGCCGAACGCGCGATCGTGCTCTTGCGCAACGACGGGACGCTGCCGCTGCGCTCTCCGAAGCGGATCGCGCTCGTCGGCCCGAACGGCGATGACCCGTACGCCGTGCTCGGCTGCTACTCGTTCCCGCTGCACGTGGGCATCCACCACCCCGAGTTCGGCGACGGGATCGAGCTTCCGACGCTGCTCGAGTCGCTGCGCGCGGAGTTCCCCGACGCCGAGATCACGTACGTGCAGGGCACGAGCGTCGACGGCGGCGAGCGCGACTTCGACGAGGCGCTCGACGCCGTGCGTGCCGCGGACGTCGCGATCGTCGCCCTCGGCGACCGGGCCGGGCTGTTCGGCCGGGGCACGAGCGGCGAGGGCTGCGACGCCGCCGATCTGAGCCTCCCCGGAGCGCAGCAGGACCTGCTCGAGGCCGTCATCGGCACGGGTACACCCACGATCGCCACGCTGCTCTCAGGCCGGCCTTACGCGCTCGGCTCCGCCGTCGACCGCGCGGCCGCCATCGTGGCGGCGTTCTTCGCCGGCGAAGAGGGCACGCCCGCCATCGCGGGAGTGCTCTCGGGGCGCGTGAACCCGAGCGGACGCCTGCCGGTGAGCATCCCGGCCGATCCGGGTGCCCAGCCGTCGACCTATCTCGCCGCGACGCTTGCGCGCAAGACCGGTGTGTCGAACATCGACCCGTCGCCGGCCTTCGCGTTCGGCCACGGCCTGGGCTACTCCCCGTTCGTGTGGTCGGATGCCGCGGCATCCGCCGCAGACCTTCCCGTCGACGGCTCCGTGACGGTGTCGATCCACGTGGGCAACGCGGGCGACCGCGACGGCGTCGAAGTCGTGCAGCTCTACCTGCACGACCCCGTGGCGTCCGTTGTGCGGCCGGTCCAGCGGCTCATCGCATATGCTCGCGTGCCGCTCGCCGCCGGTGAGCGCGTGCGCGTGTCGTTCGACGTTCCCGCCGACCTCACCTCCTTCACCGGCGTCGACGGACGCCGCATCGTCGAACCGGGCGAGCTCGTGCTGTCGTTCGGACGGTCGAGCTCGGAGCTCGTCGCATCGCGCACCGTGCGCGTCGTCGGCGAGACCCGGGTCGTCGACCACACCCGCGCCCTGCACGCGACGGTCACGGTGGTGCCCGACGCCTGACCGACCGCAGCGGGGAGCGCAGGGGCGCGAGCGGTCAACCGCTCGCGCCCCTCTCTACGTGGGAGCGGTGGAGTTCCCCGGGCGACGAGTGGTGCGAGCGCCGCGGTGTGCGGTCACGAGTGCCGCGACACCCACTCCGAGCGCGGTTCCCAGCGTGTTCGCGATCACGTCGGACACCGCGGGGACCCGCGACGGCAGCAGGAGCTGCACGAGCTCGATCCCTGCCGATGTCGCGAGGCCCAGGGAGATGACGGCGATGGGCCGCAGCCGCGGCACGGCGAACGGCCAGAGCACTCCGAACGGGACGAAGAGCACGACGTTCGCGAGGAACTCGAGCACCGCGTACGCGTGGGCGAAGCTCAGCAGACCGCCGTCGGCCACGAAGCGGGCGAGAGTCGCGACGATCCCGGTCACCTGCGACGCATCCGACGCGGGCGCGAAGACGACCCAGCCGAGGGCGACCAGGTAGGCGCACAGCAGAAGGCGGATGATCATGGGTTGCGGTCCGTCGTGAAGGCGCCCGGGCGGCAGGCCCTCGCGCCAGCGTAGTAAGTCGCACACGAGAATGCGGGGGCCGCCGCGGACCTGCGCCCGCGAGGCCCCCGCGGGGGATCCGTCGCATTCCTTCTTCGCGCCGACGGGGGCGGTCGCGAACGAGGGGATTTGTCGTTCTCGAAAACTATTGGACAGCTCGCGGATGCCGGAGGCACCGATACGCAACCGTTACGAAACTCGGGCGCAAGTTTCGTTCGTGGTCGTCGTCGGAGCAGAACCGAGGGGTGCGCTTCGTCTCGCTTCCGGCTCGCTCAGCGACCGGGTGGCCGGACCCCGCCCCCGAGCGCGGAGCGCAGCGGCGCAACCTCCGGTCCTGAGCGCGGAGCGCAGCGACGAGACGAAGGGCGTCACCGACCGGAAGGGGGCGCAGCCGTGCTCCCGCGCACGACGAGGTGCGTGGCGAGGTCCATGCGCAGCGTCTCGACGCTCGCGCCCTCCGAGAGCCGCAGCACGAGACGCGTCGCCTCCTCGCCCATGCGCCGCAACGGCTGGTGGATGGTCGTGAGCTGTGGACTCATCCAGCGTGCGAGCGCGATGTCGTCGTATCCGACGACGGAGAGATCGTCGGGAACGCGGAGCCCCGCGTCCGTCGCCGCGGCGATCGCGCCGAGAGCCTGCAGGTCGCTGCCCGCGAAGATCGCGGTGGGCGCGTCCGGCATCGCGAGCAGCTCGCGGGCGTGGCGCTCGCCGCCTCCGGGGTGGAAGTCGCCGAAGCGGATCCACTCGGGGTGGATGTCGAGCCCCGCGGCGTTCATCGCCGAGCGGTAGCCGTCGATGCGCGCGAGCGAGCACATCATGTCTTCGGGGCCGGTGATCGCCGCGATGCGCTTGTGGCCGAGCTCGATGAGATGGCGGGTCGCCATGAGCCCGCCGGTCCAGTTCGCCGAGCCGACCGACGGGACGTCGGGCGACGGGTCTCCGGCGGGGTCGACGATCACGAACGGCACACCGCGCGAATGCAGCTTCTCGCGCTGCGGTCCCGAGATTTCGGAGAAGACGAGCACGACGCCGGCCGGACGCCGCCGGAGCACGCCGTCGATCCAGTGCGGGTCGGGCGAGTGCCGGTCGCCGCTCACCGTCAGCACGACCGAGAGTCCGGCTGCGTGCGCGACGTCTTCAACGCCCTCGATGACCTCCATCGACCAGCTGCTCTCGAGTTCGTGGAACACCAGCTCGACGAACTCGCTGCGCCGACTCACCTTGCGCCGCGTGTAGCCGTGGCGGGCGAGATGCTCCTCGAGTCGCGCGCGGGTCGCCGGCGCGACATCGGTGCGCCCGTTGAGGACCTTCGACATCGTCGCGAGCGAGACCCCCGCCTCTGCGGCGATCGCGGCGAGGGTGACGCGCTGCTTCTCTGCCATGGGCTCTATTCTGTGCGAAGGGTCTCCGCGCGCGAGGGTGCGCGCATCACCTTCGATTCTGCCCGACTTTCGGCAAACGTGTCGATACTTTCGCGGGGAGTGGGACGGATGCCGCATTCGCGTCGTCCCCGCCGCCGGCGATGCCCGCGCGCCTGGTCGCCGGTGCTCATCGGAGCTCGCCCCTCGAAGGCGCATAGCGGCGCGGATTCGGAGTGGACGCGGCATCCGGATTGATATAGGTTGTTAGCCGCAACAATTACCCGCGCCGCGCAAAGGAGCGACATGCCCACCCCCACTCGCGAGGACAAGTTCTCGTTCGGACTCTGGACCGTCGGGTACGCCGGCAACGACCCGTTCGGCGGCCCCACCCGCAAGCCTCTCGACGTCGTGCACGTCGTCGAGAAGCTCGCCGAACTCGGCGCCTACGGACTCACCTTCCACGACGACGACCTGTTCGCGTTCGGCTCCACCGACGCCGAGCGTCAGAAGCAGATCGACCGCCTCAAGGGCGCCCTCGCCGACACCGGCCTCATCGTCCCGATGGCGACGACGAACCTCTTCAGCCACCCCGTCTTCAAGGACGGCGGCCTCACCTCGAACGACCGCGGCGTCCGCCGCTTCGCGCTGCGCAAGCTGATGCGCAACCTCGACCTCGCCGCCGAGCTCGGCGCCAAGACCTACGTCGCGTGGGGCGGTCGCGAGGGTGCGGAGTACGACTCGGTGAAGGACATCCGCGTCGCCCTCGACCGCTACAAGGAGGCGTTCGATTTCCTCGGCCAGTACGTGCTCGACAAGGGCTACGACATCCGCTTCGCGATCGAGCCGAAGCCGAACGAGCCTCGCGGCGACATCCTGCTGCCGACCGTCGGTCACGCGCTCGCGTTCATCAGCGAGCTCGAGCACCCCGAGCTGGTGGGCCTGAACCCCGAGGTCGGTCACGAGCAGATGGCGGGCCTGAACTTCCAGGCCGGAATCGCGCAGGCACTGTGGCACGGCAAGCTGTTCCACATCGACCTCAACGGCCAGCGCGGCATCAAGTACGACCAGGACCTCGTGTTCGGCCACGGCGACCTGCACAACGCGTTCGCGCTCGTCGACCTGCTCGAGAACGGCGGCCCCAACGGCGGCCCGACGTACGACGGTCCGCGTCACTTCGACTACAAGCCGTCGCGCACCGAGGACGAGGAGGGCGTGTGGGAGTCGGCCAAGGCCAACATGCGCACGTACCTCCTGCTCAAGGAGCGCGCGAAGGCCTTCCGCGCCGACCCCGAGGTGCAGGAGGCGCTCGCCGCGGCCCGCGTGCCCGAGCTCTCCGAGCCCACGCTGAACGAGGGCGAGACCGCCGCCGACCTCGTGGCCGACCGCTCGGCGTTCGAGGACTTCGACCCCGGCGCCTACTTCGACGGCAAGGGCTTCGGCTTCGTGCGCGTGCAGCAGCTGGCGACCGAGCACCTGCTCGGCGCGCGCGGCTGAACCCGCCTCACACGGACATCTCCGTCGACCGCGTGACTGCGCGGCCGGCGGAGATGTCCGACTATGGGGCATACGGACTCTGAGAGGGGAACAGCGATGGCGCTCGTGATGGGAGTCGACTCGTCCACCCAGTCGTGCAAGGTCGTGATCACGGATGCGGCGACGGGCGAGGTCGTGCGGCAGGGCCGCGCGGCGCACCCGGACGGCACGTCGGTCGACCCGGCGGCGTGGTGGACCGCGCTGCAGGACGCGATCGCCGCGGCGGGCGGTCTCGACGACGTCGAGGCGTGGTCGATCGGCGGACAGCAGCACGGCATGGTCGCGCTCGACGCCGACGGGCGCGTCATCCGCGACGCGCTGCTGTGGAACGACACGCGCTCGGCGGGCGCGGCGGCCGACCTCATCGCGGAGTTCGGCGCCGACGACCTCGCGCAGCGCACGGGCCTGGTGCCCGTCGCGTCGTTCACGATCACGAAGCTGCGGTGGCTGCGCGACCACGAGCCCGAGAACGCAGCGCGCGTCGCGGCCGTCGCGCTCCCGCACGACTGGCTGACGTGGCGACTTCGCGGCTTCGGCCCCGCGGGCGAGTCCGAGCGCGGGCCGGTGCTCGATGAGCTTGTGACCGACCGGTCCGACGCGTCGGGCACGGGCTACTGGGGCGAGGCGCCCGACGGATCGGAGGGTTACGACCGCGACCTCCTCATCGCGGCGTTGGGTCACGACGCGGTGCTGCCGCATGTGCTCGGCCCCGTCGAGTGGGTGACGGATGCGGCGGGCCGCCGCGTCGGGCCGGGTGCCGGCGACAACGCCGGCGCCGCTCTCGGGCTCGGTGCAGGTCCCGGTGACGTTGTCGTGTCGATCGGCACGAGTGGAACGGTCTTCGCGGTCAGCGAGAAGCGCGTCGTCGACCCGTCGGGCACGGTCGCGGGCTTCGCCGACGCCGACGGAAGGTTCCTCCCGCTCGTGGCGACCCTCAACGCCGCGCGCGTGCTCGACGCGATCGCGCGCCTGTTGGGCGTCGACCACGCGGAGTTGTCGCGCCTGGCGCTCACCGCCGAGCCGGGCGCCGGCGGGCTCACGCTGGTGCCGTACTTCGAGGGCGAGCGCACGCCCAACCTTCCGGATGCCACCGCCTCCCTCACCGGAATGACGCTGGCGTCGACGACGCGTGAGAACCTCGCCCGCGCCGCCGTCGAGGGCATGCTGTCGGGCCTGGCGGCAGGGCTCGACGCCCTGCGGGGTCTCGGTGTCCCGCTCGAGCGGGCCCTCCTCATCGGCGGTGGGGCCCAGTCCGAGGCCGTGCGCGAGATCGCGCCGCTCGTGCTGGGGATCCCGGTCGAGGTGCCCGCGCCGGGGGAGTACGTCGCGCTCGGCGCAGCGCGTCAGGCGGCGCGGGTGCTCTCGGCGTAGGTCGCCGCGGGGTCCGCGCCGAGGGGGTTCCCGCCGCAGGAGACGTGCCCGGCGCAGGACGATCGCGGGCCCAGCATGCTGCGCCCGCACCATGTCCTGCGCTCGCGACACCGCTCCACGGGGGTGCTCATCCCGCGCCCGCCCCGTAAGAATGGGCGGATGCCGACCGATACCGCCCGCGACGGCGACGACGAGCTCGACGCCGTCGCCGCCGAACTCTATGCGCTGCCGCCCGACCAGTTCACGGCGGCGAGGAACGCGCGGGCCGGGGCATCCGAACGTTCCCTCGCGGCACGCATCAAGAAGCTCCCCAAGCCGACCGTCGCCGCGTGGGCTGTGGACCTGCTCGCGCGCGACGGGCAGCTCGCCGATGCGCTCGATCTCGCGGCGGCGCTGCGCGAAGCGCAGGAGGACCTCGACGCCGCCGAGCTCGCGCGCCTGGGCAAGCAGCGGCGGCAGCTCGTGTCGGCCCTCGCCGCGCAGGCCGTGAGCCTCGCGAAGGACGCCGGCGTCACGATCAGCGCCGCCGCGCGCGAAGACGTCGAGAAGACGATCAACGCCGCGGTGATGGACGCGGATGCCGCAGCGGCCGTCATGACGGGACGCCTCGTCAAGCCGCTCGAGGCAGGAGGCTTCGAGCCCGGCGGGCTTGCGGATGCCGTCGGCGGATCCGTGCCGGGTGCGATCGCACCGCCGCCGCGCGACGACCTCGCCGAGCGCCGTGCGCGCAAGGCCGCCGAGAAGGCCGCGCGAGAGGCGGAGCGCGCCGTCAACGAGGCCGAGCGCGCGTTCGCGCAGATCGAGGCTCGCCGCGCCAAGACGCAGGAGCGCCTCGATCACGTGCGCGAGCGCATCGACGATCTGCGCCGCGACCTGGAACGCCTCGAAGACGAGGAGCGCACCGCGAGCGATCAGCTCGACGCGCTCGACGAGGAGCATCGCGCTGCGGCCTCGCGCGTGCGCGCGGCGGTCGAGGCCTCGGAGCGCGCGACGCGCGCACTCGACGAGCTCTAGGCAGCCGGCGCGGACACGGCCCGCGTCAACCTCCGGTCGCTGAGCCTGTCCCTCCGATCGCTGAGCCTGTCCCTCCGTCGCTGAGCCTGTCGAAGCGTCGCCCACCGAGGAGCGAGCCTGGCGACGAGCTCAAGACCGGGGCTCAAGCTACGCTGATCGCGTGTGGCTGGAGACCGCGGTCATCCTAATCCCACTGCTCGCCGTGCTCGCACCGTTGCTCGCGCGAGCGCTGGGTCGGTGGGTGCGCGTGCCCGTGGTCGTGTTCGAGCTCGTGCTCGGCATCATCGTCGGGCCGGCGGTGCTGGGGTGGGGTGCTCCGTCCGACATCGTCGAGATCTTCGCGAACCTCGGCCTCGCGATGCTGTTCTTCGTCGCGGGCACCGAGATCGACTTCACCGCGTTCCGTGGTCGTGTCGGCCGCCGGGCGGTCGGCGGGTGGCTCATCAGTCTCGTGCTCGGACTCGGCCTGGGGTTTGCGTTCTTCCCCACCGAGGCCGCGATCGTGGTCGGCATCGCCCTGTGCTCGACGGCGCTGGGCACGATCGTGCCCATCCTGCGCGACGCGTCCGAGCTGCGCACGCCGTTCGGCCGCGCGGTCTCGGTGATCGGCGCGGTCGGCGAGTTCGCGCCGCTCATCGCGATCTCCGTGTTCCTCGGAAGCCGCGATCCGGGACCCGCGACGATCGTGCTCGCCCTCTTCGCGGCGGTCGCCGCGACCGGCATCTGGCTCGCGTTCCGCATCCCGCGCGGCGCGATGCACCGGTTCGTGAACGCGACGCTGCACACGTCCGGGCAGTTCGCGATCCGGGTCGTGCTGCTCATCATCGGCGCGCTCGTCGCGCTGAGCCTCGCGCTCGACCTCGACATGCTCCTCGGCGCGTTCACGGCAGGCGTCATCTGGCGCCTGCTCATGCGCGACGCATCCGAGCCCGAGCGCCGGGCGGTCGAGAGCAAGGTCGAGGGCGTCGCCTTCGGATTCCTCATCCCGCTGTTCTTCGTGTACACGGGCATCACGTTCGACCTGCAGTCCCTCCTGGACCGTCCGGTGCTGTTCCTGTACGTGCCGCTCGTCATGGTCGCCCTGCTCGTCGTGCGGGGGCTCCCATCGACGCTCGCCGCGCCGGAGGGATCGCACGTGCGCGACCGCGCCGCGATCGGCCTCCTCGGCGCGACCGGGCTTCCGATCATCGTGGCCGTTACGGCGATCGGCGTCGACGAGGAGATCATCAGCCCCGCCGTGCAGGCCGTGCTCGTCGCGGGCGGCATGCTGTCGGTGCTCGTCTTCCCGCTTGTCGCCATGACGCTGCGCGGCCGCACGGTCGAAGAGCCCGACGCGCTGCAGGACGACCGCGCGTGATGCGCGAAGGGCGGGGCGGATGCCGCATCCGCCTCACCGGCGCCCGTAGCCTGAATGCGTGACCCGTGTGCGCGAGCTCCTCGACGACGCGCGCTCCCGGCTGGCCGACGCTCCGCGCGAGGCTGTGGGCGCGATCGTGCAGCCGCGACGGCTCTTCGGCATCGCGAGGGCTCCGCGGATCGTCCCGCACGGTGAGGCGTGGCACCTCGGGGTGCTGCTGCTCACCCCCGACGCGGTGCTCGCGACGGGCGAGGTCGTGCGGTCCCGCGTCCCCGCGCGACGCGGCTACACAGCCGAGAACCAGCGACGTCGCGCCGAGCTGGCGGAGGCGGCCCACCGCGGCGGATACGCCGAGGGTGCGACCGTGCACGTCGGGTGGAGCGAGCTCGACCTCGACGCGGTCGAGCGGGGCGAGGCATCAGGCCCGCTGTCACTCGTCGCGGGCGAGCCCATGGTGCGCTGGAGCGCCGCCGCCGCACCGCAGCCCCTGGCGGCGTATCTCGATGAGCGCATCGAGCTGCTGCGGCATCCGCCCGAAGGAGCGTGACCCGGGCGTCAGGCGCCCGCGTTGCGGACGTCCGCGGCTCGCATGAAAGCCGCGCCGGCGAGCGAGACGATGAGCACGACCGCTGCGACGATCACCGCGGTGATCCCGATCGGGGCGCTGTGCGGCTCGCCCGTGAGCCGGCCCACCGCGATCCACGACAGACCCCACGCGATCGCGAGCGGGGGCGCGACGCGCCAGCCGCCCGCACCGGCGATGCCGAGCGCGATGATCCCGACGAGCGCCAGCACGATGATGCCCCACACGTCCGCCGCGAGCTCCCACTCGGGCGGCCCGATCTGCGTGAGCCACGCGGCGGTGTTCGCCACCGTCGCGACCGTCACCCAGCCGAAGTGCAGCCCCGAGACGCCGTCGATGAGGAGCGCATCGAGCCACCCGTCGGCAGGTGTCGCGACCGCCCGCTGGAACCAGATCGCGAGCACGATGAGCAACCCGACGATCGCGAGCACCGTGCCCACGAGCGATCCGAATCGCGCGACCACGAGCCACAGCCCGTTCAGCACCATCGAGCCCGCGATGAGCCAGCCGAGCGCGCGCTGGCGCGGGTTCGCCCGCTGCGACGGCAGCGCCTGCCAGATCGTGTACGCGGCGAGGCCGACGTAGATCACGGACCAGATCGAGAACGCGGGACCGGCCGGGGCGAGGTACGAGCCCTCGGCGCTCAGTGCGCCGTCCTGCAGCTCGTCGACGGATGGTCCGCCGAACACGCCGCTGTTGACGACGGAGGCGATCAGCATGAAGCACAAGGCGGAGATGACGGCGACCTGACGGAGGACGTCGCCCGCCGTACCGGTCGTGCGCCGGTCTGAGAGCACGGATTCACGCATGGTCATGCTCCGACGCTATGCCGCCGACCTCCGCCGGACACCGGGGTTGACAGACGCTACGAAACCGGGGCCGCAGGTGCGAAACGGCGCGCGAAGGCCCGCAGCGCGCGGCCCGGCTCCGTGACGGATGCCGCGAGCACGCGGCTCGCGATGACGTCGTAGTCGTCCGCCGCGAAGTATCCGTCGTCGCGGTATACAGCCATGCGCTCGGTGAACGCGTGCGTCGTCGGCTCCGGGTGGAACTGGGTCGCCCACAGGCGGTCGCCGACGCGGTAGGCCTGGACGGGGCATCCGATGTTCGTGGCCAGCAGAACCGCGCCCTCGGGCAGTCGTCCCGTTCCCTCCTTGTGCGCCGTGAGCGCCGTGAACCGGTGCGCCAGGTCGCCGAAGAGCGGATCGCGGCGCCCGTCGGCGGTGAGGTTGACGACGGTCGGGCCGGTGTCTTCGGGGAACGCGCGGCTGACTTCGCCGCCGAGCATCCGGGTCACGATTCCGATGCCGTAGCACGTGAAGAACGCGGAGACGCCCTCATCGCCGCCCGCGGCCGCCCACCCGGCGATGCGCTCGAGATCGGCTTCGAGGCGGCGCTGCGCATCCGTCTTCGTCGACTCGGGGTCGGACACGTTGAACGGGCTCCCGCCGACGACGAATCCCCGCCAGCGCTCCGCGGCGTCGGGCGGAAGCGGCTCGTGCACGAGGTCGAGTCGGTCGAGCTCGGACGGCTCCAGGCGCATCGCCTGCCGGAACGATTCGTACTCTGCTTCCGCCGCGCCCTGCTGCGGGCGCACGCAGACGTACAGGACGGGGGCGGCCATGGCGCGATTCTAGGTGCGGGCGAGGACGGGCGCGACCGAGGATCGCCTGTGAAACCGCGTGGGTCCGTGTATCAGCCGCGGACTATCGCGCTCCCGTCGGGTGTGGACACAATGGGCGCTATGACCCACGCTGAGGCGGCGGCATCCTCGGATGCCGCCGAACCGGCGCGCTGGCAGCGCGCCGCCGCGCTTTTCGTCGCCTGGCGCGATGGCGACGCGCGAGCCATGGACGACCTCGTACGCCTCCTCACGCCGCTGCTGTGGCACGTCGTGCGGGCGTACGGGCTCGATCGGTCGCTCGCGGAGGACGTCGTCCAGACGACGTGGCTGACGCTCGTACGTCGGCACGAGTCCATCGCCGATCCGCTCGCGGTGTCGGGATGGCTCACCACGACGGCGCGGCGTGAGGCGTGGCGTGTCGGAAAGCAGCACCGGCGCGCCGACGCGACCGAGGCCGAGAACCTCGAGCCGCTCCTGCCCGTCCACGATTCCGCCGAGGATGTCGCTGCGGCCGACGACGAGAGTCACCGGCTGTGGCGGGCCGTCGCGCAGCTCGACGAGCGCTGTCAGCGACTGCTGCGCATCGTGGCGTTCGAGGAACGCCCCGACTACGCGCGGATCGCCCAGGACATGTCGATGCCGATCGGATCGATCGGCCCGACGCGCCAGCGATGCCTCGGCAAGCTCCGAACGCTTCTGCTGAGCGACGGTTGGGGAGAGGACCGAGATGCACGATGAAGACTTCGCCGCGGACGCGGCGCTTTTCGCGCGAATGCGCGCGATGTGGAGTGCGGTCGACCCCGTGCCGGTCGACCTCGTCGATCGGATGGTGGCCGCCGTCGCCGTCGAGGACCTGTCGCGCGAGTACGCCCTGCTGACGCTGGTCGAGTCGGAGACGGCCGCGGTGCGAGGCGAGAGCGACACCGCGACGCTGCAGTTCAGCGACGGCACCACGAGCGTCCTGCTGCACGTGACGGCGACCGAGGAGGGCCTGCGGCGCGTCGACGGGTGGACGGATGCCGACGCCCTCGCGATCCGGCTCACCCAGGAGGCGCAGGAGTGGTCGGCGGATGCCGGCGAGCACGGGCGCTTCGCCTTCGAGAGCGTGACGCCGGGGGTGTCGCGCCTGCGACTCGTGGTGCGCTCCGACGAGGGCATGAAGGACTTCCAGACGCCTCAGTTCGAGGTGTGACGGTTTGGTCGACGCGGAGTATGTGAGAACACGGCTGCTCGTGACGCGGCCCGACCGGTTCGAGGCGATCATCGAGGCGCTGCGGGAGGCGGCCGACGAGCTCGAGTGGGAGGTCGTGCCGGAGAGCCTCGGCGGCAGGCCGGTCGACCCGGCCGAGGTGGAACGCGAGACGCGCGCACGGGGCGGGGTGCATCCGGTTCGCCCGCACGTCGTCCGCATCGTGGTTCGCGGGGTGCAGCCGGAGGCGGCTCACGTCGACGCCGCACGTCTGCTGCGCCGGGCGAGGAGTCGCCACCCCGACCTCACCGGCGTGGAACTCGACCGGATCGCGACACCCGATGCGTGACCGACGGGGCGCATGTATCAGCACCGCTCTTCCGCCCTCCCGGTACCCGTGGGCACAATGGGCGCGGCCTCGCGGATGACGCGTGGCCGCGCGTCAGGGGAAGACACGACGATTGGGGAACGACACCATGCCTGAGAAGCCGGTACGCACGTGGCGCGAGCGGGAGGCCGCCGACGAGCCGAGGGGAGTGCCGCTCGACCCGATGCTCGAGCCCGTACCGGGGGTCCGCGCCTTCGGCTCGGTGTACGCGCCGGGCTACCTGCTCATCTCCGGCGAGAAGGAGGAGCCGGAGCGGCTTCTGCGCGAGGCGGGTGCCGCGCTCGGGTGGGATGTGAACGTCGAACCCGTGCCAGGGCAGCGGAAGGCGCGCGAGCCGCTGTCGCGCGCCGTGATCTTCCAGTCACCGCGCGAGGACCGCGATGACGAGCCGGTGCCGCCGATCGACGCGTGGCGGCTGCTCCAGCGTGCGCGGCTGCTCGCGACGAACGGGCGCGACCGGCGCGACCGAGCGCTCGATGCCGCGCGGTCGGCCGCACCCAAGGAGCGCGCGCGCCGTGCGCGCCGCAAGGACGGGTATGTCCCGAAGAAGGACGACCCGCTCCGGCGCGTCGGGCTCGATCACGTGCTCACGGTCGACCCCGCGGGCGTGAATCCCTTCTCGAAGACGAATCCGTTCTCGAAGACGAATCCGTTCTCGAAGACGAACCCGTTCTCGAAGACCAACCCGTTCTCGAGGACCAACCCGTTCTCGAAGACCAACCCCGCGGGGCTGGAGGGCTACGCCTTCCCCGGGTCGGGCGGCCTCGAGATGGCCTCGTACGTCGGCCCCGCGCCGACGCGCGTCCTCGAGCTCGAAGACGGCGGCCGGCGGCCCGTGGTCGCGATCGTCGACACCGGATGCGGCGAGCACGAGTGGCTGCCTCCGCGTCGCGACGAGACGAATCCCCCGCCCGAGCGCGACATCGTGCGGCGCCGCGTGTCCTCCGCCGCGAGCGAGGGGGTCATCGGGATCGACGACGAGTCGACGAACCCGGAGATCCACGGCGATCTCAGCGGGCCGCGGGACGGCTTCATCGACGGGGCATCCGGCCACGGCACGTTCGTCGCGGGGATCGTCCGCCAGGTCGCGCCCGAGGCAGACCTCGTGACGATCCGGGTGGCCGACAGCAACGGCACGGTCCTCGAGTCGGAGCTCATCCGGGCACTCGAAGAGCTGATCGACTGGATGAAGGAGGACGGCGACAACGGCGTGCAGCACGTCGACGTGCTCAACCTGTCGCTCGGCTACTACCACGAGACGCCCGAGGACGGTGCGTTCAGCACGAGGCTCTACGAGATCCTCGCGGAGCTGCGCGGCCTCGGGTGCGCGGTCGTGTGCTCGGCCGGCAACGACGCGACCGACCGGCCCACCTTCCCGGCGGCGCTCTACAACTGGGGCGATCCCGACATCACCCTCCCCGAGGCGGGAAAGCTCGCGCCGCATGTCGCGATCGGCGCACTCAATCCCAATCTGTCGTCCGTCGCGCTCTACAGCAACATCGGCGAATGGGTGACGGCGTTCGCGCCGGGCACGTCGGTGCTGAGCACCCTCCCGCAGGAGATCCAGGGCGGCGTACAGCCAGGGTCGCGACTCGACCTGTACGGGCGCCGACGCGAGACGATCGATCCCGACGACTTCACGGGCGGGTTCGCCATCTGGAGCGGGACGTCGTTCGCGGCGCCGTACGTCGCGGGGCTCATCGCGCGTGAACTCTCGCCGGTGCTCATGGGCGGCACGGCGGGCGGCGTCGACGTGACGGATGCTGCGACGAAGGCCGCGCTGAAGTTCGTCGAGAAGCTCGACCGGTCGGTCATCGAGTAGCCGAGTAGCCCGTCGGGCGGCGACCCCGCCATCATTGCAGGGTGCCCACCGACGCCGAGAGTCTCTACCAGCGCGGGGTCGACCTCGCGAACATGGGGCGCCACGACGACGCGCGCGCCGTGCTGGCCGAGGCGGCGGTGCGCGCGGAAGCGCTCGGTGACAACGATCTGCGCGCGCGGATCGCCGGGACGACCGGGTACCTGATCGCCCAGCATTCGAGCGCGGAGGAGGGCGAGCGGGTCTGCCTCGACGCGCTGGCGCTCCCGGGCCTGTCGGCCGAGTCGATCGCGATCCTGCACGGGCAGCTCGGCACGATCGACATGCACCGCGGCCGGCATGAGAGCGCCGTGCGCTGGCTCTCGAAGGCGATCGAGGGGCTCGCCGACAGTCCCGTGCGCGCCGCGAACATGCGCATGAACCGCAGCATCGTCGAGATGACGCGGGGCGACCTCGACGCGGCCGAGAGCGACGTGCTCGAGGCCGAGCGGATCTATCGCGAGGCCGGCCTCGCGTTCGACGCCGATCAGGCGGCGCACAACCGCGGATACCTCCGCATGCTCGCCGGCGACCTCGTGACCGCCCTCAAGATCATGCAGAGCGTGCGGGGGGCGCTCGGCGACGTGTCGGAGATGTCCGCCGCGATCATCGAGTTGGATCGGGCCGAGGTGCTGCGCGAAGCGGGGCTCACGACCGAAGCGGAGCGCCTCCTGGAGAAGGTCGCGCAGGAGTTCGGCCGCCTCGGCGTCACGCAGGATCGCGCCGAAGCCGAATACCAGCTCGCGCGTTCGCTCCTCTCGCATTCGCCGGCCCGCGCCGCGCGCGTGAGCGCGGCGGCTCGCAGGCGCTTCCGGGCGCTCGGCGCGGACGGGTGGGCGACCCGGGCCGCCGCGATCGGACTTCGCGCGCGGCTCGCGGTGCAGACGATCGATCGTGCAGGGGTCGCCGCGCAACGGCCGGGCCGGCTGCCCTCGGCATCCGACGTGGAGAAGCTCGCGGCCGCGCTCGAACAGCTCGGCCACCGCAACGACGCGATCGTCCTCCGACTCACGCACCTGCTCGCGCGGCTGCGCACGGGAGCCGATCCGCGATCGATCCAGGCACCGCGCCTGCCGCGCACCGCGTCGCTCGAGGCGGCCCTGCTCGCCGACGAGGTGCGGGCGGAGCGCGCGAGCCGACTCGGTCGCGAAGCGGAAGCGCGGCGGTACGCAGCGCGCGCGATCGAACGCCTCGAAGGCGCTGAACGATCCGGTGGGAGCCTCGAGCTCACGGCGTCGAGCTCGCTGCAGGGCAACGGGCCGCTGTCGGTCGGCCTCGCCTCGGCGGTACGGTCGGGTCGGCCCGAGACCGTGTTCGAATGGTCGGAGCGGGCTCGGCACGTCACGCAGGCGATCCTCCCCGTGCGCCCGCCGCACGACCCCGAGCTCGCGGCCGAGCTGGCGGAGCTGCGAGTGCTGCGCGCGGAGCAGTCCGACGGCGACTGGCTCGGTGAGGGAAGAGCGGCGCAGCTTCGCGACAGCATCCGCGAGCGTCAGTGGTCGCGGGTCGGAGGTGGCCCCCGACGCGTCGGGCTCGACGATGTTCAGGGCGTCCTGACGCCGCGCGAGGCCGTGATCTCGTTCGTGTTCGACGGACGGGGGTTGAGCGGTGTCGTCGCGACGGAAGCGTCCCGAGCGATCGTGCCCCTCGACTGGGAGGGCGTGCGCGCCGCCTTGAAGGGTCTACGCGCCGACCTCGACATGTCCGCATCACTCATCGTCGGGCCTCTGGCGGGAGTCGTGCGTGAGGCGCTCGACGGTCGCCTCGCCCGCCTGTCGAGCCTGCTGCTCGCGCCCACGCTCCGCGCCGCGGGCGATGTCGATCGCGTCGTCATCACGACACCCGGCGTGCTCGCGGGAATCCCGTGGATGATGCTCCCCGATTCGACGGGCCGCGCGATCACGCTCGCGCCCTCCGCGTCCTTCTGGGTGAGATGGCGCGCCGCGCCCGCGGGCGCACCGGAGTCGGCGGGCTTCGTCGTCGGTCCGCGCGTCGCACGCGGCGACGAGGAGACGGATGCGGCCGCCCGCGCCTGGCCGAGTGCGAGGCTCCTGCGCGGAAGCGACGCAGACGCCGCGTCCGTCACCGACCTCGCCGCGCACGTCGACGTGCTGCACATCGCCGCCCACGGTCACCACGCCGTGGACAACCCGATGTTCTCGGGTCTCGAACTCGCCGACGGGACGCTCTTCGGCTACGACATCGACCTCATCCCGCGGATTCCCGACACGGTCGTCCTGTCGGCGTGCGAGGTGGGCCGATCGTCCGTCCGATGGGGCGAGGAGGCGATCGGCATGACGCGCATCTGGCTGCACGCCGGCACGCGCTGCGTCATCGCCGCTCCGGTGGTGGTCGCCGACGACGTCGCGTGCGAGCTGCTCGGCGCGATGCACGAGGGGCTCGCGGCGGGAGTGCCGCCGGCCGTGGCGCTCGCCGAGGCATCCGCCCGCACCGGTCTCGTCGCGCCGTTCCAAGCCCACGGTGCGGGATTCTGAGAAGATTTCCGGTCTCGATGTATCAAGCGGCCGGGGAAGCGCTCCGACATCGTGGAACGACGCTTTGCATGGAGCCTCGGCCAGGCTCCGTCTGGGGATGCGTTGCGATCGACTGGGGGTGCCGGGTTCGGGAATGCCATGGCACTCGGTCGCGAGGGCGCCGATCCGAGGGGGGTGCCGCAGGGGTCAGACGGCGGCGCCCCCCTTCTCCGCGCATTCCTTGCGCGACCGGTGCCCGTCAGCGCGACCCGCGCGTCAGCGCGACGAGTTCGCCGTGCGGCCGCGCACGATCCCGACGAACGTGTCGACGAGCGGGGTCGTCCTGTCGGCCGGCCACGCGAGGGCCACGGTCGACGTCGGTCCGTCGCGAAGCGGGCGGTGCTCGACGTCGCGACGGTGGTGCAGGCGCGCGAGCGACATCGGCACGATGACGACGCCGACGCCCGCCGCGACGGTCGCGATCGCCTGCGCGGTGTCGTCCGGGGGTTCGAACGACGGCGCAACGGCATCCGGCACCTCGACGCCGAGGACGTCGTCGCGCGGAACGATCACGACCTCACCCGCGAGGTCGTCGAGCCCGAGTTCATCGGCGGCGGTCAGGTGCGAGTCCTTCGGGACGACGACGACCGGGACTTCGTCGTACAGCCGGATGACGTGAAGCCCCTCGCGATCGATCGGGAGGCGCACGAGGGCGGCGTCGACGGGCGGTTCACCCGTGTCGGCGTCTCGCGGCGCCAGCAGCTCCTCGCGCTGCGTCGCGAACGGTAGCTGCCGCAGTTCCAGCGGAACGTCGGGCATGCGCTCGCGCCAGATCGCGATCCACTTGCCCGGAGTCGCGCCGGGGATCGCGCCGAGCGTGAAACGGCCGGGCCGGATCGGCTCATCGGGGGGCTCTGGTGCGGCCTTCGGCCGGTTCCGTCCCGACGCTTTCACGGGTGGCTTGCCTTTCGCGCCGGATCGGGCCGCCGGCGGCCGCCGCCCTCGCCTCGAACCGCGCCCGCGCGCGCCGGAGCCGCCGCCCTTCGCCATGTCGCCAGCGTAGCCCGGGCGGTATCGTTCGCTCATGGTGCCGATCCTCGCCACGGCGTTCGCCACGCTCGCGGCTCTCCTGCACGTGTACATCTTCCTGATGGAGAGCGTGCAGTGGACGCAACCCCGCATCTGGAAGCGTTTCGGCGTACCCGACCAGGCGACGGCGGACGCGACCAAGCCGATGGCGTACAACCAGGGCTTCTACAACCTGTTCCTCGCGATCGGCGCGATCATCGGCATCGTGCTGTTCTGGACCGGAGACGCCGGCACCGTCGCCGGCATCGCCGGTCGCACGCTCGTGCTGTTCAGCCTCGGCTCGATGGCCGCGGCCGCGCTGGTGCTCGTCACGACGGGGGCGAAATACATGCGGGCGGCACTCGTCCAGGGCACGCTGCCGCTCATCGGATTCGTGCTGATCCTGTTCGCGTGACGCGCGGGGGATCGGCGAGCGAGCCGCAGGCACGACGAAAGGCCCGCCCAGCATTCGGCCCTCCCGGGCCGGTCGCTGAGCGAGCGAAGTGAGACGAAGCGGCGGACGTCAGGCGGCCAGTCGCAGACCGCGACGGTCGGTGGCGACCCTCTCGCCGTCGGCGATCGTCTCGTCGTCGCCGATGAGTGAACCGACGGCGACGCGTGCGCCGCTTCCGACGTGAGTGCGGACACCGATCTTCGCGCCGGCGCCGATAGCGGCACCGGGACCGATGTGCGCGTGGGGGGCGATCTGCGCGTCGGGGCCGATGACGGCATCCATCTCGACCCAGGCCCCGCGTCCGACGTGCGCCCCGGCGGCGATGTGCACACCGGGCTCGACGTACGCTCCGGCCTCGACCACGGCGCTCGGGTGCACCTTGGCTCCGTTCGCGATCAAGCCACGACCGTTGACATGCTTGCGATACCGCAGGACCTCACCGCGGTCGTTCTCGATGTCGACGTAGTTCTTGCCCACATTCCCCTCCTGCGGCACCATTCGATGCCACGTGGGAGATAACGGAACGCCGGCCGGATTCATTCCCTCGCAACGATTCGATGCGCAGATTTCCGCGCTGATCCGGGTCTTACGGTTGGCAGCGCGGGCACCAGAAGACGTTGCGCTCGCGAGTGGGATCCGCGCCGAGCGAGCCGCGGCGGATGAGGGTCCCGCAACGGCGGCACGGGCGTCCGTCGCGGCCGTACACCCACGTCGTGCGACCGGGGCGCGTGTCGCCGGTGAACGTGCGATCGCGGCGGTCGCGATTCGCGCGGATCATGCGGGCCCCGAGGTCCACCGCGGCTGCGGCATCCGTCTCGTTCGCCGGTGTGTCGGGGCGGATGCCGCGCACGAAGAGGATCTCGTTGACGTACTCGTTGCCGAATCCGGCGACGTTGCGCTGGTCTTGCAGGGCGACGTGCATCGCGCGCGCATCGGCGGCGATGCGCCGCGCGGCTTCGGCGGGGTCCCAGTCGGCGGAGAGCGGGTCGGGGCCGAGGTGGCCGACGAGGGTCTCCTCTTCGGCTGTCGGCACGAGCGCGATCTCGGCCAGGTCGAATCCCACGGTCTCGGCGCCGCCGCGGGGTCCTTCGGCGGAGACGACGGCGCGTGCCTTGAACGCGGGCTTCCGCCATCGTTCGCCTGGGCGGTACACGTGCCACTCGCCCTCCATCTTGAGGTGCGTGTGCAGCGTCCACTCCCCGATTCGGTGCAGCAGGTGCTTGCCGCGCGCGACCACGTCATGGACCGTCTCGCCGCGCAGGTCGGCGGCCGCGACGCGCGGTACGCGCAGCTCGAACCGGGTCACGGTGCCGCCCGCGAGGGCGTCGTCGAGGCGCCGCGCGGTGCGATGGACGGTGTCGCCCTCAGGCACCCGTCCGCACTCCGGTCATCGCCGACGCCCTTTCGCGTCGCAGCGTGAGTCCGCGCGGCGATTCGACGAACCCCGCGTCGCGCAGCGCGCGGCCGACGGCCGTGCCGTAGACGAACGCGCCGTTGACCTGCTCGATCGTGAGGGTGTCGAGCCCGCGGCGTCGCGCGGTGTCGGCGAGGCTCTTCGCCGCCGCCTGCAGCCGCGCCTCGTCGTCGGTGAACGCCAGCGCGGACTTGCCGCCGCGTTCGAGGTAGAGCGTGAGGACGCCGTCGACGAGCACGACGAGGCCGCCCGCCTTCCGCCCGGGGCGGTGCGACACGCCTTCGAGCGCCGGCCAGGGGAGCGCCGCGCCGTACGGGTTGGCGGGGTCGGTGGCCGCCAGGGTGATCGCGTCGAGGGGAGGCGGGTCGGGAACCGCCGCGAACTCACGGAGGCGGTCGATGGTGGCGGATGCCGCGAACTGCGCCGCCCCGAGCTTCTCGATGAGGTACCCGCGGCGGCAATGCCCCGCCTCCTCGAAGCCGGCGAGCACGCGGTACACCTGCGCGAAGCCGCCCGGGATGCCCTCCGACTGGACGGACCCGCGCGTGACGACGCCGTACCGGTCGAGGAGCAGGCTCCCGGCGGCGGTCGCGCGGAGCGCGGCATCCGGCTCGGCATCGGGGAGCAGCGACCAGCGCCCGCCGATCGACGGCGGTCGCGGCGGCGTGCTCGCGCTCACTCGGGCGAGCGTCGCGCCGCGATACATGCGCCCGCGCGGTGTGCGTCGCGAGACCCGGTGGGCCTGCGAGCCCTGGCCGATGAGCGTGCGGACCGGCGCGAACGTGTCGTTCGTGACGCGACCCGACCACGTGAGGCTCCACAGCGCCTCGACGACGGACTGCTCGTTCTCGGCATCCGCCAGCTGTCGGAGCTGCGCGGCGAAGTATGCGCCGCCCGCGCTCAGCACCTCGATGATGCGCTCCTCGAGGCTTCCCGCCGCGGGGGCGAGCTCGTCGTCGGGCGGCGCGATCGTGAGAGTGACGGCGTCGGCGGGGTGCAGCGCGATCCAGCCGTCCCGTCCGGGCAGGGCACCGTGACCCGACCAGATGACCTCGCCGCTCGCCGTGAGCTCGTCGAGGTACGCGGGGGAGTAGTCGGAGACGCGCGACGGGAGGATGAGAGACTCCCACGCGCTCGCCGGGATCGGCACTCCCGCGAGCTGCTCGATGACCGCGGCCACGCCGTCGATGCCCTCGAGGGGACGCGTCACGTGCTGCCACACCGGCAGGAACCGCGCGAACGCGTCGGGCGGCACGGGCTCGACGCTGCCCCGGATCGCCGCGAGCGAACGCATGCGCAGGCGGCGAAGCACCTCGGAGTCGCACCACTCCGTCTCATCGGCGGTGCCGTCCTGCGAGGGGGCCGTCGTCGGCTCGGGCAGGAAGAAACCGCTCGCGATGCGCCCCTGCGACTCGAGCCGCTGGAGCGTCTGCCGCGCGACCGCGACCCCGATCCCCAGGCGGTCCGCGACGGCGGTCGCCGTGAACGGGCCGTGCGTGCGCGCGAAGCGTGCGACGAGGTCGCCCAGCGGATCGGCGACCGGTTCGACGAACGCGGTGGGCACGCCGACCGGCAGCGCGGCGCCGAGCGCGTCGCGCAGGCGCCCCGCGTCTTCGATCGCCGCATACCGGTGGACGCCGGCGATCGTGACGGCGATCGCACGCTTGCTCTGCACGAGGGCGTCGAGGTGGGCGGATGCCTCGGCCTCCGTCGCCGACGGTGCTTCCGTCGCCGATCGAGCAGCCGCGGGCGACGAATCGAGGTCCGTCTCCTCGCCGACGTCCGGCTGCCCGTCAGGCGATCCTTCCGCGCGGAGGTCAGTCTCTCCCCGTTCCGCGAACTCCCCGTCGGGAGACTCCGCCTGCAGTCGCGCGGCCACCTCGGCCGCGTCCAGCGGCCCCAGCATCCGCAGCAGGTCGGCGACGCCCTCGACGCCGCGCACGCGCCGATCCGGCGCAAGACGCTGAGCCTCGCGCTCGAACTGGGCGATCACGTCGGGGTCGAGCAGCTCGCGCATCTCGACCTTGCCGAGCAGCTCGCTCAGCAGGGCCGGATCGACCGAGAGCGCCGCGGCCCGCCGTTCCGCGAGCGGCGAATCGCCCTCGTACATGAACGCGCCGACGTACCCGAAGAGCAGATCGCGCGCGTACGGCGACGGCTGCGCCGTCGTCACCTCGATGAGCCGGATGCGCCGGTCCCCGATCTCGCGCGCGATGCGCAGCAGCGACGGCACGTCGTAGACGTCCTGCAGCACCTCACGCAGGGTCTCGAGGATGATCGGGAACGTCGGATACCGCCGCGCGACCTCGAGCAGCTGAGCAGAGCGCTGCCGCTGCTGCCACAGCGGACTGCGGCGGTTGGGGTTCGTGCGGGGGAGCAGCAGCGCCCGCGCGGCGCACTCGCGGAACCTCGAGGCGAACAGCGCCGAACCGCCGACCTCGTCGGTGACGATCTGCTCGAGCTCGTCGGGTTCGAAGACGAACAGCTCGGCGCCGGGCGGTTCGGCCGTGGCATCCGGAACCCTCGCGATGATGCCGTCGTCGCTCGCGACCGCGGATCCTTCGACTCCGAGCCGCTCGCGGATCCGCGCGTTGACGGCGAGTGCCCAGGGGGCATGGACCTGCATGCCGTACGGGGAATGCAGGATCACGCGCCAGTCGCCGACCTCGTCGCGGCCGCGCTCGATCGTCAGGGTGCGGTCGGTCGGGAGAGTGCCCGTCGCCTCGCGCTGCTCGGCGAGGTAGGAGAGGAGGTTGCTGATCGCGTTCTCGTCGAGGCCGGACTCGCGCAGCCGTTCGATCGCCTTCTCGGGAGGCGCCGACGACACTTCGCGCGAGAACTTCCCGAGTGCCTCGCCCAGCTCCGCGGGGCGTCCGATGCCGTCGCCGTGCCAGAACGGCACCTTGCCCGGCTGGCCGAACGCGGGCACGACGTTCACCCGATCGTGCGTGATCTCGACGATGCGCCAGCTCGTCGTGCCGAGCGTGAACACGTCGTTGACGCGCGACTCGTACACCATCTCCTCGTCGAGCTCGCCGACGCGCGCGTTGCGGCTCTCGCCGGCGACGTACACGCCGAACAGACCGCGGTCGGGGATCGTGCCGCCGCTCGTCACTGCGATCCGCTGCGCACCGGGCCGGCCGAGGAGCACGCCCTGGTCGCGATCCCACACGACGCGGGGGCGGAGCTCTGCGAACTCATCCGACGGGAAGCGCCCCGCGAGCAGGTCGAGCGTGGCCTCGTACGCCGACCGCGGCAGCGTGCGGAACGGCGCGCTGCGCTTCACCGTCTCGTACCAGCCCTCGACGTCGAGCGGCGCGACGGCGGATGCGGCGACCGTCTGCTGCGCGAGGATGTCGAGCGGGTTCTGCGGAACCGCGATCGCCTCGATCTGCCCCGCGAGCATGCGCTCGGTGACGATCGCGGTGTGGAGCACGTCTCCGCGGTGCTTCGGGAAGAGCGCGGCGCGACTCACCTCGCCGACCTGATGGCCGGCTCGGCCCACTCGCTGCAGACCGGATGCCGCCGACGGCGGCGCCTCGACCTGGATCACGAGGTCGACCGCGCCCATGTCGATGCCGAGCTCGAGGCTGCTCGTGGCGACGACGCACTTGAGCACTCCGGACTTGAGCTCGTCCTCGACGATCGCCCGCTGCTCCTTCGACACCGATCCGTGGTGCGCCTTCGCGAGTACGGGAGGTGCGCCGGCGGTCGCACCGGCCTGCGCCATCATGGCGGCGGGCGGAGGCTGCCTCGACTCGGTCCCTGAGCCCGCAGAAGAGAGGCCGAGGCGCTCCGCGTAGATCTCGTTGAGGCGTCCCGTCAACCGCTCCGCGAGGCGTCGCGAGTTCGCGAACACGATCGTGGACCGATGCTGCAGGATGCGGTCGACGATCGCCTCTTCGACATGCGGCCACACGGAGCCCGTGATCTCGGTCGCCGAAGGCGCGCGCGAGGAGGACCCGTCCGAGAACCAGTCCTCGGGCTCGGGGTCGCTCGACTTGGTCTCGGGCTCTTCGCGTGCTCGCTCGGCGTCCGGGGGTGGGGCACCGTCGCCATCCGACCCGGCCGGCGCCCACGCATCCGCATCGACACCCGGCGGAGGCGGCGGGTTGCTCAGATCGTCGATCGGCACGACGACCCGCAGGTCGAACGCCTTCGTCGCGCGCGGCGCGACGATCTCGACCGGCTGCGCCCCACCCAGGAACCGCGCGACCTCGTCGATGGGGCGGACCGTCGCCGAGAGCCCGATGCGCTGCACGGGTGCGAAGTCCGCGAGCCCCGCCGACTCGGCGAACCCGCGCCGCAGGTCGTCGAGCCGCTCGAGGCTGACCGCGAGGTGCGCGCCGCGCTTGGTGGCTGCGACCGCGTGCACCTCGTCGACGATGACCGTGTGAACGCCGCGCAGGGTGTCGCCCGCCTGGCTCGTGAGCATGAGGTACAGCGACTCGGGCGTCGTGATGAGGATGTCGGGCGGATCCGCGACGAGCTTGCGCCGGTCGCTCGACGTCGTGTCGCCCGAGCGCACGCCGACCGAGACATCCGGCACGGCGATCCCCAAGCGCCGCGCCGATTGGCCGATGCCGACGAGAGGGGAGCGCAGGTTGCGCTCGACGTCGACGCCCAGGGCCTTGAGCGGGGAGATGTACAGGACCCGCGTGGCCGGATCCGTGCTGCGGACGCGCCCCCGGCCCTTGGGCTCGTGCGCGGGCGTCGCCTGCTTCTCGTGGAAGATGCGGTCGATCGCCCACAGGAATGCCGAGAGCGTCTTGCCCGACCCGGTCGGTGCGACGACGAGCGCGTGCTTGCCGGCCGAGATCGCCTTCCACGCGCCCACCTGGGCGTCGGTGGGCCGCGCGAAGGCGCCGCGGAACCAGTCCTGCGTGGCAGGACCGAACCGTTCGAGCACGTCGCCCACGCATCCATCTTCGTCGCCCCCGGCGACATCGGGGCAGGGGTTGCGCGATGCCCAGCGGGATCCCAGGGCGCGGCCGCGCCGCGCCGCGGCATCCGGTTCTGGCCATCCCGGCCCCGCCGGGCCGACAATGGGGCATGGCCGAGATCAAGACCAAGCCCACGGATGCCGACGTCCGCGAGTTCCTCGAAGGAGTGACCCCCGCGAAGCGGCGAGAGGACGGGCTGGCGCTCGCCGCTATTTTTCGCGAGGTGACGGGCGAGGACCCCGTGATGTGGGGTCCGTCGATGGTGGGGTACGGCACCTACCGCTACGTGTCGCCTACCGACCCGCGTACGCGCGGCGACTGGCCGAAGGCGGCGTTCTCGCCGCGCAAGGCGCAGCTGTCGCTGTACGGGCTCAAGGATCTGCCCGAGGGCGCCGCTCTGCTGCCGAAGCTCGGGACCTACACCGAGGGCGCCGGGTGCGTGTACGTCAAGAAGCTCGACGACGTCGACGTCGACGTCCTGCGGCGGCTCATCGCGATCGCGTGGTCGCGCGGAGACGACCCCGTGCCGGAGAAGTAGACCGCACGGCTGCGCTGGCCTTTCTCACGGAGTGGGACTAGGCTAGGAGGTTCTTTGCCGCTTCCGGCCAAGGAGGAGGAGTCGACGATGAGCAACGTGACGGAACCCGTCTGGATGACCCCCGCGACGCTGGCGTCGCTCGAAGAGGAGCTCGCCGAGCTCGTCGCGCAGCCCGACGCCGACCAGGCCCGCGTCATCGAGCTGCGCGAGCTCATCCGCCGCGCCGAGGTCGGCCCCAAGCCCGACGACGGGCTGGTCGAGCCCGGCATGATCGTGTCGGTCCGCTTCGAGTCGGACGGGTCGGTCGAGAAGTTCCTGCTCGGCAGCCGCGAGCTCGTGCGCAACGACCGCGGAGTGGATCTCGACGTCTACTCGCCCACGTCCCCGCTCGGCGCCGCGATCAGCGGCCGGCACGTCGGCGACACGGTCACCTACACGGCGCCCTCGGGCGCATCGCTCACGGTGACGATCCTCGAGACGCATCCGTTCGGCTGAGGCTCGACGACGCGGCATCCGGATCGCACGGATCCGGATGCCGCGCTGTGTCACCTCTCGGTGAGCATCCCGTCGGCGTCGAGCTCGAGCACGAGATCGACCCCGAGCCGTTCGAGGAACACATCGTCGTGGCTCACCACGAGGACGGCTCCGCGATAGGAGGCCAGCGCGCCGACGAGCTGGTCGACCGTGTCGAGGTCGAGGTTGTTCGTCGGCTCGTCGAGCACGAGCAGCTGCGGAGGCGGGTCGGCCAGCAGCAGCCGGGCCAGAGCGACGCGGAACCGCTCGCCGCCCGACAGCGTGCCGACCGGCCTCTCGACCGTGGCGCCCCTGATGAGGAACCGCGCGAGGCGGTTGCGCAACTCGACCGTGCCGATGCTCTGCGCGACGGCCGCGACGTTCTCGAGCACGGATGCCCCGTCGTCGAGCCCGTCGATGCGCTGCGGCAGGTAGCCGATGCGGTCGGTGTGAGCGACCGCGCGTGAAAGCGCCGGGCCGAAACGGCCCCCAGCCCGTCCCACAGCCCCCGCCGAGCCGATCGAGCCCGGCGGATTCACCGCGCTGCCGACCAGACGCTCCAGCAGAGTCGTCTTGCCGACGCCGTTCGGCCCGATCAGCGCGACGCGCTCCGGCCCCTGGACGATCCAGGAATGGTGGGCGTCGCTGATCGTCGCGATGCGGCGACCCGAGGGCACTCCCGGGTCGGGCAGGTCGATCTTGACGATCGCGTCGTCGCGCACGCGACGCTCGGCGGCGTCGAGCGCCTCACGGGCGGTCGCCTCGCGATCGGCCTTCTCGCCGCGGAGCCGGCCCGCCGATACCTGGGCGGCGCGCTTGCGGGCGTTCATGACGATCTTCGGCACGCGCTTCTCGTCATACGCCTTCTGACCCATCTGCCTGCGGCGGGAGATCGTGGTCTCGGCCTCGATGCGCTGACGCTTCTCGCGCCGCAGCGCCTGGGCGGCGGCGCGCTCGGCCTGGCGGGCGGCGTCCTGCTCGGTCTCGAGCCACGCTCTCCATTCGGAGTACGGGCCGCCGAACACCGAGAGCTCGTTCGCGTAGAGCTCCGCGGTCTCGTCCATGAGGTCGAGCAGCGCGACGTCGTGACTCACCACGATCAGCGTGCCCCGCCACGAGCGCACCATGTCGTACAGACGTGCGCGCGCGTTGCGGTCGAGGTTGTTCGTCGGCTCGTCGAGCAGCGCGATGGGTGCGCGTTCGCCGGCAGACCGCACGCGGATGCCCGCGATCGCCGTGAGCACGGCCTCGCCGCCCGACAGTTCGCCGACACGACGGTCGAGCATCTCGGGCGCGAGCCCCGCCTCGGCGAGGGCCGCGTGCGCCCGCGCCTCGATGTCCCAGTCGGTTCCGACCGTGTCGAAGTGGCGCGGGTCGGCGTCTCCGGACTCGATCGCGCGCAGCGCGCGCAGCGCATCGCCGATTCCGAGCACGTCGAACACCGGTCGATCGACGTCGAGCGTCAGGCGCTGCGGCAGGTAGGCGGCATCCGCCCCCGACTCGATTCGACCCGAGGTGGGCGCGATCTCGCCGGCGATGAGCCGGAGCAGCGTGGACTTGCCGGCGCCGTTGCGGCCGACCAGGCCCGTCCGCCGAGAGCCGAACGCTCCCGAGACATCGGTGAGTGCGGCCGTGCCGTCGGGCCACGTGAACGACACGCGGTCGAGCACGACAGAGGGTGTGAGGGTGTTGGTGGACATGAGGTCTCCTTCGTCAGTCAGGCGCTGACGTCGGAGTCCATGAGGGCCCACGGATGCCGGGCATGCAGAAGCCCGGCGGAGGGCGGGAGATCGACGGTCAGCGCGGTGCGGCTTTTCAGCGGCGCCGACACGTCAGGATGGCTGCGGAGTTGCCATCCGGTTCCTGAACAGCAGCCGAAGGCTGCGTGTCGAAGGATCGACGGATCAGCGCGGAATCACTGCGCGGTCGCGACGATCTCTGTCACTGTCTTTTCCTCACACTCGGGACAAGGACGCGGGCCAGCATAGCGGACATCCGCGTCCGATGGTCTGTGAGTCGCGTGCGCCCCGTCCTAGCATGAGCGCATGGCCGACCCCGTGCGAGCCCACGATCCGATCCTGACGGTGACACCCAACCCGGCGCTGGACGTGAGCACGTCCATCCCGCGGGTCATCCCCGAGGAGAAGCTGCGCTGCGGGCCGACGCGCCTGGATCCGGGCGGCGGCGGCATCAACGTGTCGCGCGTCGTGCGCAACCTCGGCGGGCGCTCCACGGCCCTCTACACCGCGGGCGGACCGACGGGCCATGCGTACCGCGAGCTCCTCGAACGAGAGGGGATCATGGGGCGCGTCGTCCGCATCAAGGGCAGCACGCGCGAGAGCTTCACGGTGGACGAGACCTCGACGGGCGAGCAGTTCCGCTTCGTCCTGCAGGGGCCGCACCTGTCGGAGCCCGAGTGGCGCGCATTCCTGTCCGCGGTCGTCGACGACCTGCCCGTCGGCGGGTACCTCGTCGCGAGCGGCAGCCTCCCGCCCGGCGTCCCCGTCGACTTCTACGGGCGACTTGCCCGCATCGCGCGCGACCGCGGATCGCGGTGCATCGTCGACGCATCGGATGCCGCGCTGAACGCGGCGCTCGACGAGAGGGTCTTCCTCGTGAAGCCCAGCCGTCACGAGCTCGCCGAGCTCGTGGGCGCACCCGTAGAGGACGACGCGCAGCTGGAGGCGGCGGCGCGCACGCTCATCGCCGACGGGCGCACCGAGATCGTCGCGCTGACGCTCGGCGGCGCGGGCGCCGTGCTCGTGACCGCCGACGACACGTGGCGTCTGCCCTCACCGAAGGTCGCCGTGCAGAGCACGGTGGGGGCGGGAGACAGCTTCCTCGGCGCGTTCGTGCTGCGCCTCGCCGAAGGGCGCACGCCGCGCGAGGCGTTCCGCACTGCGGTTGCGGCGGGCTCGGCGACGGCCGCGCTCCCGGCGACGGGGCTTTGCGCCGCCGAAGCGGTCGCCGAGCTCGAAGCACAGCTGCCCGCGGCGTGACATCAGCCGCGGCCGCCCGGGCCTCAGCGAGACGCCGGTCCTCCGGGAGCGGGCGGTCCTGCGGGAGCGGAAGGGGCGGCCGCATCCGCCAGTCTCTTCTCGATGAAGACCCGCACGTCGGCCAGCTCCTGCTCCGACACGCTGTGGGTCAGGCCGGGGTAGACGCGCCCGCTCAGGTCGACGTGATCGGGGAGCCACTGCGTCGTGTGCTCGACGAGCGCCGCCGGGATCACGTCATCGTGCGTGCCGCGTCCCCAGAACACGGGCGGTCTGATCTCGGCGAGCTCGGCGTCGTGCGGCAGGTCGCCCGGCGCCGCATAGCCGCTGAGGTTCACCGCGTACGCGAAGCGCCGCGGGTCGAGGCGCAGGGCCTGGAGCGACACCGCACCGCCCTGCGAGAAGCCGAGGAGACCGACGGATGCCGCGCCCGGCGCATGCGCGTCGACCCACTCGATCACCGCCTGGGCCGCGGCCGTCACGTGCGACGGGTCGCGTCCGTCGAGTCCGTCGATCGGATACCACGACCGCCCCGGCATGGGCCACGGCGGGGTGAGGGGTGCGGCGAGGCTGACGACGGCGAGCGTGTCGGGCAGGTACTCGCGAAGCCCGTAGAGGTCGTGCTCGTCGGCCCCGTACCCGTGGAGGAGCAGCAGCAGGTGCCGGCCCGCCACGTCGGCGGGCTCGACGGACCACAGCGCCGCATCTGCGTCGAGGATGAGCGACTCCGGCATGCCCCTCATCCTGCCACCGGGCGTCGACACGGCGACCGTTCGCGCGACGGGCGATGCGAGGGGCGAAGGGGTATACAGGAGACATGGCCGTGCGAACCCCCGACCCCGAGCCCGCGGGCGAAGACCCGTTCGGACCGCCCAAGGGGAACGTCTCGAACCCGGCGTGGCTGAGCGAGATCGAGCTCGCCGAGGCCCGTCGGCGGCTTCCGATGCTGTACGTCGAAGCCGTCCCCGTGCGCACGGACGGCATGGGGCAGGTCGTCGAGGTCGGCATCCTCCTGCGGGCGACGCCCGTCGGCGAGATCGTGCGCACGATCGTCTCGGGGCGCGTCCGCTACGGCGAGACGATCCGCGACGCGCTCTTCCGCCACCTCGAGAACGACCTCGGCCCGATGGCCTTCCCGCTGCTGCCCCCGCAGCCGGTTCCGTTCACCGTCGCCGAGTACTTCCCGCTGCCCGGCGTGAGCCCCTTCCACGACGACCGGCAGCACGCCGTGTCGCTCGCGTTCGTGGTGCCCGTCACGGGCACGTGCGAGCCGCGCCAGGACGCCCTCGAGGTCACGTGGCTGACCCCCGAAGAGGCGTCGTCCGACGCTCTCGCCGCCGAGATGGAGGGCGGTAGGGGCACGTTGGTGAGGCTCGCTCTGGCGAGCGTCGGCGCGCTCCGCTGACGACGAGAGGCGGATGCCGCGACCGCCGCGCGGCGATGGCCGACGTCATCCTTCCCCGAGGGGTCTGGACCGCATCGCCGCGACGGGTATGATTCCCCACAAACCCGAGGCGCACACCGCGCCGAACCCGGTGTCGTCGCACGTCCACGCGACGCCTCCCGCCGCGCTCGCGGCCACCGTCACCCACTGGGCGCCACGAGCGGTGGGCGCGTCCGTGCTCGGCGCGCGCCGCTCATCCCCCCCCACAGCAGAACAGAAGCGAGAGTCACATGTCGGATCAGCAGGTGCCGGGCCGCGAGGCAGGCGACGACGAGGCGAGCCCGTTCGACGAGCTCATCGGCGGTGACACCGTGCCCGCCACGGGAACGTCGTTCACGACGGTGTTCCGAGGCTACGACAAGGACGAGGTCGATGCCGCGATCGCCCGGCTCACGGCGCGTCTTCGCGCCGGAGGCGATGAGATCGCGTTCCTCGAGGAGCGCTACCGCCGGGTGACCGAGGCGGCGAACTCGCAGAGTCGCGAGGCCGTCGAGAAGCTCGAGGCGGAGTACGAGGCGCGTCTCGAAGAGGCCGAGGATCGCGCGCGCGACGCGCTCGAGAAGATGAAGGCCGCTCTCACCGCTGCGAACGCGCGGGCGGCGAGGGCCGAGCAGCGCCTGCAGACCGAGGTCGCGAGCGCGACGAACGAGACGCGCGAGACGATCCAGCGCCTCGAGGCCGAGCTCACCGCCGCGAACGCCCGTGCCGCGAAGGCGGAGCAGCGCGTCGCGACGCTCACCGAGGAGCTCGTCGAGCACGGCCAGGGGACCGACCGCCCGCAGTTCGAAGAGATCCTGCGCGTCGCCGAGGAGCAGGCCAGCCAGATCATCCGCAACGCGAGCGTCCAGGCCGACCGCCTGCTCGAGGCCGCGCGCGAGGAGGTCGTCAACCGCCGTCGCGAAGTGCAGGCCGAGGCCGACGGCATCCGTGCGCAGGCCGAGAGCGACGCCCAGCAGGCGCGACTGCGCATCGAGACCGAGCTCATGGCGCACCAGGCGCGCCTCGAGCGCGAGGCGGCGCACGCGGCCGAGAAGGTGTCGCAGGCCGAGCAGGAGGCCGCGGCGATCCGCAGCGAGGCCGAGAAGGGCGCGGCCGCGCTGCGCTCGATGGTCGCGCGCGAGACGTCGCAGATGCGCGCCGAGGCCGAGGAGGCGGTGCGCGAGCTCCGGATGCGCGCGCTCGAGTTCGAGGAGTCGCTCACGCGGCGCCAGGACGACGCACAGCAGGAGTTCCTCATGCTCCACAACCAGGCCGTCGCCCACGCCGAGCGCATCACGCAGGACGCGAACGAGCAGGTGGCCGCTTCGCTCGAGCACGCGCAGCGCGTCGCAGCCAAGGCCGACGACTTCGACCGGCTCATGCGCGCCCAGGCCCAGCAGCTCGAGGCCGACGCGAACCTGCGCGCCCGAGAGGTGCTCGACCGTGCGCGCGCCAAGGCCGAGCGCATCATCGAGACCGTGACGGCGCACTCCCAGGCCGTGCTGCGCGACGCCGAGGACCGCACGCGCCAGCTCCGCTGGCAGCAGCACCAGCTCATGAGCTTCATGGCCGAGGTCAAGGAGCTCATCCGTCCCGACATGCCGATCGGCGACGCCGACATCGCCGAGTTCGGCGACCTCGGGCAGCCCGACGACGGATCGAGCGAGGCGGAGCCGACCGTCGGCGAGGCGGCGGCGGAGGAGCACGCGGAGGCGCCTCAGGACGAGTCCCCGGTCGACGGCGAGCCCGAGGGCGACGCGCCGCAGGACGACGCGACCGAGGAGCAGTCCGCCGACGATCCCGCCGCCGAGGAGCAGGACCCCGAGGGCGAGGTCGCGGAGGGCTCCGAGGAGCAGTCCGAGGTCGAGGTCGCCGAGGTCGCGCAGCTCGTGCACCCTGAGGACGAGCCCGCCGACGGCGAGCAGCCCGACGACCACCACGAGGCCGGCGAGGCCGACGAAGGCGACCGCGACGAGACGGCGGCCTGACCGACACTCGAGCGGACGAACCGGATGCCGCGCGCCCAGAGGGCCGCGGCATCCGTCGTCCTACGGACTCAGGCCGCCGACGCGGTCTCGCGCGCGATCGCGGCGAGGAACGCGTCGATGTCGTCCTCGGTCGTGTCGAACGAGCACATCCAGCGCACTTCGTTGCGCGACGCGTCCCAGTCGTAGAACCGGAAGGACTCGCGCAGGCGGTCGGCGACCCCGTCGGGCAGCGTCGCGAACACCCCGTTGGCCTGCGTCTTCTGCGTGAAGCCGACGCCGCGGATCGATCCGTCGGCGAGGCCGGCCTCGATGCCGGCGCGCAGGCGCTGCGCCATCGCGTTGGAGTGACGGGCGTTGCGCAGCCACAGGTCGCCCTCGAGCAGTGCGATGAGCTGCGCCGAGACGAAGCGCATCTTCGACGAGAGCTGCATGTTGAGCTTGCGCAGGTAGGTGAGGCCGGCGGATGCCTCGGGGTTCAGCACGACGATCGCCTCGGCGCCCATCGCGCCGTTCTTGGTGCCGCCGAAGCTCAGGACGTCGACGCCGACGTCGCG
Source organism: Microbacterium sp. (assembly GCF_035556355.1). Classification (GTDB taxonomy): domain Bacteria; phylum Actinomycetota; class Actinomycetes; order Actinomycetales; family Microbacteriaceae; genus Microbacterium. The sequence goes on from NZ_DATMFG010000021.1 coordinate 167,006, forward strand.
CGTGAACGCGCGCAGCGGGAGGTCGAGGGACGCCGCCGCGTTCGCGATGCGCGCGCCGTCGACGTGGAGGTGCATGCCGAGCGGGTGGATGTGGTCGGCGATCGCGCGGATCTCGTCGGGCGTGTAGAGCGTGCCCAGCTCGGTCGACTGCGTGATCGAGACGACGAGCGGCTGCGCGCGATGCTCGTCGCCCCAGCCCCACGCCTCGCGGTCGATGAGCTCCGGTGTGAGCTTGCCGTCCTCGGTCGGGACGTTGAGGATCTTGATGCCCGCGACCCGCTCGGGCGCACCGCCCTCGTCGACGTTGATGTGCGCCGTCGAGGCCGCCACGACCGCGCCCCACCGCGGGAGCATCGACTGGAGCCCCGTGACGTTGGCGCCCGTGCCGTTGAAGACCGGGAACGCCTCGACGCCCTCGCCGAAGTGGTGTGCGAACACCTCCTGCAGGCGCTCCGTGTAGACGTCTTCGCCGTACGCGACCTGATGGCCGTCGTTCGCGGCGGCGATCGCCGCGAGCACCTCGGGGTGGATGCCGGAGTAGTTGTCGGAGGCGAAGCCGCGGATGCTCGGGTCGTGGATCGGAGTCACGGGGTCCCAATCTAGTCGACGCAGGGCTCGGGGTTTCCTCTGTCGGAGGTGCGGCGTAGGTTCGTCGCCATGTCTTCCGAGACCCCCGGCCTCTCCACCGGTCTACAGCGAACGATCGTGCCGCCGCCGAACGGCATGCGCACGTTCTTCCAAGTGCTCGTCAACACCGCCGCGGCGAACGTCACGACGAGCTTCCTGTGGTTCGCGCTGACGTTCTGGGTGTACCTCGAGACGAGGTCGGTGCTCGCCACCGGCATCGTCGGCGGCAGCTACATGCTGCTCGTGGCGGTGTTCTCGATGGTGTTCGGCACGCTCGTCGACCGCCACCGCAAGCAGCGCGTCATGATCCTCTCGAGCCTCGTCACGCTCGCGTCGTTCCTCGTGGCCGGCGCGCTGTACCTCGCCCAGCCCGAGTCGGTGCTCGTCGACATCACCGGTCCGTGGTTCTGGCTGTTCACAGGCATCATCCTGTTCGGCGCGGTGATCGAGAACCTGCGCAACATCGCGCTCTCGACGACGGTGACGCTGCTCGTGCCCGTCGAGCGCCACGCGAACGCGAACGGCATGGTCGGCACCGTCCAGGGCGTCGCGTTCGTCGTGACGAGCGTGTTCTCCGGGCTCTCCGTGGGCTTTCTCGGCATGGGCGGGACGCTCGTCATCGCGCTCGTGGCCACGGCGATCGCGTTCCTGCACCTGCTGACGTTCCGCATCCCCGAAGAGCAGCCCGATCCCAGCGAGAACCGCGCCAAGGCGTTCGACTTCCGCGGCAGCATCCGTGCGGTCCGCGCGGTCAAGGGGCTGTTCGCCCTGATCCTGTTCTCGATCTTCAACAACTTCATCGGCGGCGCGTACATCGCCCTCATGGACCCGTACGGCCTGACGCTGTTCACGGTGCAGTGGTGGGGCGTCGTCCTCGGCATCACCGCGACGGGCTTCATCGTGGGCGGTCTCGTCGTCGCCAAGTGGGGTCTGGGCAAGAACCCGATCCGCACGCTGCTGCTCGTCGTCATCACGATGGGCGTGCTCGGCGCGCTCTTCACGATCCGGGAGTGGTCGTGGCTGTACATCGTGGGCATCTACATCTACATGGCGATCATCCCGGCTGCCGAGGCGGCCGAGCAGACCGTCATCCAGAAGGTCGTCCCGTTCCGTCGGCAGGGCCGGGTGTTCGGCTTCGCGGCCGCGATCGAGTCAGCCACGGCGCCCATCACGGCGTTCCTCATCGCACCGATCGCGGAGTTCCTCATCATCCCGTACATGGACTCCGACAGCGGTCGTGCGACGTGGGGCTGGATCCTCGGTGAGGGCGAGGCCCGCGGCATCGCGCTCGTCTTCCTGTTCGCGGGGCTCATCCTCGTGGCCGTCGGGATCCTCGCGTTCCTCACACCCTCGTACCGCATCCTCTCCGAGGAGTACCAGCAGGGCGTCGCTGAGAGCGAGGCGGAGAAAGAGGGCGGCGGCGATGCCGAGACGAGTGTGCCATCCGACGGCGGCGGGGGCGACGAGGGTCACCCCGCAACCGAGAGCGAAGCGGATGCCTCGCCCAACGGCACTCCCGCCGCGCCGATCGACGTGGGTCCGCCCTCGACGAAGGACGTCATCGGAGGCGTGGTCGACGGTCAGCGCCGCGCGTAGCCCGGCCAGGATGCCGTCGAGCGCGGAAAGGCCGCGTGGCGCAGCGCTCAGCCCTGCGGCAGCGTGATGACCGTGTCGTTGATCGACGACGCCTCGGCGTCCCACAGCTTCACGAAGGCATCGGCGACCGTGTCTTCGAGCCCGTCGAGCGCTTTCACACGGAAGATCACGGCCGCTGCACGCAACGGCTCCTCGGCATCACGAGCCGCCTTCGCGAATCCGTGCGCGACGGCACGTGTCCACGCCTCGCTCGCGGCCTTGACCGCCGCGTAGTTCGCGCCGCCGGCGAGGGGCCGGGCGACCGCGGTCGACGACACGATCGCGAGGCGTCCCGCGTCGGACGCCCGCAGGTCGTCGTCGAACGCGCGGGTCACGTGCCGAAGCGCCGTGAACGATGCCTCGAGGAATCGGTAGTCCTCCTCGGTCTGCCCCGCGAGACCGCCGCCGCCGCGCCATCCGCCGACGAGGTGGAACAGGCCGTCGATTCGACCTTCGGCCTCGTGCACGCGCTCGGCGAGGGACTGGACGGCCGCGGCATCCGTCAGATCGCACACCTCGGTGCGCACGCCGGGAACCGCGTCGGCGAGCCGCGCGAGCTTCTCGGCATCGCGGCCGACCGCGACCGCCCGCGCACCCGCCCCCGTCACGGCGCGGGCGGCCGCGAGACCGCTGGCACTCGTCGCCCCGGCGATGAGCACCAGTCGCCCGGTGTCAGGCATCGGTTCCCCTGATGCCCGACGTCGACTCGATCACGGGGCGCATCTTCTTCTCGAGCGCCTCGTAGAACATCGAAAGGGGGAACTCGTCGTCGAGCACCGCGTCGGTGTAGCCCTTCGGCGGGCCGGCGAGGATCTCGTCGGGCAGCCCGCGCGCCCATTGCGATGCGGGGTTCGGCTCGAGCACCGACCGCACCAGGTCGTAGGCCGCCAGCCAGTGCGCCGTCTTGGGGCGGTCGATCGAGCGCCAGTACAGCTCGTCGATCTCGTCGCCGAGGGCTACGACGGCCGCGGGGACCTCGTCCCAGTCGAACGCGAGCGCCGTGTCGGTCCAGTGCAGCACGCGGCGCTGGTGCAGCCAGGCGAACAGCAGCTGGCCACCGAGACCGTCGTAATTCCGCACGCGCGAACCGGTGATCGCGAACCGGAAGATGCGGTCGAAGATGACCGCGTACTGCACGAGCTTCGCGTGCTCGAGCATCTCCGCCTCGGTCGGCGTGAGGTCGTCGCTCGTCGAGAGGCGCTTCTCGATCGCGACGCATTCGCGGAACGCCGTCAGGTCGCAGCGCAGCTCTTCGAGCGAGTACAGGAAGTACGGCATCCGCTGCTTGATCATGAACGGGTCGAACGGCAGGTCCCCCCGCATGTGCGTGCGGTCGTGGATGATGTCCCACATCACGAACGTCTTCTCGGCGAGCGTCTGGTCGTCGAGCATGCGCGCGGCCTCGGCGGGCAGGTCGAGCTTCGTGATCTCGGCGGCCGCGCGGACGACGCGGCGGTAGCGGGCGGCCTCGCGATCTTGGAAGATCGCGCCCCACGTGAACGTCGGGATCTCGCGCATCGCGACCGTCTCGGGGAAGAGCACGGCCGAGTTCGTGTCGTAGCCCGGCGTGAAGTCGATGAGCCGCAGCGAAACGAACAGCTTGTTGCCGTAGTCGCCGGCCTCGAGCTCCGCGATGAAGTCGGGCCAGATCACCTCGACGAGGACGGCCTCGACGTACCGGTTGCGCGACCCGTTCTGGGTGTACATCGGGAACACGACGAGATGGCGGATGCCGTCGACCCGGTGTCGCTGAGGCTGGAAGGCCACGAGGGAGTCGTAGAAGTCGGGCACACCGAACCCGCTGTCGGCCCACCGCTCGAAGTCGTGCATCGACGCGGCGAGATACTCGGCGTCGTGGGGGAAGCGCGGGGCGAGTTCGCGGATCGCCTCGACGATCGTCTCGACGAACGTGCGTGCCTCGGCGTGGTCGGACTCGTTCGGGACGGAGCCGTCCTGCGCCTGGATTCCCTGCAACGCGGTGGCCGCGTCCTTCAGGCGCAGCCAGGCGGCGGACCGCTCGACACCTGCCGCGTCCTCGACGACCTCGGGCTCTCCGATGATGGACTTCGCGTTGTGCGCTGTCGTTGACACTGGGAACCTCCGATCCTGAGGACACGTTGACGTAAGAATTCCGGCGAGTGCTGGACTCAACCGGTATTCTTCCATGCGTGGACGACCCTGTCGATCTGGCGATCATCACCGAGGTGTCTCGCGACGCGCGCGCGACACTGGCCCAGCTCTCCGAGCGCGTCGGCCTGTCGGTGTCGGCTGTGCAGGCCCGACTGAAGCGGCTCGAGGGCAACGGCGTCATCGCCGGATACCGGGCTGTCGTCGACGCCGAGGCGGTCGGCAAGCCGCTGTCGGCGTTCATCGAGATCACGCCGCTCGACCCCGCCCAGCCCGACAACGCGCCGGAGCTGCTCGAGCACCTCCCCGAGATCGAGGCCTGCCACTCGATCGCGGGCGATGCGAGCTACATCCTGTTCGTGCGGGTCGCCACGCCGCGGCACCTCGAGGGGCTCATCCGCGAGATCCGGCAGGCCGCCTCCGTCAACACGCGCACGACCGTCGTCCTGCAGACCTTCTTCGAGAACCGCCCGATCCTGCCCGCGTGAGCGGCCGGTAGCCTCGCCTCATGGCCGCTGCCGTTCCGGAGCCGTCCGCCGTTGCTCGCGGCCGCGCGGTGCTGATCGTGCGCAACACACAATCCGGCACAGCGGTCATCCGCGCCGATCCCGGTGAGCTCATCGCCGAGCGGCTCGCCGACGCCGACGTGCGCGAGCTCGGCGAGGGAGACGACATGGCGGAGATCGTCGACGAGGCGATGAGGGCGGATGCGCCGCCCGCGGTCCTCGGCGTGTACGGCGGCGACGGATCCGTGTCGCGCATGGCGGAGCTCGCGCGCAAGCACGACCGCCCGCTCCTCGCGATGCCCGGCGGCACGTTCAACCACTTCGCGCGCTCCGCGGGGATCGTCGACGTCGCGACCGCGATCGACGCGCTCGAGAGAGTATCGACCGTCGAAGTGAGCGCGGTCGAGGTCACCGCCGATGAGGCACCCCCGATTCTCGCGCTCAACGCCGTCTCGATCGGCGCGTATCCCGAGCTCATCGACGAGCGCGACCGCCGGCGCGCACACCTCGGCAAGTGGCTCGGCGGCATCGTGGCGGCGTGGGTCGCCCTGCGCAGTGCGGAGCCGCTCACGATCGTGCGAGAGGGCCGTCGGGCGCGCGTGTGGTCGGTGTTCGTCGGTGCGGGGCGGAGCGACCCGAAGCGGGTCGCGACGATGCAGCGCGAGGATCTGGACGACCCGACGCTCGACGTGCGCATCCACCACGCACGGGGAACACGGATGCGGGCGGTCGCGTCGCTCGCCTTCGGCAAGCGCACCGCCGCCGTCCTGCGCGCGCTGAAACTCATGCCGCCCCGATCAGATGTCGAGCGGCTCGTCGTGCCCGAGTTCGCCATGACGGTGCGCACAGAGCCGGGACGCCCGTCGGTCTTCGTGCACGACGGGGAGCTGGAGGAGCAGACCGAGGGCGGCTTCCGACTGCGCTGCGTCGTCGTGCCGCGCGCCGTCACGGTCTACGCGCCGGAGGGCGGTGCGCCGCCGGCGCGGTGCGGCGCTTCGTCTCGCTGCGCTCGCCCAGCGACCGGGGTGAGGCAGCCGCTCGCTCAGCGACCGCGGTGAGGCACCAGGACCCTGAGCGAGGAGCGCAGCGACGAGACGAAGGGCCGACTCGGCGCCTCACAGCCACCCCCGCTCGCGCGCGAGCACGGCGGCCTCGATCCGGTTCGCTGTGCCGGTCTTGCCGATCGCGGCGGAGAGGTGGTTGCGCACCGTGCTTCGCGACAGGTGCAGCAGCGACGCGATGGACGCGATCGACGCCCCGCCCTCGCACGCGCGCAGCACTTCGCGTTCGCGCTCGGTGAGCGGGTTCGGCTCGGCGCGCAGCGCGGTCGTCGCGAAGTCCGGGTCCACGACGATCGAGCCCGCGGCGACGGACCGCAGCTGCGCGGCGAGGTGCGTCGCGGGGGCGTCTTTGAGCAGGAAGCCGCGAGCACCGAGTTGCAGCGCGCGCTGGAGGTAGCCCGGCCGCGCGAACGTCGTGAGCACGACGACATGGCAATCGGGCGCTGCGCGCCGCAGATCGGGGATGACGTCGAGCCCGCTCCGGCCGGGCAGCTCGATGTCGAGGAGCGCCATGTCGGGTCGCGTGCGTTCCGCCGTCGGCAGGATGTCGTCGCCGCGCTCGACCTGCGCGACGATCTCGATGTCGCCCTCGAGCTCGAGGAGCGTCGCGAGGGCGGTGCGCAGCAACGCCTGGTCCTCGGCGATGAGGACCCTCACGCGGGCACCTCCGCTCGCACGCGGAAGCCGCCGTCCGCCTCGACGACGAGGTCGCCGCCGAGCCGCCGCACGCGCTCGCGCAAGCCGGTGAGGCCTGTGCCCTCCCGCACGGGCGCGGGTGCCACACCGTCGTCCTCGACCTCGATCGAGGCCCGAGACGGCTCCGCCACCACGGTCACGCGGCACACCGTCGCGCGCTGCGCGTGACGCAGGAGGTTCGTCGACGCCTCGAGCACGACCGACCCGAACAGCGCGTCGATCTCGGCGTCCAGGCCGCCGGCGTCCTTGCGCACGGCGAGGTCCACGCCCCGCGATGCGAGCGACGTGCGGGCCCTCTCGAGCTCGGCGTCGAGCGACGACCGCCGGTAGCCTGCGACCGCCGTGCGCAGCTCCCGCAGAGCGTCGCGCCCGAGGCGCTCGATGTCGGCGGCGTGCTCGGCTGCGGCATCCGGGTCCGTCGGCGCCAGTCGTCTGGCCGTCTCGGCTTTCACGACGATGACCGACAGCGTGTGGCCCGCCACGTCGTGCAGGTCCCGCGCGAAGCGCAGGCGCTCCTCCTCGACGGCGGAGCGCGCGAGCAGTCGCCGTGTTCGCTCGAGCTCGGCGTTGCTCACGGCGAGCTGCTGGATGACGAACGCACCCACGCCGGTGAACAGCACCGTCGCGCTCGCCGCCACGATCGCATGCGACGCCGCCAGCGCGGTCGTCACACCCGCGACGACCGCCGCGGAGACGAGCGTGATGGCGCTGCCGAGCGCGGGGAAGCCGATCGCGGCCGCGACGCCTGTGAAGCCCCACGCCGAGATCCAGCCGTCGCCCTCCGCCGGTACCACCGCCGCGCACGCGCCGACGAGGGCGGTGAGGGTCACGGGACGGATGACGCGCAGCGTCCACGCCGACGTCTCGATCGCGAGCCACACGAAGCCGGCGAACAGCGCGGGGATCGCGACGAGCGCGATGATGCCCACGGGAGACGGATCCTGGACCGTCGCGATGAGCGGCCCGATCATGAGCACGGGCGTCCAGATCGAGACGATCCACCCCCAGCGGTGCCGCGCCATCCAGCGGAACGCCCGCAGTCGGAAGTCGTCCGCGCCTGCGCCGATCGCGATCACCTCCCGTCGCCGTAGGCTACCGCGCCCTCGGCCGGAGTCGCGGCGGCGTCGCCCGCGGCGCCCACGTCGCCAACGGGGCCTACGGTCCGCGAACCGAGCAGCCCGCCCGTGATCGTGACCGCGGTGACGATGTGCAGGGCGGCGAGGCCGGCGACCGCGGCCGGCGACGTGCCGCCGAGGGGACCGGCGAGCGAGACGACGAGGAACGCGGCGGCCGTGATGACGAACCAGCGCCCCGGATGCCGCGTCCACTTCTCGAACGCCGCGAGCACGAGCCACGCGGGGACCGCCGCGAAGCCGGCGACGCCCGCGGCCACGACGGCGCCGACCGTCATGGGGGAGCCCGCGCCGGTCATGGCTTCGAGCTCGATGCCCAGCACGGGCACCTCGATGAGCCACACGATGAGGGCCGCGACCGCCGCGGCGGGGATGGTCAGCAGACGGATGATTCGGCGACGAGTGAACATGCGCTCGACGCTACGGCCGGCTCAGGCGAGGCGGCAGAGCCGTCGATCCTCGATCGGGCAGGACGAATGTCCCGGATGCCGCGTGCGACGCGGCGCGCGCGGCCGCGGCATCCGGCACATCGTCCTCGCTGTCAGTCGTGCTGCGGGAAGCCCAGGTTCAGGCCGCCGTGCGACGGGTCCAGCCAGCGCGACGTGACGGCCTTCTCGGCCGTGAAGAACTCGAACCCGTGGGGGCCGTACGCCTTCGCGTCGCCGAAGAGCGAAGCCTTCCAGCCGCCGAACGAGTGGTACGCGACCGGCACGGGGATCGGCACGTTGATGCCGATCATGCCGACGGTCGCCTCGCGCTGGAAGCGGCGTGCCGCGCCGCCGTCGTTCGTGAAGATCGCCGTGCCGTTGCCGTACGGGCTCGAGTTGATGATGTCGAGGCCGTCCTCGTAGCCCTCGACCCGCACGACCGACAGCACGGGGCCGAAGATCTCGTCCCTGTACACCGACGATTCCGTGGGCACCTTGTCGATGAGGGTCGGGCCCAGCCAGAAGCCGTCGGGGTCGCCGTCGACGTCGACGCCGCGGCCGTCGACGACGACGGATGCGCCGTCCTGCTTCGCCACGTCGATGTACGACGCGACCTTGTCGCGGTGCTGGCCGGTGATGAGCGGACCCATGTCGCACGAGCGCATGCCGTCGCCGATCTTGAGCGTCGCCATGCGCTGCGAGATCTTCTCGACGAGCTCGTCGGCGATCGTGTCGACCGCGAGCACGACCGAGATCGCCATGCAGCGCTCGCCGGCCGAGCCGAAGCCCGCGTTGACGGCCGCGTCGGCGGCGAGGTCGAGGTCTGCGTCCGGCAGCACGAGCATGTGGTTCTTCGCGCCGCCGAGCGCCTGCACGCGCTTGCCGTTGCGCGTCGCGTTCTCGTACACGTACTTCGCGATAGGCGTCGAGCCGACGAACGATATCGCCTTCACGTCGGGATGCTCGAGCAGGCGGTCCACGGCCTCCTTGTCTCCGTGCACGACGTTGAGCACGCCGTCGGGGAGCCCCGCCTCCTTGAGGAGAGCGGCCATCCAGTTCGCGGCGGTCGGGTCCTTCTCAGAGGGCTTCAACACGACGGCGTTGCCCGCCGCGAGCGCGATCGAGAAGAACCACAGCGGCACCATGGCCGGGAAGTTGAAGGGGCTGATGATGCCCACGACGCCGAGCGGCTGGCGCAGGGTGTAGACGTCGATGCCCGTCGAGACGTTCTCGGAGTACGCGCCCTTCGTGAGGTGGCCGAGGCCGCACGCGAACTCGACGACCTCCATGCCGCGCGCGATCTCTCCGAGCGCATCGGAGAGCACCTTGCCGTGCTCCGCGGTGAGGATCTCGGCGAGCTCGTTCTTGCGGGCGTTGAGCAGCTCGCGGAACTGGAACATGACCGCCTGGCGCTTCGCGATCGAGGTGTCGCGCCACTGGGTCCACGCGCCGGTGGCGACGGCGACAGCCGCATCGACGTCGGCGGACGAGGCGAGGCGCACCTCCTTCTGCACGCGGCCCTGCGCCGGGTTGAACACGGGCCCCGTACGCTCGGACTCACCGGTCCAGGTGGACCCCCCGACCCAGTGGTCGAGGATCGTGGTCGCGGACTCGGCGGTCCGCTCCAGAGTCGTGGTGTCGGTCATGGTCTCCTCCTTGAAACTGCCCTCGTGGGGACTTCAGAGCTCGTCCGCTTCGACGACGCCCAGAGCCTCATCGTAGATCGACATCGCCTGGGCGACCTCTTCGGGGGTCACGACGCAGGGCGGGACCACGTGGATGCGGTTCTCGGCGGCGAAGGGGAGCAGTCCCCTCGCGACGAGCTCCTTCTTGAGCCGTCCGATGACGTCGGCGCCGACAGGTTCGCGCGTCTCACGATCGCGCACGAGCTCCATCGCCCAGAAGACCCCCTCGCCGCGCACCTCGCCGATCAGCGGATGCTTCGCCTGCAGCTCCCGAAGGCCCGGGCCGATCGCGTCGGCGCCGACGCGGCGCGCGTTGTCGACGATGCCCTCGCTCTCCATCGCGTCGAGGGCGCCGATGATGGAGGCGGCGGCGAGCGGATGCCCCGAGTACGTGAGCCCGCCGGGGAACACGCGCTCGTCGAACGTCTTCGCGATGGGCTCCGAGATGATGACGCCGCCCACCGGCACGTATCCGGAGTTGACGCCCTTCGCGAACGTGATGAGGTCGGGGACGACGTCGTACCCCTGGAAGGCGAACCACCTGCCCGTACGGCCGAAGCCCGCCATCACCTCATCGAGGATGAGCACGATGTCGTACTTGTCGGCGAGCGCCCGCACCCCGGCGAGATACCCGGGCGGCGGCACGAGGATCCCCGCCGTGCCCGGCACCGATTCGAGCAGCAGGGCGGCGATCGTCTGGGGTCCCTCGGACTGGATGACCCGTTCGAGGTGGTGGAGCGCGCGCTCCGACTCCTCCTCCGGCGTCGTCGCCCAGAACTCCGAGCGGTAGAGGTACGGCCCGAAGAAGTGCACGTGCCCGCGCGCGTACTGATTCGGCATCCGTCGCCAATCGCCCGTCGCGACGATCGCGGCACCCGTGTTGCCGTGGTACGAGCGGTAGGTCGACAGCACCGTGTCGCGGCCTGTGTGCAGCCGCGCCATGCGGATGGCGTTCTCGACGGCATCCGCCCCGCCGTTCGTGAAGAAGACCTTCTCGAAGCCTTCGGGGGCCTTCGCGAGGATGCGCTCGGCCGCGCGCCCGCGCGTGAGGTTCGACGTGGCGGGGCCGATGGTCGCGAGCCGGCCCGCCTGCTCCTGGATGGCCTTCACGACGGCCGGATGCTGGTGCCCGATGTTCACGTTCACGAGCTGACTCGCGAAGTCGAGCATCCGGTTGCCTGCGTGGTCCCACACCGTCGTGCCCTGACCTCCCGCGATGACGGGCAGGTCGAGATGCGCCTGCGCGGACCACGAGTGGAACACGTGCTCGCGGTCGATGCGGCGGGCCTCGGCATCCAGGTCGACGGCGGTGTCGGATTCGGTGCTCATGTCTCGATCCTCCCGCCGGTCCCCGCACCTGTCGAGGCCGTTCTCATCCGCCGATCGACCGGTACTCCGTCACTTCTTGGCCCGCACGTGCTCCGTGAGCGCCGGGATCACCGTCTCGCCGTAGACCCGCAGCGTCTCCTCTTTGTTGTCGTGCTGCAGGTAGCCGGCGAACTGCGTGACGCCGAGCTCGGACAGGGCCTTGAGCTTCGCGATGTGCTCGTCCGCCGTGCCGAGGATGCAGAAGCGGTCGACGATCTCGTCGGGTACGAAGTCGACGTGGTCGTTCTCAGCGCGCCCGTGCGTGTTGTAGTCGTAGCCCTTGCGGCCATCGATGTACTCGGTGAGGGCATCGGGGATGATCCCGTGATGGCCGTACTTCGCGACGATGTCGGCGACGTGGTTGCCGACCATCCCCCCGAACCACCGGCACTGCTCGCGCTGGTGGGCGAGATCGTCGCCGATGTACATCGGCGCGGCGACGCAGAAGGCGAGCGAGTCGGGGTCGCGGCCCGCGTTCGCGGCGGCATCCTTCACCGTCTTGATCATCCACGCGGCGATGTCGACGTCGGCCAGCTGCAGGATGTAGCCGTCGCCCGCTTCGCCGGCGGCTTTGAGCGCCATCGGCCCGTATGCCGCGACCCACACCTCGAGCTTCGAGCCGCGACTCCACGGGAACTGCAGCGTTGCGCCGTTGTACTCGACCGACCGCGAGTTCGCGAGCTCGCGGATCACGTGGATCGATTCGCGCAGCTCGGCCATCGACGTCGGCTTGCCGTTCGTCACGCGCACGGCCGAGTCGCCGCGGCCGATGCCGCAGATCGTGCGATTGCCGTACATCTCATTGAGGGTGGCGAACACGGATGCCGTCACCGTCCAGTCCCGCGTCGCGGGGTTCGTCACGAACGGCCCCACCGTGACGCGGTTGGTCTCGGCGAGGATCGCCGAGTGGATGACGTACGGCTCCTCCCACAGCAGGTGCGAGTCGAACGTCCACACGTGCGAGAACCCGTGCGCCTCGGCGAGCTTGGCCAACTGCACCGTGCGCGCCGCGGGCGGGTTCGTCTGCAGGACGACTCCGAAGTCCATCAGCGAACTCCTTCCGTTCCGCCGCTCAGCGACCGGCTGCTCATGTCAGGTACTGGCTCAGGCCGCGCTTGAGGAACTGCCCGTCGCCGGCGCGTCCGAGATACTCGCCGCCGTCGACGATGACCTTGCCGCGTGAGAGCACCGTGTCGACGTGCCCGTCGATCTCGAAGCCCTCCCACGCGGAGTGGTCCATGTTCATGTGGTGGGTCTTGCCGTACCCGATCGACGTGTGGCCGTTCGGGTCGTACACGACGACGTCGGCGTCGGCGCCGGGCTGGATGACGCCCTTCCTGCCGTGGAGGCCGAACATGCGGGCCGGTGTCGTCGAGGTGAGCTCGACCCAGCGCTCGAGCGTGATCCTGCCGGTGACGACGCCCTGGTACATGAGGTCCATGCGGTGCTCGACCCCGCCGATGCCGTTCGGGATCGCGCGGAAGTCGTCCTTGCCGAGCTCCTTCTGATCCTTCATGCAGAACGGGCAGTGGTCGGTGGAGACCATCTGGAGGTCGTTCGTGCGCAGTGCCTGCCACATGTGGTCCTGGTGGCCCTCGGCGCGGCTGCGCAGCGGCGTCGAGCAGACCCACTTCGCGCCCTCGAACTGGCCCCATTCGTCGCTGAACGCGCCGAGCTGCTCCTCGAGCGACAGGTACAGGTATTGCGGACAGGTCTCGCCGAACACGTTCTGCCCCTGGTCGCGCGCCCATGCGAGCTGCTCGACCGCCTGCTTCGCCGACACGTGCACGACGTACAGCGGCGCGCCCGTGAGGTTCGCGAGCATGATCGCGCGATGCGTCGCCTCCTCCTCCATCTGCCACGCGCGTGCGATGCCGTGGTAGTACGGCGCCTTCTTGCCCGCCTCGGCGAGCTGCTCCGCGAGCACGTCGATCGCGGGACCGTTCTCGGCGTGCATCATCGTGAGCAGACCGGTCTCGGCGGACTTCTGCATCGCCTTGAGCACCTGCGCGTCATCCGAATAGAAGACGCCCGGATACGCCATGAACAGCTTGAAGCTCGTGACACCCTCGTCGATGAGCGAGTCCATCGCGCGCAGCGAATCCTCGTCCACCCCGCCGATGATCTGGTGGAATCCGTAGTCGATCGCGCAGTTGCCGCGCGCCTTCTCGTGCCATGCGGCCAGGCCGTCCTCGACGCGTTCGCCGTAGCGCTGCACCGCGAAGTCGATGATCGTCGTCGTTCCCCCCCACGCGGCCGCCCGCGTCCCCGTCTCGAACGTGTCGGACGCGTTGGTGCCGCCGAACGGCAGCTCCATGTGCGTGTGAGCGTCGATTCCGCCCGGGATCACGTACTTGCCGGTCGCGTCGACGACGGTGTCGACGGATGCCGCGACATCCGTCCCCAGAAGCTGCGAGCCCGGCGCGAGCACCGCCGCGACGGTCTCGCCGTCGATGAGCACGTCCGCTTCGCTGCGGCCCGTGGCGGAGACGACGGTGCCGCCTTTGATGAGTGTTGTGGGCATGTGGGTCCTCCTCCTAGGTCGGTTGCGTCTGCTGCGCGGTGTCAGGGTCGCGGACGCATTCCCCGCCGGCCTTCGGTCGGCTCCCGCCGAACCCGATGCCAGCGTCCGCGACCCTGACACCGCTCCGCTTGTCGCGGAGGCGGGTGCAGGCTGCGGGGACGAGCATCCGGCCCGCGTTCGGTGGTGATGTCATGGGGCGACGAGCTCGCCGTAGGTGTCGGGGCGGCGGTCGCGATAGAACTGCCAGTCGTCTCGCATCTCCTGGACCATGTCCATGTCCAGATCGCGCACGAGGAGCTCTTCGTGCTCGCTCGAGCCGCGCTCACCGACGAAGTCGCCGCGCGGGTCGATGACCTGGCTCGTGCCGTAGAAGTCGACGGCGTCGTCGCCGTACTCGTTGTCCTCGCGGCCGACGCGGTTCGGCTGCAGCACGAAGTAGCCGTTCGCGACCGCGGCGGCGGGCCCCTCGACCTCCCACAGGCGGTTCGAGAGTCCGGGCTTGGTCGCGTTCGGGTTGAACACGATGTGCGCGCCGTTGAGGCCGAGCGCGCGCCACCCTTCGGGGAAGTGCCGGTCGTAGCAGATGTACATCCCGACCTTGCCGACGGCGGTGTCGAACACGGGGTATCCGAGGTTGCCGGGCCGGAAGTAGAACTTCTCCCAGAACTTCTCGAGGTGCGGCAGGTGGTTCTTGCGGTACTTCCCGAGGATCGCGCCGTCGGCATCGACGAGCACGGACGTGTTGTAGTACACGCCGGTCTGCGCCTCCTCGTAGATCGGCAGCACCATGACGACCCCGAGCTCCTTCGCGACGGAAGCGAACCGCTGCACGATCGGCCCGTCGGCGGGCTCGGCGAAGCGGTAGTACTTCTTGTCCTGCGTGATGCCGAAGTAGGGGCCGTAGAACAGCTCCTGGAAGCACACGACCGCAGCCCCCTGCGCCGCGGCGTCGCGAGCGAACCCCTCGTGCTTGTCGAGCATCGACTCCTTGTCGCCCGTCCAGGTCGTCTGCGAGATCGCCGCACGTACCGTCGTCATCGTGTTTCCTCTCTCCGCTTGTGTGGACCGTAGAGCCTGCATCGTCGCGGGACAAGAGGTGCACCGGACCGCGTGCGGATACATCTCGAGGCGGATGCCGCGACACGCGGCCTCACGTAGCGTGAGATGGTGCTCCGCCCGCTGAAGACGTACCAGCTCATCGTCGACGTCGCGATCGCGCTGGTCTTCCTCTCGCTCGCGCTGCCCTTCGAGATCTCGTCGATGCGCGCCTCGGGCGCGCCGCTGCCGGGCGGCGCGCTGTCGCTCGTCGTGGGCGGGATCGTGGTCGTGCTGTTCGCCGCGGCTCTCGCGGTGCGACGCCTCTCGCCCGCGCTCGCGCTCGGCGTCGCGTGGGCCGCCGCGATCGTGCAGATGGGGTCGGGCGGGGCCCCGGGCTTCGTCGACTTCGCCGTCTTCGCGGTGCTGTACGCGGCGGCGGCGTACGGCTCCGACCGCGTCTTCTGGCTCGGTCTCGCGTCGGCGCTCGGCGGCGCGCTCGTGGCGACCGTGTACCTCTACGCGGGCCCGGGCAGCGGCGGATTCAGCTGGGAGACCATCAGCGTCGCGATCGCCGTGTACATCGCCGCCACGTTCGCGCTCATGCTCTCGTGGACCGCCGGCGCGCTCGTGCGAACCGCGATCCGCGCGCGAGAGAACCGACTCGCGCAGCAGCGGGCGGAGGCGGACGCCATCGCGGAGCAGGAGCGCGTGCGCATCGCGCGCGACATGCACGACGTCGTCGCGCACTCGCTCGCGGTCGTGATCGCACAGGCCGACGGCGCTCGATACGCCGCGAAGGCCGATCCGGATGCCGCGACCGCCGCCCTCGGCACGATCTCCACCACCGCGCGCTCGGCCCTCGCCGACGTGCGACTGCTGCTCACGCAGCTGCGTCACTCGCAGGCGGACGGACCGCAGCCGACGCTCGCCGACCTCGAGGAGCTCTACGCGCAGGTGCGCGCGGCGGGCCTCGAGCTGCGCGTCGACGTCGATCCCGCGCCCGTGGCCGCACCGCCCGCGGCGCTTCAGCTCGCGGTGTACCGCATCCTGCAGGAGGCGCTCACGAACGCCCTCCGCCACGGCACGGGGCCCGTCGACGTGCGGCTGTCGTGGCATCCGGATCGTGTCGACCTCGCCGTGCGCAACCCCCTCGCCGCGACCGTCCCGGCCGACGCGCCGCCGGGCGGACGCCATGGGCTCATCGGCATGCGGGAGCGTGCGCAGCTCGTCGGCGGAAGCCTCGAAGCGGGCGAGGAGGCCGGCGCCTTCGTCGTGCGCGCGCGGCTGCCGATCGGAGGTGCGACGTGAGCGCCGAGAACACGATCCGGGTGGTGCTCGTCGACGACCAGGCGCTGTTCCGCGCCGGCATCCGCATGCTCATCGACTCGCAGCCCGACCTCGAGATCGTGGGCGAGGCGTCCGACGGGCGCGAGGCGCTCTCGGTCGTGCGGGCGACACGACCCGACGTCGTGCTGATGGACATCCGGATGCCGGTCATGGACGGCCTCGCGGCCACCGCCGAGCTGCTGCGCGACCCCGACCCGCCGCGCATCGTGATGCTCACGACGTTCGACCTCGACGAAGCGGCCGCGCGCGCGATCCGCGAGGGGGCGAGCGGGTTCCTCCTCAAGGACGCCGAACCGGAGTTCCTGCTCGCGGCGATCCGCACCGTGCACTCGGGGTCGGCGGTCATCGCCGCGTCGGCCACGCGCGAGCTCTTCGCGCACTTCTCGGCACCCGCGCAGAGCGCGCCCCCGCGGGAGTACACCGACCTCACCGAGCGCGAGCGCGAGATCTTCGCGCTCGCGGCGCGGGGGCTGTCGAACGCCGAGATCGCGGCACGCGAGTTCCTGTCGGAGGCGACGGTCAAGACGCACATCAGCCGCATCCTCACGAAGCTCGGACTGCGCGACCGTGTGCAGCTCGTCGTCTTCGCGTACGAGCACGGGCTCGCGTAGCGCTTCGCCTCGCTGCGCGCTCGCTCAGCGTCCGGGTGGATCAGAGATCATCCTTCCGATGTACGCGGATGCCTCTCCGGGCCGACGCGGCCGCCCCACCGGCATCCGTAGCGTCGCAGACATGCACATCACCTCGACAGACCTGGGCCTCGCCGCCCGGGTGCAGAACGTCACCAAGACCTACGGCTCGGGCGCGGGCGCGGTGCGCGCCCTGGACGACGTGAGCGTCGGCATCCGTCGCGGCGAGTTCACCGCCATCATGGGTCCGTCCGGTTCGGGAAAGTCCACCCTCATGCACCTCATGGCGGGCCTCGACGCCCCGACGAGCGGTCGCGCGTGGATCGGCGACACCGACATCACCGGCCTCTCCGACCTCGAGCTCACGATCCTCCGCCGCCGGCGCGTCGGGTTCGTGTTCCAGTCGTTCAACCTCGTGCCGACGCTCGACGCCCTGGGCAACATCCTGCTGCCGTTCGACCTCGACGGCCGCACGCCGTCGGCGCTCGAGCGGGCGCGCATCGACGGGCTCATCGACTCGCTCGGGCTGCGCCCGCGGCTGAACCACCGCCCGCACGAGATGAGCGGCGGCCAGCAGCAGCGCGTCGCGATCGCGCGGGCCCTCGCGACCGCGCCCGACCTCGTGTTCGCCGACGAGCCGACCGGCAACCTCGACTCGCGCTCGGGGCGCGAGGTGCTCGCGCTCCTCGCGCAGGCGAGCCGCGAGCACGGCCAGTCGATCGCGATGGTGACGCACGACCCGGTCGCGGCGGCGCACGCCGATCGTGTGCTGTTCCTCGGCGACGGGCGCATCGTCGCCGACAAGCCGCGTCAGACGGCCGAGGAGATCTCGGCCTACATGCTCGCGTCCGAGCTCGGCACGACCGCTTCGGCGCCGCTCGTCGAGGAGGTGGGCGCGTGACCGCCGTCGCCACCGCCGACGTCGCGCAGCGGATGCCGCAGGCCGCGGCATCCGGGTCGCTCTCGTGGCTGCGCGACCGCGGCATGGGTGCGAGCATCCTCGTGTCGGCGATCTCCACGGCGTTCGGCGTCGTGCTCATCTCGGCGACGGGCTTCATCGGCGCGATGCTGCAGGCGGACCCGTACATCGGCGGCAGCGGCACGCTCGCGGCCGTCATCGCGATGCTCGCGGTGCTGCTCGTCGCGGTCGCGGTCTACGTCGCGTCGATCGTCACGGCGAACACCTTCTCGACCGTCGTGGCCGGCCGCACGCGACGCATCGCGCTGCTGCGCCTCATCGGCGCGTCGGCACGCTCGCAGCGCGCCGAGATCGCGCGCCAGGGGCTCGTGGTGGGGATCATCGGAGCGTTCGCGGGACTCGTGGCCGGCACCGCGCTGTCGGCGGCCGGCGTCGCGATCATGACGCAGCTCCTCGGGCTGTCGGGCGTCGAGTACAACGTCGTCCAGGCGGTGCTCCTCGTGCCCGCGGCTGTCGTCGCCCTCACGACGTGGGCCGCCGCGTGGGCCGGCTCGCGTCGTGTGCTCACGGTGACGCCGCTGCAGGCGCTCGGAGGGTCGGTCGAGGCGACGCACGAGCGCATCGCGAAGCGCAGCGGGCGCAACGTCGTCGCGCTCGTGCTCGTGATCATCGGGGGCGGGCTGCTCGCGCTCGGCATCGCGGCGGGCCTCGTGTCGATCTTCGGCATCCTCATCGCGTTCGTCGGCGGGATCCTGTCGTTCACCGGCATCGCGCTCGGCGCGACGCTCGTGATGCCGCCGGCGCTGCGGCTGGTCGGCCGCGCGTTCGGCCGCACCGCGGTCGCGCGCCTCGCAGCCGAAAACGCGCTGCGCTACCCCGAGCGCTCGAGCCGCATGGCGATCGGCGTGGTCATGGGCGTGACCCTCGTGACGATGTTCGCGGTGGCGCTCGAGAGCGTGAAGGCGGTCCTCACGAAGTCCGCGGGCGGCGAGCTGCCCTCCGAGATGACGACGATCATCGACTCGTTCGCCGCGGTGATGATGGCGATCGTCGCGGTGTCGGCGGTCATCGCCGCGGTCGGCCTCGTGAACCTGCTGACCCTCGGCATCGTGCAGCGCCGACGCGAACTCGGCCTCCTGCGCGCGCTCGGGCTCTCGAACGGCCAGGTGCGCCGCGTCGTGCTGCTCGAGGCCGCCCACCTCACGATCACCGCTCTCGTGACGGGGCTCGTGCTCGGGATCGTCTACGGCTGGGCCGGTGCGCAGTCGCTGCTCGGCTCGGTTCCGGTCGACCCGGACGTTCCGCGCATCGCCAACTTCGTGGCTCCGGCCATACCGCTGTGGCCGGTCCTCACGATCGTCGTCGGGACGATCGTGCTCACCCTCGTGGCCGCGGTCGTTCCCACGCGGCTCGCGACCCGCGTCGCGCCGGTCGAGGCGCTCGCGGAGTAAGCGAGGGAGACGGATGCCCCGGCCTCGGGCTTCGGCCGGGGCATCCGTCTATTCGGGCTGATCGGGCGTCTCGTCGGGCGCGAAGTCGTGCGCCCACGACGGTGCGAGCGCGCGCAGCCGCGCCGCGCGCCACTCCCACATCGTCCACAGCACGGGCCACAGCAGGACGGCGGTCGGCCCTCCGATGACGAGCCGGTCGCGCCACAGAGTCTTCGACGGGTCTCCGGGGGCGGGGGAGACGGCGATCTGGTGGTCCCACACGTCGAGCCCAGCGAGGGGCCCCGACACCGGGATCCCGCTGTCGCGGAAGATCCGCACGGGGCCGCCGCCCGATCCCGGGGCCGGATCGGCGACGACGCGGTCGCTGACGTGGATGAGCTGCCTGCCCATCGGAACGATCCCGCCGAGGCGCAGCTGCACGCCGACGTCGCCGCCCGGCTCCCAGCTCGTGGGCAGGCCATCGGGCTCGAGCGGCTCGAGCATCATGAGCGGGCCGTAGAGCTCGGCCACCGCGCGGGGCGAGTGCAGGGCCCGCCACGCGGCATCCGCGTCGATGTCGATCACGAGCTTCTGCAGTACGCGCACGCGTCCAGTCTCTCGCAGATCGTCGATGCCCGGTCGTCGCGCACCGACCGATTGAGGGCTGCCCGGAGCGGCTCTAGGATGCAGGCGTGGCCGAGCCCACCCGAGAGGCGGATCGGGAGTCGAGAAGCCTCAGCGGGACCCTCCTCGAAGGAAAGCTCGCGATCAGGCCGGTCCGAAGGGGTGCCGTCAGTCGTCGCGCGCTCATCGAGCGCGCCCGCGCGAGCGATGCGCGCGTCGTCGGGGTGACCGCGCCGGCCGGCTTCGGCAAGTCCACCCTCCTGTCGGAGTGGGCGGCCGTCGACGACCGGATGATCGCGTGGGCGACGATCGACCGCTTCGACGACGACCCGGCAGCCCTCCTGACGCTGCTCGCGACGGCATCCGCGGAGTTCTCGCCGTCGGCGGGGATCGTCGCCTCCGAGATGCGGGGCCTCGCGACAACCGTCCTCGGTCGCTCCGCGCCGATGCTCGCCGCGGCTCTCTCACGCGCGTCCGAACCGTTCCTGCTCGTCATCGACGACATCCACTCGGCGGCGTCGGACGAGTGCCACGACGCGCTCGAAGTGGTCCTCGCCGGCGTGCCGAGCGGATCGCAGGTGGTCCTCGCGAGCAGGGCGGAGCAGCCGTACTTCGCCCGCTTGCGCATCGACGTCCCCACTCTCGAGATCGGAACGGACGAGCTCCGGCTGGATGGCGACGCGGCCCGCGTGATCTTCGCCGAGCACGACGTCGAGGTCGACGACGACGGCGTAGGCGTCGCGGTCGAACGGTGCGAGGGGTGGCCGACCGGACTCGTCCTGTACGCGCTCGCGGTGAAGGCGGGCGCAGACGTCCTCACCGTCGGCGGGGACGAGCGCTTCGTCGCGGAGTATCTCTATCACGAGTGCCTCGCCGGGCTCCCGCCCGAGCTGCAGGACTTCCTGCGTCGCACCGCGGTGCTCGACGAGCTTTCGGCCGAGCTGTGCGACGCGATGCTCGACCGGGACGACTCCGGCGAGCTGCTGCGTCGCATCGAGGCGCTCAACCTCTTTCTTATCCCGCTCGACCGGCGCGAGCTGTGGTTCCGCTATCACGCGCTGTTCCGGGAGTTCCTGCTCGCCGATCTGCGCCTTCGGGAGCACGGCATCGTCAGCGGCCTGCACGTGCGGGCGGCGGAATGGCTCGAGGGCGAGCGCATGCTCGACCCCGCGGTCGAGCACCTGCTCGCCGCGGGCGAGGTGGAGCGCGCGGGCGAGCTCGTCGCGGAGCTGGCCCTGCCGACGTACCAGCGCGGCGAGGTCGCCGTCGTCGAGAGGTGGCTCGACGGGCTCGGCGACGCGGTCATCGAGGCGTCGCCCGCGCTCGCGGTCATCGCGGCGTGGGCGGCGATCCTGCAGGGCAAGTCGCCGGCGTCGGAGCGATGGGCGGCGGCCCTCGACCGCTTCGATCTCGAGGGAGCGCCCGAAGAGGATCGGGCCGCGTTCGAGTCCGCTCGAGCGATGGTGCGCGCCGCGATGTGCGCTCAGGGGTGGGAGAGCGCGCTGGCGGATGCGCGGCTGGCGGCCGCCTACGAGCCCGCGTGGAGTCCGTGGCGCGACCAGGCGCTGCACCTGCTCGGGTCGGGCTTGCTGCTCGCGGGGGACAGGGCGGGTGCACGCGATGCCTTCGTCGAGGCGTCGGAGAGTGGAGCGCAGGCGGGCAACGCGGACTCGGTCCTCCTCAGCGAGGCGGAGCTCGCGATCCTCTCGATGGACGACGGCGACTGGTCCGCCGCCGACGCCCATGCGCACGCGGCCGTGCGCGCCGTCGACGACAACCACATGGAGGGGTACCCGACGACGGCGCTCGCGCTCGCGGTGAGCGCTCGGCTGGCCCAGCGCCGCGGCGACGCGGCGGCGACCGATCGGTTCCTCGTGCGCGCGATGCGAGCGCGCGTGCACTGCACCCACGTCCTTCCGTTCCTCGCGATGCGCACGCGCCTGCAGATCGCCGGCGTCCTGGTGGGCCTCGGCGATCGCACCGCGGCCAGGCACATGCTCCGCGAGATCGACGACCTCCTCGCCCGCTACCCCGACATGGGGACCTTGGCGGACGAGATCGCGCGCTTCCGGTCGCGGCTCGATGACGCCGCGATGAGCCGTGCCAGCATCCCGCTCACGCCCGCGGAGCTGCGCCTGCTGCCCTACCTCCAGACGCATCTGACGATCGCCGAGATCGGACAGCGCCTCTTCATATCGCGCAACACCGTCAGCTCGGAGGTCGGATCGATCTACCGCAAGCTCGGGGTGACGACTCGCGGTGCCGCGGTCGAGCGCGCGATCGAGATGGGGCTGCTCGGCGGCTGAACCTGGTCGCGGGGTCAGGACTCGTCGGTGAGCAGGTCGAGCTCCACGCCGAGCGCGAGGAGCACCTTCGGTGCCGCCTTGACCACGCGAGGCCGTCCGACATGGGGCATGATCGCGTCGAGCACGCCCGCGATCTCAGCGGGCCGTGCGCCCGAGCTCACGGCGTCGTCGACCTCTTTGCGCATCGACGCGGCGGATGCCGACACCGCGACGAGCGCTCCGATGCGAACGAGCGATCGCGTCTTGGCGTCCAGATCGACGGTCGCATCGGGATGTTCGCCCGGGTGCTCGTCTCCGTCGATGCTGAGTCGGCGCAGGTGGTCGAGGTGGTCCACGGTCCACGCTCCCGCGTTTCAGGGTTGGTCGCCTGGCGACAAGTCAATCCCTTCGGGCCCTCATCCGGTTCATGCGATCTGCGTGATGCCTGTCGAAAACACCGCTTCTAGCCTCGCGGAATGGGGCGCCCCTCCGGCGACCCGCGAGGCCGGCGCAAGCCCGAGGCGAAGAGGTGATGGAGCATGGACGACCTCGAGTACGGACCCGTGGAGCTGATACTCGCGGCTTTCGAGGGCGATGAGCCGGACCCGGGTGTCTTCGACGCGCTCGCGGAACTCGCCGAGGCCGGCACGATCCGTGTGATCGACCTGGTCCATGTCTCGCGCTCCGCCGACGGCGAAGTCACCTACCGGGAGGTCGACGAGAGCGGCATCCGGAACGGTGCGGTGGACCTCGTCGCAGCGGGGCTCGCCTCGCACGAGGACGTCACCGAGCTGGGGGAGCTGCTCGCACCGGGGACCTCTGCCGTGCTTCTCGTCGTGGAGCTGCTGTACGCGACGCAGCTCGCCTCGCGCGTGATGCGGGCTGGCGGCTACGTGGTCGATTCGGTCCGCATCCCGGCGCCCGTCGTCAACGAGGTCGCCCTGGCGGCGGCCGGAGCACAGGGAGTGAGCTGACATGCTGCGCAGAATGGGGCGGCCGGGGCTCCTCGGCATGGCCGCGCGGACTGCCGTCATCGCGGGAACCGCGACTGCCGTGAGCGGGCACGTCGCCCGCCGCCAGTACGAGCGGGCCGAGGAGAGAGACGCCGAGCACCAGTACGAGGTGCAGCAGGAGGCGGCCATGATGGCATCCGCCCCACCGCCCGCACCGCCCGGGCCCACCCCACCGGCCGCGCCGGCCGCGACGGACATGGTCGGCGAGCTCCAGCGCCTCGCGGACCTCAGAGCGCAGGGCGTCCTCAGCGACGCGGAGTTCCAAGCGGCCAAGGCGAAGCTGCTCGCGTGAGCGAGCGGCGTGAGGAGACGTCGTGAACGACAAGAAGAGTGTCATCGGCACCCCGCTGCCCCCGGCGCGGACGCTTCCCTTCCCGCCCAAGCCGTCCGGCAGCTACGCCGGCCGCACGCTCGCGGAGTCGACGTACTCGCCGCTGCCGCCCGAGAGGCATCTCGGCGAGGGCGCGCCGAACGTCCTGATCGTGCTGATCGACGACGCCGGTCCCGCCCTGCCGGCGCCGCTCGGCGGCAAGGTGAACACTCCGACACTCGAGCGGATCCGGTCGGAGGGGATCGGGTACAACCGCTTCCACACCACGTCGATGTGCTCGCCCACGCGCGCGTCGCTGTTGACGGGCCGCAACCACCACCGTGTCGGCGCCGGGCAGATCGCGGAGCTCGCGAACGACTGGGACGGCTATTCGGGGCATATCCCGAAGAGCAGCGCGACGATCGCCGAGGTGCTGCGCAACTACGGGTATGCCACCGCGGCATGGGGCAAGTGGCACAACACCCCCGCCGAGGAGACGACGAAGGCCGGGCCGTACGACAACTGGCCGACCGGCAACGGCTTCGAGTACTTCTACGGCTTCCTCGCCGGAGAGGCGTCGCAGTACGAGCCCAACCTTGTGCGCAACACCACCAGCGTCCTCCCGCCGAAGACGGCCGAGGAGGGCTACCACCTCAGCGAGGACATCGCCGACGACGCGATCGCGTGGCTGCGCGATCACAAGGCGCTCTCACCCGACAAGCCGTTCTTCATGTACTGGGCGACCGGAGCGATCCACGGCCCGCACCACGTGCACAAGGAATGGTCCGACAAGTACAAGGGCATGTTCGACAGCGGGTGGGACGTCTACCGCGAGGAGGCGCTCGCAGGCGCGAAGGCCGCCGGGTGGGTGCCGGAGGACGCCGAGCTGACGCCGCGGCCGGAGTCGCTGCAGGGCTGGGACGACATCCCCGATCATCAGAAGCCGTTCCAGGCGCGACTCATGGAGGTGTGCGCGGGGTTCGGCGAGCACGCCGACGTGCAGGCAGGACGCGTCGTCGACGAGCTCGAGCGCCTCGGCTACCGCGACAACACGATCGTCATCTACATATGGGGCGACAACGGCTCGTCGGGCGAGGGGCAGAACGGCACGATCAGCGAGCTGCTCGCACAGAACATGATCCCGACCACGATCGACCAGCACATCGCCGCCCTCGACGAGCTCGGCGGCCTCGACGCGCTGGGGACGCCGGCGACCGACAACCAGTACCACGCCGCGTGGGCGTGGGCGGGCTCGACGCCTTATCAGGGCATGAAGCTCATGGCCTCGCACCTCGGCGGCACGCGCAACCCGATGTTCATCCGATGGCCTGGCCGCATCGCCCACGATCCGGAGCCGCGCACGCAGTTCCACCACGTCATCGACGTCGCGCCGACGCTGTACGAGATCCTCGGCATCTCGGCTCCCGAAGAGGTCAACGGCATCCACCAGGACCCCATCGACGGCACGAGCTTCGCGTACTCGATCGACGACAGAGCCGCCGAGGGCCGACACCGCGTGCAGTACTTCGAGGTGATGGCCAGCCGCGCCATCTTCGAGGACGGCTGGATGGCGTCCACCACCGGTCCGCGCCTGCCGTGGGTGCCGGGCGTTCCGCCGGGGATGGCGACCTGGACTCCGGACGACGACCGCTGGGAGCTGTACAACCTCGACGAGGACTGGAGCCAGGCGCGCGACGTCGCCGATCAGCATCCGAAGAAGCTCGCGGCCCTCAAGGAGCTGTTCGCCATCGAGGCCGCCAAGAACAAGGTGCTGCCCATCGGCGGGGGTCTGTGGATCGCTCCGCTGCATCCGGAGCTGCGCATCGCGCCGCCGTACGAGGAGTGGGTGATGTCGGGCGACACCACCCGTGTTCCCGAGTTCTGCGCACCGGCGCTCGGCAACCGGCCGAACCTCGTCACGATCGAGGTGAACGTGGGCGATCGCGCCAACGGCGTGCTCTACAAGCTCGGGGGCGCCGGCGGCGGGCTGACGTGCTTCGTGATGGACGGTGTGCTCACGTACGAGTACAACCTCTTCCTCGTCCAGCGCACGATCATCGCGTCCCCGGAACCGCTCGCCGCCGGCGATCACACCATCGAGATCGAGACGAGTTCTGTCGAACCCCGGCCCGGCGGGCCCCTGCGCGTCGTGCTGCGGGTCGACGGCGCCGAGCTCGCCTCGGGGACGGTGCCGGTGAGCGCGGCGCTGCTGTTCTCGGCGAACGACTGCCTCGACATCGGTCGCGCCTACGGAGGTGCCGTCTCGCGCGCGTACGTCGACCGCATGCCGTTCGCGTTCGACGGACGCATCGACCGCGTGCACATCGCGTACGCCGTGCCGCCGAAGCCTGATTCGACGTGACCGACGCGCCCTCCGACCACGTCACTCCCGCACGAGACGGGCGGGAGCGTGCGGAGAGCGTGCGCGAGGTGCTCGCCGTCGTCGTGCTCTCGGTGACCGCGATCCTCACCGCGTGGTGCGGGTTCGAGTCGTCGAAGTGGGGCGGCATGATGTCGATCGAGTTCAGTCAGGCATCCGGGGCCCGTATCGAGGCAGCGGATGCCGCGAGCACCGCCCGCGACAACCGGGCCGTCGACCTGTCGATCTACGAGCTGTGGGTGCAGGCGCGGGCGACCGGCGACACCGCGCTCGCCGAGTACGTCGAGGCGCGGTTCACTCCCGAGTTCGCGATCGCGTTCGAGGACTGGCAGCAGGGCGGCGAGTCTGCGCGGTCGCCCTTCAAAGAGCCGTCCTATGTGCCGGAGGGCGCCGTCGAGGCCCAGCGCGCGTCCGATCGCGCCGACGCGCTGCTCGCGAAAGCCCTCGAGAGCAACCAGCGGGGTGACGACTATGCGATCCTCACGGTGCTGTTCGCGCTCGTGCTCTTCTTCGTCGCCGTGTCGGAGCGCAGCCGCATGCACTGGAGCGGGTGGTTCCTGCTCGGGCTGGGGATCGCCGTCGCGATCGTCGGCATCGTGATCCTCGTGACGTTCCCGATCCTCGTGTGACGCAAGGGGCGGGCCGTGGCGGCCCGTAGGCTGAGGACGTGCCCCCGTTCGACCAGTCCCGCTACCAGGTGCGCCTCGAGTGGGGCGCCGACGGCCTGCGCCGGCTCGCCCCCTCCGACATCGTCGTGGTCGTCGACGTGCTGCGCTTCTCGTCGACCGTCTCGCGCGAGGTGGCCGCGGGCCGGTCGGCGCCGCTCGACGAGTCCGCGCACGCGGTGTCGATCAACGGCGCCGCGATCGCGGCCGCGGCCGCCGAGGCGGGAGCGACGGTCATGGCCGGATGCCTGCGCAATGCGTCGGCCGTGGCATCCGCCGTTCTCGCCGAGCAGACCGCACGAGCAGCTCGCACGAGCGTCGCGGTCATCGCGGCGGGCGAGCTGAACGGTCGCGAGCAGGGTGCTCCGGTGCGCGTCGCGGTCGAGGATCAGCTCGGAGCGGGAGCGGTCGTCGACGCGCTTGCGTCGCTCGGCATCGATCACACATCGCCCGAGGCGGCCGCAGCGTGCGAGGCGTTCCGCGGACTCCGCCGAGCCGTGCGTCACCTCCTCACCGCGAGCGGCTCGGGCCAGGAGCTGCTCGAGCGCGACGCGCGCGACGAGGTGCTCGCGGCGGCGGAGATCGACGCGGATGCGACGGCGCCGGTGCTCGTCGACGGAGCGTTCCGCGCGCTCGACGTCAGCGCGGGGTCAGTGCCGCGAGTCGTGCGGCCGGCGTGATCTCGCGGCGCGTCCACGTGAACGCGAAGCGTTCGTCGTAGCGGGGAGCGCACTGCGCGCACGAGGTCGCCCGCGTCGGGCGGCGGTGCCGGTGGGCGATGTGGCCGGCGGGGCATACGCCGACCCACGGGGCGAGCTCGGTCGCCGTCTCGCCGTGGTGCGTCGTGCCGCCGACGTAGCCGATCTCGCGTGCGATGCGCTTCCATGTCGGGCCGTGCCCTGCGGACGGACCCGCGAGCGCGTGCGCCACCTCGTGGAGGAGCGTCTGGTGGTTCGCGTCGTCGTCGTAGCGCGCCGCAAGGTAGCGCGAGACGCTGATGCGCTTGCGCGTGTAGTCGCACAGACCCGCTCGGCGCTTGGCGTTGTCGAACGCGAACGACCATGTGTCGTCGAGGTGCAGGGCGATGAGCGCCTCGGCCCAGTGGCGCACTCGATGGAGTTCCGACATGGCGGCGAGATTAGAACGTACCTACGACACTCGCCGTGGCCCGCGGCGTCATCCCGCGAGCGCCGCGTCGGCGCGACGCCGGTCGGCGGCTTCGATCGCGAGGAGCATGGACTCGAGCTGGTCGTCCGGGGCGCCGGACTCCTGACGCAGGAACAGCGCGCGCTTGAAGTCGTCGCGCGCCTGGTCGAAGTCGCCCGCGTCGTAATGGGTCTTGCCGCGGTGCTGGTAGGCGAACGCCGCGATCGCCGACCACCCCTGGCCCTCGGCCTCTTCGGCGCACATCGTGAGCTCCTGCTCGGCGGCGGCGAACGCTCCGCGGTACTGCTGCACGCTCGCATGGAGGATCCGGGCGCGAAGAAGATCCTTGCGGGTGCCCGCCATGCGCGCGACGCGTACCGACTGCTCCGAGATGACGAGGGCGTCCTCGAGTCGACCGAGCACCTTCAGAAGCCACACCCGCTCGAGCAGTGCCGGCAGGCTGCGCTGTTCGCCGATCTCGTCCAGGCGCTCCTTGCACTGGCGCGGATCGATCTTCTCGCGCAGCGTGTCGGGGTCGTACCCGTGGATGTAGCTCACCGTCGACTCCCTTCCGCTCGTCGTTCGCCACTCCAGTGTGCCCCGCGCTCGTGCGGCGCCCGTGCGGGCACGCCGAGGAATGCGACTTGTCGGGCGTGGCGTCAGCGTTCGAAGACGGATGCCGCGGGTCGGGGCGACGGCGTCGCGTCGGCGTCCGTCGCGACCCGCGCTCCGCGCACGAACTCGTCGAGCTCGGCGCCCTGCGCGACCTTCGCCGGGTGGGGACCGGCGGCCATGAGCCGCGGAAGCCATTCGGTCGGGAGCGGCACGGGCGACGCGGCGATCACGAGGTTGCCGAACCGGCGCCCCTTGAGCGTCTGAACCTCGGCGAGCACGATGACCTCGGGAAGGACCGCGCGCACGGTCGCGACCTGGCGCCGCGCGAAGGCGAGGCCCTTGCCGTCGGCGACGTTCACGAGCAGCACGCCGTCCGGCGCGAGGAGCCGCATCGCGGCCGTGTAGAACTCGATCGTCGTGAGGTGCGCGGGCGTCTGCGAGCCGGAGTACACGTCCGACACGAGCAGATCGACGTTGCCCTCGAGCCCCGCGGGCAGACGGGCGAGGCCTTCGCGCGCGTCGCCGATGCGCACGCGGATCGACGCACCGCGCGGGAACGGGAGATGCTCCCGCACGAGGTTCACGAGCTCGGGCTCGAGCTCGATGACCTGCTGCCGCGAACCCGGCCGCGTCGCCTCGATGTACCGCGGGAGCGTGAGGGCGCCGGCGCCGAGGTGCACGGCGGTGAGCGGTTGTCCGGGCATCCGCAGTCTGTCGATCACGGCGCCCATGCGCGCGACGTATTCGAAGTGCAGGTGCGTCGGATCGTCGAGGTCGACGTGCGACTGCGGGGTGCCGGCGACCTCGAGCTCCCACCCGTTCACGAACCCCGATCGGACGATGCTCGCGATGGATCCGTCCGACAGGCGCGCCGAAGGTCCGGATGCCTCGACCCGAGCCCGCGCCATATGTCAACGCTACCCGTGGGCGTGGGCGCCTGGTCTAGCGTGCTGGCATGGCCGACCTTCCCGTGTACACCTTCCAGCGAGGCGATGACGTCATCGTCTACACGCGGTCCGGCCGCACGGACGGGCCGGTGTTCGTACTCGTGCACGGCATCGGGATGGGCCGCGGCGTGTTCGGGGATCTCGTCGAAGAGCTGAGCCGCGAGGGCGACGTGATCGCGCTCGACCTCCCCGGCTTCGGCGACTCGCCGAAGCCTCGCCGGCCGCTCGACATGCCCGCATGCGGAGACGTCGTCGCGGCGCTGCTCGACGAGCTCGGCGTGCGCGATGCGGTGCTCGTGGGGCATTCGATGGGGGCGCAGGTCGTGGCCGAGACGCTCGTGCGGCATCCGCACCTTCGCGGTCGCGCCGTGCTCGTGTCGCCGACCGTCAACCCGGCGGAGCGGAGTGCGGTCGTCCAGGGTCTGCGGCTGCTGCAGGACATCGCGATCGAGAGTCCCAAGGTGCTCGCCCTCGGGGCGATCCACTACGTGAAGGCCGGGCCGATCTGGTACGCCAAGACTCTGCGCCGCATGGTCGACCACCGCATCGAGGACGTGCTCCCTCTGCTCGACGCCGACACGCTCGTGGTGCGGGGCGAGGTCGACAGGGTGAGCCCGCGCGATTGGGCCCGCGAGGTCGCGCGGCTCGTGCCCCGCGGCGTGCTTCGCGAGGTCCCCGACCGCGGTCACGAGGCGATGATCCGCACCGCGCAGCCCGCCGCATCGCTCATCGTCGAGCACGCCGTGGAAACGTCGGGGCGCGGGCCGGACTCCCGCGGGCCGCGCGGCGATACCGTGGAGGAATGACGTCGATCGACCTCAACGCCGACCTCGGCGAGACGGTCGGCGGGGTTCCCACCGCCGACGACGAGGCCATGTTCGCCGTCATCTCGAGCGCGAGCATCGCGTGCGGCGGACACGCGGGCGACGAGGAGACGATGCGCGTCTCGGCGGCGCGCGCGGTGCGGCTCGGCGTCGCCGTCGGCGCCCACCCGTCGTACCCCGATCGCGCGGGCTTCGGCCGCGTGGGCATCGACATCGGGCGCGAAGCGCTCACCCTCGTGATCGCCGACCAGCTGGAGGCGCTGTCGGCGGCGGGCGCCGACATCCGGTTCGTCAAGCCGCACGGCGCGCTCTACAACCGCATCGTCGCCGACCGCGAGCAGGCGGAAGCGGTCGCCGATGCGGTCGCTGCGCTGTCTGAGCGGCTCGGGCGTGCGATCCCGCTCCTCGGGCTCGGGGGAGCGGGCGCCGCGACAGCGGCCGAGCGTGGTCTGCCGTTCGTGCAGGAGGCGTTCCTCGACCGCGGCTACCGCGCAGACGGCACGCTCGTGCCGCGCGGTGAGCCCGGGGCGCTGCTCACCGATCCCGAAGCCGTCGCCGAGCGAGCGGTGCTCCTCGCACGCGAGCGCGTCGTCGAATCCGTCGACGGAGAGGTCGTCGCGGTGGGCGCCGCATCGCTGTGCGTGCACGGCGACTCGCCCGGCTCGATCGCGATGGCACGCACCGTGCGGGCGGCGCTCGACGAGGCCGGGGTCGAGGTGCGGGCGCCGTGGTGACGCTCGGCCGCGAGGAATCCGCAGTCCGGATCCTGCCGATGGGAGACCGCGCGCTCCTCGTCGAGGTCGCCTCCCTCGACGAGGTGCTCGAACTGCGCGACCGGCTCGAGGCGTCGCGGCCCGAAGGCGTCGTCGACCTCGTGCCCGGTGCGCGGACGGTGCTCGTTCGCGTGGATCCTGCGGTGCTGTCGGTGGGCGCGGCGCAGGCGTGGGTCGCGGGCGCCGAGACGGATGCCGCACCCGCGGTCGCGGCATCCGTCTCGCTCATCCAGCTCGACGTCGTGTACGACGGAGAGGACCTCGCCGAGACCGCGCACCTGCTCGGCGTGGGCGCTGACGAGCTCGTGCGCCGGCACGCCGCCGCCGAGTGGACCGTCGCCTTCACGGGCTTCGCCCCCGGCTTCGCCTACCTCGTGAGCCGCGACTGGACGTTCGACGTCCCACGCCTCGCGTCGCCTCGCACGCGCGTGCCTGCCGGAGCGGTCGGCCTCGCGGGGGTGTTCTCCGGCACGTATCCGCGCGAGAGTCCGGGCGGCTGGCGGCTCATCGGCACGACGTCGGCACCGCTGTGGTCGCCGGATGCCGCATCCCCCGCGCTGCTCCGGCCGGGCTCTCATGTGCGGTTCCGCCCGGTCGAGCGGGCCTCGGCGGTCGCGGCGTCGTCGGCTGTGCCGCGTGCGGCGGATGCCGAGATCCGGGGCATCCGGGTCATCGAACCCGGGCTGCTCGCGACGATCCAGGACCGCGGGCGCGAGGGCGCCGCGTCGCTCGGCGTCTCACGCTCGGGCGCCCTCGACCGCACGGCGCTCGGCGTCGCGAACCGGCTCGTGGGCAACCGCGACGACGCCGCCGGCATCGAGGTGACGATGGGCGGCTTCCGTGCCGTCGCGGAGCGCGACGTGTGGGTCGCCGTCACCGGTGCGTGGGGGCCCATACGGCTCGGCGGCCACGAGGCCGACCCGTACACGGCGCACGTGTGGCGAGCGGGCGAGGAGCTGCACCTCGACTGGTTCGCGCACGGCGCGCGGGGGTACGTCGCGGTGCGCGGGGGAGTGGACGCGCCGGTCGTGCTCGGAGCACGCGCGACGGATCGCCTCGCGGGAATCGGCCCGGCGCCGCTGGTCGCGGGCTCGGCCATCGCCGTGGGCGACGACGTCGCGGGACCGATCCCCGTCGCACCGCCCGCGCCGTGGGGAGCCCCGCACGACGACGAGCTCGAGATCGAGCTCGCGCCGGGACCCCGTGCCGACTGGTTCGCGCCGTCCGCGCTGAGCCTCCTGTTCGACGAGACCTGGACCGTGACGGGCGCCGCCGACCGCGTCGGCATGCGGCTGGACGGCCCCGAGCTCACGCGCAGACGCGACGGCGAGCTGCCGAGCGAGGGCATGGTGCCGGGTGCCCTCCAGGTGCCGCCGAGCGGCCGCCCGACGATCCTCCTCGCGGACGGCCCCGTGACGGGCGGCTATCCCGTGATCGCGGTCGCGACGGATGCCGCGCTCGACCTCCTCGGGCAGGCGCGGCCCGGCACGCGGCTGCGCTTCCGCCACGCCCGGCCTCCCGCCTGAGCCCGCCGACCGGGGTCGAGATCGCACGAACGGCGGCGCTCCGCGGCATCCGCCGGTGATTCCCGCAATCTCGGCGGCAGTCGCGCCGCAGGGATCACCAGTGCTGCAGGATCTCGTCCACCTCGTCGTGCTCCTCGTCGGGGAGCGCGAGCAGCACCGCCTCGGCGAGCGACATCTCCTCGCCCGCCGCCTCGCCGCGCGCGACCGCCTCGGGGTCGCGGCCGCGCAGGATCTCGAGGTGCGGCGTGTGCACCGTGAACGCCTCGACGTCGAACACGCCGATCCGGTGCCGCACCGAGCTCGCCGCCACCGCGAGGGCCGCCGCGCGCCACGCGTCGCCGCGCGCGGCCGCCACCGCGCACACGCCTTCGAGCCCGTAGGCGACGCCCTCGTCGTAGTGCAGCCGCAGCGACAGCAGGAGGGTCTCGAGGAACTCCGGCTCGGCGAGGTCGATCTCGCCCCGCACGAAGTTCAGCCGCGCGCGCAGGTTGCCTGCGACCGAGGTCGTGAACAGGTCGCCGCCCGCGCGCGCGACCTCGCTCGCGCGATCGAAGTGCGCGAGCGCCTCGTCGATCGCACCGCGCCTCCAGCACAGGCGCCCGAGCGAGACCTCCGAGATCGCCTCAGCCCAGCCGTTCCCGAGCTCGTGCAGTCGCCGCACCGCCTCGAGCAGCTCGGCCTCGGCGCGTTCGACGTCGATGTCGGACAGCTGCACGCGCGCCGTGCCGCGCGCCGCGAGGGCCATCGCCGCGGCATCCGCATCGCCTGCCTCGGTGAACAGGCGCACGCATTCGCCGAGACCGGCGACCACCTGCTCGCTCGGGCGCTGCCACATCTCGCCCCACAGCGCGAAGAACCATGCGACCGCGCGCGTGTGCTTGGAGATGGGCTGCGGCTTGTCGAGCAGCTCGAGCATCCACACGCGCACCTCGCCGAAGAAGCCGGCGATCCACCAGTAGATGAGGAGGCACCACGCGAAGTCGCCCGCGTCGTCGAGGCGGTCGGTGTAGACGAGGTGGCGCACCGCGGCCCGCAGGTTCGGCAGCTCGAGGCCGAGCTGCGCGACGGCATCCGCCTGGTCCGCCCCGCGCAGGCCGGGGGCGAGGCGCTTGACGAACGCGCTGTAGTAGTCGGCGTGGGCCGCGCGCATGCGGTCGGCTTCGCCTCGCTCCTTGAGCCGACCGAGCGCGTACTCGCGCACGATCGCGAGCAGCGACAGCGCGGCCCGCCCGCCGACCTCGGTCTGCTTCACGAGCGACGCGTCGACGAGCGACGCGATGCCGTCGATCGCGTCGCCGTCCCATGAGCGTCCCACGCCGAGCGCCTCGACCGCCTCGAGCGAGAACACCCGCGCGAAGACGCCGAGGTCCTCGAGCAGCTCCCGGTCGCGGTCGGGCAGCAGGCTCACGCTCCACTCGATCGTCGCACGCATCGTCTGGTGCCGCTCGGGCATGTCCCGAACGCCCGCCGTGAGGAGGGGCAGGCGCTGTTCCAGGCGCTCCGCGATGCCGTGCGGCGTCAGCAGGCGCATCTTCGCCGCGGCGAGCTCGATCGCCAGCGGCAGCCCTTCGAGGCGCCGGCAGATGTCGGCGACGTCCGCCGCGTTGTCCGGCGTGATCTCGAAGCCCGGCTTCACGGCCTGCGCGCGGTCGACGAACAGGGCGACGGCACTCGTGCGCGTCGACGGATCGAGGCTCGCCGATCGGCCTTCGTGGGGCGTCCGCAGGCCCTGCACCTCGTATACGCGCTCGCCGCGGATGCGCAGGATGGTGCGGCTCGTCACGAGGAAGCTGGCCAGCGGCGCGACCGTGTACAGCCGCACGAGCACGGGGGCGGCATCGATGATCTGCTCGAAGTTGTCGAGCACGAGCAGCACCTTGCGGCCGTCGAGCGCGCGCGAGATGCGCTCCTCGAGGGACGCCTCGCCGTTGTCGCGGATGCCGAGGATGTACCCGATCGTCGGAAGCAGCAGCGCCGACTCCAGCACGCCCTCCAGCGGCACGAAGTAGACGCCGTCGGGGAAGAGGTCCTCGGTCGCACGCGCGACCTCGATCGCGAGCCGGCTCTTTCCGATGCCTCCCGGCCCGATGAGGCTCACGACGCGATCGGTGCCGCGCGCGAGCAGCTCGCGCACTTCGCCGATGTCGCGCTCGCGGCCGATCGTCGTCGTGTACGGCACCGGCACGCGGGATGCGAGCGCCGAGGCATCCGGCGCCGCGTGCTCGGGCTCGGAACGCGATTCGTCGAAGCGCTCGGCGAGGAGGATCGCGAGGTCGTTCGCGATCTGGTCCTCGAGCTCCGCGGCGTTCCGGAACGGCAGGTATGCGGCGGTGTCGTCCTCGCGGATGCGGGCGATCAGCTCCTCGAGCCGCGCGTCGCGGCCCTCCGACGCACGGACGTAGATGAGCTTGGGCATGTTCTTCGGCGCGAGGTCGTACTCGTCCTCGAGCCCCGAAACCGTCTCGTCGGGTGCGACCCAGCCATAGCTGTCGCCATAGATGCCGATGAAGATGTCGCTCTGCGCGAGATAGGAGCGGTAGAGGCTGCGCGGCGGATGCGGTCGCGCCCCCAGCTCGAACATGACGGGCGCCAGGCGCATCCGCTCGATCGCCGCACGCGCCGCGCGCCGCTCATCTGCGAGCTCGCGCAGCGTCGAGCTGACGAAGACGCGGATCTTCTGATCGGGCGTGCGGATGCGCGGGTGCTCGCGCTCGCCGGTCACCACGCGGCGGCCGATCGCCGTGTCTCGGCGTCGGCGTCGGGGAGCGCGAGCGCGATCGCCTCGGCCAGGCTCATGTCGCGCCCCGCGCGCTCGCCGGCCGCGACCGCGTCCGGGTCGGCGGCGCGGATCGCCGCGAGCGGCTCGCGATGCACCGCGAACTCCTCGATGTCGAAGATGCCCGTCGTCTGACGGATCGTCGCGGCGGCTCCCGCGAGCGCGCCCGCACGCCACGCCTCGCCGCGCGCCGCGGCGAGCGCGCACATGCCCTCGATGCCGTACGTCGCGCCGTCGACGAAGCGCAGCTGGATCGACAGCCGCAGCGTGAGGAGGAACTCCTCCTCGCACTCGTCGCGCATCCCGATGAGGAAGCGGAACCGGGCGCGGTTGTTGCCCGCGACGATGCGTGTGAACGCGTCATCCGCGTCTTCGGCGATCCGCACGGAGCGATCGAAGTGCTCTGTGGCGGCGGCGATGTCCTGGCACACGACGCCGAGCTGGCCGAGCGCGACCTCGGCGAGCGACTCCGACCAGCGGTCGCCGAACGTTCGCAGCCGCACGACGGCGTCGTCGAGCTCGGCACGCGCGACCTGCGGATCCAGGTCGGGGAACTGCAGGCGCGTCGTCGCGCGAGCGGTCTGCACCATCGCGGCGGCGTGGTCGTCGCCGCTCTCGGCGAACAGGCGAGCGCTCTCACCGAGCGTCGAGACGACCTCGACGGACGGCTGCTGCCACATCTCGGCCCACGTCGTGAAGAAGGCCGCGATCGCACGTGCCCGATCCGACATCGGCCGGCCCGAGGCGAGCAGCTCGAGCATCCACACCCGCACGTCGGCGAAGTAGCCCGAGATCCACCAGTAGACGATGAGCGACCACGCGAAGTCGGCGGCCTCCTCGAGGCGTCCGGTCTGCACGAGGTGGCGCGCCGCTGCGCGGAGGTTGGGCACTTCGAGACCGAGCTCGGTGACCGCCTCGATCTGCCCCGGGCCGCGCAGCCCCGGCGCGATTCGCTTGACGAGGCCCAGGTAGTGCTCGGCGTGCGCGATCTTCAGCTCGTCCGCGTCGCCGCGCTTCTCGAGCGCCTCCAGCGCGTACTCGCGCACGATCGCCAGCAGCGAGAACACGGATCGGCCGTCCTGGTCCATCTGGCGCACGAGGCTCGCGTCGATGAGCGCGGCGAGCGTCTCGATCGCGTGGTCGCCCCACGGCCTCGACGCGCCGACGGCCTCGACCGCGTCGAGCGTGAAGCGCGCCGCGAAGACGCCGAGGTCCTCGAGCATCTCGCGCTGGTCCTCGGCGAGCAGGCCGACGCTCCAGTCGATCGTCGCGCGCATCGTGCGATGGCGGTCGGGGAGGTCGCGCACGGGCGCCGACAGGAGGGGGAGTGCGCGCCCGAGGCGCGTCGCGATGTCGGCGGGCGGAAGCAGCCGCACCTTCGCGGCGGCGAGTTCGATCGCGAGCGGCAGGCCGTCGAGGCGACGGCAGATCTCGATGACATCCGCCGCGTTCGCCTCGGTGAGCTCGAACTCGGGTTTCACGGCCGCCGCGCGCTCGGCGAACAGCACGCACGCGGCCGAGGCCTGCGCCTGCGCGAGGGTGGCCGGAGCGTCGACCGGCGGCAGCCCCAGCGTGTCGACGTCGAACACCCGCTCGCCGCGGATGCGCAGGATCGTGCGGCTCGTCACGAGGAAGCACGCGTTCGGCGCGAGCGTGTAGAGCCGCACGAGCACGGGCGCCTCGTCGACGATCTGCTCGAAGTTGTCGAGCACGATGAGCACCCGGCG
This sequence comes from Microbacterium sp., assembly GCF_035556355.1. Lineage (GTDB taxonomy): Bacteria > Actinomycetota > Actinomycetes > Actinomycetales > Microbacteriaceae > Microbacterium. The sequence continues at coordinate 203,770 of NZ_DATMFG010000021.1, forward strand.
GTCGTCGAGGGACTGCGCGATGCGCTCTTCGAGCGAGTCTGCGCCGGTGTCGCGGATGCCGAGCACGTACGCGATCGTCGGCAGCAGCAGCCCCGCTTCGAGCACCCCCTCCAACGGGACGAAGTGCACGCCGTCGGGGAAGAGGTCGGCGTTCGCGTGCGCCGCCACGATCGCGAGCCGGCTCTTGCCGATGCCGCCCGGTCCGATGAGGCTCACGACGCGGTGCTCGCCGCCGGCGAGGAGAGCGCGCAGCTCGGCGAGCTCGCCGTCGCGCCCGATCGTCGTCGTGTACGGCGCGGGCACGCGCGCGGCCAGGTCCGGCTCGGCGGATGCCGCGGCATCCGGCCTCGACTCGTCGAACCGTTCCGCGAGGAGCGTCGCGAGGTCCGCGGCGACGCGCTCGCCGAGCTCCTCAGCCGTCTCGAAGTGCAGATACGCGGCGGTGTCGTCGGCCTGGATGCGCGCGATGAGCTCCTTCAGCTTCTCGTCGCGCGCCGGCACGTCCTTGATGTAGATGAGCTTCGGCATCGAGCGCGGCGCGAGGTTGTACTCGTCCTCGAGTCCCGACACCTCCTCACCCGGCGCCACCCAGCCGTAACCGGCCCCGTAGATCCCGACGAACACGTCGCTCTGCTCGAGGTACGAGCGATACAGGCTGCGCGGCGGATGCGGCCGCGCCCCCAGCTCGAACATCACCGGCGCCAGGCGCATCCGCTCGACCGCCTCGCGCACCGCGCGACGCTCCCCCGCGAGCTCACGCAACGTAGAACTAACGAACACCCGGATCCGCTGGTCGGGCGTGCGGATCACGGGGTGCTCCACCCCAGTCATGTGCACATCATCCCCCTGGACGGGCCGCCGCGCCATCATTCGTGCGAATGCGTCGCCGCTGTCGCGGCGCTCGAGTGCCGATCGATGGGAATGGCGGATGCCCTCGCGGCGCTTATACCGCAGCATCCGGAACTTTTCAAGAATGCGAGTGGACACGGCGCGCCCAGCCGTGTATAGTGGGTAGTTGCGCTCTTGGATTCCCCCTGCCCTCATATGGTGGTCGGCTGTGCCTGTGCGCCCCTTGCGCGAATGCTGTTCCCGCGCGAGAGTGCGTCGCGCGGGCTTCGGGGACCGGAGCACTTCACTCACGACAAGGAAACGAGCCCTCGCCCGGGCCCACGGAGGTAATCCCCTTGGCTGCTGCGCGCAACGCATCCAACCCCACCACCACCCCCAAGAACGGCCGCGGAGCATCCCGCCTCTCGTTCGCCAAGATCTCCGACACGCTGACGGTCCCTGACCTGCTCGCCCTGCAGACCGAGTCCTTCGACTGGCTCGTCGGCAACGACGCATGGAAGGCGCGCGTCGCCGAAGCCAAGGCCGCCGGTCGCACCGACGTCCCCGAGGTCTCCGGTCTCGAGGAGATCTTCGAGGAGATCTCGCCGATCGAAGACCTGAGCGAGACGATGCAGCTCTCGTTCACCAACCCCTACCTCGAGCCCGAGAAGTACTCCATCGAGGAGTGCAAGGAGCGCGGCAAGACCTACGCCGCGCCTCTGTACGTCGAGGCCGAGTTCATGAACCACCAGACCGGTGAGATCAAGACCCAGACGGTCTTCATGGGCGACTTCCCGCTCCAGACCGACAAGGGCACGTTCATCATCAACGGCACCGAGCGCGTCGTCGTCTCGCAGCTCGTGCGCTCGCCGGGTGTGTACTTCGACAAGACGCCCGACAAGACGTCCGACAAGGACATCGTCTCGGCGCGCATCATCCCGAGCCGCGGCGCGTGGCTCGAGTTCGAGGTCGACAAGCGCGATCAGGTCGGCGTCCGCATCGACCGCAAGCGCAAGCAGTCCGTGACCGTCTTCCTCAAGGCGCTGGGACTCACCAGTGAGCAGATCCTGGAGGAGTTCGCGGGCTTCGAGTCGATCGAGGAGACCCTCTCGAAGGACACGATCCTCACCAAGGAGGACGCGCTCCGCGACATCTACCGCAAGCTGCGTCCGGGCGAGCAGGTCGCCGCCGAGGCCGCGCGTGCGCTGCTGGACAACTTCTACTTCAACCCGAAGCGCTACGACCTCGCGAAGGTGGGTCGCTACAAGATCAACCAGAAGCTCGGCCTGCGCGCCGACCTGACGGAGTCGGTGCTGACGGTCGAGGACATCGTCGCGACCATCAAGTACCTCGTCCGCCTGCACCGCGGCGACGAGACGTTCGAGGGCTACCGCAACGGCAAGCTCACCGAGATCCGCCTCGACGTCGACGACATCGACAACTTCGGCAACCGCCGCATCCGCGCGGTCGGCGAGCTCATCCAGAACCAGGTCCGCACCGGTCTGTCGCGCATGGAGCGCGTCGTCCGCGAGCGCATGACCACGCAGGACATCGAGGCGATCACGCCGCAGACCCTGATCAACGTGCGCCCGGTCGTGGCCGCGATCAAGGAGTTCTTCGGCACGTCGCAGCTGTCGCAGTTCATGGATCAGAACAACCCGCTCGCGGGCCTGACCCACAAGCGCCGCCTGTCGGCGCTGGGCCCCGGCGGTCTGTCGCGTGAGCGCGCCGGCGTCGAGGTCCGTGACGTCCACCCGTCGCACTACGGCCGCATGTGCCCGATCGAGACGCCGGAAGGCCCGAACATCGGCCTCATCGGCTCGCTCGCGTCGTTCGCGCGCATCAACGCCTTCGGCTTCATCGAGACGCCGTACCGCAAGGTCGTGAACGGCAAGGTCACCGACCAGATCGACTACCTCACCGCGTCGGAGGAGGACGACTACATCGTCGCCCAGGCCAACGCGCGACTGAAGCCCGACGGCCACTTCGCCGACGACCGCGTGCTCGCCCGCAAGAAGGGCGGCGAGGTCGACCTGTTCCCGGCCGAGGAGATCGGCTACATGGACGTCTCGCCGCGCCAGATGGTGTCGGTGGCGACCTCGCTCATCCCGTTCCTCGAGCACGACGACGCGAACCGCGCGCTCATGGGCGCGAACATGCAGCGTCAGGCTGTGCCGCTCCTGCGCTCGGAGGCCCCGCTCGTGGGCACCGGCATGGAGGGCTACGCGGCGATCGACGCGGGTGACGTCGTCATCGCGGAGCGTCCGGGCGTCGTGGTCGAGGTCTCGGCCGACGTCGTGACGGTCCAGCTCGACGAGGGCGGCACGCAGGACTACTACCTGCGCAAGTTCGACCGCTCCAACCAGGGCACGTCGTACAACCAGCGCGTCGTCGTCTCGGCCGGCGACCGCGTCGAGGCCGGCGAGGTCATCGCCGACGGCCCGGCGACGGAGAACGGCGAGCTCGCGCTCGGCAAGAACCTCCTCGTCGCGTTCATGACGTGGGAGGGCCACAACTTCGAGGACGCGATCATCCTCAGCCAGAACCTCGTGAAGGACGACACCCTCTCCTCGATCCACATCGAGGAGTACGAGGTGGACGCCCGCGACACGAAGCTCGGCAAGGAGGAGATCACGCGCGACCTGCCGAACGTGAGCCCCGACCTGCTGAAGGACCTCGACGAGCGCGGCATCATCCGCATCGGCGCCGAGGTGCGTCCCGGCGACATCCTCGTCGGCAAGGTCACGCCGAAGGGCGAGACGGAGCTCTCGGCCGAGGAGCGCCTGCTCCGCGCGATCTTCAACGAGAAGAGCCGCGAGGTGCGCGACACGTCGCTCAAGGTCCCGCACGGCGAGGCCGGCACGATCATCGCGGTCAAGGAGTTCAACGCCGAGGAGGGCGACGACGAGCTCGGCTCGGGCGTCAACCGCCGCGTCGTGGTCTACATCGCCCAGAAGCGCAAGATCACCGAGGGCGACAAGCTCGCGGGCCGCCACGGCAACAAGGGCGTCATCGCGAAGATCCTCCCCGTCGAGGACATGCCGTTCCTCGCGGACGGCACGCCGGTCGACGTGATCCTGAACCCGCTGGGCATCCCGGGCCGCATGAACTTCGGCCAGGTGCTCGAGACCCACCTCGGGTGGATCGCGAAGCAGGGCTGGAAGATCGAGGGCGAGCCCGAGTGGGCCATGCGCCTTCCCGAGGCCGCCCGCGAGGCAGCCCCGGGCACGAAGGTCGCGACCCCCGTGTTCGACGGCGCGTCCGAGGACGAGATCGTCGGGCTGCTCGACTCGACGCTGCCGACGCGCGACGGCGAGCGTCTCATCGACTCGTCGGGCAAGACCGTCCTGTTCGACGGTCGCTCGGGCGAGCCGTTCCCGGCTCCGATCTCGGTCGGCTACATGTACATCCTGAAGCTGCACCACCTCGTGGACGACAAGATCCACGCGCGATCGACGGGCCCGTACTCGATGATCACGCAGCAGCCGCTGGGTGGTAAGGCGCAGTTCGGCGGTCAGCGCTTCGGTGAGATGGAGGTGTGGGCGCTCGAGGCCTACGGCGCGGCGTACGCGCTCCAGGAGCTCCTCACGATCAAGTCCGACGACATCCTCGGCCGCGTCAAGGTGTACGAGGCCATCGTCAAGGGCGAGAACATCCAGGAGCCCGGCATCCCCGAGTCGTTCAAGGTGCTCATGAAGGAGATGCAGTCGCTCTGCCTGAACGTCGAGGTCCTCTCGGCAGACGGCACGGCGGTCAACCTCCGCGACACCGACGACGACGCCTTCCGTGCGGCCGAAGAGCTCGGCATCAACATCTCCACCCGGTTCGAGTCCTCGTCGATCGACGAGATCTGAACCAGGCCAGGACCCTTCGACTAGCTCAGGGACCGAGTCCCAAGAATTCCGACACAGGAGAATCAGTGCTCGACGCAACAACTTTCGATGAGCTTCGCATCGGCCTGGCCACCGCCGACGACATCCGTCGCTGGTCGTATGGTGAGGTCAAGAAGCCCGAGACCATCAACTACCGCACGCTGAAGCCGGAGAAGGACGGCCTCTTCGGCGAGCAGATCTTCGGACCCTCCCGTGACTGGGAGTGTGCGTGCGGCAAGTACAAGCGCGTCCGCTTCAAGGGCATCGTGTGCGAGCGCTGCGGCGTGGAGGTCACCAAGTCCTCCGTCCGCCGCGAGCGCATGGGCCACATCGAGCTCGCCGCGCCCGTCACCCACATCTGGTACTTCAAGGGCGTCCCGTCGCGCCTCGGGTACCTGCTCGACATGGCGCCGAAGGACCTCGAGAAGGTCATCTACTTCGCCGCCTACATGGTGATCTCCGTCGACGAGGAGGCGCGCCACCGCGACCTCGCGACGCAGGAGAGCAACATCCGCCTCGAGATCAAGACGCTCGGCGACCGCCGTGACGCCAAGATCGCGAACCGCCTCCAGAAGCTGGAGGAGGAGCTCGCCGCACTCGAGGAGGAGGGCGCCAAGGCCGACCAGAAGAAGAAGGCCAAGGACGCCGCCGAGAAGGACATGGCGCAGTACCGCAAGAGCGCGGACGACCAGATCGCCAAGCTCGAGCGCGTGTGGGAGGACTTCCGCACGCTCGAGGTCGGCCAGCTCAAGGGCGAAGACGAGATCTTCCACGAGCTGCAGGACCGGTTCGGCCAGTACTTCGAGGCGTACATGGGCGCCGAGGCGATCAAGCGTCGCCTCGAGTCGTTCGACCTGCAGGGCGAGGCCGAAAGCCTGCACCAGCAGATCGCCGAGGGCAAGGGCCAGCGCAAGATCCGCGCGATCAAGCGCCTCAAGGTGGTCAACTCGTTCCTCGCGACGGGCATGAGCCCGGCCGCGATGGTCCTCGACGTCGTGCCGGTGATCCCGCCGGAGCTGCGTCCGATGGTCCAGCTCGACGGCGGTCGCTTCGCCACGAGCGACCTGAACGACCTGTACCGCCGCGTCATCAACCGCAACAACCGCCTCCGTCGCCTGATCGACCTCGGTGCGCCCGAGATCATCGTCAACAACGAGAAGCGGATGCTGCAGGAGGCCGTCGACGCGCTGTTCGACAACGGCCGCCGCGGCCGTCCCGTCACGGGCACGGGCAACCGTGCGCTCAAGTCGCTGTCCGACATGCTCAAGGGCAAGCAGGGCCGGTTCCGCCAGAACCTGCTCGGCAAGCGCGTGGACTACTCGGGCCGTTCGGTCATCGTCGTGGGTCCGCAGCTCAAGCTGCACCAGTGCGGTCTGCCGAAGCAGATGGCGCTCGAGCTGTTCAAGCCGTTCGTCATCAAGCGCCTGATCGACCTCGGTCACTCGCAGAACATCAAGGCGGCCAAGCGCGCCGTCGAGCGCACGCGCCCCGAGGTGTGGGACGTGCTCGAGGAGATCATCCGCGAGCGCCCCGTGCTCCTCAACCGTGCGCCCACGCTGCACCGCCTCGGCATCCAGGCCTTCGAGCCGCAGCTCGTCGAGGGCAAGGCCATCCAGCTGCACCCGCTCGTGTGCGCCGCGTTCAACGCGGACTTCGACGGTGACCAGATGGCCGTGCACCTGCCGCTGTCGGTCGAGGCGCAGGCCGAGGCCCGCATCCTGATGCTGGCGTCGAACAACATCCTCAAGCCGTCGGACGGCCGCCCGGTGACCCTGCCCTCGCAGGACATGATCATCGGTCTGCACCACCTGACGACGATCAAGGAGGGTGCTGTCGGCGAGGGCCGCGTGTTCGGCTCGGTCGCCGAGGCGATCCTGGCGCGCGACGAGGGCACCCTCGACCTGCAGGCCAAGGTCCGCATCCGCATCCCGGGTCTCACGTTCCTCGAGGGCGAGGCCCCCAAGGGCTACGAGCGCCACGGTCTCGTGGACGCCTCGCTGGGCCAGGCGATCTTCAACGACACGCTCCCCAAGGGCTACCCGTTCGTTCGCGAGCAGGCCGACAAGGGCAAGCTGTCGCAGATCGTCAACAAGCTCGCCGAGGAGTACCCGAAGGTGGAGGTCGCCGCGACGCTCGACCGCATCAAGGACGCCGGCTTCTACTGGGCCACGCGTTCGGGTGTGACGGTCGCGCTCAGCGACATCCTCACGCCGCCGAACAAGCAGGAGATCGTCGCGCAGTACGAGAAGCAGGCTGCGAAGGTCCAGGCTCAGTTCGAGAAGGGTCTCACGACCGACGCCGAGCGTCGTCAGGAGCTCATCAAGATCTGGACCGAGGCGACCGACGAGGTCCAGAAGGCGATGCGCGAGAACTTCCCGGCCGACAACACCATCAACCGCATGGTGTCGTCGGGCGCTCGAGGCAACTGGCTGCAGATCCGCAACATCGCGGGTATGCGCGGTCTCGTGAACAACCCGAAGGGTGAGATCATCCCGCGTCCGATCATCTCCTCGTACCGCGAGGGTCTGTCGGTGGCGGAGTACTTCATCGCGACGCACGGTGCCCGCAAGGGTCTGGCCGACACGGCCCTCCGTACGGCCGACTCGGGTTACCTCACGCGTCGTCTCGTGGACGTCTCGCAGGATGTCATCATCCGCGAGGACGACTGCGGCACGACGAAGGGCCTCGAGCTCCCGATCGCCGCACCGTCGTTCGACGGCACGCTCGTGAAGGACCCGAACGTCGAGAACTCGGTGTTCGCCCGCACGCTCGCCGCCGACGTGGTCGACGCCCAGGGCACGGTGCTCGCGGAGGCCGGCCAGGACGTCGGCGACCAGCTCATCGACCGCCTCGTCGAGGCGGGCATCGAGACCATCAAGGTCCGTTCGGTGCTCACATGCGACTCGGCTGTCGGCGTCTGCGCCCGCTGCTACGGTCGCTCGCTCGCGACCGGCAAGATGGTCGACATCGGCGAGGCCGTGGGCATCATCGCGGCCCAGTCGATCGGCGAGCCCGGCACGCAGCTGACGATGCGTACGTTCCACACCGGTGGTTCGGCGTCGGCGGACGACATCACCCAGGGTCTGCCGCGCGTGCAGGAGCTCTTCGAGGCCCGCACCCCGAAGGGCGCGTCGCCGATCGCCGAGGCCGACGGCCGCATCACGATCGAGGAGACCGACCGCTCGAAGAAGGTCATCCTGACGCCCGACAACGGCGACGAGCCGCACGTCTACCCGGTGCTCAAGCGCGCGACGCTGCTGGTCGAGGACGGCCAGCACGTCACGGTCGGCCAGCCGCTGCAGGTCGGCACGCTCGACCCCAAGGAGGTCATGCGCGTGCAGGGTGCCCGCGAGGTGCAGAAGTACCTCGTCAACGGCGTCCAGGGCGTGTACCGCTCGCAGGGTGTGCCGATCCACGACAAGCACATCGAGGTCATCGTGCGCCAGATGCTGCGCAAGGTCACGGTCGTCGATCACGGCGACACGAGCCTGCTTCCCGGTGAGCTGGTGGACTTCAAGCGCTACCAGCAGATCAACCGCGAGGCCGTGGCGGAGGGCAAGCGCCCCGCGTCGGGTCGTCCGGAGCTGATGGGCATCACGAAGGCGTCGCTCGCGACGGAGTCGTGGCTGTCGGCCGCGTCCTTCCAGGAGACCACCCGCGTCCTCACGCAGGCGGCCATGGAAGGCAAGAGCGACCCGCTCGTCGGCCTCAAGGAGAACGTCATCATCGGAAAGCTCATCCCCGCCGGCACGGGACTTGCGAAGTACCGCAACGTCATCGTGGAGGCGACGGAGGAGGCCAAGAGCGAGCGGTACCCCAACCGCATCTTCGCCTCGGACGGCGCGTTCAGCGACGCCGACCTGAGCTACGTCGACTTCGACAGCTTCTCGACGGACGACTTCTCGGGCAATTACAACTGACCCGCGAACGTCTCACAGAGGAAGGCCCCCGGCGCGATGCCGGGGGCCTTCCTCCACTCATGCGGGCGGATGCCGCAGCCGCTGCCTCAGAAACGCTGCTGTTCCGGCGAGACGCTCTCCTTGACGTGCTCCGTCGTGTCGCGCGCCTCCTCCTTGACATGCTCGGCGGCGTCGACGGCTTCGGATCTCACCTGCTCGAAGGCGTCGCGCGCGGGCTCCTTGAGCTCCGATGCGACCTGCTTCGCGGCATCCGTCGCCGAGTCGACGATCGGCTGTGCGGATGCGCGCAGCGAGCGGGCCATGCGGCGCTCCGCCTGGGACGGCGGGGCGAGCGACGCCGCGAGCCAGCCGAGGCCGAGCGCGACGAGGCCCACCGCGATGGGCGCCCCCTGCGCCGCGCCGGCGGCGCGCTTGGGCAGTTCGCGCACGCCCTCCGCCGCGCTTCCTGCGGCATCGGATGTCGCGTGGCCGACGTCCTCGGCCACGCCCATGACGCGGTGCTTGACGTCTTCGAACGCGCGCCGCATGCGCGACTTCTGGCGTTCGACGATCTTGCCCGGCATGACCTTGTCCGCCAAGGCGTCGACGTCGCGTCCGAGCTCTTCGCGGGTCACCTCGATGTCGGCGCGGAGCTGGTCGGGGTTGGTGGAAGTGCTGGGGGTGCTCATGATCTGTTCTCCTCGTTCCTCTTGAGCGCGTCCGGGATCTCTTTGACCGTCTCGACGGTGCGCGGGGCGCCGCGCACCGAGCGCAGCCGGCTCATGCCGACCGCGTACAGCACGGCGGCGATCGCCGCCCAGATGACGGCGACGATGACGGCCGCCCACCCGTCGTCGATCACTTCGGCCAGCGCCGCCCACAGCGCGAGCGACAGGAACAGGAGCGTCATCGCCGCTCCGTAGGCTGCCGCCGCCATGAGGCCGGAGCCGATTCCCGCGCGTTTCGCCGATTCGGCGAGCTCGGCCTTTGCGAGCTCGAGCTCCTGGCGCATCAGCACGGACATGTCGCGCGTGACCTCGCCGACGAGCTCTCCGAGCGACGTGTTCGCCGCCTTCTCCTGGGATGGCGTGGGCATGTCGGTCATCGTCGCGCCTCGCCGCTCGGCGACCACTCGTCGTGGGCGTACTCGCCTTCGTTCACGAGTCCCTGCGGCCGCGTGCCTGCGTCGACGCCGGGTGCTCCGCCGGTCTCGGCCGCGAGTGCATCCGCGATCGGCGTCTCACCGGTCGCGTCCGTCGCGAGGGGATATCCGGCGGATCCGCCGCCCCCGGCGCCCGTGGACCGCTGAGACGAACCGTTCGACGACCCGTCGCCGTTCGACATGAGGGCGCGCGTGAGCCTTCCGGCGACGACGCCGACGCCCACGGCGATGAGCAGGAACGCGCCGGTGTGGCGCCGCGCGAAGCTGCGCACCTCGTGGACGAGGTCGGCCGGCTCGCGCTGGTCGAGCCACGACGCCGCGTCGCGCGTCCTCTCCCCGATCGTTCGGATGATCCCCGTCGCGACGCCGTCCGATTCGGCGGATTGCGCCATCCCGACGAGCTGATCGCCCGTCGTGCGCAGGGATCCGGAGGCGCGCCGCTGCTGATGAGACGCCTGCTCGGTCAGCTGGTGACGCGTCTCGTCGAAGAAGCCCCGCGCGGCCGTCTTGGCTTTGTGCGCGACGTTGCCGAGCTCGTCTCCGGCGACACCGGCGACATGCTTCGCGCCGGCGTCGACTTCGCCGACGGCAGCGGTCGCCCGCTCCTTGAGCTCGTCCCTCTTGGATTCCGTTCCGGTCGATGAGCCCGCTTCGTATGCAGACATCTGGTCCTCCACTCTCTTCGGCGGATGGGGGTCCCGGGAGCTGGTCGGCTCCGTGGGCTCCGCCGTGGCCGACTACCGTCTCCCGGAGCAGCGGACCGCACAGAAGGGGTCGCTTCTGCGAGAACCGCGAGGTATCCTGCGCGGGCCCGGGCGCGCGAGCCTGCGGGACTCCTGCGCGCCGTGCCGGGGCATCCGTCATCGCGGCCTACCGTGGAGGTCTCGGAGGAATCCATGGCGCGGACCGGCGGTCGGAATCTGTGGATCGCGGTGCCGGCAGGGTTGCTGTGCGCCGCGATCGTGGTCGCGCTCGCCTATTTCGCGATGCCGATGGTTCCGCTCAGTGTCGCGTGGGCGGGCGAGGTGCTTCGCGCGGCGACGACGCCGAAGGATCCGGGCGAAACGCCGACGCCCATCGCGATGGCGGAGCGCCCCGACTGCCGGGACCTCTTCCCGGACGACCTGTGGATCGAGCTCGTGTGGTCCCGTGACGCGCTTCTCGCGCAGTCGATCGCCGTGCCCGACACGATGCCGCCGACGCTCGTCGAGGCGCTCACCCCGACGGTGCTCGTGACGTGCGTGTGGCGCGGCACCGACGGGCGCCAGCTCGTCACATCGCTCGCGCGGATTCCGGACGAGACGGCGCCCATCGCCGAGGCGTCGCTGCGTGCCGAGGGCTTCCTATGCCGCAAGGTCGCGGGCGGCGCCCTCATCTGCCGGCAGCCGTCGGGCGACAACCTCGTGCAGCAGGTGCTGCGCGACGGCGTGTGGCTTTCGATCGCCGAACGCGGATGGCATCCTCCCGGGTTCGCCGACCGTCTTACCGCGCACGTTTGGGGGTGATGCGCATCACCCCCAGAGCGCGGCGATGATCGAGTCGGTGTAGCCGGACGGGGCCAGGTTCGAGTACCGCGTGTCGATGAGGATGTCGTCTCGCCAGAACAGCGTGCGACCGTCGGTGACGGGGTACTGCTCGTTCTGCCACGTCTTCTCGCAGCGCGTGCCGAGGTCGGGTGTGTAGCACGTGAAGTCCTCGTCGTCGGCGAGCTCGTTCAGCAGATCGAGCGCAGGTCCGCGCGACATGTACCGGATCGTCGTGACGAGACTCGTGGTGTCGGCGCCGGGGTCGGCCCACACGCAGATGAGGCTGCCGTCCGGCTGCGGCCCCGACGGCCCGAAGGCCTCGTCGTTGAGCGGCACGCCCTGCAGCTGGTCGAGCACCGACGAGCTCAGGATGGTGCGACAGTCGTCCGGGAGCTCGGGGATCGCGGCGGTCGAGGTGGGGGTCGGCGCGGGGGATCCGGTCGCCGTCGGTGACGACGTCCCGTGCGCGTCGGCGGACGGCGTCGGCGCGGCCGCGTCGTCGGGCGCACAGCCGGTGAGCGCGAAGGCGAGCAGGACGGATGCCGCGGCCGCCGCCGCCGGGCCACGTCGATGCGACATGCGGTCACGATATCCGCGCAGCGCGCCGACGACGCGCGACGCCCGGGCGATCCGCGAACGAGGCGAGGGGCCGGCGGGAAACGCCGCGTGTTCTCGGCACGCCTCCGTGGCCACGCGGAGGCGGGGCGCTACCCTCGCCCTGCGGGGAACCGCCCCGCGTGAGGAGTCGATCCCGCATGAGTGACCCCACGAACCGTCCCGGCGAGCCCGCCGAGGAGCCGCGTGACGTCGATGGCGTTCTCGGCAGCGTGAACGAGAGCTTGGCCGAGGCCGACGCCGCCGGACGCGAAGCGGTGGGGGAGCCCGCGCCCGCTGAGCCCTCGCCGACGGGCGCCGAGCCCGTGATGGTCGAGCAGGAGCCCGCCGTCGAGCGGGAGCCGGTGGTGGTCGAGCAGGAGCCGGTGGTCGCCGAGCAGGAGCCGGTGACCGGGTCGGCCGCCGCGGATGCCGACGCCACGACCGCCTACGACACGACGACTTCCGATGCCGGAGACGCCACGATGCACGATGCCCCCACCACCGCCTACGACGAGTACGCGCGCTCGGCCGACTCTCCCGTCGTGACCTCGAGCGAGCCCGTCATGACGACGGGGGCAGCCGCCGGAGCCGCTGCCGCTTCTCCGCAGCCGATCTTCGTGCAGGCCCCCGAGCCGCCGCGCGCGCGGGGGAACCGCGCCGCCGCCGGCGCGATCGGCCTGCTCGCCGCGCTCGCGTTCGCCGTGCTGTATCTCGGAGCGTGGCTCGGGTTCGGCGCGCTCGCGGGCGACGTGACGATCGACAACGTCGCCGAGACCGCGCTCGAGGCGCTCGGCACGTGGGCGATGTGGGTGCCGGTGGTCGTGTTCTTCATCGCCTTCTGGCTGCTCGGCGCGATCATCAACCGCGGACGTTGGGGCGCCTGGGTCATCTGGGGCATCCTCGTCGGCTTCGCTGCCTACGGCGGACACCTGCTCGGGCAGCTCTTCCAGGCACCGTTCTGGATGCTGACGGCGAGCGAAGGAGCCCAGCTCGTCGAGAGCCAGCTGCTCGCGCCGCTCGCGATCGCCGCCTTCGTCTTCGGCCGTGAGCTCACGATCTGGTTCGGCGCGTGGGCCGCCGCGCGCGGCAAGCGCGTGACCGAGCTGAACGACGCCGCGATGTACGAGTACGAGCGCACGCTCGAGGCGGGTCCGACGATCGTCCGTCCGTGATGGACGGTGAGCAGGGACCGCCGCAGCCTCCGCCCCAGGGCGGCCCCATCCGCAAGTCGTACGCGCTCGCGTTCGCGACGGTCGCGTTCATCGCGCTCGAGATCGCGGGCCTCGGCATGGCGACGCTCCTCCTCGACGAAGATGTGGTCGCGGCATCCGGTCTCGGCCCGTGGCCGGCCATCGCGAGCACCGGGCTCGCGACGATCGTCTTCGCCGCCGGGCTCGCCCTCGCCCTGCGCGCCGTTCCTCCGTCGTACTGGAGCGCCGCGTGGATCGCGCTCGCGACGGCGCTGGCCTACGTCGCGGGCGCGTGGTTCGGCTGCCTGTTCGCGGGCGCAGACCTCGCGGTCGCGGGGTCGGTCGCCGGGCGCATCGCCACGAGCTGGTTCGGCGTCGTCGTGCTCGCTGCCGCGGCGGTCTCGGCGTGGGGCGGCGTCGCCCTCACGCGCACCCGCGCGCACCGACCGCGCTGGCCGTGGGAGGACGACGAGGGCGAATGAGGGGAAACGCCGAGTGACCTCGGAATCTTCGTGCGCGCGATCCGGCGCGGTCGGGCTACCGTAGGAGGATGGAGCGGTCGCTCGAGACCCGCGTGAGCCAGGCTGTCGACGCCTGGCTCAAGTGGCTGCCGCGCTGGGAGCCCGCGACGCACCGCGGTCGCGTGGCGCCGTGTCGGCGCTGCTTCGGGTCTCCCGTGCTGTCGGCCGCCGGGCTCGGCACCGATGTGCCGCACGGCGTGCAGCACGGGCTCTCGACGCGCATCAAGACGATCGTCGATCAGGCGGTCGCCGAGTACACGGCACGCAACCTCCCGATGCTCCAGGCAGAGCTCGACCAGCAGGCCGCGCGCAACCGCGCCCGCAGCTACCGTCCCACGGAGGGTCTCGACCCCGAGTTCGAGGGGCTGCCGCTCGACCCCGACCCTGTTCCCGGGGCGCCGTTCCTCTTCACGATCGCGGGACTCGCCGAAGAGGCGGATGCCGACGTGCCGGCCCTGCCGCCGCTCAGCGAAGAGGCCAAGGCCGCCCTGCGCCAGGAGGTCGGGCTCGCCGACGACTACGCGAACATGATCGGCCGCGAGGTGTGCGCGATCCTGCTGCATCACCGCCTGCGGATCCAGGCCGCGATCGCCCAGTACGTCGAGCCGCAGATCGAGGCGATGCTGCAGGAGCTGACCCAGTCGCTCGACGTGCCGTTCGACCCGCTCGACGGGTCGCAGGACTAGAACCCGACGAAGCCGCATCCGGACCGGGGGAGGGCTGTGGATAAAGGCGGCTCTCTCATGGGCCTTTGTTAGCATGACGGGGCCGAAGCGGATGCGCGAACGAGGGGCGTTGGGGACCCTCGGCTCCGTCCAGCAGGGAGGATCGTGGCGACCAGACTCCCCTCAGCGCCGCCCATTCTGCCGGGGCTGTCCTACATCCGACCGCTCGGATCGGGTGGCTTCGCCGATGTCTTCCTCTACGAGCAGGACATGCCGCGCCGCGATGTCGCGGTCAAGGTGCTCCCCAGCGACGTGCGCGACCCCGACCTGCTCCGCATGTTCAACGCCGAGGCCGATGTGCTCGCGCACCTGTCGGCGCACCCGTCGATCGTCACGGTCTACCAGGCCGGGATCTCGGCCGACGGCCGCCCGTACATCGTCATGGAGTACTGCCCCGGCTCCCTCGCGCAGCGGTACCGCATCGAGCGGATCCCGGTCGACGAGGTGCTGCGCGTCGGCGTGAAGATGGCGTGCGCGCTCGAGTCCGCGCACCGCGCGGGGCTCGTCCACCGCGACGTCAAGCCGAGCAACATCCTCGTCACGACCTTCGGCGCCCCCGTGCTCGCCGATTTCGGCATCTCGTCGTCGCTCGCGCGGCAGACCGCCGACGAGGTGCTCGCGATGTCGATCCCGTGGAGCGCGCCCGAGGTGATCGCCGAGCAGACGGCGGGCTCGATCCCGAGCGAGGTGTGGAGCCTCGGTGCGACCGTGTACTCGCTGCTGGCCGGCCACAGCCCCTTCGAGCGGCGCGAGCGCGGCCAGAACAGCAAGGAGCAGCTGCGCCGCCGCATCGCGAAGGCCACCTACATGCCGATCACGCGCGCCGACGTGCCCCCCGCGCTGCAGGAGGTGCTCGCGACCGCGATGTCGCGCGACCCGCGGCAGCGGCATCCGTCGGCCCTCGTCTTCGCCGAGGCCCTGCGCCGCGTGCAGGCGTCGATGGGCCTCACGCCGACGCCGCTCGAGGTGCCCTCCGACGAGTGGACGCCCGTCTCCGACGAGGTCGACTTCACGGATGCCACCCCCCGCGGCCCCGTGCGCAGCAAGGTCGAGCACGAGAGCGCCCGCAAGCAGCCCGTCGCGGTCGGCGTCGCGGCCCTCGCGCGAGACGAGGAGACCGACTTCGCCGCTCCGGCGGCCTCGGCCGCCGTGTCGCGCCGCACCGCCGTATGGATCGTCGTCGGCGTCGCGGCGGCAGCGGTCGCCGTATCCGCCTCCGTCGTCTACTTCCTGCTGACCGGAGGCTCGTGATGCGCCGGAGCACCGCGATCGGGCTCGCGTCGACGACGGCCGTCGCCGCGCTCGTCGTGGGCATCGGCATCGTGTGGCCGGGTCTCGACGCGCAGGAGACGCCTCCCGTCGACACGTCGGTCTGGGCCCTGCAGACCGCCGACGGTCGTCGATATGCGCGCGTGAACACCGCTGTGCGCGAGCTCGACACGGTGCGGGCCGTCAGCAACCCGAACGACGTCGTGCAGTCGGGCGACCGCGCCTACATCTTCTCCGACAGCTACAGCAAGGTCACGCCGGTCGACCCCGTGCTGCCCGCCGATCTCGGCGAGGACGTGCTGCGGTCGTCGCCGACGACCCCGCAGGGGACGGTCGAGGTCGCCACCGCGGGGGACTTCGTGGCGTACGTGACCGACTCCGGAGCGGTATACGTCGGGCGGCTGTCGACGGGCGAGCCGAAGGAGCTCGAGCCGTATCCGTCCGACGACGAGGACGCGCCGCAGTACACGTCCGATGCGATCGCGGTGGATGAGCGCGGGCGCCTCTACTCCTACTCGTCGGCGGACGGCGCGGTGCTGCGCTACGACATCCCGGCGTCGGAGGTGCGCGGTCGCGACGAGCTCGACGGCGACGGTCTGACCGAGCCCATGATCTCGGCGGCGGGCAACCGCTGGGTCGTCGTGGACGCCGAAGACGGCGACGTGTGGGTGCGTGGCGTCGAGGACGCGTTCGAGGCCCCGCTGTCGGGAGCACCGGTCATCAGCGCGGCCGACGAGCGTGGTGACGCGGTGTACGTCGCCGACGACGCCGTGCTCGTGCGCGTGCCCGTCGACGGATCCGCGCCCACCGTGGTGCCGGGCACCGGCGGCGCGGGGCTCGGCACACCCGCGCGGCCCGTCGCACGCGACGGCGTCGTGTACGCCGCGTGGCTGCCGCAGGGCGAGGGCCCCGGCACGCTGTGGAGCTCCGAGACGGGCGCGTTCGAGCAGCTCGACTACGGCGGACAGTCGCTGGATGGCGAGCGGCGGCCGGTGTTCGTCAAGGGCGGCGGCGGCATGATCCTCAACGAGACCCGCACCGGGTGGGTGTGGACGATCCCCGACGGGCGGCTCGTCGAGTCGAGTCAGGACTGGAGTCTCGACGACGAGATCCAGCCCGACGCCGTCGAGAGCGAGGTCGAGGTCCCGGTCGTGATCGACCCGCGACCGCCGGTGGCGGAGCCGGATGCCTTCGGCGTACGCGCGGGCGCCCTCACGACGCTGCCCGTGCTGCTGAACGACCACGACCCGAACGGCGACGTGGTCAGCATCGATCCCGCTTCCGTCGCGGGCCTCGATCCCGCATTCGGCACGGTCTCGATCACCGACGACGGACAGCGGATCACCGTGCGCACCGAACCGGGCGCGACGGGGACGGCGGCCTTCTCGTACGCCGTCACCGACGGGACCGTCGAAGGCGGGCTCCCGTCCGATCCGGCGGTGGTGACGCTGACGATCACGTCGGGCGATTCGGCGCCGGTGTGGTGCGGAGTCGACGGATGCCTCGCGGAGTGGCCCGAGCCGGAGGTCGCGCGCGGCGGCACCGTCACGGTGCCCGTGCTGCCAGGCTGGGTCGACCCCGAGGGCGACCCGATGCTGCTGCTCGACGTGCGGAACCTGTCGGGCACGGGATCGGTCGCCGCGACCCCCGACGGCGACGTCGTGTACCAGCACAGCGACGACGGGTCGGGCGGCGCCGAGACGATCGAGCTCGACGTGACGATCTCCGACACGACGGGTCGCACCGCCAGCAAGACGCTCGTCGTGGAGGTCACGCCCGAGCCCGAGCTCCACGTGCAGTCGTTCGCGGTGATCGACTCCCTCGACGGTGCGATCACGGTCGACGTCGCGCCGCACGTGACCGGAACCGCGGGGACGCTGTCGCTCGAATCCGTCCGCGTCCTGGACGACGCCGACGCGATTGCGACAGCCGCGCGCGGCTCGACCGAGTTCGACTTCTCGGCGAGCGCACCCGGCACCTACCGCGTGGGCTTCACCGTGACGGACGGGACGAACGACGACACCGGCACGGCCCGCATCACCGTGCTCCCGTCCGACGCGCCCCCGCAGCTTGCGACCGCGCCCGTCGTCGCGTTCGTGCATCCGCAGCAGGATGCGACGCTCGACGTGTTCGTCGCGGTCGAGAACCCCACGCGCCGCGTGCTGCTGCTGAGCGACGTCGTCGCCACCGCAGACCCGGGGGCGTCTCTGTCGGTCGACGTCGTCGGCCAGAACTACCTGCGCGTGTCGGGCACGACTGCGACGAGCGAAGCCGGGCGCCTCGGCACCATCACATACACGGTCAGCGACGGCACCGCCGACCGAGGGGCGAGCGTGCAGGGCGAGGCCACCGTCTACCTGCTTCCCCTCGCACCGGAGCTCGCGCCGATCGCGGTCGACGATTCGCTCGTCGTGCGGGCGGGCGCGCAGATCGACATCCCGGTGCTCGACAACGACATCGCGCCCGCCGGGGGCCGACCGATCCTCAACCCCGCATCGATCAGGTCGTCGACCGACGACGCCCTCGCGTTCGCGGCGGGCGACACGCTGCGGTACCTCGCGCCCGAGGAGCCGGGCCAGTATCGCGTCGAGTACTCGGTGTACACCTCGGGAGCTCCCTCGCTCACCGACACCGCGGTCGTGCGCATCGACGTGCTGCCCAACGACGAGAACCGCGCCCCGCAGCCCCACACGCTCGAAGGGCGCGTGCTGAGCGGCCAGTCGACGGTCATCGAGTTCGACGGCTACGGCATGGATCCCGACGGCGATGTCGTGCGGCTCGACCAGATCGTGCAGCAGCCCGAGTACGGCGTCGCCACGATCTCGCCCGACGGCGAGTCGCTCGTGTACACGAGCGTCGCGGGATTCAGCGGTCAGGTGTCCTTCCGCTACCGAGTCGTCGACGCGTTCGGGCAGACGGGCGAGGCGACCGCACGCGTCGGCGTGCTCGACAGCCAGGCGAACCCGAGCCCGATCACGTTCACCGACTACGTGCAGGTGCAGGTGGGCGCGAGCAGCACGATCCGGGTGAGTCCGCTGTCGAACGACATCGATCCGACCATGGGGGAGCTCGCGATCACCGACGTCCGGCCCGATGTCGCGCCCACGCTCGACGACGGCGCCGAGAACCCCGAATACGAGCGGCTCGAGTCGCGTCTGCGCGAGGTGGACGACACGACGGTCGTCATCTCGGCGGGCAACACGCCGGGCACGATGGCGTTCCTCTACGACGTCGTCTCGTCGTCGGGCAACACCGGCCGCGGCCTCATCGTCGTCAAGGCCGTCCGCGAGAGCGTCCCCGACTTCCCGGTCGTCACCGACACGGTGCTCACCGCAGAATCGCGCGAAGACTTCCCGCGCGGTGTCGACGTGCTCACCGGCAAGGTGTCGTGGCCGTCCGGAGACGTCGACGACCTCGAGCTCGCGCTGTGGGGCGACCCCGACGACGTCACCGCCCAGGCCCGCCGCATCCGCGGACCGCTGCCCGAGACGACCCGCGTGATCCCCTTCTCGGTCACCGGCGAGGGCCAGTCGGGCGAGGTGACGACGTACGGGTTCCTGCGCGTGCCGGGCGAAGGCGACCTCGCGCTCGCGCTGCGCGCCGGGATGGGCGCGCGCAACGTGCGCGAGCTCGCGTCGGTGGCCTTCGACATGAGCGACCTCGTCGTCCGCCCGCGCGGCGCGGCCGTCGAGGTCGGCGACGGGGTCAAGGCATCCGGCGCCCGTCAAGGCGCGGCATGCGTTCGCGAGACGGGCACGACCGTGCGGTACGACGCCGGCGCGGGGGCGCCGTGGGCCGACGCGTGCCAGATCCCCGTGCGACTGGCCGGGCAGACCGAGTGGACCTACCTGTCGGTGCCCATCCGCGTCGAGCCGCTCGACCCGCAGCCCGAGCTGCGGGCGGGCTCGATGACGGTCGGGCCCGGCGAGACCGCGACCTTCGACCTGAAGGCCATGACCGAATGGCAGCTGCGTCCGGACTGGGACGGGATCGAGTACGCCCTCGATTACCAGGGCGCGGCGTTCGACGTCTCGCTCGACGGCTCCACCGTCACGGTGACCGGCGCCGACCGGGCCGTCCCGGGCACCGAAGAGGCCTCGATCGTGTCGGTCACCAGCCACGCGGGGGTCGAGCCGGTGCGGCTCATCCTGCGGGTCGGCGCCGCGCCCTCGACGCTGCCGCGCGGCGGATCCGTGACGCAGCAGTGCACCCAGGCGGCCGGCACCTCGTGCACGATCGAGGTCATCGGGGCCACCGGCGAGGTCAACCCCCTGCCGCGCACCCCGCTGCAGGTCGTCGACGTGAAGCCGACGGGCGCGTGCGTCGGGGTCACCTTCCAGGTGGCATCCGCGACATCCGTCACGGCTTCGTGGACCGCGGATGCCCCGGGCGCGACGTGCACCGCGGCGTTCTCGGTCAAGGACGCCCAGAACCGGCGCACCAACGCCGAGCGCGACGGAAAGCTCCTGCTCGACCTCCTCGGCTACCCGAAGGCGCCCGCGAGCCTGCGTCAGACGGCGTACGCGAACGGATCGCTCACGCTGCGGGTCGATCCGGGCGAGTCCGCGCTCGCGTACCCGGCGCTGTCGGGCTTCGTCGTCCGGTACGCGGGCGAGGTCGTCGCGCGGTGCGACGCGCAGGGGATCTGCCCATCGATCTCGGCGCCCAACGGCGAGCGACGGGTGTACGAGGCATCCGCGGTCAACGCCGTCGGCGAATCGCTCACGCGCGTCAGCACCGCCGCATGGGCCTACGACGCGCCGCCCGCACCCGCGTCGGTCAGCGCGAGGCCCGTCGTCACGGGCGGCGAAGGCGGCGTCGTCGCGCTCACGGTCGAGGGCGTCGACGCGAGCCAGACCGCGAGCCTCGAGGTCGCGAGCCCCGCGGGCGAGTTGCTGCGGGTGCCCGTGGGCCGCGGCCAGACCACCGTCGAGATCCCCTCCTACCGCGTCGGGTCCAACTCGACGTCGCCCATCACGGTGACGCCCTTCTCGCGTTTCGAGCTGCCGCCCGGGCTCGGGGGCACGACCTCCGGGTCGGCGGTCACGGTGTGGGCGAGCGGCATCGGCGCGCCGCGCGATCCGGTCCTCACGCTCACGTCGCAGTCATCGGGCGACGGCACGTCGATCGTGAGGGCGAACGGCTCCGCGACGCTCAACGGCGACGGATCGACGCTGCGGTTCGGCATCGTGCGAGACGGCCAGCCCTGCACCGCGACGCCCGACGGCGCGAGCGCGGTGTTCAGCGGCCTCCCCGACGGCGAGGAGTACGCCTTCACACTGTGTGCCGAGTCGTGGTTCGGCGACACGTCGTACGGGCGGGTGCTGACGACGGCGTCGGTGCGTGCCGTGCAGTCCGGTGCCGCTCCGACCGGGTGGACATTCGTCGTCGACGGCATCCCGAACGTGGGTGCGACCCGTGCGGACTGGGTCATCCGCGCGACGCCGACCTCGCCCGAGCGCATTCCCAACCGCAACCGCGTCGAGTTCAACCAGGGGATCCCGCCCGCCGTGTTCGACCGGGACCCCGGGCTGCAGGTGCGCTACGTGCACGAGCGCTGGGGGACCGCGACGCCGTGGGCGACGGTGGTGCCGGCCGCGGGCAGCGCGCCGTTCCAGCTTCAGGCCACGTGGTGGGTCGACTCGTGCGTGGGCGGCAGCCAGCTTCAGCCGCGAGGGGACTCGTCCTCGACACCCGCGGGCAAGGCGGCCATCGCGTTCTCGAACGCCGGACTGAGATACTTCGACGCGGCGGGCGCGCCTCTCGCGTCGACGCCCGGAGACTGGACCGTGCCCGTCGGCGCGGTGCGCGTCGAGGGCATCGGCGTGAGCGTCGACTGGTCGGCGCAGGGCTGGGGGCTCCAGCCGGCCACGACCACGTTCTCGGCCGCGTGCAACCCCAACCTTCCGCCCGAAGACCCTGAGCCCGCGCCATGACCGACACTCGGAGGACGACCCGCATGACCATCACGCAGGAGCAGGCGACCTGGTTCGCGCAGACGTTCGGCCAGATCGCCGACAACGTGGAGCGCGCCGTGCTCGGCAAGCGCCACGTGGTCGAGCTCGTGCTCACCGCGATGCTCAGCGAAGGTCATGTGCTGCTCGAGGACGTGCCCGGCACGGGGAAGACCTCGCTCGCGCGCGCGATGGCCCAGTCGGTGCAGGGCACGAACACGCGCATCCAGTTCACACCCGACCTGCTGCCCGGCGACATCACCGGCATCACCGTGTACGACCAGAAGTCCGGGGCGTTCGAGTTCCACGCCGGTCCGGTCTTCGCGAACATCGTGCTCGCCGACGAGATCAACCGCGCGAGCCCCAAGACCCAGGCCGCCCTCCTCGAGGTGATGGAGGAGGGGCGCGTGACGATCGACGGCGTCTCGCGGCAGGTGGGCGTGCCCTTCCTCGTGCTCGCGACGCAGAACCCGGTCGAGCAGGCCGGCACGTACCGGCTCCCCGAAGCGCAGCTCGACCGCTTCATGATGCGCGCGTCGCTCGGATACCCCGACCACGCGGCGACCGTCCGCATCCTCGACGGCGCCGCCGTCGCGACCGCCGAGCTCGACCCCATCATCACGCCTCAGGCCCTGGTGGGCATGGCCGACCTCGCGCGCGACGTCTACATCGACGCGCTCGTGCTGGACTACATCGCGCGGCTCGTCGATGCATCGCGCTCGGCGGACGAGGTGCGGCTGGGGGTCAGCATCCGCGGCGCCCTCGCCCTCACGCGTGCGACGCGCACGCGCGCGGCTTCGCAGGGACGCACCTACGCGACGCCCGACGACGTCAAGGCGCTGGCGGTGCCGGTCCTGTCGCACCGACTGATCCTGCACCCCGAGGCCGAGTTCGACGGCGTGACGCAGGAGGCGGTCGTCGGCCAGGTGCTGCTCGACGTGTCGCCGCCCAGCCGCAGAGAGGCCGTATGACGCTGACCGACCCGCGGCAGACCCGGACCTCCCTCGAGACCGATACCTCCGACCGCACGACCCAGGTGACCTCGACCACGCGTCGAGGCGGCCGGCTCGTGCGCGCCGTCGTGCGGTTCTCAGAGGGCATGCGGGTCGCCGGCGCGGCGGTCGCGCGGGCATGGACGTGGGCGGCGCGCACGGTGCGACCGGCCGGCGCACTCGTGATCGCCGCGGCGACGGTGGGGCTCGTGCTCGGGCTCGTGTTCGGGTGGGTCGAGTGGATCGTCGCCGGCGCGGTCGCCGTGGTGCTGCTCGTCATGACGGTGCCGTTCCTGTTCGGCACGCGGCTCTACGACGTCGACCTGCAGCTCGCGCGAGAGCGGATCGTGGCGGGCGAGGGCGTCGTGGGCGAGGTCGTCGTGCGCAATGCGGGGGCGCGCCTCGCGCTGCCGGGCCGCATCGACATCCCCGTGGGGAACGGGCTCGTGGAGTTCGGCGTCCCGCTGCTGCGCCCGGGCCATTTCGTGTCGCAGCCGCTCGACATCCCGAGCCTGCGCCGCGGTGTCTACGACGTCGGCCCCGCGACGACGGTCCGCAGCGATCCTCTCGGCCTCCTGCGCCGCGAGCACGCGTTCCAGGACGTGCACGTGCTGCACGTGCATCCGCGAACCGTCGGAATCCCGTCGACGAGCACAGGACTCGTGCGCGACCTCGAAGGAAGCCCGACGCGCCGCCTCGTCGACGCCGACATGTCGTTCCACGCGATCCGCGAGTACGCCCCGGGCGACGCACGCCGCCAGATCCACTGGAAGTCGACGGCGAAGACCGGTCAGCTCATGGTGCGCCAGTACGAGGAGTCGCGCCGATCGCGCATGGCCGTCGTGCTGGCGTCGTCGATCGGCGAGTTCGCGGACGAGGACGAGTACGAGCTCGCCGTGAGCTGCGCCGCATCGCTGGGACTGCGGGCGGTGCACGACGTGCGCGAGGTCGAGGTCGTCGTGGGCACCGAGATCCCGCGCGTCGTGCGGGGGCGCCTGCGCGCGATCCGGCGTCTTCCCGCGACGTCGAGCCGCACGCTCCTCGACGCGTTCAGCGGTGTGGAGATGCTCGAGAGCACGATGCCCGTCGCCGAGGTGGGGCGACTCGCGGCGGAGTCGAGCGACCACCTCTCGATCGCGTTCGTCGTGGTCGGCTCGACCGTGCCGCTCACTCGCCTGCGTCAGGCCGCGCTCGGATTCGGCGCGGAGACCACGGTGGTCGCCGTCATCTGCGACGAGCGCGCCCACCCGCGCACGCGAGCCCTCCCCGGCCTCACGGTCCTCACCGTGGGCACGCTCGACGACCTCACCGGGCTCCTGCTCCAGGGGGCGACGTCATGACCGAGCAGCTCGTCGCGCGTCGCGGCACCGGCGCGTCACGACGTCGTCGCCCGAACCGGCGGCTCTTCACGGCGCGCGTCGTGGCGGGGTCGCTGTTCACCCCCGTGATCGCGGCGCTCGCGGCTTTCGCGGCCTGGCCGATCTACCGTTCGTCGTCGTACATCCTCCTCGTCGTCGTCGCCGTCGCCGTCGCCGCCGCGATCGCCGTGGTCTCGTGGGTGCGCCGCTGGAGCGGTTGGGCGACCGCCGGCGCGGTCGCCGCAGCCGTCCTCGTGCTGGGCGTCCCGCTCGCGGTGCCCTCGCGGCTCGGAGCGCCGCTCGAGGTCGCGCGGGGGCTGGGCGAGGTCGCGAGCGGTGCGGTGCTCGCATGGAAGGATCTCGTCACGGTCGATCTTCCGGTGGGGTCGTACCGCAATCTGCTGGTGCCCGCGCTCATCGTCTTCCTCGTGGGGACATGCGCGATGCTGCTGCTGTCGTGGCGCGACTCGCGCGTCGCGTACGCCGCGGTGCCGATCGGCATCGGGATGCTCTCGTTCGGCCTCTTCTTCGGGCGGACGTCGGTGAGCGAGCCGCTCGTGCTCGGCCCGGTGCGGCTGCAGGCGCCCGTCGAGACGGCGCTCGGCATCGCGGGTCTCCTCGCGTGTCTCGTGTGGCTCGCGTGGCGCACGGGCGACGAACGCATCCGGGCGCTGCGTCGTGCCGCCGCATCGAGCGGCGTGCGCATCCCGCGGAAGCCGTCTGCCGCCGACCGTCGCCGCATCGCGCTCGGCGCCGGCATGGTGGCGGTCGCGGTCGTCGGCGTCACGGCGGTCGTTCCGGCGGTCGCGGCGGATGCCCCGCGAGAGGTGCTCCGATCGGCGGTCGGGCCCGACCTCGACCTCGCCGAGGCAGTCAGTCCCCTCGCGTCCTACCGCGCGCTCTTCGACCCCGACCGCGCCGACGAGGTCCTCTTCACGGTCGACTCCGACGGACCGCTCCCCGAGCGCGTGCGTCTCGCGACGCTCGACGCGTACGACGGGGCGGTGTACCGCACCGGTGCCGGCAACGAGGCGGTCGCCGGACGCTTCGTGCGCGTGCCGTCGGCGCTCGATGCGGGCGAGGGCCAGCCGGTCGAGGTGGTCATCACGATCGACGGGCTCGACGACATCTGGATGCCGACGGTCGGGCAGGTCGAGCGGGCGACGTTCACGGGCGAGCGCTCGGCGGCGCTCGCGGACGGCTTCTACTACAACCCGACAGCCGCCGCCGGAGTCCAGACCGCGGGCGGCGGCCTGCGCACCGGCGACAGGTACGTCCTCACCGCGGTCGAGCCCGAGCCGGTCGACCTCTCGTCGATCGCCGCGCCCGGAGGATCGCGTGCTCGCGTCGAGCCGCCCGAGACGCTGCGTGACTGGGTGGAGAACCATCGGCAGGGCTCCGGAGGAGCCGCCCTGGCGGGACTCGCCGGGCTGCTGCGCGACCGCGGCTTCCTCAGCCACGCGCTCGACATCGACGAGGAGGACCCGCCCACGTGGGTGCTCGAGCTCGGCGACTACACGTTCCAGGCGAGCGCATCCGGGCACTCGATCGCGCGCATCGACTCACTCTTCCGCCGCCTGCTCGAACGCGAGGCCGACGAGCGCGCGGTCGCTCCTGAGGACTTCGTCGCCGCTGTGGGCGACGACGAGCAGTTCGCCGTCGCGATCGCCCTCATCGCGCAGGAGCTCGGGTTCCCCGCGCGCGTCGTCGTCGGCGCGTACCTGTCCGCCTCCGACCCCGACCTGCGCACGTGCGACGCCGGGGTGTGCCGTGCCCGCGACCTGTCGGCGTGGGTCGAGGTGCAGTCGGCCGAAGGGCAGTGGGTTCCGGTCGCGGCCACCCCGCAGCACGAGAACTCGCCCAGCCTGGAGTTCACGCGGCAGCGCGACCCCCAGCTGCCCACCGACGTGCGCCCGGACTCGGTCGAGGAGGTCGTGCCGCCCGAGCCGTTCCAGGAGGACGAGACCGCGCCGCCGGGCGACCCGGCCGCCGCGGGGATCGACCTCTCGTGGCTGTGGCCCGCGCTGCGCGTCGCGGGGCTCGTCCTCGCCGGGATCGCGCTCATCGCAGGCCCGTTCGTCGTGGTCGCCGCCGCGAAGGCGTCTCGTCGCCACAGTCGCCGCACCCGCGGCGACGCGGCCGCCCGCTTCGCGGCCGGCTGGGACGAATACACGGATGCCGCGGTCGACGCCGGCCGCGCCGCGCCGGCATCCGAGACCCGCGCCGAGCTCGCCGAGCGCTTCGCGACTCCGCGCGGTGCCGAGCTCGCGGCCGCCGCCGACCGGGCGGTGTTCTCACGCGGGACGCTCGGCGACGAGGACGTCGCGGCGTTCTGGAGCATCGTCGACGAGGAGCGCCGCGCCTTCACCGAAGGTCAAAGCGTGTGGCGTCGGCTCGCCGCGACCGTATCTTTGAAATCGTTCGTCAGACAGGCGTCGCCCGCGCACGGGCGACGTCCGCACACCGTCGAGAGGGGGACGCGCCGGCCGAGCGCCGTGCGCACCACGTCATGACCGACACCTCAGGCCTCGCCTTCGCAATGGGATCCGTCGCGGTGGTCCTGGCCATAGCCCTGTACGTGTGGACCGCGATCGCGCTCGCCGCCGTCTTCCGGAAGTCGGGGGAGGAGCCCTGGAAGGCGTGGGTGCCCGTCTACAGCGGCATGACGCTGCTGTGGCTGGGCGGGCTGTCGGGGTGGCTCTTCCTCGTCGTGTTCGTGCCTGTCGTGGGCACGCTCGCGGCGTGGGTCCTCATCGTGATCGCATGCCACCACGTGAACGTCGCGTTCGGCAAGGGACCCGGCATGACGGTGCTCGCGGCACTGCTCTTCCCGGTGTGGGCGACCGTGCTGGGATTCGGTCCGGACCGGTGGGTCGCGCGTCGGCCCCTCGACGACACGCGCGCTCTGTCCCCCGTGTTCCCGGCCGGCGCCGCGACCGGACCGGGCGGCGCGGTGGGGCCCACCGGGCCGACCCGTCACACGTACGCGGCGCCTGGACCGATGCGCTCGCGCTCGGGCGATCCGGCCGCGGAGTCGTCCGAGCCGAGCTGGGTGCGCCCGGCGCCGCCGCTCCCGCCGACCGTCGTCGACCCCGAGATCGCGGGGTCGCGTCCGGCGGCGACGCGCTCGCAGAACCCCATCCCGCCCGTGCCCCGCGCCTCCGCGGCGGAGGCCGCGCAGGTGCACGGACCGTGGCAGCCCACCACCACGGCGCCGGCCGCCTCGTCCGCTCCCGCCGTGCCCCCCGCGCCGGCCGTTCCTCCCGCGCCCCCTGCTCCCGCCGCCCCGGCTGCGGACGCCGTTCCGGCAGCGGGCTCGTCCCTCGACGACGCGGCGCCGCGGTCCGCCGTCCCGCACCCCGCGACCACCTCGTCCGAGGGCTCGTTCCGCACGTTCGACTCCGAGCATCGCCCCGCACGCACCGATCCGGTCGAGGCGGGCGCGGGCCTGCGCCGCTCGGCGCGCTCGGCTCCGGTCCCGGGGTCGGATGAGGATCTGTGGGCGATGTTCGACTACGAACCTTCGCTCGGTGTGACGGGCGAGGTGACGGGCGGCGTCTCCGGCGCTCCCGGACCCATCTCCGCGATCCCCGGCGTGAGCGCCGCGTCGCCCGCGCCTCCGCCGACCGCGCCGCCGGTCACGCGCGTGCCGCGGGCGCCCGAGGTGCCCACGCGCGACCCGTGGGCACCGACCGACGACGACGCCTTCGGCGAGTCGGGCGAGGTGTCGGCGATCGCCGGCGCGCCGGATGCCGGCGCTCCCCGCGCGGCGCGCTCGTCGGTGTCGGCGCAGCACCCGGAGGCCGAGATCCCCGAGGAGCCGATCGAAGAGACGATCGTGGCGCGCCGACGCCGCACGACGTGGACGCTGCAGATGCCGGCAGGGCGCTCGGTGCCGCTCACCTCCGATGTCGTCCTCCTCGGCCGTCGGCCCTCGAGCGATCCGCAGTTCCCCGACGCCCAGCTCGTCCCGATCGACGAGCCGACGGTCTCGAAGACCCACGCGCGGCTCGAGCTGCGCGACGAAGAGTGGATCATCGTCGACCTCGACTCGACGAACGGCGTCGTGCTCGTGACCGAAGCCGGGGCCGAGATCGACGTGGTGCCGGGAGTCGAGTCGATCGCGGGCACGCGGATCCTGCTCGGCGACGCCGACCTGAGGCTCGTCCGGACCGACGGGTGACGGACTCGACCGGGGGCCCGCCCGCCGGGCGGGATCCGAACGGGGAAGAACCGGGCGGGGGAGTCGAGCGCGACACGGTCGATGAGACGGTCGTGGTCGACCGGAGCAGGCCCGGGCCGCGCCGCCGCCGCTCCGCCGAGGACACCGCCCTCGACGAGCCGGTCGAGCAGGCGGAGCCGACGGAGGGCTCGACGGTCATCGCGCATCGCGAGTCGCGGCGTCGGGCACGAGGCGAGTCGGTTCCCGAGCCGGTTCCGATCCCCGAGGTGGTGGGAAGGCCCGCGCGGATGCCGCACCCCGGTCCCGACGCCGTCTACCCCGTCCGCGCGGCGGCCCCGGTCGTGGTGCCGCGCCGACCGCCGGCCGAACACCCGCCGCAGACCCCGGCCGACACCGCCGTCGCCGAGGCGAGGCTGCGAGCGCACGCGCGTCGCCGCGTCGTCGTGGTCGTGGCCGCGGCATCCGTGACGACCCTCCTGGCGGCCGTCGCGATCGTCGTCCTCGTGATGACGGGCTGACCTCCTGGGCCGCATCCGCCCAGCGGGCTCGCGCGTTTGCCGCCCTCGTGATTCCGGCGTATCATGGATCGGGTGTGCGCTCACGCGCGCCGTCCGCCGTGCCTAGGCACCGGACGACCGGGTGACGACATCTCAGGGATCGGTCTGCGAACAGGCCACCCCCACGGCATATCCACCAACGAACGCTGCGCCAGGCTCTGGCGTGCCGGTGGATCCACGTGAGACCCGCAGGATCCGTCCCGCGGGAGGAGAACACGACCGCTGTCACCGTGCAGCACAACCAGAGAAGAGAGAACGTGCCAACCATTCAGCAGTTGGTTCGCAAGGGGCGCACCTCGAAGCCTGCCAAGACCAAGGCTCCCGCGCTCAAGGCGAACCCGCAGCAGGCAGGCGTCTGCACCCGCGTCTACACGACCACGCCCAAGAAGCCGAACTCGGCGATGCGCAAGGTCGCCCGTGTCAAGCTCCGCAACGGCACCGAGGTCACGGCTTACATCCCCGGCGAGGGCCACAACCTGCAGGAGCACTCGCTCGTGCTCGTCCGCGGCGGCCGTGTGAAGGACCTCCCCGGCGTCCGCTACAAGATCGTCCGCGGCGCGCTCGACACGCAGGCCGTGAAGAACCGCAAGCAGGCCCGTAGCCGCTACGGCGCGAAGAAGGGTTAAGGAACATGCCTCGCAAAGGACCCGCGCCCCGTCGCCCCGTCGTCAACGACCCGGTCTACGGCGCGCCCGTCGTCAGCCAGCTCGTCAACAAGATCCTCGTCGACGGCAAGAAGTCGCTCGCCGAGTCGATCGTCTACGGCGCCCTCCGCGGCGTCGAGGCCAAGAGCGGCCAGGACGCCGTCGCGACGCTCAAGAAGGCGCTCGACAACGTCCGCCCCACGCTCGAGGTCAAGAGCCGCCGCGTCGGCGGTTCGACCTACCAGGTGCCGGTCGAGGTCAAGCCTCACCGCGCCAACACGCTCGCGCTGCGCTGGCTCGTGAGTTACGCGAAGGGTCGTCGTGAGAAGACGATGACCGAGCGCCTCCAGAACGAGATCCTGGACGCGTCGAACGGCCTGGGTGCCGCGGTCAAGCGCCGCGAAGACACCCACAAGATGGCCGAGTCGAACCGCGCCTTCGCACACTACCGCTGGTAACAGCTTCCGAGATGCGGGGGCCGGGCTCCTGAGCCCGTCGAAGGGCCGGCCCCCCCGCATCCACATGGACAGAAAAGGAAAAGACCCCGTGGCACAAGAAGTGCTCACCGACCTCACCAAGGTCCGCAACATCGGCATCATGGCGCACATCGATGCCGGCAAGACGACGACGACCGAGCGCATCCTCTTCTACACGGGCGTCAACCACAAGATCGGCGAGACGCACGACGGTGCGGCGACGACCGACTGGATGGAGCAGGAGCAGGAGCGCGGCATCACGATCACGTCGGCCGCCGTCACGTGCTTCTGGAACGACCACCAGATCAACATCATCGACACGCCCGGTCACGTCGACTTCACGGTCGAGGTGGAGCGCTCGCTCCGCGTCCTCGACGGCGCGGTCGCCGTCTTCGACGGCAAGGAGGGCGTCGAGCCCCAGTCCGAGACGGTGTGGCGCCAGGCCGACAAGTACAACGTGCCCCGCATCTGCTTCGTCAACAAGATGGACAAGCTCGGCGCGGACTTCTACTTCACGGTCGACACGATCGTGTCGCGCCTGAAGGCGAAGCCGCTCGTGCTCCAGCTGCCGATCGGCGTCGAGAGCGACTTCGTCGGCGTCATCGACCTCGTCGAGATGCGCGCCCTGGTCTGGCCGGGCGACGCGAAGGGCGACGTCACGATGGGCGCCAAGTACGAGGTCCAGGAGATCCCCGCCGACCTCGCCGACAAGGCTGCCGAGTACCGCGAGAAGCTCCTCGAGACCGTCGCCGAGTCGGACGACGCGCTCCTCGAGAAGTACTTCGGCGGTGAGGAGCTCACGGTCGCCGAGATCAAGGGTGCGATCCGCAAGCTCACCGTCGCCGGCGAGCTGTACCCGGTCCTCTGCGGCTCGGCGTTCAAGAACCGCGGCGTGCAGCCGATGCTCGACGCGGTCGTGGACTACCTGCCGTCGCCGCTCGACGTGCCGTCGATCGAGGCGCACGACCCGAAGAACGAAGAGAACATCATCGAGCGTCACGCCGACCGCGACGAGCCGTTCGCCGCGCTCGCGTTCAAGGTCGTGACGCACCCGTTCTTCGGTCGTCTCACCTACATCCGCGTGTACTCGGGCCACCTCGCATCCGGTGCTCAGGTCATCAACTCGACCAAGGGCAAGAAGGAGCGCATCGGCAAGATCTTCCAGATGCACGCCAACAAGGAGAACCCGGTCGACTCGGTGACCGCGGGCCACATCTACGCGGTGATCGGCCTCAAGGACACCACGACCGGCGACACCCTGTCGGACGCCGACAAGCCCGTCGTCCTCGAGTCGATGACGTTCGCCGAGCCCGTGCTCGAGGTCGCCATCGAGCCCAAGACCAAGGCCGACCAGGAGAAGCTGGGTCTCGCGATCCAGAAGCTCGCTGAGGAGGACCCGACGTTCCGCGTCGAGCAGAACGCCGAGACCGGCCAGACCGTCATCAAGGGCATGGGCGAGCTGCACCTCGACATCATGGTCGACCGCATGAAGCGGGAGTTCAAGGTCGAGGCCAACGTGGGCAAGCCCCAGGTCGCGTACCGCGAGACGATCCGCAAGACCGTCGAGCGCCACGACTACACCCACAAGAAGCAGACGGGTGGCTCGGGCCAGTTCGCGAAGATCCAGTTCAAGCTGGAGCCGCTCGAGGTGTCGGGCGACAAGACGTACGAGTTCGTGAACGAGGTCACCGGTGGCCGCGTTCCGCGCGAGTACATCCCGTCGGTCGACGCCGGCTTCCAGGACGCGATGAACGTCGGCGTGCTCGCCGGCTACCCCATGGTGGGCGTCAAGGCGACCCTCATGGACGGCCAGGCGCACGACGTCGACTCGTCCGAGATGGCGTTCAAGATCGCCGCTTCGATGGGCTTCAAGGAGGCCGCCCGCAAGGCGAGCCCCGTGCTGCTCGAGCCGGTCATGGCCGTCGAGGTGCGTACGCCCGAGGAGTACATGGGCGACGTCATCGGCGACCTGAACTCGCGTCGTGGCCAGATCCAGTCGATGGAGGACGTCACCGGCGTCAAGGTGGTGCGCGCGCTCGTGCCGCTGTCGGAGATGTTCGGCTACATCGGCGACCTGCGTTCGAAGACCTCGGGTCGCGCCGTCTACTCGATGGTGTTCGACAGCTACGCCGAGGTTCCCAAGAACGTCGCCGAGGAGATCGTCCAGAAGAACAAGGGCGAATGACCTCTGCGGATGCCTCGGCTTCCCGCGCTCGTCGAGGGCGGCCGGGGCATCCGAACCCCACAACTTCACAGAAACCCCTCTACTAAGCTAGAGAAATCCCCGTAGACGACCGGTCGCAAACCAGTGCCCGGAACCTCTACATGACCGTCCTGAGGAGGACCCAGTGGCTAAGGCCAAGTTCGAGCGGACCAAGCCGCACGTGAACATCGGAACGATCGGTCACGTCGACCACGGCAAGACGACGCTCACCGCGGCGATCTCGAAGGTGCTCGCCGACAAGTACCCGTCGAACGTCAACGTTCCGCGCGACTTCGCGTCGATCGACTCGGCTCCTGAGGAGCGCCAGCGCGGTATCACCATCAACATCTCGCACGTCGAGTACGAGACCCCGAAGCGTCACTACGCGCACGTCGACGCCCCGGGCCACGCGGACTACATCAAGAACATGATCACCGGTGCCGCCCAGATGGACGGCGCGATCCTCGTGGTCGCCGCCACCGACGGCCCGATGGCTCAGACCCGTGAGCACGTGCTGCTCGCCAAGCAGGTCGGCGTGCCCTACCTGCTCGTCGCGCTCAACAAGGCCGACATGGTCGACGACGAGGAGATCCTCGAGCTCGTCGAGCTGGAGGTCCGCGAGCTTCTCTCGTCGCAGGGCTTCGACGGCGACAACGCGCCGGTCGTCCGCGTCTCGGGCCTGAAGGCTCTCGAGGGCGACGAGAAGTGGGTGCAGTCGGTCCTCGACCTGATGGACGCCGTCGACGAGTCGATCCCCGACCCGGTGCGTGACCGCGACAAGCCGTTCCTCATGCCGATCGAGGACGTCTTCACCATCACGGGCCGTGGCACGGTCGTCACGGGCCGCGCCGAGCGCGGCACGCTCGCGATCAACTCCGAGGTCGAGATCGTGGGTCTGCGCCCGACGCAGAAGACGATCGTCACCGGCATCGAGATGTTCCACAAGCAGCTCGACGAGGCGTGGGCCGGCGAGAACTGTGGTCTGCTCCTCCGCGGCACCAAGCGTGACGAGGTCGAGCGCGGCCAGGTCGTCGCCAAGCCCGGCTCGGTGACCCCGCACACGGAGTTCGAGGGCACGGCGTACATCCTGTCCAAGGACGAGGGTGGCCGTCACAACCCGTTCTTCACGAACTACCGTCCGCAGTTCTACTTCCGCACCACCGACGTCACCGGCGTCATCACGCTGCCTGAGGGCACCGAGATGGTCATGCCCGGCGACACCACCGACATGAAGGTCGAGCTCATCCAGCCGATCGCCATGGAGGAGGGCCTCGGCTTCGCGATCCGCGAGGGCGGTCGCACGGTCGGCGCCGGTACGGTCACGAAGATCCTCAAGTGAGCTCGCGCCCGTAGGCGCACCGAGACTCACTGACGAGAAGCCCCCGGGAGGGATCCCGGGGGCTTCTCGCGTCTGCGGCGGATGCGGATGCCGCGGCATCCGTGTGCCCTTTCCGGGCCCTGCCCTTCGCGAGACAATGGCACCGTGCCGCCCCGCCGGGGCGCAGAAGGAGCCGACACATGGGCATCGACGACCTCGTCAACCAGGGCAAGGAGTTCCTGGAGCAGAACAAGGACAAGATCAATGACGCGATCAAGTCCGAACAGGCGGAGGACGTGAGCGACAAAGTCCTCGACGCCGCCGCCGACTTCGTCAAGAAGGTCGCACCCGACAGCGTCGATCAGCACGTGGACGGCGTCCGCGACAACATCGACAAGGCGATCGGCAACGAGTAGCTCTCCGCGTTCGCGAGGGCCCGGGGGAGCGATCCTCCGGGCCCTTCCGCGTGCCGGGGAGCCGTCTCTCCTGGGAAGGTGCCGAGCAAGCGGGTGCGCGACACGCCCGGGTTTGCGACACGCCCGGGCGACCCGTAGACTATTGAGGTTCCACATTCCGGCGCGCTTTCGGCGCGCACCGGATCACTGCCAGGGCAGTGCATAGGCGGCGCGAACGCGCAGGGTCCTAGGCCGCGGGCAGCAGAACAAGAAACCGTCCTCGAAAAGGCTCGGGTGCCGGATCATCCGGAAAGCCCGGGCCGCACGTGTGCGTGCGGCGAGCGGCGGGCCGGATGCCTCGGCGCCGGCTTGACAGCAGAACAGTGGTGCGCAGCACCCGTCCATGCGGGTGAGAAGTGCCAGGCGCGCGAGCGCCACCGTGCGTCCAATGCCACAAGGGTAAGACGCGGAAAGAGAGTGAGCAGACAATGGCGGGACAGAAGATCCGCATTCGCCTGAAGTCGTACGACCACGCCGGTCTCGACTCGTCGGCGCGCAAGATCGTCGACACCGTGACCCGTGCGGGCGCGACCGTCGTGGGCCCCGTGCCCCTTCCGACCGAGAAGAACGTCGTGTGCGTCATCCGATCTCCCCACAAGTACAAGGACAGCCGCGAGCACTTCGAGATGCGCACCCACAAGCGTCTGATCGACATCATCGACCCGACGCCCAAGGCCGTCGACTCGCTGATGCGCCTTGACCTGCCGGCCGACGTCAACATCGAGATCAAGCTCTGAGGACGACGACCATGGCACACATCAACGAAAAGGTTTCCAAGGGCCTGCTCGGCACGAAGCTCGGCATGACCCAGGTCTGGGACGCGAACGGCAAGCTCGTGCCCGTCACGGTCATCGAGATCGCGCCGAACGTGGTCACCCAGGTTCGCACCCCTGAGAAGGACGGCTACAGCGCCGTTCAGATCGCCTACGGGCAGATCGACCCCCGCAAGGTCAACAAGCCGCTCACGGCCCACTTCGAGGCCGCCGGTGTGACCCCGCGCCGCCACCTCGCCGAGATCCGCACCGCGGACGCTGCTGATTACTCACTCGGTCAGGAGCTCACGGTCGACGGCACCTTCGAGGCGGGCCAGCTGGTCGACGTCGTCGGCACCAGCAAGGGCAAGGGCACCGCGGGTGTCATGAAGCGCCACAACTTCAAGGGCGTCTCGGCCTCGCACGGTGCGCACCGCAACCACCGCAAGCCCGGCTCGATCGGCGCCTCGTCGACCCCGAGCCGCGTGTTCAAGGGCATGCGCATGGCCGGCCGTATGGGTGGCGAGCGCGTGACCGTCCTCAACCTCACGGTGCACGCCGTCGACGCCGAGAAGGGTCTGCTGCTCGTCAAGGGCGCCGTCCCCGGCGCGCGCGGTCGCATCGTCTACGTCCGCAACGCAGTGAAGGGTGCCTGATCTCATGGCTGACTCGACTCTCGCGCTCGACGTCGTGAAGGCAGACGGCAAGAAGGCCGGCTCGGTCGAGCTGCCCGCCGCTCTGTTCGACGTCAAGACGAACATCCCGCTCATCCACCAGGTCGTCGTCGCGCAGCTCGCCGCTGCCCGCCAGGGCACCCACTCGACCAAGCGTCGTGGTGAGGTCTCGGGCGCCGGCCGCAAGCCCTTCAAGCAGAAGGGCACGGGCAACGCCCGCCAGGGCTCGATCCGCGCGCCGCAGATGACCGGCGGTGGCATCGTCCACGGGCCGAAGCCGCGCGACTACTCGCAGCGCACGCCCAAGAAGATGATCGCGGCGGCCTTGCTCGGCGCGCTCAGCGACCGCGCTCGCGGTGAGCGTCTGCACATCGTCGACTCGTTCGGCATCGAGGGCGCGCCCTCGACGAAGGCCGCTGCGGCCGTGCTGTCGAGCCTCGGCGCGACCAAGAACGTCCTGGTCGTCATCGACCGCGACGACGAGCTCAGCATCCTGAGCGTGCGCAACCTCGCGTACGTCCACGTGCTGCCGTTCGACCAGCTCAACGCCTACGACGTCGTCGTCTCGGACGACATCGTCTTCACCAAGGCCGCCTTCGACGCCTTCGTCGCGGCGAAGACCGGCGCCACCGAGGAGGTCTCGGCATGACGAACATCGCCGCCAACAAGGACCCGCGCGACATCATCCTCAAGCCGGTCGTCTCCGAGAAGAGCTACGGGCTCATCGACGAGGGCAAGTACACGTTCCTCGTGGACCCGCGCGCCTCGAAGACGGAGATCAAGCTCGCGATCGAGAAGATCTTCGGCGTCAAGGTGGCCGCGGTCAACACGATCAACCGCGTCGGCAAGGCCCGTCGCACCCGCTTCGGCGTGGGCAAGCGCAAGGACACCAAGCGCGCCATCGTCACGCTCAAGTCGGGCACCATCGACATCTTCACGGCAGTCGGCTGACGGTCGGGATAGAGGACTGAAGACACATGGCTATTCGCAAGTACAAGCCCACGACCCCCGGTCGCCGCGGCTCGTCGGTGGCGGACTTCGCTGAGATCACGCGATCGACCCCTGAGAAGTCGCTGCTTCGCCCGCTCTCGAAGACGGGCGGCCGCAACAACCAGGGCCGCATCACGACCCGCCACATCGGCGGCGGTCACAAGCGCCAGTACCGCGTGATCGACTTCCGTCGCAACGACAAGGACGGCATCAACGCCCGCGTCGCGCACATCGAGTACGACCCCAACCGCACCGCGCGCATCGCGCTGCTGCACTACTTCGACGGCGAGAAGCGCTACATCCTCGCGCCTGAGAAGCTGAAGCAGGGCGACATCGTCGAGTCGGGCCCGAGCGCCGACATCAAGCCGGGCAACAACCTGCCGCTGCGCAACATCCCGACCGGTACCGTCGTGCACGCGATCGAGCTCCGCCCCGGCGGCGGCGCGAAGCTCGCGCGCTCGGCCGGCGCCTCGGTGCGCCTCGTGGCGAAGGACGGCCCGTACGCCCAGCTGCGTCTCCCCTCGGGCGAGATCCGCAACGTCGACGCGCGCTGCCGCGCGACGATCGGCGAGGTCGGCAACGCCGAGCAGTCGAACATCAACTGGGGCAAGGCCGGCCGCAAGCGCTGGAAGGGCGTTCGCCCGACCGTCCGCGGTGTCGCGATGAACCCGGTCGACCACCCGCACGGTGGTGGTGAGGGCAAGACGTCCGGTGGACGCCACCCGGTCACTCCTTGGGGCCAGCCGGAGGGACGCACCCGGCACGCCAACAAGGAAAGCGACAAGTACATCGTCCGCCGTCGCACCGCCGGCAAGAAGCGCAAGTAGGAGTAGAGGAAGATGCCTCGCAGCCTTAAGAAGGGCCCCTTCGTCGACGAGCACCTGCTTCGCAAGGTCGTCTCGCAGAACGAAGCCGGCACCAAGAACGTCATCAAGACCTGGTCCCGTCGCTCGATGATCGTCCCGGCCATGCTCGGCCACACGATCGCCGTGCACGACGGTCGCAAGCACATCCCCGTGTTCGTGACCGAGACCATGGTCGGTCACAAGCTGGGCGAGTTCGCGCCCACCCGCACCTTCCGCGGCCACGAGAAGGACGACAAGAAGGGCCGCCGCCGCTGACGCGGGGGCGCAAGAGGAGAGAGAAATGGTGGAGTCCATCGCACGCGTGCGACACATCCGCGTGACCCCTCAGAAGGCTCGTCGTGTCGTCGCTCTCATCAAGGGCAAGCAGGCCGAGGAGGCCCTCGCCATCCTGAAGTTCGCGCCGCAGGGCGCGAGCGAGCCGATCTACAAGCTCGTGGCGGCGGCGATCGCCAACGCGCGCGTGAAGGCCGACAAGGACGGCGAGTTCCTGGACGAGCAGGACCTGTACGTGAAGAACGCGTACGTCGACGAGGGCACGACGCTCAAGCGTTTCCAGCCCCGCGCGCAGGGTCGTGCGTTCCAGATCAAGAAGCGCACGAGCCACATCACCGTCGTGCTCTCGACCCCCGAGGTCGCTGAGACCGGTGCCGGCACCAAGACGAAGAAGGCGAGCAAGTAATGGGACAGAAGGTAAACCCGTACGGCTTCCGCCTCGGCATCACGACGGACCACGTGTCGCGTTGGTTCTCGGACTCGACCAAGCCCGGCCAGCGTTACGCCGACTACGTCGCCGAGGACATCAAGATCCGCAAGCTCCTGCAGTCGAACCTCGACCGCGCGGGCGTCAGCCGCATCGAGATCGAGCGCACGCGTGACCGCGTCCGCGTCGACATCCACACGGCTCGCCCGGGCATCGTGATCGGCCGCCGCGGCGCCGAGGCCGAGCGCATCCGCGCCGACCTCGAGAAGCTCACCGGCAAGCAGATCCAGCTGAACATCCTCGAGGTCAAGAACCCCGAGGCCGACGCCCAGCTCGTCGCGCAGGGCATCGCCGAGCAGCTCTCGGCTCGTGTGGCGTTCCGCCGCGCGATGCGCAAGGGCCTGCAGGGCGCGCAGCGCGCCGGCGCCAAGGGCGTCCGCATCCAGGTCTCCGGCCGCCTCGGCGGCGCCGAGATGAGCCGCTCGGAGTTCTACCGCGAGGGTCGTGTGCCGCTGCACACGCTGCGCGCGAACATCGACTACGGGTTCTACGAGGCCAAGACCACCTTCGGCCGCATCGGCGTGAAGGTCTGGATCTACAAGGGTGACCTCACCAACAAGGAACTCGCGCGCGAGCAGGCGGCCCAGAAGCCGTCCCGTGAGCGTGGCGACCGTCCGCGTCGCGGCCCGCGCAACGAGGCCCCTGTCGCAGAAGGAGCGTCGGCGTAATGCTCATCCCCCGCAAAGTCAAGTACCGCAAGCAGCACCACCCGAAGCGCTCCGGTCAGGCGACCGGCGGCACGAAGGTGACCTTCGGCGAGTTCGGCATCCAGGCCCTTTCGCCCGCTTATGTGACGAACCGTCAGATCGAGTCGGCTCGTATCGCGATGACCCGTCACATCAAGCGCGGCGGCAAGGTGTGGATCAACATCTACCCCGACCGTCCGCTCACCAAGAAGCCCGCCGAGACCCGCATGGGCTCGGGCAAGGGCTCGCCGGAGTGGTGGGTCGCAAACGTCAAGCCGGGTCGCGTCCTCTTCGAGGTCGCGGGCGTGAACGAGCAGCTCGCTCGTGAGGCGCTGACCCGTGCCATCCACAAGCTGCCCCTGAAGGCACGCATCATCAAGCGCGAGGAGGGCGACGCGTAATGGCGATCGGCACCAAGACGCTCGCGACGAGCGAGCTCGACACGTTCGAAGACCAGCGCCTCGTCGAGGAGCTGCGCAAGGCCAAGGAAGAGCTGTTCAACCTGCGCTTCCAGTCGGCCACCGGCCAGCTCGAGAGCCACGGCCGCATCCGTGCGGTCAAGCGCGACATCGCGCGGATCTACACCGTCATCCGCGAGCGCGAGCTCGGCATCCGTGCCACGCCCGCGCCGCTCGAGACGGCGACGAAGGCCAAGAAGAGCAAGGCCAAGAAGGCGGATGCCGACAAGGCCGAGAAGGAAGAGGCTGAGTGATGGCCACCACGAAGAAGGCTGCGGCCGACGTGCAGCACGCCGAGCACGACGTGCGTGACGCGAGCGCTCGCGGCTACCGCAAGGCCCGTCGCGGCTACGTCGTCAGCGACAAGATGGACAAGACGATCGTCGTCGAGGTCGAGGACCGCGTGAAGCACCCCCTCTACGGCAAGGTCATCCGTCGCACGTCGAAGGTCAAGGCTCACGACGAGAACAACTCCGCCGGCATCGGCGACCTCGTCCTCATCAACGAGACCCGCCCGCTGAGCGCCACCAAGCGCTGGCGTCTGGTGGAGATCCTGGAGAAGGCCAAGTGATCCAGAACGAATCGCGACTCAAGGTCGCCGACAACACGGGCGCCAAGGAGCTGCTCACCATCCGCGTGCTCGGCGGCTCCAACCGCCGCTACGCGGGCCTGGGCGACGTCATCGTCGCCACGGTGAAGGACGCCATCCCCGGCGGCAACGTCAAGAAGGGCGATGTCGTCAAGGCGGTCGTGGTGCGCACGGTCAAGCAGACCCGCCGTTCCGACGGCTCGTACATCAAGTTCGACGAGAACGCCGCCGTGATCCTGAAGAACGACGGGGAGCCGCGCGGCACCCGCATCTTCGGTCCGG
This sequence comes from Microbacterium sp., assembly GCF_035556355.1. Taxonomy (GTDB): domain Bacteria; phylum Actinomycetota; class Actinomycetes; order Actinomycetales; family Microbacteriaceae; genus Microbacterium. The sequence goes on from NZ_DATMFG010000021.1 coordinate 243,556, forward strand.
TCGGCCGTGAGCTTCGCGACAAGAAGTTCATGAAGATCGTCTCGCTCGCCCCGGAGGTGATCTGACCGAATGGCCAAGATCAAGAAGGGTGACCTCGTCCAGGTCATCACTGGCAAGAAGCAGGACAAGGGCGGCGACCGCGGCAAGCAGGGCAAGGTCCTCGAGGTCCTTCCCGACCAGAACCGCGTGATCGTCGAGGGCGTGAACTACGTCACCAAGCACAACCGCGTGGGCCAGTCCCAGCGCGGCACCAAGACGGGCGGCATCGAAACGATGGAAGCCCCGATCCACATCTCCAACGTCGCGCTCGTCGACCCCTCGACCAAGAAGCCGACCCGTGTCGGCCACCGTGTCGAGGAGCAGGTCAAGGACGGCGTGAAGCGCACCGTCCGCGTGCGCTACGCGAAGAAGTCAGGCAAGGACCTCTGATATGAGCACCGCCACTGCCGTGGAGGCTGGCAAGATCCAGCCCCGCCTGAAGCAGAAGTACAACACCGAGATCAAGAAGGCCCTGCAGGACGAGTTCGGCTACAAGAACGTCATGCAGATCCCCGGCCTGGTCAAGGTCGTGGTGAACACCGGTGTCGGCGAGGCAGCTCGCGACAGCAAGGTGATCGAGGGCGCGGTCGACGACCTCACCAAGATCACCGGCCAGAAGCCGGTCGTGACCAAGGCCCGCAAGTCGATCGCGCAGTTCAAGCTGCGTGAAGGACAGCCCATCGGCGCGCACGTCACCCTCCGTGGCGACCGCGCGTGGGAGTTCGTCGACCGCCTGGTCAACCTCGCGCTGCCCCGCATCCGCGACTTCCGCGGTCTGTCGCCCAAGCAGTTCGACGGTCACGGCAACTACACGTTCGGTCTCCAGGAGCAATCCGTGTTCCACGAGATCAATCAGGACAAGATCGACCGCGTCCGCGGCTTCGACATCACGGTCGTCACGACGGCGAAGACCGACGAGGAGGGCCGCGCGCTCCTTCGTCACCTGGGCTTCCCGTTCAAGGCGGACGACGCTCAGGCCTGACGCTCGACAGGCTCGGCGACCGATGGCCCGCCACGGTTCTGAGCCGGTCGAACGGCCGACGCACAACTGAACAGCACAGTCATAGAAGGTCGGCTGTCGTGTAACGGCAGTCGAAACCTCATGAACAAAGGAATCAAGAAATGACGATGACAGACCCGGTCGCAGATATGCTGACCCGTCTGCGCAACGCGAACTCGGCGCACCACGACTCCGTGTCGCTTCCGAGCTCGAAGCTCAAGACCCATATCGCCGAGATCCTCAAGCAGGAGGGCTACATCGCCGACTGGTCCGTCTCGGACGCCCGCGTCGGCCAGACCCTCACGATGACGCTCAAGTACGGCCCCAACCGTGAGCGTTCGATCGCCGGCATCAAGCGCGTCTCGAAGCCCGGCCTCCGCGTCTACGCGAAGTCGAACGAGATCCCCAAGGTCCTCGGCGGCCTGGGCGTCGCCATCCTGTCCACCTCCTCCGGTCTTCTGACGGACCGCCAGGCCGAGCAGAAGGGCGTAGGTGGGGAAGTCCTCGCCTACGTGTGGTGATCTGACATGTCGCGAATCGGACGTCTTCCCATCGACATCCCCGCCGGCGTGACCGTCACGGTCGACGGCCAGGAGGTCGCTGTCAAGGGCCCCAAGGGCGAGCTCACGCTCACCGTGGCGAGCCCGATCGAGGTCAAGGTCGAGGACAACCAGGTGCTCGTCACCCGTCCGGACGACGAGCGCGAGTCGCGTTCGCTGCACGGCCTGACCCGCACGCTCATCAACAACAACATCATCGGTGTCACCCAGGGCTACTCGAAGGGCCTCGAGGTCGTCGGCACGGGCTACCGCGTCCAGCAGAAGGGCAGCTCGGTCGAGTTCGCGCTCGGCTTCTCGCACCCTGTGCTCGTGGAGCCGCCCGCCGGGATCACGTTCACCGTCGAGGGCAACAACAAGCTCACGGTGAGCGGCATCGACAAGCAGGCCGTCGGAGAGGCGGCCGCGAACATCCGCAAGATCCGCAAGCCCGAGCCGTACAAGGGCAAGGGTGTGCGTTACGCGGGCGAGGTCGTCCGTCGTAAGGCCGGAAAGGCTGGTAAGTAACCATGGCTGTGAAGTCGAAGTCCGACGCCCGCGCGCGTCGCCACGCACGCCTTCGCAAGAAGGTCGTCGGCACCGCCGAGCGTCCGCGCCTGGTGGTCACCCGCTCGTCGCGTCACGTCTTCGTGCAGCTCGTCGACGACAGCAAGGGCCACACGGTCGCCTCGGCCTCGACCCTCGAGACCGACCTGCGCTCGTTCGACGGTGACAAGACTGCGAAGGCCCGCAAGGTCGGCGAGCTGGTCGCCGAGCGCGCGAAGGCCATCGGCGTGTCCGACGTCGTGTTCGACCGGGGCGGCAACCGTTACGCGGGCCGTGTCGCGGCGATCGCCGAAGGCGCCCGCGAAGGGGGGCTGAACCTGTGAGTGAGAACAAGGAGAACAACGTGACCGAGCAGGCTGCCGCTGAGGCTCCGGCCGAGGCTGCCACCGAGCGCGAGCCCCGCGAGGCCCGCCGAGGCGGTCGCGAGCGCAACCCCAACCGCGACCGCGGCGGACGCGATCGCGACCAGAGTCAGTTCCTGGAGCGCGTCGTCACGATCAACCGCGTGTCGAAGGTCGTCAAGGGCGGTCGTCGCTTCAGCTTCACGGCCCTCGTGGTCGTGGGTGACGGCAACGGCGTCGTGGGCGTCGGCTACGGCAAGGCTCGCGAGGTGCCGCTGGCGATCTCGAAGGGCGTCGAGGAGGCCAAGCGCAACTTCTTCCGCGTGCCGCGCTCCGGCTCGACCATCCCGCACCCCGTGCAGGGTGAGGCCGCTGCCGGTGTCGTGCTGCTTCGTCCCGCCGCCGCGGGTACCGGTGTCATCGCCGGTGGTCCGGTGCGTGCGGTGCTCGAGTGCGCCGGCATCCACGACGTGCTGTCGAAGTCGCTGGGCTCGTCGAACACGATCAACATCGTGCACGCGACGGTGGACGCCCTGAAGCAGCTCGAGGAGCCCCGTGCGGTCGCCGCGCGCCGTGGCCTCGACTTCGACCAGGTCGCGCCGGCCCGTCTCGTCCGTGCTGAGGCAGAGGCCGCGGCCGCTGCCGCATCGAAGGTAGGTGCCTGATGGCTGCGCGTCTCAAGGTCACGCAGATCAAGTCCAAGGTGAGCGAGAAGCAGAACCAGCGCGACACGCTGCGTTCGCTCGGTCTCAAGCGGATCGGCGACTCGGTCGTCCGTCCCGACGACGCGCAGACGCGCGGCTACGTCAAGACCGTCGCCCACCTCGTGAAGGTTGAGGAGATCGACTGATGGCTGACAAGGCCGAGAAGAACGAGGCCGCCGAGGCGGAGGCCAAGGCTCCCGCCAAGAAGGCGCCTGCGAAGAAGGCTCCCGCGAAGGCCTCGGCCGACGCCAAGCCGGCCGCCGAGAAGGCTCCTGCCAAGAAGGCTCCGGCCAAGAAGGCCGACGCCAAGAAGGCGGACAAGAAGACGGATGCCGCGCCCTCGCGCCCCGGCGTCCTGAAGGTGCACCACCTGCGGCCGGTCCCCGGCGCCAACACCCCGAAGACCCGCGTGGGTCGCGGTGAGGGCTCGAAGGGCAAGACCGCCGGTCGCGGCACGAAGGGCACGAAGGCCCGCTACCAGGTCCGTCAGGGCTTCGAGGGCGGCCAGATGCCGCTGCACATGCGCACTCCGAAGCTGCGCGGGTTCAAGAACCCGTTCCGCGTGGAGTACCAGGTGGTCAACCTCGACAAGCTCGCCGAGCTGTACCCCGAGGGTGGACAGGTCACCGTCAGCGACCTCGTCGCCAAGGGTGCGGTTCGCAAGAACGAGAAGGTCAAGGTGCTCGGCACCGGCGACATCTCGGTGAAGCTCGAGGTGTCGGTCGACAAGGTCTCGGGCTCCGCCGAGCAGAAGATCGTCGCCGCGGGCGGAACCGTCAAGTAACGCACGCAGTGGGGGCCGGAGCTTGCTCCGGCCCCCACTGGGTTACCCTGGACGTTGGCGCGTCGCCGCGCGCGCCGGCATCCCCTCTGGAGGCAGCCTCTTGTTCAGCGCCATCGCGCGGGTCTTCCGTACACCCGACCTTCGCCGGAAGATCGCATTCACCCTGGCGATCATCGCCCTGTACCGGTTCGGCGCGCACGTGCCGGCACCGTTCGTCGACTTCCCGAACGTGCAGTCGTGTCTCAGGCAGAGCGCGGGCACCGAGGGGCTCCTGTCGCTCGTCAACCTCTTCTCCGGCGGTGCGCTCCTGCAGCTGTCGATCTTCGCGCTCGGCGTCATGCCGTACATCACCGCGACGATCATCGTGCAGCTGCTCCGCGTGGTCATCCCGCACTTCGAGGCCCTCTACAAGGAGGGTCAGTCCGGCCAGGCCAGGCTGACGCAGTACACGCGCTACCTGACGATCGCCCTCGCGCTCCTGCAGTCGGCGACGCTGGTCACCGTCGCGCGCAGCGGCCAGCTCTTCGGGGTCACCGGCGTCCCCGAGTGCGAGCAGCTCCTGACGAACGTCGCGTGGTGGGCGCAGCTGCTCATGATCATCACGATGACCGCCGGCACCGGCCTCATCATGTGGTTCGCCGAGCTCGTCACCGAGCGCGGCATCGGAAACGGCATGTCGCTGCTCATCTTCACCTCGATCGCCGCGGCGTTCCCCGCTTCGATGTGGGCGATCTGGCAGTCGCGCGGCTTCGAGGTCTTCCTCCTCGTGCTCGCCGTCGGAATCGCGGTCGTCGCGCTCGTCGTGTTCGTCGAGCAGTCGCAGCGCCGCATTCCGGTGCAGTACGCCAAGCGCATGGTGGGTCGTCGCACGTACGGCGGCACGAACACGTACATCCCGATCAAGGTCAACATGGCGGGCGTCGTGCCGGTCATCTTCGCCTCATCGCTGCTGTACATCCCAGCGCTCATCGCGCAGTTCAACCAGCCGCAGCCGGGCGAGCAGGCTCCCGGGTGGGTCGTGTGGATCACGAACTACCTCACGCGAGGCGACCACCCGATCTACATGGTGCTGTACTTCCTGCTCATCGTCGGGTTCACGTACTTCTACGTCGCCATCACGTTCAACCCCGTCGAGGTGGCCGACAACATGAAGAAGTACGGCGGCTTCATCCCCGGCATCCGTGCCGGCCGGCCGACCGCCGAGTATCTCGACTACGTGCTGACGCGCATCACGCTGCCCGGCTCGATCTACCTCGGTCTCATCGCGCTGCTCCCGCTGGTGGCCCTCGCGACCGTGGGTGCGAACCAGAACTTCCCGTTCGGCGGCGCTTCGATCCTCATCATCGTCGGTGTCGGTCTCGAGACCGTGAAGCAGATCGACGCGCAGCTGCAGCAGCGCCACTACGAAGGGCTTCTCCGCTGATGACCGCACAGTCCCACGAGTCCGAGGCGCGCCGGGCGACCCGCCTGCTCATCGTCGGCCCCCAGGGGTCCGGCAAGGGCACGCAGGGCGCCCGCATCGCGGAGGCGTTCGGCATCCCGGCGATCTCGACGGGCGACGTCTTCCGCGGCGCCGTCGCCGCCGGCTCCGAGCTGGGCCGTCAGGTGAAGGCCGTCATCGAGGCAGGCGAGCTCGTCTCCGACGAGCTGACGAGCCAGGTCGTGCGCGAGCGCCTCGAGCAGGAGGACGCCGCGGGCGGCTTCCTGCTCGACGGGTATCCGCGCAACATCGCGCAGGTGCGCGACCTCGACGCCTTCCTCGAAGGACGCGGCGAGACCCTCGACGCCGTCATCGAGCTCAGCGTGCCGCGAGAGGAGAGCATCGCTCGCCTCACGCGGCGCGCGAAGGAACAGGGCCGCACCGACGACACCGAAGAGGTCATCGCGAACCGTCTCGCGATCTACGAGCGCGAGACCGCCCCGATCCTCGGCGTATACCGCACGCGCGGAATTGTCGACGAGATCGACGGCACGGGGACCCTCGACGAGGTGACCGCCCGCATCATCGGCGCGCTCGAAGCGCGCGGCCTCATCCGCACGGCCGCCGCCTGACGTGTCGTTGCGCCGCTCCATCTACAAGTCGCCCGCCCAGCTGCGGGCGATGATCGAGCCTGGGCTGATCACGGCGGAGGCGCTCGCGGCGGTGCGGGAGCTGATCCGTCCGGGCGTCACGACCCTCGAGCTCGACGCGGCGGCGTCGCGCGTCATCACGGGTCGCGGGGCGCGCTCGAACTTCCAGCTGGTTCGCGGCTATCGTCACACGATCTGCGCATCGGTCAACGAGCAGGTCGTCCACGGCATCCCGGGCGACCGCGTGCTCGAGCCCGGCGACATCGTCTCGATCGACGCCGGCGCGGAGTACAAGGGCTGGAACGGGGACTCGGCGATCACGGTCATCGTGCCGGATCCGTCGCGGCCCGATGTCGTCGCGGAACGCGAACGGCTGTCCGAGGTGACGGAGGGGTCGCTGTGGGCGGGCATCGCGTCGCTCGCGACGGCGAAGCACCTCGCCGAGATCGGCGCGGCCGTGCAGGACTACATCGAGGCGAACGCTCCGGACGGTGGCTACGGCATCCTCCGCGAGTACGTCGGTCACGGCATCGGGCGCAAGATGCACGAATCGCCGTCGGTCTTCAACTACCGCGTCGCCGACCCAGGACCCGAGATCCGTCCCGGCCTCGCGCTCGCGATCGAGCCGATGGTCGTCGCGGGCGACCACACGACGTTCGTCGAGGACGACGACTGGACCGTCTCGACCGTCGACGGCTCGCCCGGCTCACACTGGGAGCACAGCGTCGCCGTGCACGATGGCGGCATCTGGGTGCTCACGGCTCCCGACGGCGGCGCTGCCGGGCTCGCGCCGTTCGGCGTCACCCCGGTTCCGATCGCCTAGTGCGGGCACGGTCCGGATCCCACACGTTTCTCGGAGGCACACATGGCGCAGGCACGCAAGGTCAACTGGTTCGCGATCTGGGTGAGCGTCGCCGTCGTCGTCGCCCTCATCGTGGTCGCGGTGCTCGTCGTGTGGCTGAACAACCCGTCGACGAACGCGGGCGACGCGCCGGATGCGCTGAACATCAGCGCCGAGACGGGCGCGATCGCCGTGGGCGACGGCGAAGACACGCTCGACACCTACATCGACTTCATGTGCCCGATCTGCAACCAGTTCGAGCAGGTGTACGGTCCCGCGATCCAGGAGCTCGTCGACGACGGGACGATCACGCTGAACATCCACCCGATCTCGATCCTCGACCGCTACTCGCAGGGCACCGAGTTCTCGACGCGCGCCGCGAACGCGATGTACTGCGTCGCGGAGGCGGATGCCGACGCATCCGTCCCGTTCATGCAGGCGATGTTCGAGAACCAGCCCGCGGAGCAGACTCCGGGCCTGACGAACGCGCAGATCCTCGCGATCGCGTCGAGCGTGGGCGTGAGCGGCATCGATTCATGCGTGAACGACGGCCGCTACGAGGGCTTCGTGTCGGCCATGACCGAGCAGACGCCAGTGCAGCCCGGCGCCGCAGGCATCGGGACGCCGACGGTCGCGGTCAACGGCGAGGTCATCGCGAACTCTGAGCTGCCGCCTCCGGCCGAGCTGCGTTCGCTCTTCGAGTGAAACCTCTACGCAGGCCCCCCGACGGGGCCGCATGCCGCGTCTGCGAAGTTGCCGGTGCGTCCGGGATCGCGTATGATTGACCCTTGGTGCGTTGCGCCCTTATTGGCGTGTCATCGCACCGATCCCATCCACCGCAGACCGACCGGTCTGCACAAGCGTAAGCGAGGCTATGGCCAAGAAAGACGGTGTCATCGAGATCGAGGGCACGGTGTCTGAGGCTCTTCCCAACGCGATGTTCCGCGTCGAGCTGACCAACGGACACAAGGTGCTCGCCACGATCTCCGGAAAGATGCGGCAGAACTACATCCGCATCATCCCGGAGGACCGCGTCGTCGTGGAGCTCAGCCCCTACGACCTCACCCGCGGCCGCATCGTCTACCGCTACCGCTAGGCCGGTCGAGAAGTAACGGCCCGGGGCACCCGTGTGCCCTGGGTACGAAGACAGCGAATAGGTAATCCCATGAAGGTCAACCCCTCCGTCAAGCCCATCTGCGACCACTGCAAGGTCATCCGCCGCCACGGTCGCGTGATGGTCATCTGCAAGTCGAACCCGCGTCACAAGCAGCGCCAGGGCTGATAAGGCTTCCGGATGCCTCGGTCGAGGCATCCGTCGACACAACTCAATACGAACAACCGGCAGGATCAGAACCTCTTCGGAGGGGACACCTCGGGGCGGAGGCCCGGGCACCGATCCTGCTCCACACCTCCACGACACTCCTAGGAGAGCCGCATGGCACGTCTCGCCGGCGTCGACATCCCGCGCGACAAGCGCGTGGTCATCGCCCTGACCTACATCTACGGCATCGGCCGTACCCGCTCGAACGAGATCCTCAAGGCGACGGGCATCGATGAGAACATCCGCGTGAAGGACCTTCACGACGACCAGCTCGTCGCCCTTCGCGACTACATCGACGCCAACTACAAGGTGGAGGGTGACCTACGCCGCGAGGTTGCCGCAGACATCCGCCGCAAGGTCGAGATCGGCTCGTACGAGGGCCTCCGCCACCGCCGCGGCCTCCCCGTGCGCGGTCAGCGCACCAAGACGAACGCGCGCACCCGCAAGGGCCCGAAGCGCACGGTCGCCGGCAAGAAGAAGGCCGGCCGCAAGTAACCGCGGGCCCGAAGGTTTAGGAGAGCAAAGCAATGGCACAGGCCAAGTCCGCCGCGCGCAAGCCGCGCCGCAAGGAGAAGAAGAACATCGCGCTGGGCCACGCCCACATCAAGTCGACGTTCAACAACACGATCGTCTCGATCACCGACCCGTCGGGCGCCGTCATCAGCTGGGCGTCGTCGGGTGGCGTGGGCTTCAAGGGCTCGCGCAAGTCGACGCCGTACGCCGCCGGCATGGCCGCGGAGTCGGCCGCCCGCCAGGCGCAGGAGCACGGCGTCAAGAAGGTCGACGTGTTCGTGAAGGGCCCGGGCTCGGGCCGCGAGACGGCGATCCGCTCGTTGCAGGCCGCCGGCCTCGAGGTGGGCTCGATCCAGGACGTGACGCCGCAGGCGCACAACGGCTGCCGTCCCCCCAAGCGCCGCCGCGTCTGAGTTCACTCCCGGTCCCTGAGCTGTCGGAGGTCGACCCTCGACAAGCTCGGGGACCGTGGGGGTGCTACCGCACGCTTCGGCATCCGAATTTCACGGATGCCCCGAGGACAACTCAATACCCATCCACCGCACGTGTCATATAGCGGGCACGTGATCGAAAGGAACCCATAGTGCTCATCGCACAGCGTCCCACTCTGACCGAGGAGAAGATCGGGGAGTTCCGCAGCCGCTTCGTCATCGAGCCGCTCGAGCCCGGCTTCGGCTACACGATCGGCAACGCGCTGCGTCGCAGCCTCCTCTCGTCGATCCCCGGCGCGGCCGTCACGAGCATCCGCATCGACGGCGTCCTCCACGAGTTCAGCACCATTCCGGGTGTCAAGGAGGATGTCACCGAGATCATCCTCAACATCAAGCAGCTCGTCGTCTCGAGCGAGCGCGACGAGCCCATCACCGCTTACCTGCGCAAGACGGGCGCCGGTGAGGTCACCGCGGCCGACATCTCGGCTCCCGCGGGCGTCGAGGTGCACAACCCCGAGCTCGTCATCGCGACCCTGAACGACACCGCGAAGTTCGAGCTCGAGCTCACGATCGAGCGCGGCCGCGGCTACGTCTCGGCCACGCAGAACCGCAACGAGTACGCCGAGGCCGGCCAGATCCCGGTCGATTCGATCTACTCGCCGGTGCTCAAGGTCAGCTACCGCGTCGACGCGACGCGTGCCGGCGAGCGCACCGACTTCGACAAGCTCGTGCTGGACGTCGAGACCAAGCCCTCGATCGCCCCGCGCGACGCCGTCGCGTCGGCCGGTCGCACGCTCACCGAGCTGTTCGGCCTGGCGCGCGAGCTCAACGTCGAGGCCGAGGGCATCGAGATCGGCCCGGCGCCGGTCGAGACCGTCCTCTCGAACGAGCTCTCGATGCCGATCGAGGACCTCGACCTGTCGGTCCGCTCGTACAACTGCCTGAAGCGCGAGGGCATCAACACGGTCAGCGAGCTCGTGGCTCTCTCGGAGACGCAGCTCATGAACATCCGCAACTTCGGTCAGAAGTCGGTCGACGAGGTGCGCGACAAGCTCACGTCGCTGGGCCTGTCGCTCAAGGACTCGGTCCCCGGGTTCGACGGTGCTCACTTCTACGGCGGCTACGACGACGAGACCGTCTGAGCCGATGCGGATGCGTCGCCCGCAGCAGCGAGTCGGAGCATCCGAATCCCCTGACCGAAACCTCATCCTGGAGTAACTGAGAAATGCCCAAGCCCACCAAGGGTCCCCGCCTCGGAGGCGGCCCCGCCCACGAGCGCCTGCTGCTTGCGAACCTCGCCGCCGCGCTGTTCACGCACAAGTCGATCAAGACGACCGAGACGAAGGCCAAGCGCCTGCGTCCGCTCGCCGAGCGCCTCATCACGTTCGCGAAGCGCGGCGACCTGCACGCGCGCCGCCGTGTGCTGTCGGTCATCGGCGACAAGGAAGTCGTGCACGTGCTGTTCACCGAGATCGCTCCGCTCGTGGCGGACCGTGACGGCGGCTACACGCGCATCACCAAGCTCGGCAACCGCAAGGGCGACAACGCCCCCATGGCCCAGATCGAGCTCGTGCTCGAGCCGGTGACGCCGAAGGCGAAGTCGACCAAGAAGTCGACCGCCCCCGCCGAGAAGGCCCCCGCGAACGAGGAGGCTCCCGCCGAGGAGACCCCCGCCGAGGAGACCCCGGCTGAGGACGAGGCCGCCGAGGCCGGCGCCGAGTCGCCCGATGAGGGCGCCGCCGCCGAGGCCGCTGCCGAGGACGCCGTCGTCGACGACGAGGCTCCCGCAGCCGAGGCCGAGGAGGCCGAGAAGGCCTGAGGCATCTGCCACAGCAACGCACGAGACCCGCGCGCCCTTCGGGGCCGCGGGTCTCGTCGTCTCCGGGACCTGCGCGCGTCGCAGCAGCGCCCAGCGCGCTCAGCCGCCGCTGAGCCGCCGCGTAAAGTGGGTGGGTGACCGACGACACGACGCCCACCGCACCGCTCGCTCCGCTCTCGCAGCGCCTGGGTCCGATCGCCGCGCCCGTGCCGCCGGCGCATCCCGGGATCGCCGAGTGGCGCCCGTCGACGATCGACGATGTGGACGCCCTCACGGAGCTCTTCCGTGCGTCCGATCTCGTCGACCACCCCAGCTGGACCACCCCGCGCGAGGAGATCGAGGAGAGCTTCACGGTCTCGTGGACCGACCCGGAGCGCAACACGCTCGTCGGGTTCGACGCCGCGGGGCGCCTGATCGCGTCGGCGGCGGTGATGGTGCATCCGTCTCGCGACGCGCAGGTGCACATGTATCTGAGCGGGCGCGTGCATCCGGAGGCGCGCGGACGCGGGATCGGCCGGGAGGTCATGCGGTGGGAGCACGAGCGTGCGCTCGAGGCGCTCGCCGAGCTCGATCTCGCGCTGCCTGCCGCGATCTTCGTCTACGCCGACGAGGGCGACGTCGGCGCGCAGCACCTCGCCACGCGGCGCGGCCTGGTCGCGGAGCGGTGGTTCACGACGATGGTGCGCGACCTGTCGATCGAGATCCCCGAGGTCGAGGCATCCGGAGACGCCGTCGTGCGCGCCTATGAGCCGGCGCTGAAGGAGGCGACGCGCCTCGCGCGCAACGACGCTTTCCGCGACCACTGGGGCAGCCTCGAGACGCCTCCTGAGCGGTGGGACACGTTCGTCGAGGGTCCGTTCCTGCGCCCGGATCTGAGCCGTGTGGCCGTCGAGGGCGACCGTGTCGTCGCGTTGGCGCTCGGATCGGTCAACGAGGAGGACTGGGCCACGCAGGGCTACTCGAGTGTGTACATCGACCTCATCGGGGTGACGCGCGACCGCCGGGGGAGGCGGCTCGCCCCCGCCGTCATCGTCGCGCTGCTGCTCGCGGCTCGCGACGCCGGGCTCGAGAAGGCCGTGCTCGACGTCGACACCGAGAGTCCGACCGGCGCGAACAACCTCTACGGGCGGCTGGGCTTCGAGGCGACTGAGCGCAGCGTCGCCCTCGTCCGGCGGTACTGAGCGTCCGCGCCGGCCGGCCACGCGACGCGCGTCACTCGAACGTGCGACCCGCCGCGTGGTGCAGGCGCAGGTACGCGCGTCGTTCCACTTCGTACTGCTTCAGCGCGCGCATGTGCTCGGCGCGCTCCACGGCGGCCGCGACCGTGTCGGCGAACACGCGCCCGCCTTCGGCGCCCGGATGCACGTGGTCTCCGGCGAGCAGGTCGGTGCGCGGCGCGATCGCGCCCGACCAGTCCGCGAGGACGGTGCCCGGATGCGACCGCACGAAGGCCGCGAGGTCGGCGTTGACGCCCGGGATCCAGTCGCGCGGCGCGTAGGCGTTCACGAGCACGAGCGTCCGGTCGGGGCCGGTGATGCGCGCGACCTCTTCGAGCGAGCCGGCGTCGACGGGACCGTTCGTGCCGAGCGCCACCACGACGTACGGGCGGAGGCGGCCGGCATCCGCCAGCTGCTGCAGGATGCCCGGGGCGGCCCACATCGACCGCGAGACGCTCGCATCGACGTCGATGCCGGGGAAGCGCTCGAGCAGTCCGGGCGCCGAAGCGAGCATCACGGAGTCGCCGACCGCCGTGATCTCGGCGCCCGTCACGGGCGTCGGCGACGGCGACGGCATCGAGCCGGGGCGAGGACGGTCGGATGCCGAGCCGGCGGCTTCGCCCTCGACGGCCGTGCTCGTGGGGGAAGGCGTGGGCGACGGCGAGCGCACCTTCTCGCGGTGCAGCGCTTCGAGCCCCGCCTCGACGGCCGCCTGCCCCGACGTGACCTCGGGCGCCGCCGCGACCGCGGCGGATGCCCCGAACGTGACGACGACGGCCGCGGCCACCGACCCGATCGCGCGCCAGCGCGTGGCGGGCGATGCCGTGAGGTGACGGCTGAGCGCCGCGAGCGACCCGCGGAATCCGAGACGTCGGATCGGCTGCTCCACCCAGCGGTACGACGCCTCGGCCGCCACGAGGGTGAGCACGAGCGCGAAGACGCCCATCCAGACCGGGACGCCCGCCCCCGTCCCGCCGCCCGACGTCGCCGCGAGCAGGAGCACGATGATCGGCCAGTGCCACAGGTAGAGGCCGTACGAGCGGTCGCCGACCCACCGCAGCGGCTGCGTGTCCAGCCGCGGGCCGAACACCGACCCCGGCCACACCGCCGCGGTGATCGCGATCGCCGACAGCACGCTCGCCGCCGCGAGGGCGCCCGGGAACGTCGCCGTCGAGTCGCTCGCGGGGATCGCCGCCACGACGACGAGGCCGGCGATGGCCGCGACTCCCACGACGGCTCCCGACACGCGCCAACCGCGTCGCAGCGTCCACGCGGGCGGTGCGGCGAGCAGGCGCTCGAGCGCGAACGCGAGCGCGATGCCCAGCAGGATGCCGAACGCGTGCGTGTCGAGCCCGAAGTACGCGCGAGTGAGGTCGCCGCCGCTTGCGACGACCACCGCCATCCATCCGGCGGAGGCGGCCGCCACCAGCACCGCCGCCGCCGAGCGCGCCCAGGCCCACGGGATGAGCAGTGCCAGCGGCAGCACGAGCGGCCACAGCACGTAGAACTGCTCTTCGATCGCGAGCGACCAGACGTTTCGGAACAGCTCGGGGTTCGCCGCCGAGAAGTAGCTCGCGTCGGCGGCGATCGAGACCCAGTTGTAGCTGAAGGTCGCCGCGCCGACGATCTGGGCGCCGAGGCGCACGAGCACATCGCCGCCGATCAGCCACGCGACCGACGAGCACACGAGCAGCACGAGGGCGAGCGCAGGCAGGAGGCGCCGTGCCCGCCGCCGCCAGAACTCGACGAGCCGGATGCGGCCGGCCCGCGCGCGCTCGCGCAACAGGAGGCTCGTGATGAGGAATCCGCTGATCACGAAGAAGACGTCGACGCCGATGAAGCCGCCCTGCAGCCACCAGGCGGGGAACAGGTGATAGGCGAGGACGAGGCCCACCGCGACGGCGCGCAAGCCATCGAGCCCGGCGTACCGGGCTCGTGAAGTGATGCGCGCACTCGTATTCATGACTCAGACCCGGGGGATCACTCCAGTGTAAACGGGGTGTGCGTGCGGGCCCGTCATTCCGGGCGGCGCGAGCCGCGCGGTATCACCCCCGCCGGACACGCCTCTACCTCGGAGGGGAGCGTGCGTCGTAACATGGGCGCACCTCGGAATCTGCCGGGGTACTGGGGGTTTTCTCGCGGTGACCCGGGCACGGGACGCGCGGTGAGGAAGAGCGGACTATGGCGGAGCCGGGTCGGAGCGCCGCGGGTGCCGAATGGGTGGGCACGCCGCGGGTGAGGAGGCGCGCCGGCCTGTCCATCTACTCGCTGCTGCTGATCATGCTCCTGTCGGTGAGCGTGCTGTCGAGCATCGTGGTGGGGGTCATCGGCTACGTCAACGGCACCGAGGCGCTTCGCACGATCGCGTACGAGAAGCTCGTCGAGATCCGCGAGAACCGCAGCCGCGAGGTCGCGCAGCTCTTCGGATCGATCGAGAACACCGTGCGGCTCGGCGCGCTGAACGAGACGAGCCGCCAGGCGGCGCGCGCGTTCACCGACGCGTTCGCCGAGCTCGAGCAGCAGCGGCTCGAATCCGAGGCATCCGCGGAGCTCGATTCGTACTACCGAGACACGTTCGCGACCGCCCTCGCCGACGCGACCGGCGAAGAGGTCGACGGCTCCGCGTTCGCGCCGCGCAGTGAGGCGCAACGGTACCTGCAGTACCACTACGTCATCCCGTACGACAGTTGGGAAGACGCTGTCCGCACGGACGACGCGGGCGACGGGAGCGCGTGGTCGGCGGCGCACGCGCGGTACCACGACTATTACCGCGAGATGACGGATCTGCAGGACTTCGAGGACGTCCTCATGCTCGACACCGAGGGCAACGTCATCTACACCGCGTTCAAGGGCGTCGATCTCGGCACGAACCTACTCACGGGGCCGTACCGGCTCTCGAACCTCGCCGACGCGTACCGCGAGGTCATGACGCGCAACATCGTGGGCGACGTGGTCATCGCGGACTTCGCGGCGTACAGCCCGAGCCTCGGCAACCCCGCCGGATGGGCGGTGACGCCGATCGCCGACGGCGGCGAGGTCATCGGCGCGCTCGCGATCGAGCTTCCGATCGAGCGCGTCAACAGCGTCATGACGGTCGACGGCGAGTTCGCCGTCAACGGCCTCGGCCAGACGGGCGAGACGTACCTCGTCGGACGCGACGGGCTCATGCGCTCGATCTCGCGCCAGCTGCAGGACGACCCCGGCGAGTACGAGTCACTCGCCGTCGCGGCGGGGCTCTCACCCGCCGCGGCCGCGCTCAGCGTGCGGAACGGCAATACGCTCCTCCAGCAGCAGATCTCCGGCGACGCCGTCACGCGCGCGTTCGCGGGCGACCGCGGGACGCTGTTGGAGCGTGACTACCTGGGCCGCGAGAGTCTCACCGCGTACGCCCCGCTCGGGGTCGACGGACTCAACTGGGCGATCGTCGCGCAGCAGTCCGCGCAGGAGGCGATGGTTCCCGTCGAGGACTTCACGCGGAACCTCATCCTGTCGACCGCGGGCATGATCATCTTCGTCTGCCTGCTCTCACTCGTGCTCGCGCAGGTGTTCGTGCGGCCGCTGCGGCGCCTCAAGGTGGCCGCGCAGCGCATCGCCGCGGGCGACGAGGGCGTGCAGGTCGACGCGGGTTCCAGCGACGAGCTCGCCGACGTCGCCGACGCCTTCAACAACATGAGCCGCAGCCTGCAGGTCAAGTCGCATCTCATCGAGGAGCAGGAACGCGCGAACGAGGAGCTCATCCTGTCGTTCATGCCCGAGGGCATGGCCAATCGCTACAAGCTGGGCGACGAGGCGATCACGCAGGACAGCGAGGACGTCACGGTCGTCTTCGCCGACATCGTGGGGTTCGACGAGCTCTCGCTGTCGATGTCGTCCGAGGAGGCGGTCGCGCGCCTCAACGATCTCATCCGCTCGTTCGACGACGCCGCCGAGCGGCACGGCATCGAGCGCGTACGCACGACGCGGCAGAGCTACCTCGCGAGCTGCGGCCTCGTGAACCCGCGCGTCGACAACGCGCGCCGGGCCGTCGAGTTCGCGCTCGAGCTCGACGCGATCCTCGAGCGGTACTCGGCGCAGCAGGGCGTCGACCTGCGGCTGCGCGCGGGCCTCGACTCCGGCAAGGTCACGAGCGGCCTCATCGGGCGAGCGCGCGTCGCGTACGACATGTGGGGCGACGCGGTGAACCTCGCATTCCGCGTGCAGGGCGACTCATCCGAGCCCGGCATCTACGTCACGCAGCGCGTCGCGGACCGGCTCCCCGACGCGATCGCGCTGGAGCCGGCGGGCGAGATCGAGACGCAGACCGGCACGCAGCGCGTGTGGCGCATCGAGACCGCCTCGTCGGCGGCGGTGAGGTGAGGCATCCGTGGCCGGCATCGCATCGCAGCCCTGGTTCTGGCCCGCCGTCATCGTGTCGGTGGGGCTGCCGCTCGCGCTCATCCTGCTGACGGAGATCCACAACGCGCTCGCGCGCCGCAACAGCCGTGCCGCACCCATCGTGCTCATGGTGCGCAACTACCTCGTGCCGGTCGCGGGCGTGCTCGTGCTCATCAGCCAGCCCGGCGCGTGGGAGGGCGAGGGCACGTGGCCGCGCGTCATCTGGACGATCTTCGGGCTGCTGGTGATCGTCGTGACGATCAACGCGATCAACCACCTCGTGTTCCACAGGGCGGAGAAGGGATCGTGGCGCGACCGCTTCCCGAAGATCTTCAGCGACCTCATCCGCTTCGTGCTCATCGTGCTCGGCATCGCCGCGGTGTTCTGGTGGGTGTGGAACGCGGATGTCGCGGGCGTGTTCGCCGCGCTCGGCGTGACATCGATCGTGGTCGGCCTCGCGCTCCAGCACGCCGTCGGCTCGGTGGTGTCGGGTCTGTTCCTCATCTTCGAGTCGCCGTTCGAGCTGGGCGACTGGATCGAGGTGGGCGACGACCGTGGCCAGATCATCGAGGTGAACTGGCGCGCCGTGCACCTGGACACCGCGAACGGGATCCTCGTGATCCCGACGTCCGAGCTCGCCGGCACGTCGTTCGTGAATCTCTCGCGGAGCCCGTCGCCGTACGAGGCGTCGACCGAGCTGCTCTTCTCGACGGACGACCCACCCGGTCGCGTGCGGGAGCTTCTCGTGCAGGTGGCGCGCGACATCCCGCTCGTGTCGGAGGACGGAGAGCCGTACGCGGCGGCGCTGCCCGGTGCGCGCTACGAGGTCGGCATCCCGCTGCGCAGCCCCGGCGACCGGTTCGCGGTGCTCAACACGTTCAACACGCGCGTCTGGTACGCCGCTCGCCGGGCCGGCCTGCACCTCGACGGCGACATCACCGATGTGTGGCACACGCCCGGCCGCCTGCAGGACGCGCTGCGCCGGATCGCGCCGGCCCTGAGTCTCAAACCGGGCGAGACGGATGCGCTGGCCGGCCGCGCGCGGCTCGAGCGGTACTGCTCGGGCGAGTCGATCCTCCGCCCCGGCATGATCCCGACCGAGACGCGCTTCATCCTCGAGGGCACCGTCACGCTCGGCATCCCGACCGAGGAGCACGGCTTCGTGCAGGTCGCGCAGCTCGGGCCGGGCGACCCCATCGGCATCACCGCGCTCTCGCGCACGCAGACGATCTCGCGCGCGGTCGCTGCGAGTGAGGTCGACGTCGTCGTGCTGCCGGTTCAGGTGCTCGACGACATCGTGCGCACGCATCCGGTGGTCGCGCGCGAGTTCGTGCGCGAGAGCGAGAACCGCGTGCAGCAGGCGCGGACGGCGATGCAGGCCGTCGGCGAGAGGCTGCCGCTCGCGCGTCGTGTTCTGGGGTGACCCGGGCGTGTGCGCCTAGGCTGGTGCGGTGCGCATCCGGCTCGATCTCGCCTACGACGGCACGCACTTCCGGGGGTGGGCGCGCCAGCCCGGCCTGCGGACGGTGCAGGGCACGCTCGAGGACGCGATCGCGCGCGTGCTGGGCGGTCAGCCCCGGCTCGTCGTTGCGGGGCGGACGGATGCCGGGGTGCACGCGACAGGTCAGGTGGCGCACCTCGACCTCGACGAGGAGCAGGAGCACCGGCTCCTGTCACGTTCGGGCCGCCGCGGCGCAGGTGATCCGGTGGCGGTCCTCGCGGGGCGCATCCGCGGTGTGCTCGGCGCGTACTCCGACGTGACCGTCCACCGCACGACGATCGCGCCCGAGGGGTTCGACGCGCGCTTCTCGGCCGTGTGGCGGCGGTACTCGTACCGCATCGCGGATCAGACGACCGGCTACGACCCCCTCGAACGGCACCGCACGACGACGGTGCGCTCGGAACTCGACGTCGAGGCGATGGACGCCGCCGCCCGTTCGCTCATCGGACTCCACGACTTCGCCGCGTATTGCAAGCCGCGCGAGGAGGCGACGACGATCCGCACGCTGCTGGAATTCGACTGGCATCGAGACGCGGCCGGCGTGCTCGTCGCGAACGTGAAGGCGGACGCGTTCTGCCACAGCATGGTGCGGGCGCTGGTCGGCGGATGCGTCGCCGTCGGTCAGGGGAGGCTCGACGTCGAAGACCTCGCGTCGATCCGCGACGAGGGGGAGCGGACGAGCGACTTCACCGTGCTCGCCGCCCGGGGGCTCACTCTGACCGAGGTCGGGTACCCGGCCGACGACCAGCTCGCGGCCCGGGCGGAGCGGACGCGCGCACGGCGCGATCAGGAGTAAGGGGCGACCGAGGCGCTCAGCGCCGCCCCAGCTCGCTCAGGAGCCGCTCCACGGTGTCCGCTCCGACGCGCTCCCACCGGTCCCCGCCCTTTTCGCTCGCGAGCGACGCGGCCGCACCCGCCGTGAGCAGCAGCGCGTCGAGGTCGTATCCGACCACCGAGACCGGAGCCCAGCCCGCGCTCGCGGTGGGGCGGATCGGAAGAGCGCCGTGCACGTCGATGTGCGACACACGGTCGAGGGTGGTGCGCAGGTGGTCGCGCACGACCGCGTCGGCGCGCGGGACGAGCACGACGACCGTCCCCGGCTCGGGCGAGCCGATGTCGGACTCGGCGGGGAAGACCTCGTGCACCTCCTCCATGAACCGCGCCGAAAGCTCGGCGAGGGCGGTCGCTCCCGCCGTCTCGGCGATGTCGGCGGCGTCGTCGATGCGCAGCTGCACGAGCGACCACGGCGCGTGCGTGCGACGTGCGCGCCCGAGTCGCTCGGACGCCGTCTGGATGAAGCGCTGCCAGCCGCTGGACGCGACGGCGGACCGTGTGAGCGCGCTGTTGCGCAGCGTCACCCCGAGCACCGCGACGAGAGCGCACGCGACGTACACGAGCATCCCGAGCGACGAGAACAGGCGCAGCAGCGCGAAGTCGTCGCCGCCCGACGGTGCGAAGAGCAGCCCCGCCGCGAACGCCGTCGCACCGGTGACGACGAACGCGATCGACACGATGACGAGGGGGAGCAGGAGCCGATCGCGGCGGCGCTGCGCCGAGCGGCCCCAGTCGAGCACGAGCGCGCCCGCGAAGAGGGCTGCGGCGAGGAAGACCGCGCGATAGGCGAGACCGTACCAGCCGGAGTCGCCGACGGCGACGAGGGTCGCGGCGGAGCCGACCGCGACGACCGCGCCCGCCCACGCGTGCGGACGCAGCCCCCACAGAGCACGGAATCCCGACCACAGGAACGCCGGCGCGCCCATGAGCGCCCCCAGCGATGCCCGCCGCAGCGGTTCGGCATCGTTCAGCTCGCCGGCGATGACGCCGTACGTCGCGAGCATTCCGAGGACGAACGCGACGGTCCAGTAGAACGTGTCGCGCCCGGGCCGTGTGAGGAAGGCGATGCCGATCGCCAGCGCCGTCGCGAGCGTGGTGATCGCGGCTTGGGCGATGCCGAGCTCGAAGCCCGCTCCGCTGAGCATGTCGTTCACGATCGTGCCTCCTCGTCGACTCTCGGCGTCGCGCCGACGGAGCGCGGCAGCCGGAGGGCGACGGTCGTCCCGACACCCTTCTCGCTCTGGATGTCGAGTGTGCCGCCGTGCGCGGAGACGATCGCCGACGTGATGCCGAGGCCGAGACCGGTGCCGCTCGCGGTCTGCTTGGCTTCTTCGGCGCGGAAGTACGGTGTCGCGATCTTCGGCAGGTCCTCGGCCGAGATGCCGATCCCGTTGTCGGAGACGGTCACCGTGACATCCGACCCGTCGGCGACGCCCACGATGCGAACCCGGCCCTGTTCGGGCGTGTACTTGATGGCGTTGCTCACGAGGTTGTCGATGACCTGGCGCATGCGGAACCCGTCGGCGGTGACGGGCAGCGGCACGTCGAGCCGCAGGTCGATCTCGACGTCGTGCGCGGCGGCGGTCGGGCGGAACGAGCCGACGGACTCGATCACGATCTGCCTCAGGTCGATGTCGTCCAAGGACTCCTCGTCGGCGAAGCCGGGGCTCGTCGTGGTGAGCAGGCTGTTCGTCATCTCGAACATGCGCTCGCTCGCGGCCAGGATCGACTCGAACCTCTCGCGGGTGCGGGGCGTGAGCTCGTCCATCTCGAGGGCGAGCTCGGCGTTGCCGATCATGACGGTGAGCGGATGCTTCAGCTCATGCGACGCCATCGCGGCGAGCTGCTCGCGCTCGAGCTGCGCCTGGGTGAGGGCGGTCACGTCGTGGACGAGCAGGAGGATGCCCTCCTCCTCGTCGTCGGTGCCGCTCAGGCGCTTCGCGCTGATCGACAGTGCCCGCCACTCGCCCTCGCGTGTGAACAGCCAGACCGAGGCACCCGTGAAGGTCTCGCCTCGCGCGGCGCGGTTGAAGGGCCGCTCCGAGAGCGGCACGGGCATTCCCCGCAGACTCGTGTATTCGACCGAGCGCGCCGGGAGACTGGGATCGAGGGGATCGAGGCCGTACAGGCGCGCGTAGGCGTCGTTCACCGTGAGGACGCGGCCGCCGGCGGACAGACGCACGATGCCCGTGTCGATGCCGTTGAGGATCTCGACGGTGCGCCTCTCCTGCCCGGAATGGCGCTCCAGGCTGTTCGTGAGCCTGCGCGCCTGACGCCGCAGGAGGCGCCGCAGCGCTCTGGTGCGGCGCAGAGCGAGGTGCGCCGTGATTCCGATGAAGGTGAGCGAGAGCATCACGACGAAGATGCGCAGCGCCGCGTTGACGCTCGGGTTCAGCGCCGCCTCGAGGAGCACCAGCATGCCGATCATCGCCAGCAGGCCCGCGAGCCACACCGCCGCGAAATGCATGGCGACCCACATGACCGGGAAGAGCCACAGGAACGCGAAGCGCTGCTCGGTCTTGTTCGCCATGAGGGCGATCGCGACGGCGTCGATGAACGGCACGGCCAGGACGGCGAGGTGGGGGAGGCGCGTCCACGGGACGGCGAGCGTCGCCACCGTCACGACGACGATCGTGAAGGCCCCCGTCGTGAAGCTCCACCGCGTGAACACGTCGGGCTGCAAGGCGAGCACGAGCACGCAGATGACCACCACGCTGGCCGCCAGCACGAGCTGGGTCAGCCAGATGGAGCGCGTTCTCGCGTCGGGCGCGCCCACGGTCCACCGCGGTCCGGCCCTCCCCCCGGTAGCCATGCGGTCGATTCTACGGGCACGTCTCGCGCAGCCGTTGAGGGTCTCTTGCGAGAACCTTGCGGCGACGTTGGCGGAAGACGAACCGACCCGTGAGGTGTCGGGAGCATGCTTGTGTGCAGAGGCTCTGACGTGTCACCCGAGCACGTCGGAACCCCGTGAGCGGGTATGGGAGCCCGCGACCGGGGGAGGGAAACCGGGACCTGGGGGTCCTGGAGCGGGGAAAGAAGAGAAAACCAGGAGCTGGGGTCCTGGATCTGGGGAAAGGCGGAGGCATCCGGTGGGGAAGCGGATGCCTCCGCCCCACAGCCCCCGCGCGGGTCGCGCCGCCTACGATTCCGACGTGAGTCGGTAGCCGACGCCGCGCACCGTCTCGATGTAGCGCGGGCTGGAGGCGCTGTCGCCGAGCTTGCGACGCAGATTCGTCATGTGCGCCTCCACCGCGCGCCTGTCGGCCTCGCCCACGTAGTACCCGCTCGCGAAGGACTCGCCGCGCAGGACGAGCGTGAGGTCGGCCTTGCTGCGCACGCGGCGCTTGGACTCGAGCAGCGTCGCGAGAAGGTCGAACTCGGTGCGTGTGAGATCGAGCTCCTCACCATCGCGCTTCACGACGCGCTGTTCGGGGTGGAGCCGGATGTCGCGGTGCACGAGCCACTCGTCGTCGGCATCTCCTGGTCGCGTGGGGGAGGGGCCGGATGCCGCGCCCGCCGGCGCGACCGGAGCCCTCGCGGCCCCGGGTCGGCCGGCCGCGGATGAAGGTCCCGTGCCACTGGTGGGCGCCGGAGACACCGCTCCGCCCTGCAGCGGCCTCACGCCCGTCCGGCGCAGGGCCGCGTCGATGCGCGCGCGCAGCTCGCGCGGGCGGAAGGGCTTGAGCAGATAGTCGTCGGCTCCGGCTCCGAGTCCGGCCACGACGTCGGCCTCATCGGAGAGTGCGGTGAGCATGATGATGTACGTGTCGGACTGGGCACGGATCCGCCGCGCGGCCTCGAAACCGTCGATGCCGGGCATCGACACGTCGAGTGTCGTCAGGAGCGGCTGGTGCGCGGCGACGGCGCGAACGCCGTCGAGCCCGTTCTCCGCGGACACGGTCGCGAAGCCGGCGGCCTCGAGCACCTGGGAGAGGATGCGGCGGATCTCCGGGTCGTCCTCGATGATGACGGCAGTACGGAGTTCGTCGGCCGGGGCGTTCATGCAGTCCTTCCTCAAGGCCCGCCATGCGTCGAGATCCGACCCCAGCTGCGGTTCTCGATGTGATGGTGAGGCACTCCGATGCTACACGCGGCCGGCACACCGGCTCCGCGGGCCGAATCGCCTCGCGATCAGGATCGGTTCAGCCCCACGGCATAGGCTGTGAACGGCATGAGGGTCATCTCCTACAACCTGCGCAAGCACCGCGCCGCCCGTGAGCTCGCGGGGCTCGTGGATCGGCACGGCGCCGACGTGCTGTGCCTTCAGGAGGTCGACACGCGCGACATGCCCGACATGATCGAGGGGCTGCGGCTCGCGCAGGCGACGCAGCGCAACCGCCTCGGCCTCGCCGTCTATTACCGCGAGAACACCTTCCGTGCGATCGAGGTCCGCTCCCTCGCGCTCAAGAAGTCTCTGCACGACCGCGTGCTCAAGCCGGCGGAGGAGCGGATGCTCGGCGTGCGGCTGCACGACATCGACGACGGCCGCGAGTTCATCGTCGCCTCGTTCCACGCCGCGCCGCTGACGGCGCTCAACTCGTTGCGGCGGCACCAGATCCGCACGGCGCTGACGGCGCTCGAGCAGCTCGGTGAAGGTCTTCCGGCCCTCATGGTCGGCGACTTCAACTACCCCGTGTTCAAGGAGAACCTCGGGCAGAAGGTGCGTGAGCAGGGCTACGAGCTGTCGTTGAGCGACGCGCGCACGTACACGCGGTACCGCTTCTTCCGCGGGCACTACGACTTCGCGACCTCGGTCGGCTTCACGATCGAGCGCGTCCGCACGCTTCCCCAGGGCCTGAGCGACCACCTGCCGATCCTCGTGACGGCCGAGCTGTCGGCCGACGCGGCGCGCGGCGCGGCGTGACCTCCCATCGGTAGGCTGGAGTCACAGCCCGGCGAAGGGATGCCTCATGAGCAGCACCATCATCGTTGGAGTCACCGCGGCACCCGCCGCCCGACGAGCCGTCGACTGGGCGATGGCGCGTGCCGCCGAGCGCGGCCAGACGGTCGAGCTCGTCGCGGTCGTGGGCGGAGCGATCGGCGCGGTGGGCGAGGAGTCCGTGCTCAACGATGCCGTCGAGCAGACCCGCACGCTCCTCGCCGAGGAGGCGGCCCGCGTCGCGGAGCGCGGCGTGCAGGTCACCACGCGGGTCGGCCGGGGCAATCCGGTCGCGTGGCTCATCGAGGCATCCGCCGATGCGAATCTCCTCGTGATCGGCAGCGACTACAAAGGGCCGGGCACGGGTCCCGCACGCGGCGCGCACGGACTGCGGATCGCCGCCGGTGCCAAGTGTCCCGTGGTCGTCGTGCCCGACCTCGACTTCGAGGGGCGCTCGGGCGTCGTCGTGGGCGTCGACGGCTCCGAGGCATCCGAGGCCGCGGTCCGGTTCGCAGCCGCCGAGGCCGATCGCCTGCGCGAGCCGCTCATCGCGGTCACGGTGTGGACCCCGCTCGAGGCACCTCGCAACCTCGGCTGGTACCCCGAGGAGTACCTCGAGAACATGCGGCTGCTCGCGGAGGAATCGCTCGCGCTGTCGCTCGCGGGAACGCGCCAGGACTACCCCGATCTGGAGATCGTGACGCGCGTCGAACGCGGGTATCCGTCGCTCATCATCAACGAGATCGCGGCCACCGCGCGGCTCGCCGTGATCGGCACGCACGGCCGGGGTGCGCTCGCTCGGTTCCTGCTCGGATCGATCAGCCAGGAGGTGCTCGCGCGCCTCGCGACGGTCACCGCCGTCGTGCGCTGAAGACGGGCTCAACGCAGTCTCAAGAAGCACCTTCATACGGCGCGTCGTACGTCTTATGCGCGCGAATGGGTGATCATCAGCGTTTGTCTCGTAGCATGGTGCCCAATCAATGACGGCTCCGCTGGTTTTGGGGGGTGACCATCCGGCGTCCGTTCGTCGAGTTCGCCGGCGCCATCGCCGGGGGGAGGGGGCGAACGACCTCAGCACGCCTGCAGCTCGATGACTCTGCATCCGACGATCCTCAACGCTGTACGTTTCCCGGTTTCTCGTGCGCGCGGGACAGGCGAATACACCGGCCTGCCCGTTCCACCGATCGTGATCGCCGCGGCGATCCTTCTGCTTGGCATCGGGCTCGCGGCGGCGACGACGACCGACCCGCTGTGGTGGCATCTGCACTTCAGCAGGCTCGGCATGTTCGACGACTTCTCGGGCAACACCTTCAATGCGACGCTCACGGTCGTCGGCGGCGTGATCGCGCTGGGGGCTCAGCCGTTGCGCGCTCAGCTGCGGTTCGCGGTCGGTCTCGGCGTGGTCCGCCGGGCGAACGCCGTGACCGTCCTGCCGGCCGCGGTGGCGGGGCTCGGCATCAGCATGTCGGTCGCCGGCATGATCCCGCTGTCGGTGAGCGAGTTCCTGCACGAGCGCGGCGCGAACGGCATGCTCATCTCGTTCGCGGTCGTGCTCGGCGCCTCGCGCTGGTCTCTGAAGGGCGTCTCGGTCGCCGTTCGACGTGTCGCGGATGTCTCGGCCGTCGTCCTGGCGGTCGGGATCGCCGCGATGGTCGTCGGGATCATCAACCTCGCAGCCCTCGAGGCGATCATGTTCACCCTTGTGCTCGTCTCGATCTACAACCTCTCGCGGAGCCTGGACCGATGCCTCCTCGGGCATCCGTCCGAGTCGCCCGCCGCTCTGGAAGACGACGCGGTCGCTGCTCAGCCGGAGTTCACGGAGCTGCGCCAGGACCGCAGCGGCGACGCCGGTCGCGTCGCGGCCTCATGCGTTGCGCCGCGCGGTACGCTCGCCCTCTTGGAGATGCCGGTGTGGACCCCTCGACGCCGGCGTCGGGCGCGAGTGCTCACGGTGTGCGCGCGCGCTCCGTCTGCGCGGCCACGGCGAGTCTCGGATCCGGATCGCGCCACTTCTCGATCCCTTGCACCACCCAGAACGCGAAGAACAGCACCAACGCGGCGGCCTCGGTGATCAGCACGACCGGCACACCGGTCGCGTCGGCCTGCGGGAGCAGCACGACGTAGAGCACGAGAAGCAGTGCCAGCCCGACCGCGATCGCGGTGTAGATCACGCGGAAGACAGGAGGCGGCGGTGCCTCGCGCCGCGGGAACGCGTTGCGGATCGTCACGGCGGCGAACAGTCCGAAGAAGGCGACCGTCACGATGAAGTGGCCCTGGTCGAGGAACAGCCCGCGCGCGAACGACCACGTGAGCGCGACCGCGACGAGCACCGCGACGGTGAAGACGAGCGACGCCGCGATGCTCGCGAGCGACGTCTGCCTGAGCGCGACCAGCAGCAGCGCGACGAGCACCGTGAGCGCGCCGACGATGAGATACGTCGTGACGCCGGTCGCGGCATCCGCCTCGTATCCGCTCGGGAAGCAGCGACCGTCGCACGCGACCTCCACACCCGGGATCGACCCGGGCACCACCGTCGTCGGCACCACCGCGATGAGCGGCGCGAACACGGCCGCAGCGTCGAGCAGGAAGCGCTCCGCTCCGCGCCCCGAGAGCGCCACGAGGGCGAGCGCCACCGCGACGAGCGCGCCGACGAAGGCGTCTCGCGCAGACGTGTAGTAATAGTCGCTCACGGATGTGAGCCACCCGACGGATGCCGCGGCCACCCCGACCGCCGTGAAGATGACGACCACCGCGCCGGCGACGCCGATGCGGAGGTATCGATACGTGCGCTCGAGCGATGTCGAGACGGGGGGCGGCGCCATGCGCACACCCTATCGGCGGGCGTCGACACGCCCGCGACGGCGGGCCGTCAGGGGCGGCCCATGCCGCGGTAGGTCCAGCCCGCCGCCCGCCACGCGGCGGCGTCGAGGCAGTTGCGCCCGTCGACGATGACGCGCCCCGCGGTGAGGCTCGCCGCGTGCTCGGGCGTGAGGCGGCGCCGGTATTCGTCCCACTCCGTGACGACGACCACGGCGTCCGCCCCACGCAGCGCCTCGTCGCGATCGTCGACGTAGCGCAGTTGCGGGTAGCGGAGGCGCGCGTTGTCGAGGGCCGCGGGATCGGTCACCGTGACGGCGGCGCCGAGGCCCTTGAGCCGCACCGCGACCTCGAGCGCCGGGGAGTCGCGGATGTCGTCGCTGTGCGGCTTGAATGCCGCGCCGAGCACCGTGATCCGCTTCTCGAACACCTGTCCGCCGAGGGCGTCGACGGTGAGCTGCACGGCCCGCTCGCGGCGGCGCAGGTTGACCGCCTCCACCTCGCGCAGGAACGCCACGGACTCCCCGCGCCCCAGCTCCTCCGCGCGTGCGACGAACGCGCGGATGTCCTTCGGGAGGCATCCGCCGCCGAAGCCGATGCCCGAGCCGAGGTAGCGGCGCCCGATCCGCCCGTCGTGGCCGAGCGCGTCGGCGAGCAGCGTGACGTCGGCGCCCGTCACCTCTGCGATCTCGGCCATCGCGTTGATGAACGAGATCTTCGTCGCGAGGTACGCGTTGGCGGCGACTTTGACGAGCTCCGCGGTCGCCCAGTCGGTGACGAGGAACGGGGTCCCGGATGCGACGGTGTCGCGATACACCTCGCGCAGCACGGCGGCTGCTGCCTCGCCCGCCGGCGTGCCGGCGACTCCGACGACGATGCGGTCGGGTTCGATGCTGTCGCGTACCGCCCACCCCTCGCGCAGGAACTCAGGATTCCACACGAGCGCCGCACCGCGCGCCTCGACGCGCGGTGAGAGGCGCTCAGCCGTGCCGACGGGGACCGTGGACTTCGCCGCGACGACCTGCCCGCGCTCGAGATGCGGCGCGAGCTCGTCGATCGCCTGCTCGACGAACGTCAGGTCGGCCGCGCGACCCGTCTTCCGCTCGGGCGTTCCCACGCAAACGAAGTGCACCGTGGCGCCCGCGACGTCGGCGATGTCGGTCGTGAAGCGCAGCCTGCCGGCGTCGAGGCCCTCGCGCAGCAGCTCCTCCAGGCGCGGCTCGAAGAAGGGCGCGACGCCCTGCGACAGCGCGGCGATGCGTTCGCCGTCGATGTCCACGCCGACGACCTCGTGCCCCATCGACGCGAGCGCCGCCGAGTGCACGGCGCCGAGGTAGCCGCATCCGATGACCGATATCCGCAACGTCACACCGCGCCCGCCCGCGCCCACTGATGACCGCCCTCGGCGCGGGCCTTGTCCATCGCCGAGTGCGCGGCGGCGATGAGGGTGTCGAGGTCGTAGCCGTGCGTACGCGCGCACGCGGATCCGACGCTCGCGGAGAACTCGACGGCGAGGGGCTGATCGGCGCGCACCGTGGAGACGCGATCGAGCAGGTCGCGGATGCAGTCGCGCAGCGCCGAGTCGGGCCGTGCCACGAGCACGAGGAAGCCGCCGCTGCCGTCCCCGAAGATGTCGGCCTCGGCCGGGAACGCCGCGCGTACATCGGAGCCGAGGCGCGCGACGATGCGACGGAACGCGTCGTCGCCGCCCGCGGCGCGCAGGGCGTCGGTGTCGTCCAGAGACAGCGCGACGAGGCACCATGACGTCTCGCCGGCGGCTTCGGCGCGCGTGAGACGGTCGCGCGCCGTGTCCCAGAACGCCTCACCGGCCCCCGAACGGCCGCGGGACTCGTCAGGATTGCGCGCGATCGCGAGCAGCGTGATGAGCGCACACGTGAGGTAGGCGACGACGCCGATCGACTTGAGGTCGGGCAGCACATGCTGCTCGTTACCCGACAGGAAGCCGACGACGGCCGCCACGATGCTCGCGGTGCCGATGATCGGGAGGAGACCCGAGACGACCAGCAGCGGCAGGAGGCGGCCCATGTCGCGCTCGTGCCGGCGGATGAGCTCGATGACCGTGAGTCCCGCCCAGATCGCGCCGATGAAGTAGGCGACGGAGTACACGAGCGAGTGAGGCGGGTGTCCGACGCTCACCATGAGCACGGCCGCCGAGAACGTCGCGACGAGCGGGCCGCTCCACCCATGCGGCCGCACGCCGCGAGCGGCGCGCAGGCCCGACCACACGAACGCGGGGGCGCTCATCATCATGCCCTCGGAGAGCTCGCCGAGGATCGGCATCCGGTTCGCCTCGGCGATGAGCACGCCGTAGCTGGCGAACATGAGCACCAGGAACATGATGGACCACAGCAGAGTCGCCGGCGACGGTCGATAGAGGAACCCCAGGCCCACCATGAGGATCGTGGTCAGGGTGGCCAGGACGGCTGTGAGCACCGAGCCGTCCACGGTCGCTGTCGTCATGTCGCCTCCGCCGGTATCCGGGTCGTCACGGTCGTGCCGACGCCCAGTGCGCTGTCGATGTGGATCGTCCCTCCGTGTGCTTCGACGATCGTGCGGACGATCCCGAGCCCGAGCCCCGTCCCCGGGATGCCGCTCTCGACGGCGGTCTCGGACCGGAAGTAGGGCTCGAAGATGCGGGGCAGGTCGCTCTCGGCGATGCCGATGCCCGTATCGGCGACGACGAGCTCGACCATCGATCCGTCCCGGCGGACGCTGACGTCGACCGACCCGCCCGGGCGCGTGTACTTGAGCGCGTTGCCCACGAGGTTGTCGGCGAGCTGGCGCAGGCGGAACGCGTCGCCCCAGATCATGAGGGGCTCGCCCGGTTCGAGGGTCAGCCGCACACGGTGGTCGTTCGCGGTCACCGCGAACGATTCCACGGATGCCTCGACGACTGCCCGCAGGTCGGAGACGGCTCGCGGATCCCGGTCGGCGCGCGTCGTCGCGTCCGGTCGAGCGGAGAGGATCGTCGAGACGAGCTGGATCATCCGCTCGGTCGACTCCTCGATGATGAGCAGCCGCTTGCGCTCGCGATCGTCGATCCGGTCGCTCTCCAGCAGACGATCGGTGTGCCCGAGGATCGCCGTGAGCGGGTTGCGCAGCTCGTGCGACACCTGCGCCGCGAGCGCCTGGCGTCGCTTGTCGGCGGCGATCAGCTCGGTGATGTCCTCGGCGATGATCATCGTGCTGTCCTCTTCGCCGGGCCGGGGAGTCTGGTGCCGCGTCGTGATCGACAGCGCGTGCCACCTCCCGTCCGAGTCGTACAGCCACACGCGCTCGTCCTCGAACTCCTCGCCACGCATCGCGCGGTCGAACGTGCGCTCTCCGGCGCGGAGCGCATTGCCGCGCAGGCCGTCGTACTCGACGGAGTGGGCAGGCTGGGTGGGGTCGGACTCGTCGATCGCGTACAGCGAGCGGTACGCCGCGTTCGTCGACAGGAGCTCGCCGGACGAGCTCACGCGCGCGAGCCCGATATGGATGGCGTCGAGCATGTCGCTGATGCGGCGCCTCTCGGTCGAGACCGTGTCGAGCGAATGGCGGATGCGCTGCGACTGCCGCGTCAGGAGGGTGCGGAAGGCGCGCCCCTGGCGCGCCGTGGCGTGGATCGCGATGCCGACGAAGGCGAGCGCGAGGACCGCGATGATGACGCGCAGCGCGCTCGCGGGCGACGGCTCGTTGGCGAGCACCTCGATGAGGGTGATGACCGCGACGACGGCGAGGGCCGCCACGAGGCGCGAGAGCGGGAACTGCGACGCGAGCCACGTCACGGGGAAGACCCACAGGTGCGAGAGCCGCAGCTCGGTGCTGAAGGTCAGCAGGCCGACCCACAGGATGTCGAGGTACGGCAGCCACACGGCGGAGCCCTCGGGCAGGCGTCGCCACGGTATGACGAGCGCGGCGATGGTCGTGGCGAAGACGCCGCCCACGCCGATCACGAGCGGCGCGATGCGGAGCACCGCCGGGTCCAGGACGTACCCGACGGCGACGATGATCGCGACGACGGCGGCGAAGAGCAGCTGCCACATCCACACGTTGCGGATGTCGGCGTCGGTTCCCCTGACTTCGGAGCCGCGGTCGATCAGCGGGATGACACCGGTCGACACGGCGGCTCCTCGACCGGACGGGGTCATCGCCTCGTCGCGGTTCCCGTGAGTCGGTAGCCGACGCCTCGCACCGTCTCGATGTAGCGGGGGTCGGTGGGATCCTCGTCGAGCTTGCGTCGCAGCTTCGCGATGTGGGTCTCGATCGTCCTCATCTCGACGTCCGTGACCTCGGCGTCGGAGGCGCCGCGCTGGCTGCGCACAGCCAGGGCGAGCTCTTCCTTCGTGCGGACCCGCTGTCCTGTCTCCATGAGGGCCGCGAGCAGGTCGAACTCGGTGCGGGTCAGCCCGACGTCGACCCCGTCGCGTGCCGCGATGCGGGTCGAGCGGTCGACCACGAGGTCGTCGTACACGAGGGCCACCGGCTCCGGGCCGGTCGACCCGTTCTCGGGAACCGGCGCCGCCTCGGCGGGCGTGTCGGACTTCGCCCGTCGCAGCACCGCCTCGATGCGCGCGCGGAACTCGCGCGGCCGGAAGGGCTTCGGGACGAAGTCGTCCGCGCCCGCGGACAGTGCCAGCACGGCATCGGCCTCATCGGTCAGCGCCGAGACGACGATGATGTGGGTGGCGCTGCGGTCGCGCACGCGGCGGGTCGCTTCGAGGCCGTCGATGCCGGGCATGTTGATGTCGACGGTGGTGATGAGGGGGTCGTGCTCGACGACGGCATCGACGCCCTCGACGGTGTTGGAGGCGCCGAAGGCACGGAAGCCCGCCGACTCGAAGATGTCGAGCAGCAGCTCCCGGACGACGTCATCGTCCTCGATGACGACCGCCGTCGCCCCCTTCGCGCCGATGTTCACCGGCACCTCCCCTACGTGCGCCCTGCCCGGATTCTCGTGCACCCAGCCCGAATTGTTCCACATCTCCACCCCGTGCCCCCGCCACGTCGCGGGGGCCTCCGTCAATGGATTCAGGTCCTGCATGTCGCCTCCTGCCCAGAAGCTCCGCCGATGGTCGGCGTCGACACGAGCGCGAGCCGCGGAGCGGACGGTTCGCTGGGACGCGCGGCGAGCGTGAGGGTCGCGGATGCCCCGGGCTCCACGTCCACGCTCACGCTCACGACACGGCGTCCGTCGTGCACACCGCCGCCGAAGCCGACATCGCCTGTCACAGACGCGTCGACGAGATCGAAGCCCGGCGGAAGGTAGATGTAGGCGACCGTGCGCACCGTGCCCGGCTCGAGGCCGTACTCGCCTCCGGACGTCACGTACCGCGGGAGGTCCGCGGCATCCGCGGGTGCGTTGTTCTCGATCGTGACCGAGACCTCGGCGACCCCTGTGACTCCGTCCGGCCCGCTCTCGCACGAGACCCATCGGACGGACGGGGTCGCCGCTTGATAGAAGTCCATCTTGGAGCCGGTGCCGTCATTGAGGTACACGCCGAAGCGTGCGGTCTGATCGTCGCTGCCGGGCAATCGTCCGGCGAGGGCGGTGCCGTCGATGATCGCCTGGTCGTCGGGATGCGCACTCCACACGAGCAGGCGCCGCTCGTCGGCGGCGCGGCCGAGCGCCGAGACGAGGCGCGCGGTGTCGAGCCGGCCCGCGGTGACGGCCGAGAAGACCGCTTCGGCCGCACCCGCGAAGAACGCGTCCTGGTCGGCGGGCCGGTCGAACCGCAGGTACGAGTCGCGCAGGAGCGTCTTGACGACGTCGGAAGCCGTGAGCCGGTCTCCTGCGGGCGTCGTGATGGGGCCCGTGGCCTTCAGGAGGTACGAGAGCGCGACGGGGTCGAACGAGATGACGCCGTCCACACGCTGCCCGTCGTGCTCGCGCGCCCACATCTCCTGCGCGAGCGACGCCGACACCGCGAAGTCGGGCACCTGCGTGATGTTCTGGATCCACCGGCCGGGGTTCGCACCGTAGATGCCGTGGACCTCGGGCCCGAGATCGAGCACCGACTCGCGGTAGCGGCGGTAGTCGGCCGTCGACTCCTGCCTCACGAGCTCGACACGGCCGTCCTCGACGTGCACGAGCGCCATCGCACCCGGGATGCCGCCGAGCGAGCGCCATTCGGCGTTGTTCTGGAAGAGGAGCAGGTAGTCGCGGGGTCCTTCGGCGCCCAGCATCGACGGGAGGAGGTCGCCCGCCCGCGCGAACGCATCCGCGCCGCCGTGCGCGGTGGCGAGCAGGTCCGCGACCTGGTCGACGGCGTCGCGCACCGGCCCGATGAGCGCGCCGCGATCGATCTGCGAGACCGTCGCGAGGGCCGCCTGGAGGCGTTCGGCGGCCCGTCCGGCGTCGGCGCCGAGCCCCGCGAGCGGTGCCGGGTCGATGCGTCCGCTCTGCGGGCGGAGGGCCGTGAGGTCGAGTTGCGACACCGACAGGGCCAGCGGAGTGAGGGCGTCGCCGACGGCGTCGTCCACCGCGCCCGTGAGCACGCCCACGGCCCCCAGTTGCGCGCCGAGCCACGGGATGCCCTCGGCGGCACGCCAGATCGGGTCGGAGGTCAGGGCGCGCGCGGCGGCGGTGTGGTCTGCGGCCTCGGCGAGCGTGCTCGCCATCGCGGTCGGATCGTCGAGCAGACTCCGCATGTCCTGCGCGGTCGCCTGCACCGCCCGGAGGTGGCCGTGCGCGAGCGCGGCGCGGATGCCGATCCACGCGGCGCCGGCGATGACGGCGGCAGCGAGCACCACGATGACGACCCACGCCCCGGTCATCCCCTTCGACCGCACGCGAGGGCCGACCCCAACGTGTCGCAGCCCCATTGTCTGTGCCCCCAGTAGCCCACACTTTACCTTGACGTCGGCTGTCGCAAAACTGAATTCCTCGACGTAGGCTTGCAGCCACCATCGGCGGGCGGTGGCGGCTGGGGAGTCGGATGGGCATGCGGCACGACGGACGCGGGTCCGCGCAGACGCTGCGCCGGGGCGTCGTCACGATGTTCGTCGGGCGCGCGTTCCCCCCTGTCGCCGCGCTCGCGACTGCACCGCTGCTCGCGGTGGGGCTGGGCGTCTCGGGGCGCGGCGAACTCGCTGCCGCGACGGCGCCGCTCCTGCTCGCCGTCACGATCGCGCCCCTGGGGATCCCCACGGCCGTCACCTACGTCGTTGCGCGCTCTCCGCGCCTGATCGGCGTCGCGCTTCGCCGCGGCGCCGTGCTCACCCTGCTCGCGGGCCTCGTCGCGGTCGTCGTCGCCGTCCAGGCGGCGACGCTCCTGAGCGCGGGGGACGAGACCCTCGCGGGCTACATGGTCGTCGGAGCGCTCGCGATCGTGCCGACGGTGCTCGTCGCGGTCGTGCAGGCGGGAGCCGCCGGCCTCGGACGCTGGCGGCTCATCGCGACGGAGCGGGTGGTCGCCGCATCCGTCAAGGTCATCGCGATCGTCGTGCTCTTCGCGACCGGCACCCTCACGGTCGCGGCGGCCGTGATCGTCGTCGCCTTCGCGCCGGTGGTGGGCGGGCTCGTGTACCTCGGCCTGCGACCGGGTGAGGCGACCGCCCGAGCCGATGCGGACGCCGCCGACGAGGCATCGGCCCGCACCGCCGACCTCCTCCGGTACGGCCTGCGCTCATGGATCGGCGCGGTCGCGGGCATCCTCCTCATCCGGATCGACCAGCTCCTGTTCGTGCCCGTGGGCGGCGCCTACGAGCTCGGGCTCTACGCGGTGGCGGTCACGATCAGCGAGGCGCCGCTCATCGTGAACGCAGCCGTGCGGGACGTCGTGTTCACACACGACGCCGCGAAGGGCGACGACGAGCTCCTCGCGCGCGCATCGCGGATGTCGACCATCGCGACCGGCGCCGTCGCGCTCGCGATCGCGGCGACGGCGTGGCTGTGGCTGCCGGTGCTGTTCGGCGACGACTTCCGCGGGGCGCTCGTGCCGCTCCTCGTGCTCCTCGCCGCCGTCGTGCTCGGAAACCCCGGGTCGATCGCGGGCACCGGGCTGTCGGCGCGCGGGCGGCCCGGCCTGCGCAGCATCAGCCTCGTGATCGCGTGCGTCGTGAACGTCGCGGTGTTCCTCGTGCTCGTGCCGGTGTGGGGCGCGGTCGGCGCCGCCGTCGCGACGCTCATCGGCAACCTCGTGTCGAGCAACCTCAACCTCGTCCTCCTCCGCCGCACGTCGGGGATTCCGGTGGCGTCGTTCTACGCGTTCCGGTTCGCGGACCTCCGGGCGGTCTCCGCACTCCTTCCACGCGCAGGAGGCAGGGCGTGACGAGCATCCCCCGGCGTGTGTGGAACGGCGTCGCGCGCCGCGCGCTGCGTGTGCGCTTCGACATGCGCAATCGCGTGTCGAAGGCTCCCGTCACGGGGGATGGCCCGATCGTGTCGCTCACGACCCACGGACCGCGGCTCGACATCGTGCACCTCGCGCTCGAGTCGATCGGCCGTGGAGCCGTGCGCCCGAGCCGACTCATCCTGTGGCTCGGGCCGGACGACCACGCGCGCCCGCGTCCGCCGACACTGCGACGTCTCGTCGCGCGAGGACTCGAGGTGCGCGAGGCGGTCGACCTCGGCCCGCACACGAAGTACTGGCCGCTCGTCGAGTCGGAGCCCGACCGCGACTTCGTGACGGCCGACGACGACGTCTTCTATCCGCGCGGGTGGCTCGCCGAGCTGCGAGACGCGGGCGAGCGGATGCCGGAGGCCATCGTGTGCTTCCGCGCCCACGTCCTCGGCGTCGACGACATGGGGGAGGCACCCCGCATCCGCCCCTACACCTCGTGGAAGCGGTGCCGGCGCACGACACCGTCACCGCTCCACTTCGCGACGGGCGTGTCGGGCGTGCTGTACCCGCGCACGTTCGCGCACGTGATCCGCGAGGCGGGGACGGGCTTCGTCGAGCGGGCACCGCGCGCCGACGACGTGTGGCTCCACTTCCTCGCGGTGCGGTCGGGCCGGGCGATCGTGCAGGTGCGACCACGGCCACTCGAGTTCCTGGGCGTGCCCGGCACGCGCCCGACGGGGCTCTACCGCACGAACGAGGGCGGCGGCAACGACCGCCAGATCGCCGCGACGTACACGCCGGACGTCCTCGCGCTCCTGGCCGCGGCGGCCCGCGGCGAGGCGCTCGTCACTTGAACAGGCTGCGCGACGACAGCTCGGCGAGCGAGCGCTCGTAGCCCGCGGCATCCGCCGGCTGCTCCTCGACCCAGGCCGCGAACTGCCGCAGGCCCTCCGCGAAGCTCGTCGCGGCCGCCCAGCCGAGTGCGCGCAGGCGCGTCGTGTCGGCGATGCTGTGGCGGATGTCGCCCGCCCGGAAGCTGCCCGACACCCGCATGCGCGGCTCGGCGCCGAACGCGGCGGCAAGGGCCACGACGACGTCGACGACGGTCGTGGAGGTGCCCGAGCCGACGTTGTAGACACCCGAGGCATCCGGATGCAGGGCCCCCAGTCGCGTCGCCTCGACGACGTCGTCCACGAACACGAAGTCGCGGCTCTCGCGCCCGTCCTCGAAGACGTTGACCTCGCCGCCCCGCCGCAGGATGCCTGAGAAGATCGAGAGGATCCCCGTGTACGGGTTCGTGAGCGACTGACCCGGACCGAACACGTTCTGGTACCGCAGCGCGACCGCCTCGATGCCCACCGCCGGAGCCGCCGTGAGCACGAGCGCCTCCTGCATGTGCTTCGTGATCCCGTACACGCTCGACGGCTGAAGTGGCGCGGACTCGGGCGTCGGCGCAGGCACGAGCTCGGTCTCGCCCGGCATGCGCACCTCGAAGTCGCCGCGCACCAGGTCGGCCTCGCTGCGCGGCCCGGGGTAGACGACACGGCCGTCGGACGTGCGGTAGGCCCCCTCGCCGTAGACGGCGCGCGACGACGCGACGACGAGTCGCCGCACGGAGTGCCGCTCGTTCGCGAGCACGTCGAGAAGGCGCCCCGTGCCGCCGGCGTTCGTCTGCACGTATCGGTCGATCTCGTACATCGACTGGCCCGTTCCGGTGTCGGCCGCGAGGTGCACGACCACCGTGACGTCGGCGAGCGCCGCTCTCAGCGTGCTGCGCGACAGGACGTCGCCGCGCACGAATTCGACCGTGGACGGGAGGGGCAGGTGCACGGGACGCCGACCGTGCACCTGCTCGGTCAGGGAGTCGAGCACGCGCACCCCGTGTTCCTCGCCCGCGAGGCGCGCGGCGAGCCTGCTTCCGATGAACCCGGCACCGCCGGTGATCAGGATGCGCTCGGTCATGATTCCTCCTCCTGACGCTCGAACTCGCACGGGGCGGGCAGGAGCGAAGTGAACGCCGCTGCGAGGCGGGCTCGGGTGGTCTCGAAGTCCAGCGGGCCGTCGTTGAGGCACACGATGGGAGTGCGCGCACCGGCGACCACCTCGCACGCCCGGTCGATCGACGCGTCGGAGAGCTGGATGAATGTGCCGTAGCGGCGCGGGCTCGCCGGTGCGAACGCGTTCTCGCACAGCGCCCACCACGCGAAGAGGAACACGTTGAGGTCGGCGAAGCTCTTGAACGTCGACCGGCACGTGCGCGCCAGGGCCGCGTCCGCCTCGCTCCATACGCGCATCATGGTCGCCCGCCGCAGCGGCAGCGGCAGGTGGTGGTTGAGGAAACCGGTGAACCGCGGCCAGGGCGCGAGGGCCAGGTTCTGCAGGAGTCCGCGCCCGTAGCGCGGACTGAACCACCGCAGGGGAGACCGGGCGATCACCCTGCGCTTCGAGAACCGGCCGTTGAGCAGGTGGACGTCGTTGAGCATCGCGTGCGAGACGTTGTCGCCCAGCGAGATCGCGTTCATGACGCCGAAGCCGACGGGCAGGTCGCCGCGGAAGAAGTGCGTCTCGTCGAGCGGGCGCAGCACGAACATGTCGTCGTTGAACGAGACGAACCGATCGGACAGCCCCTCGATGCGGTGCAGGTTGAGCTCGATCGTGCGCGAGTTGAACGTCGGGAGGTACTCGGACGGAATGAAGTCCTCGTGCCGCACGACGCGAAGACGCGGATGCTCCGTGTCGAGCCACTCCGGCGGCGGGGACTGCGTCACCAGGTGCACCGTCCCGACCCACGGGCAGTTCGCCGCGATGCCGCGGAACCAGAAGCGCAGCAGGTCCCAGTCCCGGAAGCGATCGGGCGTGGCGACGTCCGACGGGTCGGCGCCTGAGCGCACGAGGTGTTGGTCGCGCAGCGCGCGCCACGCGGCATCCGTGTCGTCCACCCACGTGACGACGACATCGACCGGCGCGCTCATCGGGCACCCACCGGCTGCAGATCGTACGAGTGCTGCTCCGTGGCATCGGGAAGGGCCCGCGTGCGGGGGCTCGAGCGGATCGCGACGAGCAGGATGAGGATCGCGGGCAGGTACGCCGGCACCTGCGCGCCGAGCGGCCCGCGGAGGATCCCGAACATCGCCATCGACACGAGCGGCGCGAGCATGGCCCACTTCGACAGCGGCGCGTGGAGCCACGCCGAGTCGACCCGTGCGGCGAGCACGCCCAGCAGCAGCATCCCGACGATGAGGCCCGCGATGCCGAACTGCAGATAGAGCTCGGCGTGGACCGGGAGCGAGAGGTTCGTGAACGAGTAGCCGGCGTGCTTCGCGACATCCGCCGAGGCGATCGTGGCCTTGTCGGCCCACACCGAGCGCGGCACGAAGAACAGGACGGCCGAGACGAGGTGGTGGCCTCCGGCGAAGCCGTGCGTCTGCACGTACGACAGCGTGTTCACGACCTGCTGGAACCCGTCGAAGTCGGGCGAGACGAACGTGTTCGCCGTGATGCTCCCGAACGAGAGCGTGCCGCGCCGGAACACGTTCGCGAGCGGGTAGATGAGCAGCGTCGCCGCGATCCCCAGCGCGAGGAACGCGAAGCCGGCGCGCGGCGACCGCGGGCGCACCGCGGCGAGCACGAGCGATCCGAGGGCGAGCAGCGCGATGAAGCGCGTCTGCGAGAACGGGTTGGCGAAGAGGGCGATGCCCACGACTCCGACGAGGAGCAGGCCCATCTCGCTCACGCGGACGTGCGCGAGACCGCGCCACGCGAGCTGCAGACGATACACGCCGAGGAGCGCCGCCGCGATCGCGAGGCCCGCCGGGAGCACCGTGTAGAGGGCGTAGACGACCCCGCCGGCGTCCGAGAGCGAGCCGCCCGCCGCGTCGAGCGCGTCACCCCGGGCGTTGCGGCTCGCGAAGAGGCTGTTGAGCCCGAGCACGTTCACCGCGTTCACGCCGACGACGACGAGGGCCGCCACGACGATGCCGTGCACGACCCGGCGGATCGACGCGCGCGCCTCGGGACGCGGGGCGCGCACACGGGCACGGGTCGCGAGGTCGCCGATCGCGAAGAAGGCGATCGCGAGCGCGGTCAGCACGAGCGCGAGCCGCACCGCCGCCGGATCGGCGAGCGCCCGTGTGTCGTTCCACGCGACGCGGCCCAGCGTGAGCTGCGCGATCGGGCCCACCCCGAGCCACGCGAACCAGAAGACGTAGAAAGCCGCGGCGGCCGGCCGCAGCCCGTGCGCGGCGGACTGGATGGCGCCGCTGAGCGCGATGACCGCGGAGAGGCCGGCGAGGGCGAGCGCGGCCGGATCGGACAGGTCGCGAACCAGCAGGGCCACGATCGCCGCTCCGAGGAGGACGAGCGGCAGCGCCCACGGGTTGATCCTCATCGCCTGCTCCCCGCGATCGCCGGTACCTGCGACGGGCGTGGGAGCGAAGCCTCGACGGCCGCACGCGCCTCCCGCGCGCAATCGGCCCACGGCCGCACGCGCCGCGGCCGGCGGGGCTCCTCCCGCAGGGCGGCGGTCACGGCATCCGCGATGCTCTGCGGATCGGGATCCGAGACGTGCACGGCCCCCGGGTGGATCGCCGCGAGGCCGCTGTCGGACGCCACGACGACGGGGATCCCGAAGTACGCGGCCTCGACGACCGGGAGGCCGAAGCCCTCGTCGGACGAGTTGAGGACGAAGGCCGCGGCGGATGCCACGATCCGCTGGTACGAACGGTCGGACACGTATCCCGGCAGTCGCACGCGGTGGGTGACCCGGTAGCGCGCCGCGAGCTCACGAAGCGACTCCCGGTACTCGTCCACCGCCCCCAGCACCCAGAGGGTGACGTCGGGCATCGCGGCGACCGCGCGGATCACGGCCTCGGGGCGCTTGTTCGGCAGATGCCCGTACGTGACCACGTTCACGCCCCGCGCGGACGCCGGTGCCGTGTGCCAGCGTCGCGGGTGGTCGCCGCCGTTCTCGACGACGACGAGACGGCGGGGCCGCACGCGATCGCGGGTCTCGGCGGCGGTCTTCTCGGAGATCGCCACCGTCGTCCCCGCGGATCCCGCCGACCACCGCCACAGACGCCGGTAGAGGCGCTGCACGAGAGGGAACTCCGCGGGGTGGTTCTCGTGCCGCCAGTCGTGCACGACGACCGCGCGGCGCGCGCGCGGCACGAGCGGGGAGGCGACCGGGCTCAGCGACAGCAGCGCGTCCGCGCGGGAGCGCCGGAACACGATCGCGGACGAGACGAGCTGGGTCCACGCCCGGGCGACGGGTGACACGCTCGAAACGACGTGCACCGAGACGTTCGCGTGGGCGGCGAACGCGTCCGCCGCCCACGGCCCCCCGACCACGATGATGCCGTCGCCGGGGTGGGCTTCCGCCCAGGCGCCGACGACCTCGCGCGCGTACAGGTTCATCCCGCCCGATCCGGCGGGCGATCCCATCGCGTCGATGACGATCCGCATGTCAGGCCCCGACCAGCGCGGGCGCCAGAACTTCCGACGTCCAGGCGGCGAGCGACCGGTCCTCGAAGCCGGCGGGGCTCGTCCCCCGGGCGGGCTGCGCGGCGATGAACGCGGCCACCTCCGCCACGTCGATGCGAGCGGGATCGGCGGGCACGATGAGCACGCGTGCGGGATCGTAGAACGGCTCGTCGCGGATCGCGGCGTTGGCGGTGATGAGCGCGGCGCCGCTGGCCAGCACCTCGAACACGCGCATCGTCAGTCCGGTCTGACCGGGCCGCTGGAGGTCGATGACCGCCTTGGAACGGCGCATGGTGGCGGCGACCGCGCCGATCGGCAGCGGCGTCGTGCGCACGTCCGCGCGCGGGATGCCGCGGTACCGGCGCACGAAGACCTTGCGCAGCCAGAAATACCAGGCGGCAGGGGAGTAGAACCACAGGAGTCGTCGCTCCGGCGGCACGGCGGCCGCGACGGCGTTCGCGAACGCGTGGCGATCGCCGTGCAGCGTGCCGATGAACGACACGTCGAGGTCGCGCGGCTCGTCGCCCGGGTGGAACTCCGGGCGGTGGAACAGCGGCAGGTGATCCACGCCCGTGCGGCGCGCGTCGTCCGGGTCGAACGAGAACGCGCGGTCGAAAAGGGGGAGGAGCGCAGCGCCCCGAGGGCTGTTCGCGAACGAGTCGAACGTGTAGTAGACGAACCGCACCCTCGGGCTGCGCGACCGGAGCGTCGTGAGGAACCACTCCGGCACGACCTCGCCCTTGATGACGAGGACGAGATCCGGAGGATCGTGCTCGGCGCGGCGCAGCAGCTCCCTGAAGTGCGCCGTGATCCGGTGGCCGAGGATCGCGGGTGCGACGCGCACGACCGCCCGAGCGACCGGCGCGTTCGAGGGGCGCTCGTCGACGAGCTCGACCTCGTGGCCCTGAGCCCGGATCTCCTGTGCGATCGCCTTCTCGTAGCCGAAGAACGACGGCGCGATCATGAGCACACGCACTAGACCGCCGTCCCTCCGGGCGACACGACCGCCTTGACCGTCTTGACGAGGATCGCCGCGTCGCCGAGGAGCGACCAGTTCTCGACGTACGACAGGTCGAGCCGCATCGCCTCCTCCCAGTCCAGGCTCGACCGGCCGCTGACCTGCCACGGCCCCGTCATGCCCGGCCGGATGAGCAGGCGCCGCTTCGCGGCATCCGAATACAGGGCGACCTCGGCGTGCACCTGCGGCCGCGGCCCGACCAGGCTCATCGAGCCGCTCAGCACGTTGAGCAGCTGCGGGAACTCGTCGATCGAGTACTTGCGCAGGAACCGCCCCAACGGCGTGACGCGCGGGTCGTCGCGCACCTTGAAGAGGGGTCGGCCGTCGGTCCCCTGCGCCGCGAGGAGGGTGGCCAGCTCGGCATCCGCCCCCTCGTACATCGTGCGGAACTTGAGGATGTGGAACGGTTCGCCGTTGCGGCCGATGCGCGCCTGGCGGAAGAGGGCCGGCCCGGGGCTGGTGGCGCGCACCGCGGCCGCGATGAGCAGGAGCGCGGGTGCGAGGACGACGAGCATCGCGGCGGAGCACACGATGTCGGCGAGACGCTTCGCGACCCTCTGCCCGCGCGAGAGCGACGGGCGCTCGACGTGGATGAGCGGAAGCCCCGCGACGGGCCGGGTGCGGATGCGCGGACCGCTGATGTCGACGATGCTCGGCGCCAGCACGAGGTGCTGGCCGCCGGACTCGAGCGCCCACGAGATCTGCTTGACGCGGTCGGGCGGCAGGTCGTCCGTGCCGGTGATCGCGACGGTGTCGGCATCGATGCGGGCAAGCGCGGCGGGCACCGATTCGAGATCTCCGACGATCGGGATACCGGTGCCCGCCACGGTGCCGCCCACGGCGGCGGGAACGCATGCCCCCACGACGGTGTAGCCGGCGTCGGTCGTTCGCGAGAGTTCACGCGCGATCTGGGCGACCGACTCCTCACACCCCACGAGCAGGACACGCGCCGTGTAGAGGCCCATGCGGCGGTGCGCGATGAGCCATTGCCTCCACAGCCAACGTCCGAGGACGAGGGTGACGATGCCCATCGGCAGCGCCAGGATGAGGTAGCCACGCGCGACGTCGACGCGGAACAGGAACGCGACGATCGCGACCGCGCCGAACACCCTCAGGCTCGCATCGCCGACGCGGATGTACTCCGTGATCCCCGCGCCGATGACCTTGTCACTGCGTGTCTCGAGCAGGCCGAGCATCCAGATCCACGCGCCGATGAGCACGCCCGAGAAGATCCAGTAGTCGATCTCGGCGAGCCCCGACACGCGCGGCGGCTGCAGCCCGAGCCACGCGATCTGCGTGCCGTACACCACCCACACGAGGATGAGCGCATCCGTCATCCACAGCCGAACGGCGTATGCCTCGCGCCATCGTGCGCCCACCGGTTGCCCGGCGGTACGCGGCGGTGTCAACGCCGAAGCCCCCAGCTTCAGTTCCCACGTCACTTCGAACCCCTCGCCCGATCCCCAGATGGACGTCGTACATAGAGGTTCGTCGCATGTTTCCTGTACGTCAAGTGGAGAACACGCGAAGTTTTCCTGAACGTGATGACGGATGCCCGGAAATCCGGGCCCTCGCGTCAGTCTTCGCCGTCGGCTTCCCTGCCGCCGTAGCGGTAGCCGTACGAGTGGTGCGCGTCCGGTCCGCGCATCGGAACCATCGTCAGAACGAGGCCCGCCGTCCGGGCGTCGACGGCCTGCAGGGTCTCCAGCGCGGCGGTGAGGCGCGCGCTCTTCGTGCGCCCGGCGGCCACGACCACGATCGCGCCCGCGGTCGCCTTCGCGAGCACCGCCGCATCCGTGACGGCGAGAAGCGGCGGCGCGTCGACGAGCACGATCTCGAACTCGCGCTCGAGGTCGGCGAGCAGCGCGCGCATCTGCGTCGAGACGAGCAGCTCGCTCGGGTTGGGCGGGATGCGCCCGGCGGGGAGCACGCGCAGGTTGCGCGTGCGCCACGGGACGAGGAGCTCCTCGGGAGAAGCGCGTCCGATGAGCACGTCCGTGAGGCCGGCTCCGCCCTCGATGCCGAGGTGGGTGGCGACGCGCGGGCGGCGCAGGTCGGCATCCACGACCGCGACGCGGCGTCCCGCGTCGGCGAGGACGGTCGCGAGGTTGATGAGCGTCGTGGTCTTGCCCTCGCCGGGCTCGCTCGAGGTGATGACGAAAGAGGACCTGTTGTCGAGGTCGAGGAACTGCAGGTTCGTGCGCAGCGTGCGGAACGCCTCGGCCCGGACACTGAGCGGATCGTCCTGCACGACGAGCGGACGCTCCTTCGCGCGCTTCTCGAACGGGATCGTCCCCAGCAGCGGCCGGTCGCTGACCGCCGCGAGGTCGCGCGCCCCCGAGATGCGCGTGTCGAGCAC